>JAUCQB010000201.1 GCA_030372985.1 Phycisphaerae bacterium
GTTCGGAACTCGTCGGCAGCGTCAGATGTGTATAAGAGACAGATGAAAAGCGAGATGATATTCATCAGGCGTTCCTGAGCATCGGGTGTCTGCTCATCTGCTGGCACCGGGTTTCAGGGTTTTGTTAGAGATCCTAAGAAGAAGCACATCCCCTGCAACCTGCATGACGCAGGGCATAACCCGGAATATGTCGTCCAGGAAGGTCTCGGCGTCCGGGCGCAGAATCGCCAGGACAACGCCCCCAGACCGGGCAAGTAGCACAAACCGACGGCAATGGCATAGGCGAGATCCGCCCGTCTCCACCTCGGCCGCGGGCTCGGCAGGGGAGCAGATCCGGCGACCTCCAGTTCCTCATGCACTTGCTCCATGTCGAACGGAGTCCCGCACTCCGGACATCGCGGGTCTCGTAGTCCAAAAAGCGTGCAACCGCAATGCCGACACAGGCCGAAGTCAGCGAGCGGTGATCAAAGATAGGCCGTCACAGCCAAACAGAGTACTGCCAAGTAGATTCCAGCCGCAAGAAGCAGCGTCACGCCTGCAGCAATGGGAGACGAGATATCAAAGCTGAACGCAACGCACATGATGGGCCATAAAAAGATCGGGCCAGACACAAGCCACATCCCGATGATCGCCAGACGCATGGGGCTGCGCCGGGTGGCAGCGGGGAGCTCCGCGTCCGCAGGATCGATGTCCGACAGAAAACCGTGATCATCCCAGGATCCCGTCGGCTCACGGGTCCTGGCCATGCTCGGCTTGTCGCTCTCCTCGGTCATGCTCGGCGCCCTGTGTATCCGTCACGCTGACCTTCATGGTCCTACCGGCTTGGGATGTCAGTCGCCCCGCTACGGCGAGTCTTCAACACTGGGATTTCGACAGGGCCCCCCATGCTCAGCCTCAGGCTCTGAGCCAGAGAGCAACGCCCGCATTCGCTCAATTGCCTGATCTCTCGACGTCAACTGGTTATCCAATTGCTCGTCGTACAGTCGGTCCAGGATCTCCCTGAACCGCGGGCCAGGCTCCAGGCCGGCGGCGATCAGGTCATCGCCGGTGACAAACGGTGGGGGGGCTACCTCCTCGGGCGGGATCGACGCCTTCCGTTGTCGGGCAATCTCGTTGCCCTCCAGCGGCAGCCCGCGAGCCAGACAAATTGCCTTGTGCAGTTCCAGAAGGTCTTCGAAACCCTCGTTGGCAATGAGCATCTTCATGGCCGGCAGGCACAGCACTTCGGCATGATGAAGGTCGTCAACGTGCTCAATCAGCCAGGCGATGCGTTCGCCCTGCTGGTTGCTGCAGCGCAGATCTCGTGCCACCTGCAAAACCGCCGCCGGCGGGTACTCATTGAGCAGGGCCGCCATGCTCAGAACAAAACCCGCCTTCTCCGGCAGGTGGCCCAGCACGCGAATGCTGTCCGCCACGCGGTCGGGGGGCCAATACCTGTTCGGCCAGAGGTGCGCCAAGACGCCCAGTTCGGCAATCTGCCGAACCGCCTCAGCCCGCGCCGGGTGGTCCAGCATTCTTTCGAGTTCCTCGTGGATCCGCTCCGGACTGATCCGGCTGATGTGCTCGGCCTGCTCGCGGATGGCAGCCGCCGTTTCCGACTCGATCGGAAAGCCAAGCCGGGCCGAAAACCGGACCGCCCGCAGCATACGCAGATGATCTTCGGCAAACCGCCGGGCCGGATCGCCGATCGCTCGGATGATGCCCGCCTCCAGGTCTTTCCGGCCGCCCACATAGTCAATGACCTGCTTGTCGATGGGGTCGTAGAAGAGCCCGTTGATCGTGAAGTCCCGCCGCTGGGCGTCCTCTTCGGCGGTGGTAAAAACGACCTTCTCCGGATGGCGCCCATCGCGGTAATCGAGATCGCTGCGGAACGTCGCCGTCTCGATCCAATGGGGTCCCTGGCGGACCATCACCACGCCGAACTTGGCCCCCACCTTGCGCGTCCGGGTGAACAGGCTGATGATGGTGTCGGGCACGGCATCTGTGGCCACATCAATGTCGGTCGGCTCCCGACCCAAAAGCATGTCGCGGACGCTGCCGCCGGCCCAGAAGGCCTGATGCCCATGCTGGCGCAGCCTTTGGACCACCCGCAAGGCGGCATCATGAACCGATAGCGGCCTTCTCATCCTGTTTCCTCGTCTCTCGATAGGGCTTCGCTTCGGACCCCCGCCGCGTGCCGAGGCGTGCCCATGAAGCGGAAGGTCATCGAGCCCACATCCCGCCGTTCGATCTCAACCAGCGGGGCCAGGCTTGGGCCGCCCAGGGGAGTCCGTGGATGCCGAACCACGATCATGGCACCATCGGCAATGACCGGGTCGAGGGCCAGCTTCTGGAGCAGCGGCCGGAGGTATGGGTGGGGTGACGGCCCGATCAGCAGACGGTAGGGGGGGTCTACCAGTACCAGCGAATAGACTCCCGGCGAGCCTTGCGGCCGTGGAAACTGACATTGGGTCGCGTCGGCACAGAGCACTTGGCCCTGGCCCTCAAGGATACCCAGAGAAGCGAGATTCTCGCGGATCAGAGCCACGGTCGGACGGTGCTGTTCAACAAACAGCGCAAAGCCGGCCCCTCTGGACAGGCACTCGATGCCGAGCGTCCCGGTACCCGCGAAGAGATCCAGCACCGCCAGCGGCGGCAGCGTCCCCGGACGTGCGAGGCGATGTCCAAGAACATCGAACAGCACCGTCTTGGCACGATCAGTGATCGGGCGGGTCCGGCCTCCCGCGGGTCCGGCAATCTGACGCCCTCGCCATTGTCCCGCAATAATCCGCATAAAGACCAGCGTATCCCCCCGCGTTTTCTCTCGCAACGTCCAAGAGCAACGGCCCTCTTTTTCGGGCCCCACGAGTCGTCGAGCGGACTCTTGTTCCCCGAAGGTGATGCCCCATCCCATGGGAGCGATGACCAGCCTGCCCATATTGCCGCAAACATCGCTTTTCCGTACAATCCTGCCTTTGTCCGTGGAGACCATGGCGTTATGAAACGACCGACAGACTCTCGTTCGACCGACCTGTGCGGCAAGTGCGTCGGCCTTTGCTGCCGCTACTTTGCTCTGGCCATCGACAAGCCGGAAACCCGCCGGGATTTCGAGGATATCCGCTGGTACCTCCTCCATGAAGACAGCACCGTGTTTGTCGAGGACGGCCAGTGGTACCTGCAGATCAACCGCAAGTGCCGGGCGTTGCTGCCCGACAACCGCTGCGCGATCTACGAGAAACGGCCGCCTATTTGCAGGTCCTACAACACCGAGAAGTGCGATTGGCACGGCGACGAATACGAATATGAGCACGTTTTCGTGGATCCGGATGACGTCGCCCGTTATGCCACGGAGTACCTGTCGAAGAAACGAAAACGCCAGGCGGCCCGCAAGCGCCGGACGGCCGCGACCGCGAAGAAGGGACGGCAGCTCAGGGTCCGCCGAACCGGCTCGGCTCGACGGCCGCGCATCGCGATCCCGCTGCTCAAGTCGGCGTGAACCGCCTCATCCATCGGCCGAAAGTGAAGAACATGAAGTTCCAGGCACCCAAGGGCACAAGAGATTTCTACCCCGAAGATATGGCGGCGCGCAACTGGATCATGGAAATCTGGCGCCGCGTCTCGCTTCGCAACGGATTCGAGGAGTACGACGGACCGATCTTCGAGCTGCTGGACCTGTATAAGGCCAAGAGCGGCGAGGGCATCGTCTCCGAGCTTTTCCATTTCGAGGATCGAGGCGGGCGCGAGCTGGCCATCAGGCCGGAGATGACCCCGACGCTCGCCCGCATGATCGCCGCCCGGGCCAACTCCCTGTCGCGGCCTATCAAGTGGTTCAGCCTGCCGAGGCTCTGCCGCGCGGAGCGTCCGCAACGGGGCCGGTTGCGGGAGTTCTTTCAATGGAACATCGACGTCGTCGGCATCGACGATGTGGTCAGCGATGCCGAGTGCATCCTGGTGGCCATTGATTTCTTCCGTGAAGTCGGACTTACCCCCGACGACGTGGTGATGAAGGTCAACTCCCGCTCGCTTCTGTCATCGCTCCTTGCGGCCCAAGGCTTTGAGAAGCAGCGGCACGAGGAGATCTTCGCGGTTCTCGACAAGCGAGACAAGCTTTCGTGGGAGGCATTCGTCGAAACCGTTGAAAAGGTGAGTCGCGACGGCGAGGAGAAAACCACGCTCTTGAGTATTGGCCAGGCTGCCGGTCCCGAAGGTTTGGCCGGTTTGACGGAGATGGCAAAGGAAAACGCGGCGGCCGAGGCGGAATTGGACCGCCTCAGGCAACTGCTCGCCCTGCTCACCAGCATGGGCGTCGGAGAGTACTGCCGGTTCGACATGGGTGTGGTTCGTGGGCTGGCATACTACACCGGCGTGGTGTTTGAGGCGTTCGGCAAGGGCGAGTTCCAGCGGGCGATCTGCGGTGGGGGGCGGTACGGGCGGCTTCTCGAAGCGGTGGGCGGCCCGCCGATGTCCGGCATCGGCTTCGGCACCAGCGACGTGGTCATCTTGACGCTGCTCGCCGAACTGAACCGATTGCCTGCCGAGGCAACGAAAGCCAGGCGGGTCGATCTGTTTCTGATCGACGCCGACCCGAGCCTGTTCGACGAAGTGCTGGCCTTGGCCGCCCGGCTGCGGAGGATCGGCCTTGCCGCCGAGTTCAGCTACCGCCGCCAGGCGCTTGGCAAGCAGCTCAAGCAGGCCTCGGCGTGCAGCGCCTCGCGAGCCGTGATTGTCGGGAGCGAATACACGCAGAGGCAGGCCGTCAGCGTGAAGGACCTGGCCAGCGGCGAACAGGTGGAGATCGGCGTCGACCGCTTTCTGGCGAATCCGCACGGCTGGCCGTGGTCAGACAGCGATTGAGCACGGAATCATCGACGATGGCTCGTAACCGCGACCATTACGAGTCGGCTTTCGAGGACTACCTGCAAGTCAGGACCATACCCTTCGTGTCCGTGGACGAAACGCGGCGGGCGGTCTTCGCGGGAACGAAGATCAAATCCTTTGACTACGTCGTCTATCCGCCCGCCGGGCGGGCGTGGCTGGTCGATGTCAAGGGCCGGCATTTCCCATACGTCGACGAGCAGGGGGGTACCAAGCGTTATTGGGAAAGCTGGATCACGCGGGAGGACCTGGCCGGGCTGGCGGACTGGGAATCGGCCTTCGGCGACGAATACGAGGCGCGGTTGGTGTTCGCATACCTGTTGCAGGGGCCGCCGGATCGCTGGCCGGCGGTCACGCCCCATCTGTTCGAAGGAGAATGCTACGCTTTCTACACCGCCGGCCTGGCTGACTACCGCGAGGCGTGTCGTGATCGCTCAGATCGTTGGCAGACGGTCTCCGTGCCCAACAGCGCTTTCCGGAGGATTGTCCGGCCGCTGGACGCCCTCCTGCCAGGATCTCCGCCATTGTGCCCGTCGGGCGGAATGCCGGGCGGCCTTTCGCCCTGAGTCGCCCGTGCCTATAATGTGTCGAATACCGGTAAATCGAAAACGATGGTCGATAGGACAAAACCCATGATTCGAAGAGTGTTGTGCTTCCTGACTGGTTTGCTGCTGGCGGTTGGTCCGGCTCTGGCGCAAGGGTCGTCCGAAGGACCAACCTACAACTTCAAACCAAGATCGACGATGATCGAGTGGGTCATCGGGACGATCTTCCTCATCGGTTGCCTTGTGGTCGCCTTCAAACCCAGCAAGCGGTCGAACCTGAAGTGACCGCCATGCGAGGGCCAGTGTGCTTTCATTATGGAGGACCCTGGGAATGAGCAAACAAGCCTTGATCGTCGTCCTGGTGGGTGTCAATTTGCTGCTGCTCGGCGGCCTGATCCTCTCGAACTACTCACTGCCTGAGGCCAAGGCTCAGCCGGTCAGCCTGCGGGGCGAGTTCATTCTCATTTCGGCCCAGGCGGAGAGGAACAACGACACCATCTATCTTCTCGACCTGGCCCGGCGCCAGATGCACGCTTTTCGCGCGCAGGTGCCCCAGATGATCGAGCAGCCGATGATGGTTCGCTGGTACCACTCGCGTGACCTGGTGCGGGATTTCCGCTGAAAGGGGGATGACAATGAACAGCAAAGACTTCGCGATTGGCGTCCTGACCGTGACCGCCGTCATCCTGCTCACCGGGTTGATTATCATCCATGCCGTCAGCCCCAAGCAGGCCATGGCCATCGGACAGAACGCCGAGGGCGGCGACTACCTGGTGACGACCAGCCAGTACAACGATTACACGGAATTGCTGATGGTCTTCGACACCGCCCAGATGAAGATGAACGCCTACGTGTTCAATCCTCAGACGGGCCAGGTCGAGCTCCTGCAGCCGCCCATCCCGATCCTCCGCCAGATACAGGAACCCGCGAGACCGACCGGACGTACGAGATGAGAATCGCCTCCCCGCCGCAAGGCGCGAGCCGGTGCGGGCCCGCATGAACGCACAGGAACCCCGTCCCATGTCCGATCTGATCCGGGCGATCGTTCAACAGGTCATCGGCGGCACCCCCGTGACGCGGTCTCAGGCCGAGCAGCTCGTTCGGTCCGAACGCGCGAGCCTGCCTGAGCTGTTCGCCGGGGCAAGCCGGATCCGAGAACATTACCTCGGCCCCAAGGTCCGCTGTTGCAGTATCGTCGCATCGAAGGTGGGTTTGTGCGATCAGGACTGCGCATTCTGCAGCCAGTCCGCACACTACCGAACACACGTCACGGCGGGCGGAACCGTCGAGGGGCAGGAGGTGCTCGCGGTCTCGCGGCAGGCCGCGGACAACGGCGCCCAGTCTTTCGGCATCGTCAACAGCGGCCTGGGACCCGGCGATGATGAGATTGAAGAGTGGGGCGATGTCATCCGGGCAATCCGGCGGGAAGGGCGGGTGCGGGCATGCGCCTCGCTGGGCGTCCTGACCTTCGAGCAGGCCCGACGTCTGGCCGAAGCCGGCGTCCAACGATACAACCACAACCTCCAGACCTCTCGACGACATTTTCCGAGCATCGTGACCACGCACACATACGACGATCGACTCAAAACGCTGCGGAATCTGCGGGCGGCCGGCATTGAGTTGTGCTGCGGAGCCCTCTTTAGGATGGGTGAAACCTGGCAGGATCGTCTCGATCTAGCCTTCGAGCTGCGCGAGCTCAATCCCGAGGTCGTGCCCATCAACTTCCTTATTCCAATCGCCGGTACGCCGCTCGAGCACAACAGGGCACTTGAACCGCTTGAATGCCTGCGGATCATCGCCGTTTATCGTTTCATTCTTCCGTCGCAGCGCATCAATATCGCCGGCGGCAGAGAGGTCAATCTGCGAGACCTTCAAAGCTGGATGTTCCTTGCCGGGGCGGACAGCTTCATGATGGGCAACTATCTGACGACTTGTGGCCGCTCAGCCGGCGAGGACCTGCGCATGATTCGCGACCTCGGCCTGGAACTCGAACCGTATCTCCGCCCGGCTGCCGCGTCTGATGAAGCTCATCGATCTCACATGCCTGCCTGAAAAATGCCCGCTGATGTCCTGGTAACCGGAATCGGAATCGTCTCACCTGCTGGAATCAGTCGTGAGCAGACATGGCGTACGCTGTTGGCCGATGGCAGGGCGGTTCATCGTCTGGAAGGGGGGTTCGGTCCGGGATTCGGACCGCTCTGCGCAGCGACGGTCGACGGCTTCAGCCCACCCGCAGGAACCGAGCATCTTAGCCGGGTCTCCCAACTGGCCGTGGCCGCCGCAGAAGAAGCCCTCATATCAGCAAGACTGGCGACCCAATCGGAAGGTGTGCGGATCGCGGCCTCCATCGGTACAAGCAAGCCTCTCGTAGATCTGCTCCTGCCGGGTCCCTGCGGTGTCGACCAGGATGGCACGCTTCGCACCCGGCCGCCCTGCGGATGGTTCGATTTCCTGCCGGATGCTCCCGCTCGCACGATCTGCGCCCGCTTTGGACTTGCCCCTGCACATTCAACCGTGTGTGCCTGCTCAACAGGCCTGCACGCCATCATTCACGGCGCGGAAACGATTCAGAATGGCGAGGCCGACATCGTCCTGGCGGGTAGCGCCGACTCTTCGCTGTCGCCGCTGTGGCTGGCTGCCTATCGAAACATGGGCGTGCTGGCCCAGGAACATCCAGAACTGGGACCTGCCTGGGCTTGCCGGCCCTTTGACCGACATCGCAGCGGATTCGTCGTCGGCGAGGGCGCAGCCCTGGTGATTCTGGAGTCCCGCGATTCGGCCTCCCGGCGGGGCGTCTCACCTTGGGCGCGCATCCAGGGTTGGGCGATCGGCAGCGACCCCGCGGGCCTGGCCCAGGTTTCTGAGAATGGAACCCCCCTGGCCGAGGTCGTCCGATCCGCCCTCAACCATGGATCTGTCAGATCCCAGGATATCTCCTGCCTCTACGCCCACGGGACAGCCACGCCACAGAATGACCTTGCCGAGATGAACTGTTTTCGCCAGGTCTTCGGACGACACTTGACCTCCCTGCCAGTGGTCTCAACCAAGGGCGCCATCGGCCACCTCATGGGCGCCGCCGGGGCCGTCGAGACCGCGTTGGCCGTCCTGGCCGGCCAGAGCCGCAGAAGTCCCGGCACGGCCACACTCGTCGAGCCGGACCCCGAATTCGCCGGCCTCCGCCTGCCCGCCAGAACGTTCGACCTTGCAGCAGGGGCGATCCTGAAGACCTCCTTGGGCTTCGGCGGCCACTTGGCGGCCATCGTGGTCAAAAGGCCATAAAATGACCAAAAACCGCTGATTTCACGCCGTTTCGTGTTATCCAGCCCCCCCACCGCTCAACGCAACATAACCTGCCTTATCGGACGTTATGGCGGGGCGGCAAAGCCCACGGCGGCTCGCCCAAGCGGCCTACTCCTCCGCCGCTCCATCGAGCCTGCGAAGGCATGTCGCGGCCGTCATCCTGGACTCTGCCTGCTGCCGACCCGGCTTGTTGATGAGGTCAACGATTGGGCTCCAGGCACGGCCGGAGTCGCTTATCGTCGAAGAAGGCTTGGATGCCGCCAGGTTTACGCAGGTCGTCGAATGTGTACACCTTGCCGGCCAGCGGCTCAGGCTGCAGGCTGCGGCGAGCGAACAGGCCGAGAACAATCTCCATCATCCTGGTGTTGCAGCCGCTGGTGCCGACGATGCCGGCGTTGCCGTAGTGCCAGACGCCGCTTTCAAGGGTGCACGGGCCGCGGGTGCCGGCAAAGGCCAGGATCCGGCCGCCGGTAGGCACGAGCAGAACGTGGCAATCGGCAACGGTGGGCGGCCCGCCGGCCGCGAGGATCACGTCGTCAAAACCTTGGAACGGCTTGCCGAAGCGAGTCTGGCAGGATGGGGCGTATTGTGCGGCCACGGCTTCGCGCATCCGGTCATTTTTGCAGATGACCGTCTGGATGGGGCGGTCACAGAGGATCGACCGAACCAGGTCAGCCTTGGCCTGGCTGCGAACGATGAACACCACCTCGCGGGCCCTGCCCATGCGAAGAAGCGGATCATCGAGAGTAGCCAGTTGCCCGGCCATCAGGGCCATCGAACCGCTGCCGATGACGCATGCGAGGCCGCCCTGCCGACAGCCCTTGACCAGGATCGATCCCTGGGCGTCCTGGCCTACCTCGTGCGTGCTTTTCTGGAAGCAATCAAGCAAACAGGCGGTCGGCTCGGCGAGGGCGGCCGCTTGGGGTGACACCCCCGCCGGAACGCGGATGATGGAGCCGCTGCAGATCATCTCGGGCGTCAGGCGAACGAGGGCCGCGTAGGCGCCGCCCTGATTCATCGCCAAGTCGGTGATGTTGCCGCCGAGAAGCTGCACGCCGCGAGCTTCAGGCATGCCGGCCGGCGGTGGATCGTAGTACGCAACCCGGCTCTGCAGGACACATTTCTCGCCGGGCTGGAAATCGAGGTACTCGTGGCTCAGCTCCACGCCATCCAGGTAGCCGATGCCTCGTTTCAGCTCCCGAACCCGTGACCCGACGCGCTCGATGGTGACGACCGTCTCGTGCCCGAGAATGCGACCCCAATACAGGCGCATCATCGAAGGCAGAGTCTTCCTCTGATCCTCCGGCAGGGCGGCAATTTGCCCGGCAAGCTCGCGGTAAAGAGGATCTTTCACATCGGAGCGAGGCTGCCCCCCCATCGCCAGGTCCGCGTAGTCGGTGAAGGGCACCGGCCCGGCCGGTTCCTTGCATCGAAAGATCCCTTTCAGCTCGTCCAGGAGCGACTCCTCGCACTGATCGGGCCGCCCGTCCCGGAAGATCTTCACGTCGGTACCGCATCGGTGAACCCGGTCCACGCGGGCGATGATATCCTGGTCCGTGCACACAATTGGCCGGTTGTCGATGACCGCCTTGTGCTCTTTGCCAAAATACACCAGGGAGGTCATCGTGGACGACCATTCGATGGGGCGCCCGTCGCGCCGCCCCCCTACCGTCGTTTCCGGCCAATGCGGTGTGAACGCCACGATACCCCCCTACCCGCCAAGCCTGGCGTATCCCAGAGTCGTCAGCATCTCCTGGCAGACCTCGGCCACGTGCCGCCGGCGGATGTCGTGGAAATACGACTCGCTGTTGATCCAAAGGTTCTTGTCCTTCTCAGCGACATCCGCGTGCTTGCGGAGAAGTCCGGCGATCTTGTTGCCGGCTCCAACGGCCATGGCGGTGTAGAAATTGACCTTCACAATCCCGTCGGCCGGCGTTGTCCCTACCTTGCCGCCCAGGCAGCTCGATCCGTGAAGCGACATGATCGCACCGACCCGGTCCCGAATCGCCTGGGCCAGGTCCCGCTCATATCGGCGCTCCGCGGCGCCCACTCCCACACTGCGGTGTTCCGTGCCCAGGTTGGGCACGATCAGGTCGACGCCTGTTTTCTCGACGAATTCCGCCACCTTGTCCGGCTTGGAGAGCTGGTCCTCGCGTGAAAGCTTGAGCCGCATGATGTCCTTCGGGTCGTAGATCTTGTCCGAGGCCCCTTCGATCACCACCCGGCTGCCGAATTTCCGAACATAGTCGCGGACATGGCGGATGTTCTCGTCGTAGTCATACTTGCTGGCGTCGTACATGATCATGGACATGCGATCGACCACACGAGGATCGTGCAGCAAGGCCAGATCGTCCTTGTCCGGCACCCACCCATGGTCGATGAACGGCATCACCCGCACGGCCGGGCACGTGTCCAACAGGTCCTCATAGACCCCCAGTGTCCGCAGCCAGATCTCGCAGCCCTCGCGGACGTTTCCACCGGCCAGACCGGAGACGTTCTCGGCAATGCGGCAACCTAACGAGACCTTCCGGAACTGCGGGTTGTCCGCGTACATCGAGGTCATGCCGACGGCGATCGGGAGGTCGGCAATCCTGTGGGTCTCCGCGAACGTTTGTGCCCCGATCAGCAGCCCTTCGATCTCAGCGGGCTGCTCGCCGTTCGGGGCAAACAAGGCCACTTCCGCCTTGCGGCAGCGGTCCAGGATGGCCAGGGTTTCTGAGCGGTCGGTAACCAGTCGCACGGTTCATTCTCCAGAGCCGGGAACAATGGAAGGCAACGATTATAGAGAAACAGGCCGGCGAGCCAAGCAGCGGACATCAATCGTCCGCCTCGGGCAGATATCGATACAGGAGTGCAACGCGACCCGTCCTCTGGACAAGATGACAGGGAACGGAGACGGCCAGGGCGGTGGCCATTTGTTGCGCGTCGTCCCGATCGTCGACATCGATTCGCACCTTGAGTAAATCGGCGTGCTCGAAACACTGCCGGATATGAGCTGCAAACGCCTCAGTGAGGCCTTCACGCCCCAATGTCAACCGGGCCTTCAGCTTGTGGCCGCGGACCAACAGCCCGCGACGAACCTGAGGCGTTGGCGCCGGGCCCGGGTCGGAACCAGAGGATTCGATTGCCGAAGTCATGATCCCACGATACAGCCTCGCGTCGCGGACGACAACATGACGGCGGCCGGCAGAAAGCATATCGGGGCGCGACCGCCCCAGCGGACGGCGAAACCCGGGACCGGCTCGTCGATCAGGCTCTCGCCGGGAGGGCAGCCGCCCGGGAAGCCTCGACCGACGGACCGGGCCGATCATCGGTCCTTGTGTCGGCTGCCTGATACGTCGCCCGCCAACCTGCGGCATCCGACATCCTGTTGCCTGGCACACGATTCACGCATAAAATGGCGGCTCGCAAAACACGTTGGAGACTGTTGAGACTCTGGAGCAATGACACATGCCGGTGGACGAGATCGAATTTGAGTGTGAAGAGTCAATGGAGAAGGCGGTTGAGTTCCTTCGTCAGGAGCTCAGGACAGTGCGGACGGGGCGGGCTTCTCCGGGTCTGGTGGAACACCTCAAGGTCACTGTGGAGTCCTATGGTTCAACGATGGAACTGCGCGAACTGGCGAGCATCTCCGTCCCCGAGAACAACCAGTTGCTTCTCAAGCCTTTCGATCCGGGCACGCTCAAGGATATCGAACGAGCGATACGCGGCTCCGAACTGGGCATCACCCCGATGAGCGACGGCAAGATCATCCGCCTGCCCGTGCCCCCGCTTTCGGGGGAACGGCGGCAACAACTGCTGACACAGGTTCGCAAGCTGGGCGAGGCGCAGAAGGTTGCCATCCGTAACGTTCGCAGGGACGGCAACAAGAACCTCGATGCGGAGGAGAAGAGTAAGGTGATATCCGAGGACGATGCCGAGGCCTCCAAGGAGCGAATCCAGGAGTTGACCAAGAAGTATGAATTGCAGGTCGACGCCCTCGTTGCCGCCAAGGCCAAAGAGATCGAACAAGGCTGAGCCCGCCGGCGGGCCTCCATCGACAGCAACCCGACGATGGCCATACCATGCCAAGGATGGTGCGAGCACGTTTTGAGGATCCCGAATCCAGCCTGCCGCCCGGCAAGGCACAGCAGCCGGGCGATGCTTCGTCTCTTCCGGCGCCCCTGCTTCAGCACCCTGCCGTGGGCGGGAGCATCGTACTGGTCGCGGCCGCCGGTATGCAGATGGTCGTATGGCTTGTGGGGCTGCGTCTGCCGACACCTCGACCAGTGCCTCCCTCCAGCCTCGTCGCCCACGGCTTGCTGTACGACCTGATCGGTGAAGCCCTCGCAGGCCACGGCATGGAGGCCACGGAGGTCACCTCGATTCTCTTTGTCGCTAACCTGCTGCTGGCCATGCTCTCGGGGATTGCCTGGTATGGTATCGGTCGACTGGGGCTCGGACCGAAATGGGGGCTGTGGGTCGGCCTTTTCTGGGTGGTGCATCCATCCTTCTCGTTTCTGGCGAACCAGGCCGACCAACTCAACGCGATGATCGCCCTTGTCGCCGCGGCGTGGTGCGTCCTGTTGTGGTGGCGACGATCGCGAAGGGCCGGCGCGGCTGTGCTCCTGGGTCTACTGGCGGCTTTGATCCTGACCATCGGCCCTCAATCGCTCATTTTCCTGGCGATCGCACTTCTGGCGATGCTGTTCTCGACACGGGGAGCCAACGGCGGCAGAGCTGCCGGTGCGTTTGTTGCTCTGACGGCCTTCCTGGTCGGGACGACGCTTCTCGCTGCGGCCGTCGCGCTGCCGCGATTATCCAGAGCACTGACGGAAAGCCCCGACAAGAACGAAGTTACTCCATCGCATTCTCAATCTCCCCCGGCATGGCCTCACACCGCCTGCCGGCTTGCGGCAGGCGTGCCGCAGCCGCAAGACGCTCTCCGACTTCGGATGGTCCTCCGATTCTTCCTGATCCGAGATCGGCTTCTGGACGATCTGACGCGAATCACCGCACGGATTGACGCCGATCTTTGGAGCACGCTGGATGACGCCAGCGGCTCACACATCGCCGACGCCGCCGTAATCGCTTCGCCGCTTGGGACCGCATCTCGCCCCCCCGCCGCGAGATTCCTCATTGAACAGTGCCGGGTGGCTCCCGCTCAAACCCTCGCGTGGCTGGGCGAGCGCATGTGGAAGTCAGTCTACGCCACGAGACACCGCCGGGTTCACTACCCGTTCATCCTTCTCCAGTTTCTCTGGTCGATCCCGGCCTTCTGGGGCCTCTGGATCGCTGTCCGGTATCGCCCCTGGCGATGGCTGGCCCTGACTGGAGGCTTGTTCTCCTGTTGCCAGTGGGTTCTGGTGGCGGTGGCCGATCCGCTCGCCCGGAACCTGGTGCCAGTTGGCGGCTTTGTCGTGCTGTTCGCCCTGGTGGGGATAACCGATGTTTACGAGCGGTTTTTCGGCCGCCGATTGACCGCTCCCGCTCCGGCATCGCGACCAGCCAGACTGAAGCGTATTCAGCGGAATCTCAATGGCGGTACCGGCGACTAGGTGGCCGGGCAGTCAACAAGTGCTGGCGCAAGCCGCTGTTGCAGGGGCGGGCGATTCGCCGTATAATGCAGACAATCGTTGCATGCAGGGCTGGCCACGGCCGGGTCCCTGCTTTATGGGACTCGGGCCGTAGAAGGAGGGTGTTGCCTTCCCCACGGCGATCTCAACGAGTGCTGTTCTCGACCCCGCTTCAGGCCTGAGTCATCATGTCCTCATCCTGAACCGCCACTATATGCCCATTCGGGTGACAACCGCGAAGCGGGCATTCTCGCTGCTCTATCGCAATCTGGCCGAAGTGGTTCACGTCGAGGAGGACCAGTATCTCTCCTACGACTTCGAGAGCTGGCGGGAGGTCAGCCAGCTCAAGCAGCGTTTTGAGCCGGAGCGCCACGATTGGGTGCGAACGGTCCGTTTCAGCCTGGTCGTGCCGCGGATCATTCGGCTCGTGTTCTATGACCGCCTGCCCCGACGGGGGGTAAAGTTCAACCGCCGCAACATCTTCGCCCGGGACAACAACTGCTGCCAGTATTGCGGCCGGAAGTTCCCGACCACCGAGTTAAGCCTCGATCACATCATCCCCCGCAGCCAGGGCGGTACCACCAACTGGGAGAACGTCGTCTGCGCCTGTCTCAGGTGCAACATTCAGAAAGGCGGCCGAACCCCCGAACAGGCCCACCTCAGACTGATCGCCAGACCGGTAAAGCCCCGTCGCAGTCCGGTTCTCAATCTCAAGTTGTCACACGACAAGTATCGCTCCTGGAAGCAGTTCCTCGACCATGCTTACTGGAATGTCGAGCTGAAGTAAACTCTCAGGTCGGCCGGCCCCGCAGACCGACAAACAACGCGGTTCGACCGGTCTGCGCCCCATCGCGACGGTGGCTCCAGAACCGTCGGTCGCAGATGCTGCACAGGCGTGCAACCTCGATGGCGTCACGGGGAACGCCCGCCGCAACCAGTTGGTTTCGGTTGGCGGTCCACAGGTCAAAGAGAACGCGGCCGCCCTCCTCGACAAAGCATTCTCTCGCGTCGGCCAGCCTGGTCCTGGCAATTCGCCGCACGTGCGGGCCGACCTCGTAGCAGCATGGTCCGGCAGAGGGTGAAATGGCCGCCCTCATGCGGGCCGGGTCGCTGCCGCAACTCTGGAGCATTTGCCTGACCAGGTTCTGGGCCGCCCCGGCCACCGTCCCTCGCCAACTGGCATGGACCACCCCGACTGACGGTCGATCCGGGTCGCAGACCACCACCAGCGGACAGTCCGCCGAGAGAATGATCAGCGGCACGTTCGGCTTATCCGTGATCAACCCGTCGACGAACCGAACCGCGTCTTGCCGGCCATCACGACCGTGACCAATATCATCGCGCTCCAGCGTCAGAACATCCGCCCCGTGCACTTGCTCGGGCGAGGTCAACGACTCAAACGGCATGCCCAGGATGTCGCACACGCGCCTTCGCCAGTGAACGGCCTCTTCGCAGCCGGTGCCCTGGTGCGGCGCGTAGTTCTGCGGGCGGGTGGTCACTGCGTGAACCAGCCAGGGTACCGCCTCAAGGCTCTCGAACGAGAGCAGCGTTACATCGCCGTGCGATCGTTCAATCATCTCGGAGACCGTACCCGAAAAACAAGGCTCACCCTTTCACCTTCAGAAGGATCTTGATGTAACGAGGGTCGGACGCCAGTTCAAAGGCCTCAACGCCGCGGGCAAGCGGCAGTTGACGGGACACCATCGACTCGACGTCTATATCACGGCGGGCCAGCGCGCCAATGGCATCCGGAAAAGGCCCGCAGCGGCTGCCGAGCACGGTGATCTCGTTGACCGCCACCGGGGCCAGGTTGATGCGTGTGCCGGCGGCGCAGGTGCTCTTGAGCACAAGCGTGCCCCGCGGGCGAACCAGCCTCATGGCCGTCTCAAAGCCGTCCGGATTGCCGCTGCAGTCCACGACCACGTCGCGATCGGCTCTCGGCACAAGATCCGACAGCGAGATCGTCTGAATCCCCTTCTTCTCGCAGAAGTCCAATGTGTGCTCGTTTCGCCCGACGACCTCCAACCGGCAGCCAGTCGTGCGGAGCACCTGGGCAACCAGCAGGGCCAGTCGTCCGGAGCCGATCACGGCCACGCGTGTCCGCTTCTCGATCGGGCACTGCTTAACCACCTGATAGGCGGCGGCCAGTGGCTCGATGAAGACGGCCTGCTCGTCGCTGATCGCCCCGGGGACTTCGTGCAGATTTCGCTCGGGCACGGCGATGAACTGGGCGAAACAGCCGTCGCGGCCCGAAATGCCGATCACGCTTCGCTTGCGACAGTGGTTGGCCAGCCCCTGCTGGCACATGTCGCACTTGCCGCAGACGCAGTTGATCTCCGCCGTGACCCTCCTCCCCCGCCACCGCCGCGAGCCCCTCACTACCGTCCCCACGAACTCGTGCCCGAGCACCCCCTCATAACTCATGTAGCCCTTGGTGATCTCGATGTCTGTGGCACAGATGCCCGCAAGGTGGACCTCGATCAGGGCCTCATCCTCCCTGGGCGATGGGTCCGGGTATTTGGCGTCGAGTCGAAGCGTCTGGTTGAAGACAAGCGCATTCACCTGGGTGGCCTTCTCCGTCGGCATTCAAATCTGCTTTGCCCAGATCAGTATCGAGCATCATTGCAGGACCGTCAATCCACAACCCCTTGGACACTTGCCGGGCTCCCGTTCCCGCCCGCTGGCCTGTCGTCATTCTCGGCGTTATAGTCACGGTTTTCGTAACCGTGCCGTGGGACCGTGACCGTTTTCGCTCGCCGCACGGCCTTGGCGACATCGCAGGCATGAGTATGACAAACAGGATCGATCGGGCGTTTGCAGATCTGTCGGCCAAAGGCAGGAAAGGCCTTCTGCCGTTCGTAACCGCGGGCCTGCCCGATCTCGATACAACACAGCGGATCCTTGAATCTCTGGCCGACCTCGGCGTCACAGCCGTCGAGCTCGGCTTCCCCTACTCCGATCCCATCGCCGACGGGCCAATCATCCAGGAGTCTTTCACCAGGGTGCTCGAATGCGGAATCCGTGTCCGCGACATCCTCGCGATGGTGGCCCGATTTCGGCAGAAATCTCAGTTGCCCCTGCTGGCGATGTTGTCCTACTCCATCGTGCACCGCATCGGTCTTGACACGTTCGTCCGTCAGGCCGCCCAGGCCGGCATCGACGGGTTGATTCTGCCCGATTTGTCGCTGGAGGAGGCCCCGCAGGCCGCCAGGGTCGTTGCCGACGCCGGTCTATGCCTGCCGATGCTCATCTCGCCGGTCTCGCCTCGGCAGCGCCGGGAAAAAATCGCCGCCACCTGCAGCGGCTTCGTGTACTACATGTCGGTCGCCGGCATCACCGGCGAGCGAAAGCAACTCCCCCCGGATCTCGTCGACAACGTCCGCGAGATTCGCCAGGCCTCCGGCCGTCCGGTCGTCGTCGGCTTCGGCATTAGTTCGGCCGAGCACGTGCGTCTCGTCTGTTCGGCCGCCGACGGCGCCATCATCGGCAGCGCCCTGGTGCGCAAGATGATGGAGACCATGAACGGCGGCGCCAACAGCGATGCCGTTGTCAACGCAGCCGCCGATGCCGTTCGCGAATGGATGACAGGCCTGCCCTGAGATCGCTGCCTCCGTCGGCTCCTTCAATTCCGCTCAGGCCGTTGGTCGGCTTCCGGGCACAAACGGTTTGCCCAGCCCTCTGCTTGACGGATGACTCCTATTGTGCACCTTCGCGACGTGCGGCCGGCATTCCGACATCTGCAATTCACCTGGGCGGCATCGGATGATGTCGGAGCCTACTGACGCGGATGGAATTGCCGGTGAATGGCCTTGAGGCGTGAATTGTCGACGTGCGTGTAGATCTGCGTCGTGCTGATATCGGCGTGACCGAGGAGTTCCTGAACGACGCGAAGATCCGCCCCCCCTGCCAGCAGGTGCGTCGCGAAACAATGCCGCAACGTGTGCGGGGACAACCTCCCGGCCACGCCCATCTGGCGTGCGTACTTGACCACCAGCCGCCAGCAGTTCGTACGATCCAGCGGCTTGCCGGTCCGTGAAACGAACAAGCGGTCGCTCGATGTCCCGTCGATCAACTGAGGCCTCAGGATGGTCAGGTATTCCCGCAGCGCCTCGACGGCCCGCGAGCCGATCGGCACGACTCGCTCCCGACGCCCTTTGCCCATGCATCTGAGGTAGCCGATGTCGAGATGAACACTGCTCAGAACCAGCCCGACCAGTTCGCTCACCCGCAGGCCGGTGGCGTAGAACAGCTCCAGGATGGCCCGGTCGCGCAGAGCCAGAGGGTCGTCCGTCTCGTTCGGCAGCCCCAGGAGCTTGTCCACGTCCTGTCTGCTGAGCACGCGCGGGAGGTGTTGCCACTTCTTGGGGGCCTCGATCAGCGTGGAGACATCGTCTTTGATGAGTCCGTTCTGGTGCAGGTACCTGAGGAACAGCTTCACCGCGACGAGCCGGCGTGCGATCGACGACTCGGCCAGGTTTGCGGCCTCTCGCAGTGCAACCATGAACGCCTGAATGTGGCGGACGTTGATCGTCCTGATGTCGATGCGCTGATCGGCGCAGAACCCGGCCAGTGACGTCAGGTCATGGCGATAGGCGGTCAGGGTGTTCTCTGACAGCCCGGCCTCGACGTTGAGATGCCGCAGGAACGCCTCAATCTGGTTGCACAACGACGGCGCAGATTCCGCTGCGGCCTCAGGCTGAGGCCCATTGCGCAGGCGCAAGTCGTGTGTCGGACCGGATCTCGGCGGCTCGGATCCTATGGTAAACGGAACATGAGTCATGATCGTGGGCACACAGACGGAACGCTTCCCGCAGATTCATGAGGGTCCACAGGCCGGCACAGCGCGCATCGCGGCCGTCGAGATAGGGACACACAGACTGCGGGGTGTTCACGGATTCATCCTCGCTCATCTACGGGCACGGGCGTCTGGACGCCGCCCGTCGCTGTAGTTATCGGGCGACCCCCGAATTTTGCTTGAGTGGATCTGGGAAGGCTGAATGTCCCCATGAGAGTTGCCATGGGGGCCCTGCAGCCTTACCATCACGCCCAAAAATGGGGCGGAAACCGGCTGGTTGTGCCCTGGGAGGTGAGTACCGTGACTGGAAATCCTGCACGCGTCATCGTCGCCGCAATCCTGATGTTGCTGTCCCCGGCCGCTCGGCCCAACACGGCGGCCGCCAGGGAGTTGACCTACGAAGATCTGCTTGCCCACCTGACCGACATCGACCGCCTGCCGGTCATCGAGCCCGGGGTACGCTGCCTGCAGTTCAGCAGTTATGACCGGGCCAGCCAATATGACGCCGCGACCGACAGCTACAACAACTGGGACGCGAATGGAGATGCGGGCCATTTTCTTCGGATCGATCCCCAGACCAAGGAGGGTGTCATGGCCGAGATGGACGGCCCCGGCTGCATCTTCCGGATCTGGTCAGCCAACCCGCAAGGTGTGATTCGCTTCTACCTGGACGGCGACGCCAAGCCGACGTACGAGTGGGATTTCAACAGACTCTGCACCGGTGCCATCGAGCCGTTCATCAAGCCGCTCGTCTGGAAGCGGGATCCCAACAACGCCAATTCGGCCTCGAACATCTATCTGCCCATTCCCTACGCCAAAGGCTGCAAGGTCACCAGCGTGATCCCCCAGCCGGATGGCGCCGGCAAGACGCCCGGCCACTACTACATCATCAACTACCGTACATTTCCAAAAGACTGGACCGTGCCGACTTTCAAGCTTCCGCTGACCGAGTCGCAGCGGGCCGCGGTCGAGGACACGGCCGCGAAGTGGTCGAGGTGCGGCCAGGTGGGACCACATCCTCTCGATCGCTTCGCGACGAAGAAAGAGACGATCGCTCCGGGCCAGCGACTTGTGGTCGCGGAGTTGAAGGGGCCGGCCGTCATCCGGCAATTCCGAGCGAAGCTGAGTTCCACAGAAAAATGGGCGACACGGAAGGTCGGGCTGCGGATCTATTGGGACGACGAGACGGAACCCTCCGTTTGCTGCCCGATCGGCGATTTCTTCGGCGAGCCCAAGGACGTGGAATACAAGTCGTACCCGATGGGCATCACCGATTCGATGAATTACTGCTTCTTCCCGATGCCCTTCCGGGCAGGCGCCAAGATCGATCTGGTCAACGAGGGAAAGCAGCCGGCGCCGGTCGAGGTCGCCATTGCCTACCGGCCACAGGAAGTGCCGGATGATTGGGCGCATTTCAAGGCCAAGTTCCGCTCGGAGATCGCCTCGGAGAGCTTTGACTACCCGCTTATCGAGACCCGCGGAACCGGCAAACTCGTGGGCATCTGTCTGTTCCCCGACAACATCCACGGCGGGTGGTGGGGTGAAGGCGACGAGAAGGTCTATGTCGACGGCGAGAAGTTCCCCTCCTGGTTCGGAACAGGGTCCGAGGACTACTTTGGTGACGCCTGGGGAATTCGCCACTTCGCGAATCCCTCCCACGGGCATCCCCAGAAGAACGTGGAACGAATGCAGGGCTGCTATCGTTGGCATCTCGGGGATAACATCCCCTTCTACAAGTCGCTGCGGATGACCATCGAGAACTACACCGGCCTGCCGCATGTGACCAGCCGCAACGACTACAGTTCGGTTGCATACTGGTACGAGTTGCCGGGCGGTAACGATTTCTTTGAGGAGGTGCCGCTGGCCGATCGCATCCCGCGCGGTTTCGTCGCCACGGGAGCCCTGGAAATTGAACGTTGCCAGGACCCGGCAACGTTGAGCGATGCGCTGCGCGTCATTGACGACACCGAACTCCCCAAGCCGCTCTCCAGCGGCGGCGGCCTGATGTTCGTCGGTGATGTGGGAGACGAGATCACCTTTCAGGTGCCCGTCGGGCAGGATGAGCATTATCTGCTTCGTCCGGTCCTGGCCCAGGATGTCCGAAACTCGAAGTTCGAGTTACTGGTGGACGGCAAGCCGGCCGGCCAGCGCCCCTACCTGCGCAAAGGCATGATGCCCATTACGCTCAAGTTCACCGGTGACCCCGTTGACGGCGATCGTTGCCGCGCGATCATCGACTGCCTGCGCATGGAGGTCTACCGCAACTTCATCACCCACTGGATGGTCGTCGGGCCTTTCCCCAACCCCGACCACAAGGGGTTTTCGACCGTCTATCCGCCCGAGGAGCAACTTGACTTCGGCGCCAAATATGCCGGGAAAGACAACCAGGACCTCACGTGGCAACCGGTCAGCAGTCAGGACGGCGTCATGATGCTGCAGGGCAGATTCAGACCCTCTGAAGACGTCATCGTTTACGGCGCCTGTATCGTTCGCTCGCCCAAGGCCGGGAAACGCACCCTGCTGGTCGGCAGCGACGACGGCATCAAGATCTGGCTGAACGGCAGGCTTGTCTGGGAACACCTCGTGCGCCGAGGGATCAAGCCTGATGAGGACCGCATCGGGGTCGATCTCAAACAGGGCGACAACCTGCTGCTGCTCAAGCTCGACCAGGGCCCCGGCGACATGGGATGGGCCGTGCGGTTCGTTGACCCAGCAGATGAGCTGCAGCTTGCACTGCCGAAGTGATGCCCGGGGGCTGCCTTCGATTTCGCCAACCTGCACCCGTCACGGCACTTGCTTCGATCGCGACTGATGCGATCCTTGCTCGATACCGGCATTCTTCTGAGGATTGTCAATCGCGAGCCCTGATGCCCGATTGACGCCCTCGGTCGAGGCACTTACGATGTGTGCCGGCCGTTGGGCAGCCGCGCGGATCGGTCGACCGAGGGCCTGTATTCGTTGTATGTTACGGTAGCGATCCGCCGGCGCTGCGGCGAGGGCCGCGACTTGATTCCCCGTCTGATACAACTGGTCCAATCGTTCGGCCGTCAGCGGGTTCTGCTGATCGGTGATCTCATTCTCGACCGCTACATTTACGGCGATGCGGAACGGATCAGCCCGGAAGCGCCCGTCGTCGTGCTCCGCAAGGAACACGACGAAGAACGTGTCGGCGGAGCCGGAAGTGTCGCCGCCAATATGCGCGAGTTGGGCTTGGATGTGGTCTGCGTCGGCGCAGTCGGTTTGGATGACGCCGGCCACCGGATCAGAGCCTTGCTGGAGGCTCAGCGGATCGGAACTCGGGGGCTGGTCGCCCTGGGCGATCGTCCGACGACCACCAAGACGCGTTTTGTCGGCCTGGCCCAGCACCGCCACCGCCAACAGCTTATCCGGGTGGACGACGAGGTGACCCGGCCGTTCTCCGAGTCAGATTCGGCCCGGGTCATCCAGATGGCGGTTGCGGCCATCAAGGATGTCGCCGCCGTCTGCCTCGAGGACTACGACAAGGGTCTGCTGAGCGAATCCTTGTGCCAGAAGGTCATCGCCGCCGCGAAGACTGCCGGAAAGCCCGTGCTTGTCGATCCCGCACGCCTCAGCGACTACAGCAAGTATCGTGGTGCGACCCTCCTGACGCCGAACCGGGCCGAGTTCCAGCTGGCATCCGGTTGCCGTGATACGTCAGTGGACACCCTTCTGGTCAGCGCCCACGCGGTCATCGAGAAGTATGGTCTGGGCGGACTCCTGGTGACGGTTGATCGCGATGGGGCGATTCTGGCGGAGAGGGGCAAGAAAGCCGTTTGCATTCCGACGCGACCCCGGGCGGTTTACGACAATACCGGCGCGGGCGACGCCGTGCTGGCGATGCTCGCGGCGGCAGTTGTCGCGGGGGCAACATGGGAGGAGGCCGCCCGGTTGACCAACGTCGCCGGCGGTCTGGAGGTCGAGAAATTCGGCTGTGTGCCGATCACGCGGGAGGAAGTCATTGCCGATCTCCGTCTTTCATCCCGGGCCGGTACCGGCAAAATTCGCACCGCCGATGAACTCACCTCGGAGCTGTCGCTTCGGCGAAGCCGTGGTGAAACGGTCGTGTTCACCAACGGCTGCTACGACCTTCTGCACGCCGGACACGTCCGGTTCCTGGAGCAGTGCAAGGCTCTGGGCAACATTGTGGTAGTCGGCCTCAATTCCGACGCCTCCGTCCGCGCTCAGAACAAGGCCAAGGACCGTCCGATCGTTCCGCAGGAATACCGGGCAGAGGTGATCGCGGCGTTGCAGACCGTCGACTACGTCGTCCTGTTTGATGAGCCGACGCCGCTGTCGTTGATCGAGAAGATCCGCCCCGAGGTGCTCGTCAAAGGTGAAGATTGGAAGGACAGGGGCGTGGTCGGTCGTGAGTTCGTTGAATCCCGCGGCGGCAAGGTCGTTCTCCTGCCGCTGGTTGAGGATCTCAGCACGACGAACCTGATCGAGCGGATTCGCGCGGGAGCCAGGCGATGAACGATCCGATTGCCGCCGCTATTTCCGACCATCGCCGACTGCTTCAGGGTCTGGACGCCCACGGACCTCTGCTTCGCGACATCGCCCGAACAGTCATTGACGCCATCGAGGACGGCCACCGCGTGTTCATTCTGGGCAACGGGGGCAGCGCGGCCGACGCCCAGCACATTGCCGCCGAACTGGTCGGCCGTTTCAAACGGGACCGGCGTCCCCTGCCGGCCATCGCACTGACCACGGATACCTCTAATCTGCTGTCCATCGGCAACGATTACGGCTTCGGCCATGTGTTCACCCGCCAGGTGGAGGGGCTGGTTCGGGCCGGAGACGTGGTCTGGGCCTTGTCCACCTCCGGGAATTCATCCAATGTGCTTGAGGCGGTCCAGGCCGCACGGTTGCTGGAGGCCTGCGTGATCGGCTTCTCCGGAAGAACGGGCGGCAGGCTAAAGCCTCTTTGTGACTTCTGCCTTTGCGTCGATCACGACGCCAGCGACCGGATCCAGGAGATTCACCAGATTGCCTACCACGTGGTGTGCGACCTTGTCGAAGAGCACTTCGCTCGTTGACGGGCAGGCCCGGTCAACAGGCTTTGTGAGGATCTGCATGCCCAGATACAGGTCCGAAGCCCCTCCTTTTCTCACGAACCTGACAAACCTTGCCCAAAGGCCGCCTGGCGTGTAACCTGTTATGCATCATGAAGTCACCGTCATCAGAAGTGTTGCTGGACGCCGCCGGCATCGCCGCGACGCTCGACCGAATGGCGCAGGAGATTTACGAAAGCCTGCCCGAGGGTGTGCCCATTGCGCTCATCGGGATTCTGCGACGAGGCGAGGTCCTGGCGCAGCGCATGCAGAGCGTCCTCCTGCGGTTCGGGGCCCGCGACATCCGCCACGGGACCCTCGACATCACCTTGTACCGGGATGACCTCGCGAGCATCGGCTCTCAGGCCCGTCTCCGACGGACGGACATCGATTTCGACATTGAAGGTGTGTACCTGATCCTGGTGGATGACGTCCTGTATACGGGGCGGTCGGTTCGATCGGCCATGGATGCCCTCGTGGATCTGGGACGGCCGAAGGCGATTCGCGTGGCGGTTCTGGTCGAGCGACCAGGCCGCGAGCTGCCCATTCAACCCGATTTCGTGGGTATTCGTATCGGACGCGAGGATACGCCCGTCACGGTCAACCTGGCCGAGTCAGACGGAGTCGATGAGGTGCGCGTCGGATGAAGACCGACACAAAAACCGCGGGCGCGGCAAACGGGGTCAGCCAGGCTCCCGACGCGGATCGGGAGTTCACCTGGACGCGGCGACACCTGCTGGGGCTGGAAGACCTGTGCCGCGAGGAAATCCTGCACATCTTTCGCACTGCCGAGACTCTCCAGGACATCTCGACCCGGAGCATCAAAAAGGTTCCGTCGCTCCGCGGCCGCGTGGTCGTCAACCTGTTCTTCGAGAACTCGACGCGGACCAAGACCAGTTTCACGCTGGCCGCACAGCGGCTGTCGGCCGACGTCATTGATTTCACTGCGGCGAGTTCGTCCGTGGCCAAGGGGGAGTCGCTCCGCGACACCGTGCGAAACATTGAGGCGATGGGCGTCGATACCTTCATCATCCGGCACACCGCGGCCGGGGCCCCCCATTTGATCACCCGCTGCACGCAGTGCCACGTGGTCAACGCCGGCGACGGGCAGCACGAACATCCGACGCAAGGTCTGATCGACATTTTCACGATTCGCGAGCGGAAGAAGCGGATCGAAGGTCTCAACGTGGTCATCGTCGGCGACATCGCCCACTCGCGCGTGGCCCGGTCGAATTTCTGGGGCCTCATACGCCTCGGCGCACGCGTGACCTTCTGCGGTCCGACGACCCTCGTGCCACGGGCGTTCGAGCAGTTCGGTGCCCGCGTCACCCACAACTTCGACGAGGCCATTCGCGACGCCGACGTGATCAACATGCTGCGCATCCAGCACGAGCGGATGACCAGCAGCGTGTTCCCCAGTACGCAGGAATACGTTCGCCTTTTCGGGCTGACCAGCGAACGCCTCCAGCACTGCAAGCCTGACGTGCTGATTCTGCACCCTGGCCCGATCAACCGCGGGGTGGAACTGGCCAGCGACGTCGCGGACGGCCCGAACAGCTCGATTCTCCGCCAGGTTTCCAACGGCCTGGCCATCCGCATGGCCGTGCTCTTTCTGCTGAATCAGACGTCCGAGGCTTCGAAGTAGCCCTCGTGCTTGCAGACGCCCAGACGCCGACGGATGCCCATGGGCCCGGCATAAAGGAGAATCTGTCATGGTCGCACACCGATGCCCCGGCTCGCGTCCTCCGCTTCGGCTGTTCTTGCTTGAGTTCCTTCTTTCCGCGGCGACGCTCTGCGCCGCACGGTGCAGCCCGGCGACGCATGACTCCGATGGCCCCGGGGAACCGATCGACCCGAATAACCCGCCGATCACAGACGGAACGTGGTATCGTCCTGGCGTCGCGACCACCTGGCAATGGCAACTTCAGCCCGATGACGCGGGGATCATCAACACAGCCTACGACGTCGAGGTCTATGATATCGACCTTTTCGATGCGTCCGATTCCGTGATCGCTGACCTGCATGCTCAAGGACGCAAGGTGATCGCCTATTTCTCGGCCGGAACGTACGAGCCTTTTCGTTCAGATGCCGATGAGTTCCAGGCTTCCGAGATCGGCAACACCCTGGAAGACTTCACCGACGAACGCTGGCTCGACATCAGATCCGAGAACGTCCGGCAGATCATGCTCGCCCGGCTCGACTACGCCGTACTCCGCGGTTTCGACGGCGTCGAGCCGGATAATGTTGACGGGTATGCCAACAACTCCGGCTTTCCACTAACCGCTGCCGATCAGCTTGCCTTCAACCGATTCATCGCCAACGAAGCCCACGGGCGGAACCTGGCCGTGGGGCTCAAGAATGACCTCGACCAGATCACCGGACTGGTCGAGTACTTCGACTTTGCGGTCAACGAGCAGTGCCACGAGTTCGACGAGTGCGACCGGCTGGAGCCGTTTATTGCCGCCGGCAAGCCGGTTTTCAACGCCGAGTATGCAACCCGCTTCGTCAACCTGCCTCTGATTCGCAACCAGATGTGTGCCGACTCGCTCGCCCTGGGTCTCCGGACCCTGGTCCTGCCGCTTGACCTCGATGACTCATTCCGCTTCAGTTGCGATCCGTAGGCGACTTGCTGCCGATCCGGCCCACCCCCGGGTCGCAGGACGCCCCCGCCGATCTTGGAGCCCCATAGTGAGTACTTTACACAACGACTGCACGGATCTGCATCTCGTTGTTTCACATCAGGGGCTTGTCATGTCGACGAGGGAGCCAGGCAGGCCCGCCGGGTATAATCCTGGCGTGTCCTTGACGGCCGTTCTTGAGACTGGAGGCAGATGCCATGACTTTCGAGAAAGCTCTCTTGACGCTTCGCCAATCCTGGATTGTTCTCGCCTTGCTGCTGCTTGGCCAGGCTGCTGGGTGCTCAAGCTCGCGACGACCGGAAGTCCGGGCAGTGAACGTCGCTATCACAAGCATCGATTTCAACGGTGTCGAGGCGGTTTTCAACGTTGAGGTCTACAACCCTCACCCGATCCGGCTCACGGTACCGAAGCTCCAGTATGCAATGGACGTCGCCGGGACCGAGTTCATCCGGGCCGAACAGTCGCCCGACATCGACTTGCCCGGCGAAGGTGTGGGCATCCTGCCGCTGCCGGTTCAGATCGAGTATGCACGACTGCAACAGACCTTTGCCCGGCTGGAAGATGCCAGCGAAATCCCCTATCGGCTCCATGGAGCGGCCGTCGTCACGGGCCTCGACCGTCCTTACGATGTCACTCTGGAACACAAAGGGAAGCTGCCGATGCTGCGCCTTCCGTCGTTTTCTTCTCCCCGTGTGAGATTCGCCGATGCCTCACTGACCGGCGCAAAGGTTGCCCTGGAGGTCGATGTGCACAACCCCAACGTTTGCAGCCTCGGCCTGGCTGACATCAGTTACAGTCTGTCCTTCGGCCCGACCCAGGTTGGCCACGTCCGGGCTTCGGCACTTGGCAATCTGGCTGCTGGATCCAGCGGTAAGCTCTCGTTGGCAGGCGAAGTCACGGGTATCGGAATCGTGCAGCAGTTGGCTCGAGGCGAGAAGCTGGGTGGTTTCGTCATGGCCTGGTCGGGTACCGTTCAGACCCCATATGGCAGCGTGACGCTCCCCGCCGGCCAGTTGGGGATCAAGCCGTGAGCCGCGCCGGTCAACGAGGTGATGTGCAGATACGCAAACATGCCTCGGAAATACGATAAGACTCCTGCATAGGCTTTTGCACCCTTGCGACGATCTGCGCCTCGTCCTCCTCGCGCTCGGCATTCGCCGCCGCGACCAGGGTGAACCTCGTCGCGTGGCAATACGGCCTCATGCCAGTAATTCGTAGATCAGCAGAAGGGCGACGCCGACCACATACATACCGATCACGATGGTGATCCAGTTCTTCAGGACCGCCATGGGAATCTCGCGGAGGTTCTCGCACTTGATGGTCTTGTAGACGATGCTGATGCACAGACAGAGCGGCAGCAGCAGCAGGGCCTGCTGCCAGCGCACCAGCGGGAGAGGGTTGATCATGAGAGTGGCGAGCAGCTCGATCATCCGGTCGCCCCTTTCGCGGCCGGCGGGGCACGATCCGACTCGACCATCGGCTTTTCGGCCCTGACCAGCACGTCGAAGATCACCAGGACGTTGAGCATCCCGCAGATGGCCGTGTAGACCACCGAAATCTCCTCGGATCGTCCGAAAGCCACAAACGTGGGGTCCTTCTTGGGGACGGGGCTGGGATCAACCCAGTGGCCCAGGCCCCAAGCGGCCAAGGCGTGTCCGCCGGCACAGATCTGGCCCATGAACCACAGCGACCGTCCTCCAGGAGAGACGGTGTTGCTGATGCCGCCGATAGCCACGCCACCCCAGAAGGTGAGTGCG
This sequence comes from Phycisphaerae bacterium, assembly GCA_030372985.1. Taxonomy (GTDB): domain Bacteria; phylum Planctomycetota; class Phycisphaerae; order UBA1845; family PWPN01; genus JAUCQB01. The sequence continues at coordinate 28,518 of JAUCQB010000201.1, forward strand.
ATCGTCACCAAAATAATCAGCCCCCGCATCCGTTCGCCGATGAATAGGTGGCCGGCACCGGGCAGGAGCCATGTCAGCACAGCGGCAACCGACATGCGGATCTGCGGCTTGTCTTCGGCACGGCTAATCTTCATTCGAAAGCGCTTTCAACACCGAACCTTCACTGCCTCATCGGGCACGGGCCGCCGGCATTCCGGCAACCGGCACAGGACGGTGGCAAAGCGGGTTTTGACGTTGCCCCATCCCTGGCCGCGAAGACGCTCAGCTTCTTCTCGAGGTCCTTCTTTCCGCACCTTGGACAGGCCAGCGTCTGTTCCTCGCCCGCAGACCGCACAAGCCGGCCGAACTCGTGCCGGCATTTCAGACATCGGTACTCATAGATCGGCATAAGCACTCCGTCTTGGGAACCTGATCTCATCAGGCAGTATAGGTGTGTTCGAGAGATGCCGCAAGGCGGGCGTTGGGGCCATGTTCACAATCGCCTGCGCCGCTTCGATCTGAATTTCGCCCCGAGGCGTTTTGCCGGAGCCGTCGGGACGGCCACCGAAGAGGCAACCGATGCTTGCGACGTCGCAATCGGGGCAAAGGCACGATACTCCTCCGGCGGCGGCGATGGCTCGAACCCTTCCATCTGTTCGCAGGGGATTTCCCTGTTGATCAGCTTCTCAACCTCGGTAAGCTGCTTGCCCTCCTCGCGGGTCACGAAAGTCATCGCCTCTCCAAACGAGCCCATCCGAGCCGTGCGGCCGATCCGATGGACGTAGATGAGCGGGTCCTCGGGGATGTCATAGTTGATGATGTGCGTGATACCCTGGACGTCGATGCCCCGGGCAGCCAGATCCGTGGCGACCAGTACGTGGATGGCGTGTTTGCGGAAGCGGGACATCACCCGGTCCCTTTTGGCCTGAACGAGATCGCCGTGGATTTCCCTGGCGTTGATGCCGTCGCCGTTCAGCCGCTTGGCCAGTCTGCGAACCGCGTGCTTGGTGTTGCAGAAAACGATGGCCAGCTTGGGCTTTCGGGAATCGAGCACCGTCCTCAGAAGCCGGTACTTGTCCCAGCGATCTACCGTGTAGAAGGATTGCTGCACCTCGTCCACGGTGACCTTATCCTGGGAGACGTTGACTTCGACCGGTTCGGTCATGTACTGCTCGGCGAGCCGTTTGATCTCGTCGGTCATTGTGGCCGACACCAGGATGGTCTGGTGGGCGGTCTTGACCTGGGAGAGGATTCGCTTGATGTCGTCGCGGAAGCCGATGTCCAGCATGCGGTCGACCTCGTCAAGCACGACGAAGCGAATGCCGCTGAAGGACAGGATGCGGCGGTCGAGCAGGTCCATCACTCGCCCCGGAGTGCCAACGACAAAATGCGGCTTGCGGCCCAGGAGATGAACCTGCTGCCGGATGCGCTGCCCGCCGTATACCGGGACGATGCGAAGCTCCGAGGCCTCGGCGAGCCGCTGCATCTCGGCCCCGACCTGGACTGCCAGTTCGCGTGTCGGCTCGAGGATGATCCCCTGCAGGCCGTCGGTCGGCTTCGCCAACTGCAGCAGCGGCAGGGCGAAAGCCGCGGTCTTGCCGGTACCCGTACGGGCCTGGCCGAAAACGTCCCGCCCGGTCAACGCCAGCGGGATCAGCCGTTGCTGGATGTCTGTGGGCTGGCTGAAGCTCATCTTCTGCAGAGCAAGCAACAACGGGGTTTCGATGCCAAGTTGAGCGAATGCGGCTGGGAGTTCGTGATGTTTATGCATTTCGAGGCAGGCGAACACTCTCGCCATCGGTCCCTACGTCATCGGGTTTGTACCAGTCGGCCAAAGATTGTATACCATGCCGGTCGGCGTATCCAGATGACGCCGGGTGCCGCCCTTGAGGACCGATCCTGGAGGCCTTTCCCGCCAATGCCTGAACCAGCGACCGCGTACATCAGCACCGCCGCCATCCGGGGCAACGTCGAGGCCGTCCGTCGAAGGATCCCGCCCGGGACGCCGGTCTGTGTCGCCGTCAAGGCGGACGCCTACGGCCACGGGCTCGCCCAGGTACTGCCTGCCCTGGACCACGCTGGTGTTGAACGCCTGGCTGTGGCCAATCTCGATGAGGCCAATGAGCTTCGTGCACTTGGCTGGACCCGCCCAGTGCTCTGCCTGGGCCCCATATTCGCAAGCCCGAGCCAACACGATCGGTCGGAAAGCGCTGCCGAAGCCGTGGCGGGCGGCATCGCGGTGACCGTCATCTCGCCCGAAGAGGCCCGCCTGCTGGCGGCGGCCGCTCACCAGCAGCACAGACTTGGCCACGTCGAGATCCAGGTTGACACCGGCATGGGCCGGTGCGGTGTCCGATGTGACAGGGCATTGGATGTTGTCGCCCAGGCCGCCCTGCTGCCCGATATCCGCGTCGACGGCGTCTACATGCATTTTGCCACCGCCGATGAGGAGGATCTGACTTTCGCACGAACCCAGCTTCGGGATTTCAAGGAGCTCATTGCCAAGATCGCCAGTGCCGGGCTGCCAGTGGGCTCCTTTCACGCCGCCAACTCGGCGGCCGTTTTTCGCCTGCCCGAGTCCCATCTTGATCTGATCAGACCGGGCCTGTGTATCTACGGGTACTGGGGGGGGCCAGCCAACCAGCGGCCAGCCGATCTCCGCCCAATCCTGCGTCTGGTTGGCCGACTGACGGAACTCCGACGACTCCCTGCTGGGGCATCCGTTGGATACGGCAGCACGTGGACCGCCAAGCGAGACAGCCTCATCGGAACCGTCGCATTGGGCTATGCGGACGGCTACAGGCGTCTTCTGGGCAACAAGGCGGTCGTAGGGTCCCAGAACGCCCAAGGCGGAGCCTGCAATCCCATGCCTGTGGTTGGGCGGGTCAGCATGGACCAGATCAACGTCGATCTGACCGATGCGGGTCCCGTCGCGGTGGGCGATCAACTGGTCGTGATCGACGATGATCCGTCCGCGCCCAACAGCGTCGAGTCCTTGGCGACCCTGACCGGTTCCATCCCTTATGAGATCACCACACTCATGGGCCGGCGCGTCCGCCGCGTCAGTGTTCCGTGAGCTGTCACGATCAAGGCAGGTGGTTCAGCAACGGACAACGGCCGAAGCAGGAATTGAAGCCTACCCTTGGGAAGCTGCTCGCTGGATGACCTCGGCGCCGGCGGCGAAACCCGCCCGAACGCGAAGCGTATCGAGTTTCTCGCCGACTTCTTGGGCCATACGGCTGTTCGGAAACTCCTGACGAATGCTCAGGCCGAGTTCCAGCGCGTCGCGCCAGCGGTTCTCGGAAACGGCGAGCCCGAAACCGACGCCCAGTGCGACGAGCCGTGCTTTGAACACGTGACGGGCGGAGTCTTGCAGGCTCTGGGCCTCCTCCTTGGTCAGAAACGGGTCGAGCTCGGTCAGGATCTGAATACCGCGATCCACCTCTTCACGCTGAACCGCCTGGTTCCATTGTTGGAGCAGTTCCTGTTTCCGGGCCTCGCGACGCCGGTTCAATTCAGCGGGAAGGCCCAGCACGCGCTCGTGCCGGGGAAACAGCTTGATCAGACGTTCCGATTCCTGACGGGCCCGCTCGAACTGATGCTCATCCAAGAGCTTGGTGATGTGCGAGATGGCATCGCCGATCTTCTCCTCGATGGTCATCTCGCGAATCTGGGCAAGCTCCTTGCGAAGGGCCTCGGCTTCGCGAGCGTACCCGAACCGGGTCTGCATCTGCTCGATGAGGTACATCGCGGCGTCCCAGTTGCCCTGGAACATCTCTTCACGCAAAGCGTGGCGGAGGGCCTCGAGCTCCTTGTCGCGATGCGTGATCGACCGGGCCGCGTCGGAAAGCTGGCTGTTGTCGGCAATCAGCTTCACCATGGGCTCCAACCTTCGGGCGGTGTCGTGCAGATCCAGCGTGTTGTGGTGAACGCGGTTGATGTTTGCCTCCGTCAGGATCAGCAGCTTGACCAGCGCGTGCAACAACAGTGCGACGACAATCAACAGCATGCCGCCGACGACCAGGACGGCACGGGCGCTCAGTTCAGACGGCACCAGACCGGTGATAACCAGGATGCTGCCGGCAATGACAGCACCAAGGGCAACCAGAAACGACATCAGGCTGATGGAACGGTTTCGAATTGGGGTCTCAGGCACGATCCTTCGCTCCCGACGTGCGCCGACGTCGCGGCGTCACGGCGTCATGCTCGCGGCTTCTGTACTCTAAGGCCTGGGGCAAGACCAGTCAACCTGCTGCCTGCAGACCGCCGGCCCTGACAAAGGACCGTACGCCGCCTTCCAAGGCCATCACCGGGCAGGATTCGTTTGACGGTGGCAGGCTGCCGCGTAGGGGAAGGGGTCTCAGCCGTTTTCGGTTTTTGAGGACCGGAGCTGGGCAAGCGGGGCGACGGGCACGGTTCCAGACATCGCTTGCCCGGTTGCGTTTTTCTGGCGTTCAGCCTTGGCCCGCTCCTTCTCGTATTGCCGCAGTTCGAGGTATTTCTCGCGTCGGTGTTTTTCCTTGGCGACCATACGCAGGAAGAGCCCGCTCCCCAGCAGGATGAAGAGGACGGTCGACAGGAACTGCGTGCTCATAAAGGGCATTGAACATCACCCCGCGTCTCCCCCTGCCTGCACCCGCACCTGTTCAGGAGATCTATCGGAAAGGACGGGGCCGGGCTTCATTCGGGGCCGCCGGCAGGGTCTCTTTTCCCGCACAGGGCCCTGGTTGGCGATGGCGGGCTCCCCTCCGGAATCCGGCCGGCCGCCGAGCCCAAATCCTTGGTGCGGGGCCGGATGCCGCCGAGCCCGGTTTGATGAGCTGGGGACCTGATCGGCCGGAAGGCCATCAGGGCACATCTGACCCCGGTCTGAATATTGATTTGCGTATTCCTCGGAGTTGCTGATAATATGACTCCCCCATGGGTCTGTGGTTTTGCTGTAAATGACAGGCAAGGGAGTTTATGGCGCAGTCTGACAAGATCCAGGTCGAAGCCAAAGTCATCAAGGCGCTGCCGAACGCCCAGTTTCTGGTTGAGGCGGAAACGGGCAACGCCAAACACGAGGTGCTGGCCCATATTGCCGGGAAGATGCGGAAACACTTCATCAGGATCGTACCGGGCGACATCGTGACGGTCGAGTTGTCCCCCTATGACCTGACTCGCGGACGCATCATCTATCGCCAGCGTTAGCTTCCCTCAGTCTCACCCCCCTACTTCGATCGACAACCATCTCTGGCCCGCCGGACCCGTCAGAGAAGATGCTGCGCCGCTTGTTCGGCTGTCCGTCCGACTCGTCGAACACTAGAATGCCTCGTATCCGCGGCCTGACGGCCGATGCCAATGTGAGAATCGCCCATGGTCCTTCGGGAGCTGATCAGCAAGGAACTCCTGCCGCGCGTCCGGCAACCCGGTCAGTACATCGGCGGCGAGTGGAACCAGCTTGTCCGGCCCGGCGACTGGGAACAGGCTGAGTTGCGTGTCGCTCTGGCGTTTCCGGACACCTATGCCGTCGGAATGAGCCACCTCGGCTGTCAGATCCTCTACTGGCTCTGCAATCACACGCCCAGGGTGTGTGCCGAACGGGTGTATTGCCCCTGGACGGACGCCGAGCAGGTGATGCGCCGGCAGGGCATCCCCCTGTTCACCTGGGACACCCGCCAGCCTGTCGCTTCCGCCGATATCCTGGCCGTGTCCATCCAATACGAGATGTCGTTTACCAACCTGCTCATGCTTCTCGACTTGGCGGACATACCCCTGAGCGCAAGTGACCGTGAGGATCATCACCCGTTGGTCATCGTCGGCGGACCTCAGATCGACAACCCTGAGCCCATCGCCGAGTTCGTCGATGCAGTGGTGATCGGCGACGGCGAGGCCAGCATGGCCGCCATTCTCGACGCCTCGCTTGAACTCAAGCGGGCCGGCACGTCGCGTTTCGAACGGCTCGTCGAGTTGGCCCGCCGCTTCGAGTGGCTCTATGTCCCCTCGCTGTACGAGATCCAATACCAGCCCGACGGCACGATTGCCGGAATGACTGCCGGAAGCAGTTGTCCAGCGGGCTTTGCACCCCGGCGGACCATCGTTCGCTGCTCCACCAAGGATTTCGACAACGCCCCCCTGCCGCTCCGCCCGATTGTCCCATTTACGGAAGTCGTTCACGACCGGATCAGTATCGAGATCATGCGCGGCTGTCCCAAAAGGTGCCGATTCTGCCATGCCAGTTACACCAAGCGACCGATGCGCATCCGGTCAGTCGACCGTATTGTGGAGATTGCCGAGGCGGCCTGGCGGGCCACCGGCCATGACGAAATCGGCCTGCTGAGCCTGTCCAGTGCGGACTATCCGCGGCTTCGTGAACTGGCGGAACGGATGAACGAGCGGTTCGCCCCCCGCCACGTCAACCTGTCGCTCCCGTCGCTCCGCGTGGACAAGATGCTTTCGGACATTCCCTGGCTGGTCAGCAGCGTCCGCAAGGGTGGCCTGACCATCGCCGTGGAGGCGGCCTCGCAGGAGATGCGCGAAGCCATCCGCAAGGAGGTCCTCGAAGGCGACCTGATTGAGGGAATTCGCCAGGCCTACAAGGCCGGCTGGAACTCGGTCAAGCTCTACTTCATGTGCGGCTTCCCGGGCGAGACCGAGTCGGACATCCGCGGGATTTTCGATCTGGCGCTTCAGGTGAGCCACGCCAAGCGGGCGGTCCGTGGTGGGCCGGCCTCCGTCAATGCCAGCGTCAGTTGGCTGGTGCCCAAACCGCATACGCCGCTGCAGTGGGCCTCCATGCAGACGGCCGAGTACTTCCAGGAGGCCCGCCACATTTTGCTGGACGCCTCGCGACAACGCCGCTCGGCCGTTCACATCAAAACCCACCGCGTGGACCGCTCGATCCTCGAAGGCGTTTTCGCCCGCGGCGACCGGCGCTTGGCCCGCGTCGTCGAAACCGCCTACCACCTCGGCGCCCGCATGGACGGCTGGGACGAACTCTTCGACAACAACCTCTGGCTCAAGGCCTTCGAAACCACCAGCATCGACCCGGCCTTCTATGCCCACCGGCCGCGCAGTCCGTCTGAGACCCTCCCCTGGGACCACATCCAGTGCGGACCGCCGCGAGCCAGCCTCCGAGCTCAGTATGAGGATCTGCTGGCAGGATGTGCGGCTCGCCCCAATCACCCGTACCTCGGGATCTGAGCGTCCACATGGCTGTCGGGCGGGACGGTAACGCACCAGACGGGCAGGCCGAGGAACACCGCTGGGGTCAGGAACACCGCTGGGGTCAGAGCGCATTTAGCTATTAGCGAGCGCGGTTTCCACTTTTTTCAGGCGCGACTGAAGGCGGGCGAACACCGTTGGGGTCAGAGCGCATTTAGCTACTAGCGAGCACGGTTTCTGCTTTTTTCAGGCGCGACTGAAGGCGGGCGTTGGCCTGTTCGATTCGACGGACAGCGGCCAGCACTCCGCCGTGAGAGGTGTAGCCTAGGACCTTGGCCACTTCGCTCGCGCGGTACCCGTATCGGCGCCGAGCCAGGTACGCGGCCGCCGCCCGAGAGCCGTCGTCGATACGACACCCCTGTGCCCAGTCGCGAGGATCTGCCCCGAACACCTCGGCCACCACCGCCACGATCCGCGCGAGCGCCGGACGCGGGCGAAGCCGCCTCAGGGTCGGCAGAGAAGGGTCCGCCACCCGGCCGGACAGCAGCCGGCGAATCCGGTCCACGAACGCCTCGCCACCGACGATCACGCCGTGCACCGCGTCCTCCCACGGCCGGATGAGTCTCGCTCTCATTCCCTCCACCACAAATCGCCGATAGGCTCGGCGGGCCGGCTCGGCTTGACGACCGAATTCCCGCAGCACTCGCTCGTACGTCACCCACGCCAGCGCCCGCGAAGAGCGATGATAGCCCGGATAGCTGCTCCACGCCCATTCCTCCGGCCGTAGGGCCAGCCCCGCCCGCACGGGGTTCAGGTGGATGTACCGGCTGATCTCCCAGTAATAGCCTTCGTTGTCGATGATCTGAGACTTGAACCGCCCTTGAAACAGATGCCCCACCCGCCGGTGTCGCCGGTTGTAGTAGCTCGTGTAGCTGCCGTTCAGGTGTTGCATCCCGGCCGAGAGATTGGGCTCCGGCGTCTCCACGAACAGATGCTCGTGGTTGTCCATCAACGCGAACGCGTGAAGCCGCCAGCCGTAGGTCTCCACCGTCCGGGCCAGCCACGCCAGCCGCCGGTTCCGATCGGCGTCATCCCGAACGATCGCCCGCCGGTCATTGCCCCGCGACATCACATGATACAGGGCTCCCGAAAACTCGATTCGCAAAGGCCGGGCCATGACCGAAGGTTACACCACCTGCACGCCATCGTCAACACTAATGTCTAACTGCGCTCTGACCCCAGCTGCCCCCTGACCCCAGCTGCCCCCTGCGCTCTGACCCCAGCTGCCCTACGTCAGCGAAGGTTGGGGAATACGATGATCGAGTCAACCCAAACGCCCCATTGACCACCGAAGCCAGTTCGCTGCCAGACGATTCTTCCCCAGTCCGTCACCGAGAACCCACCCATCCGCCCTTCGGTTGGATGGATGGGTCACCCTGCCCACTTGGCCGCATGCATGCCCCGCCTGTCAGACCCCCGCATACCAAGCACCTGCTCTTGGGACAACGTGAGGTACCCTCTCAGCCGTCCTGACGGCCACAGGCGGTGCCGGAGGGCCCGCGGCTCTGGAGTGGTCTGCGGGGGTGTGAGGGTGGGCGGAGTGGTTTTCCCGAGGGGTGAGCCGGTTCCGCAGGTTCTCGGACGGCGGACTCTCGGTTTTCGCACCCCCGAGCCGATTCATATCGTATAAATAAGTAATTGGCCGCGCGAGCGTAGTACCTGCGGGCACAGGGGCTTGTCGCCTGGAAAACAGGCTGACTGCAAGGTACCATCCTTGCCGGGGGTCGAGGTTGCGATATCTCCAGTGGACATTCGGGCTGGCCGTCTTCGGCGCGGCCATTGCGGGGACACTCTGGATGCTGTCACCGGGTGAAACCGCGCGCCTTCGCCGCGAGAATGAAGAACTGGAGAAGCGGCGCGTGGCCCTCGAGCAGGCCGTCAGCCGGCTCACCGCTGAAGACCGCGCGGCGGAAGTGTATGTTGTCGACCAGGTCAAGGAGGGCGAGGTCTTTAACGGCCAGCCTTCCGCCACCGACGTGACCATCATCGAATTCGTGGAGATCGACCGCGACGGACACGCTCTGCCCTCTCGACGTTTCATGATCAACGACGACGTCATCTTCTTCGATGCCCTGGTGCTGAAATTCAACTCGGAGCATGTCGCCCTTGGTGACGCCCTTCGCGGCAAAAGCCTGTCGTTGTTCCGCCGAATCTACGGCGAGCATCAGAATCCGATTGACGGATTTCCTGTCGACCCCAGCGGGGACGTGCCCAATATCTTTCGTGTGAATCCCTCGCCAACGCCCTTTGAGCAGGAGCTGTGGCGTCAGTTCTGGGACCTGGCGTCGAATCCCGATCTGGCGGCCCAGAACGGGGTCACCGTCGCCCAAGGGGAAGCCGTCTATGTGCCAGTCGAGCGAGGGCAGGTCTGGAGCCTGACCCTCCAGAACAATGGCGGATTGAGTATCAAGCTTCGCCGTTCGAACGCCGACCAAACCAGCAGACCCAGTCTCTCGCCATCCGTCCGATAAGGGACAGCAACGGCGGGCGTGCTCCATCAGGCCGTCCGCATCCGAGTTATGATCAGGGGGTAGTGTCATGCCGACGGAAGAAATCGTCAAACTGACGCGCAAGCAGATGGCCCGCCTCATCCGTATGCGGACGGAGGCCGCGGGGCAGGAATACGACGGCACGGAGCAGCGGCGCGCGAAGCGCTGGCCGTTCCCAGGTACGGTCGAGCTGCGCTATTCGACGGGCGACGATCCGAACCAGTGGTTTGCCACCTGTCGTGATATCAGCGAGGGAGGTATGGGCATGAAGACGGACACTTACTTCGCGCCCCAGACGCTTCTGGATATCTCCGTGCACCTGCCCGAGCAAACGTTCTACGGCCAGGCGACGGTTTGCCACTGCAAGCAGGTCGAAGGCGAATCAGAGTACCTGTTGGGCGTGCAATTCATCTTCGATGATTGATGCCCCGGACTGGAAGGTAGATCAGGTCCTGAACCCCAGGCCTGACAGGGGTGGCATTCAGGGTGGATGACCCTGCGAGGAAACGAACATGACGATCGGAGAGGTACCGAAGCTCACCCGAGGCGCGATCAGCGAAATTGTCCAGCAGATCCCGCATGACTCCCCTGCGCACGCAGGCCCGGACGACCAGAGGCGGCACTCGCGGTTGTCTTTTCACGGCACCGTCGAGGTGCGGCCGATGTTCAGCAGGCAGACCGAAGGCGTGACCGGCGATGTCAGGAACATCTCCGAGGGGGGGCTGGGCATGAGCTCCGCGCACTACTTTGAGCCTGATTCCGTGGTCGAGATCATCGTACAACTGCCTCACGCGTCATTTTCAACGAAGGCGTGTGTCCGCTACTGCAAGAAGGTCCGCGGCGAGTACATGACCGGTCTGGCCTTCATCTTCGGAAGTTGAGACTGCTTCGGCCGCGGCCGCTTCAGGATCACTCGTCCCGATGGCCGCCCAGCAGGCCGGCCCGCATCAGGTAGTACAACAGCGTCAGGACGGCCGTCAGAGTGGCGGCGACATAGGTCATGGCCGCGGCCCGAAGGACCCGGCCCACTTCCTTGTCTTCAACCTCAGTCACCAGACCGTTGGCCAGAAGCGCCTGCCGAGCCCGGGTGCTGGCGTTGAACTCCACGGGCAGGTTGATGACCTGGAAAAGCACGACCATCGTGAACAGGGCACAACCAACGATCATCAGCGATTGCAGCATCATCCCCAGCCCGACCATGATCAGGATGAGGCTCAGGTTCGAGCCGATGCTGGCCAGCGGAACAATGCTGTTTCGCAATGACAGCGCCGCGTAGCCCTGGGCGTGCTGAATGGCATGGCCGACCTCGTGAGCCGCCACGCCCGCCGCGGCGATGGATCGCCCGTTATACACATCCGGGCTCAAGCGCAACACCCGTTCTCGCGGGTCGTAATGGTCGCCGAGGTAACTGTTAATGGGTTCGATGGTCACATCGTGAATGCCTTCGCTGTCCAGAATGGCCTGGGCGATGTCCCGACCGGTCCAGCCCCGGCGCGTAGTCATTTCCCTGGCTCTGGCGAAGGTCGACTTCACTTTGAAGCTGGCATAGAGAGCCAGCAGAATAGCCGGGCCAACGAACACGAAGTACACGGGGTCCCACCAACCGAGCATATCAGCCTCCTTCATGTGGCTCCGGCGGCATCCACTCGCCGCCCGGCAGTACCGACACGTTGTACGAGGTCCTGCATGTCCGAGATCGCTGCAATCGCAGTGCCACCGCACTGATTTTCCGTAAGGAACTGTGGGACAATGGCTTAACAACTTCCGGCCGGCAAGCGATCCGGTCAATTTGGCAGCTACGTCTCTTCCTTCAAGTCCGACTCGTCGAGGACCTCGAACTGGTTTTCACGTAGCGTATCGATCGCTAAATCGATGTTGTCGACGTGGATCACAATTGCGGAACCCTTCGGGGGAGCCAGCAAGGGGTACGCGTAGGAAATACTGACTTCTGCCTTGAGCAGGGCGGACCAGATGGTCAGAAGGCCCCGCTTGCCCTTTGGCAGCCGAACCACCACAACCTCTGCCACGGTCACGTTGAGGCCTGCGTCCCGAAGGATGCGAATCGCCTCATCAGCCGAGTCAAAAACCAACCGCAGAATCGCGCAGTCGACCAGGTCGACAATCGAGAGCGACAACACCCTAATGTCTTTTCTTTCAAAGAGTTGCGTGATACGGTGAAGTTGACCAAGCCGGTTTTCAATAAAGACGGAAATCTGCCTGACCGCTGTTGCCCCGTGACCCTCTATCGTTTCGTAAGGCTTGTGGACCAAAGACATGTCTCTATTGTAGCTCCTGAGAAGTCGCTGGTGCCAACAGCGAATGGGAAGCGCCTGCCACTCTGGCAGTCGTGTTCTAGACGCCTTCATATGGGATCTGACGTGTAAATATTTGTAAAGAAAGAGGTTAAGATACGCAGGACAAAAGCAGTCGGGTTGGCATCTTTCTTGCAGTCAGGAGAATGAAACATTGCGTTTGCGCAGTGTGATCGCTGTGCGCCTAGGGAGACCGGAAGCATGTCAAAAATCATTGGAATCGACTTGGGAACCACGAACTCGGTGGTCGCGCTGATGGAGGGCGACCAGCCGAAGGTGCTGACGAACGCTCAGGGATCGCGTCTGACTCCGTCGGTCGTGGGCTTCACTGACAAGGGAGAGCAACTCGTCGGCCAGATTGCCAAGCACCAGCAGGTGACCAATCCCGAGAACACGGTTTTCTCGATCAAGCGCTTCATGGGGCGCCGGCATTACGAGGTGCAGTCGGAGGAGAAGACGGTGCCCTACCAGATCGTCGGCGGCCCGCAAGAGCTGGTCAAGGTCGAGGTCCGGGGCAAGCAGTACACACCGCCGGAGGTCTCGGCGATCGTTTTGCGCGACCTGAAGAAAACGGCCGAGGATTATCTCGGCGAGCAAGTCACCCGTGCGGTCATCACCGTGCCCGCTTATTTCAATGACGCCCAGCGGCAGGCCACGAAAGATGCAGGGGAAATCGCCGGCCTCAAGGTTGAGCGAATCATCAATGAGCCGACCGCGGCCGCTCTCGCGTACGGTCTTGAGAAGAAGAGAAACGAGAAAATCGCCGTCTTCGACCTTGGCGGCGGGACCTTCGATATCTCCATCCTCGATATCGGCGACAGCGTATTCGAGGTTCTGAGCACGAACGGCGACACGCACCTGGGCGGCGACGACTACGACAAGGTGCTGATCGACTACGTTGCCGAGGAATTCCGGCGGAAGGAAGGCATCGACCTGCGAAAGGATCCGATGGCCCTGCAGCGGCTGAAGGAGGCCTGCGAGAAAGCCAAGTGCGAGCTTTCGACGGTGCAGGAGACGACGATCAACCTGCCGTTCATCACCGCCGATCAGAGCGGTCCAAAGCACATGCAGGAGAAGCTGACCCGCGCCAAGTTCGAGCAGTTGACTCAGCCCTTAACCGATCGCTGCCGCCAGCCGGTGATGACCGCGCTGTCCGACGCGAAGCTGACGCCGAAGGACATTGATGAAGTGGTCCTCGTCGGCGGGTCAACTCGCACACCCGCCGTTCAACGGCTGGTCAAGGAGATGTTCGGAAAGGAGCCGAACAGGAGCATCAACCCCGATGAGGTGGTCGCCGTCGGGGCGGCGATCCAGGGGGCGGTTCTGGCCGGCGAGAAGGACGACATCGTGCTGCTGGACGTGACGCCGCTGTCACTGGGCGTGGAGACGCTCGGCGGCGTGATGACCAAGCTGATCGAGAAGAACACAACCATTCCGACCAGCAAAAAGGAAGTGTTCAGTACCGCTGCGGACGGCCAGACGGAGGTCACGATTCACGTCTTGCAGGGTGAGCGGCAGATGGCCGGGGACAACCGGTCGCTCGGGCGGTTCAATCTGACCGGCATTCCGCCGGCGCCGCGGGGCATTCCGCAGATTGAGGTCACGTTTGACATCGACGCCAACGGAATTCTGAACGTCTCGGCCAAGGACCTGGGCACCGGCAAGGCCCAGTCCATCCGCATCGAGGGGTCGAGCGGTCTGAACAAGGCTGAGATTGAGCGGATGCGGCGGGAGGCCGAAGAGCATGCGGCCGAGGACCAGAGCCGCCGTGAGCTGATTGAGGTCCGCAACCAGGCTGACAACTTGATTTACCAGACCGAGCGGACGCTCAAGGAGCATGGCGACAAGGTGCCGGCCAACGAGCGAGGGAATGTTGAGGCGGCGGTCAATCAGCTCAAGGAGGCCATGAAAGGCGACGACAAGAGTGCCATTCAGCGGGCCATCGAGCAGGTGGCGACGTCCTCGCAGACCATCGGCAAGATCATCTACGAGGAGGTGACTCGCAAGGCCGGCTCGGCGGCAGGCCAGGGGGCCCCTGCCGGCGCCGCCGCGGGCGAGTCGTCCCAAGCCAAGGCCGATGACGTCATCGACGCGGAGTTCGAGGAGAAGAAGTAAGCAGCTCAGGACCAGGGGGCTGCAAGTCTCTGTGGCTCTCCGATGCCTCGGCGGTGAGAAGCGGCCTGTTAGTCCATTAGCCCTTTGATCTGTTGGTCTGGTGGCCCGTTGGTCTGTTGGTGCTGTGGTGCGGCGGCGTGCATTCTACGACCGGCCGTGGGACTCCACATTTCTGGGTCTTTGCGTGAATATCTCCCATGTCCGGCTGATTGCCTCCTCCGGGGATCCGAGGACGCGGAGGAAGACAAGCTCCTCCGCGAGAAGCAGGCCGGGGTGGTCCCATAAGCAGAAGCCACGTTGGCCAAATGAGCGCGTGCGGGTCCCGCCAAGCCGACCCGGAATTGGGCATTCGATCGCAGGACGGCGGAGAAACGATACTGTGATCGCCCCAGGGTCCCTGTTGGGCCGAGTAGCCGCCTGACAATCCCGATAAGCCTGCAGGCCGGGCATCAGGAAGGCAAAAACGAACCGGGCCATTCATCGTGCAGGGCCGCGGCCGCGGACAAAGAAAGCCAGGATGAAAAGCTGTCAGTGATCATCTGAACAAATGATCGATGGTGTCCGCCGGGTCAGAGAAACGCGCAGCCCGCCGTTCCCTTGCCAAGACCGGTGTTATCTTGAAAACAAGTCATCTTGCCCTTCCGCCCAACCGAAATACCGAGCAGAGGCTGTGGGTCTCCGCCCTGAAGGGCGGACAGCCTGGCTTGGAGGGTCCGGGTAACGGCGAGCCTGGATCCTCTTTTTTATGCGCACGGCGAATCCCAGACGGTCAGGCCCGCCACGACAGATCCGTGACAACCGGGACAGTCTTTCAGCGCCCCAGAGCGTTCCAATGGGGCGCTTGCACCTTTCATCCCAGTTGGCCCTGCAAAAACGCGGACTGAACGCGCCTCGGCAGGCCATTGATGACCTCGATCGCGACGCGGCGCACGTCGCTGCCGACAACACAAAAAGAGGAGGGACCCCACCGAAACGGGATCCCTCACAGCAAGGTTGCTCGGTTCAATTCACAGCAGATCTGCTGCCATCCCTCGGCATTCCGACGGCCAGGGACCGAAAGAAAAGAACCCCGCACGCGGGCATGCTACTGCACCAGGCTCACGTGGCCGAGCCGGCCATCCGTCGAGGGAGCCGAGTCGTCCACTCGAACCCACTCGTCATAATACGCCGACGGCTGAAGAACAATGGCTCGCTGGGTCGGACCACCCGTGATCTTGACGTTCATGACCCGACCGAAGGCGATATTACACACCTTGTAATAGGCGGTTGCACCCGTATCAACGAGGCCTCGGTGAATAAAGAATCCGACAACATCGCCGAGACGGGCTTCGACGGCATCTCTCAAGCCTACCGACAGACCCGGGTTGCCGGGAATATTGTAGATGCGAGAGCCTGTTTCCGCGGTGTGCTCGTCATCATAAAAGACCAGCTCATCCGTGCCGAACGCGTCGATCAGTTCCTGGGCGGAAATGCCGTTGCGGATCTGCTCCTCAAGAAACATCGTACCCTGGCTGCCCAAGCCGACCGTCAGCGTACCGAAGTTACCGGCACCGTCCTCTCCGTCCATCTGGGGAAGCGTAACCCATTTCCAGGGATAGAGCTTGATCTCGCGCACGCCGTCGGCGGCACCGATCGTGACCGCGCCCGTCTCGGAATCGTAGCCAAAGGCGTCGTTCCCGTTTGCCAGCATCTCGTTGTACAGGTCCTCATGAATGGCAAACGGCGTGAAAATGCTATCTTTGTACAGACGGTAACCGGATACGCGATCGTTTCCAACGGCCCTCGCCTGTACGGTCACGTTGGCCGTGGCCTTGCCGAAAATCCGGGCAAAGAACAGCGGCACGGGGCCGTTCGGGCCGCCGTCCGTTTTCCGGGCAAAGACGTGCACCGCATTCCACGGCTCGTCGGGCGCCAGGGGACATGTGCGACAATAATAATCGTGCTGGCCCAGAGCGATATCCTCGTCCAGGATCACCGTGCCGGCCCCGGTCGCTTTGTTCATGGCCGCATACGTCTTGGCACGGGCCCGGGCCAGCGGGGTCAGCTCTTCCGTCGACATCCGCATGCCGGCGTTGCTGAAGTACGCGGTAGCCCCGGCCAGCGCCGCGGCATCCGCCGCGTTCTGGAGCTGGGACTTGGTCAATGCTACGTAGCCGTAATCGACGGACAGCGCAACGAATCCGATCATTACAGGCGCCGCAATGGCTACCAGCGGGATCACGTTTCCACGTCGCAAACGCTGCGATCTGCTTTTCGATAGCGAATACCGAGTCATGATTCTTCCCCCGTTTCGCGGTCCCCTGTTCCGCGGGCCGTCACACAGGACGGCTCTGCCTCAAATGGCAATCACCGACCGCCGCGGCGAAAGCCGCGGCAGTCTTCGTTTCCACATGAGACAACAGTACGATAGGAAAACGAGCAGAACAAATATGCCCCGGGCGTCCGGATAAAACGATCGGCCGGTATCGCGTTGACCTCCCGGTTTTTTCAGGACGATAGCCAAAAAGCCGCGCAACCTGCGCCGGCGACTCCCATCACGCCGCGTCACCGTATTATCGGCCCTGTTGGTCAAAGCCGGCGAAGACGGAAACGGGTATTCGGACACAATGCGGGATCGTGTGCCGAGGGCCGGACCCGGGCGCTGGCTCGGTGCCACGACCGCAAATCAAAGGAGTGAATATCGGCCCCCCGGTCACTCGCCGACAGCGCTCAGACTCTCCTGAACCACACCGCCGGCACGATTGACGATCTCCTTGCTCTTGAGGAACCAGTTGCCCGAGATGACAGCGGTGCGGACCTGCCGGTTCAGGGTGATATCGGACCGATCGACCCCGAATCGCGAATGGCTGATGCGCAGGTGTCCGCCGTTGGCCTCGACGGTCGCGTGATCGCCCTCCTGCCGCGGCTTGCCGTGGTTGAGAAAGTTGCACTGGTTGAGGCTGACGCTGCCCTTGCCATCGATGCGGACGGCCGTTGGGCACGGGCCCCAGAAGGCGCAATTGCTGAGTTGAACGACGCCCGTGTGTGAAGAGGTCACATCCATCATGACCACCGAGCCCTCTCCGCCCACAAACTCGCCGTTGGTAATCAGCAACCCCGGCGGCTGGCTGGCCTCGACAACGACCGCCCGCTCGCACCAGTCGGCGCCAATGCCCAGGAAATTGCCGTTGACGGTGCCCGCTTGTGTCTGACGAAAGAGGTAACCGATCTTCGCACCATAGCAAAACGTGTTGAGCACGTACTCCCAGTCCGTCCGGGCGAAGTCAAACGCAACCAGATTCTCCCACAAATAGCGGCTGAGGTCCGGCCACTGCGGGACGCCGGGCACTTCGGCTCTCGCCCAGTAGTGGGGATTGAAATGGACGTTCTCGATTCGTCCGATGTCCGTGCAGCGATCGACGCGAATTCCGATTTTGAGCGGGCACCCGAAGCAGTTACGGACGTAGTGCAATTCATTGGCGTGGGTGGCGAAGTCCATCGCCTTGTATGGATTGACGAAGGTGCAGTCGATCACGCTGTTGTGCATGCCGCGTCCCTGGATCGTCCACGGGTAGGCCTTGGTCCCGGGAATCCGCTGCTCGGGATAGAAGAAGGTAATGCCTTTGACCGTGCTTGATGGGCTGAGGGTGATCAGCGGCGGGCCGTCCTCGCGGCCGGCATCGGCATAGACGAGGAACACCGTTCCTTTCGCAAGCTGAGCATGATGAGGGCCCTGCCACGCACCCTGAAGACAGACGCCCTCGGGGATGGTGATGGGCCGATCGAGTCGAAACCGGCCGACTCCCAGGTCCACCGTACCGCCCTGGGGCGCCGCCGCGTCGAGCAGCTTCTGAATAGCAGCCGAGTCGCCGGCCAGCGCGTTATCGTGCGGCCGGGTGGTCGGGGTCACAGGTGCTTGAGCCATCACCGGCACCGCTGCAACAGACATCGCCACACAACAGGCCGTTATGAGCTCTCGCATGCCTGGCACCCTCTTTGTGAGACGTTGGCCTTGGGCAATGCCCGTCCTGCCAACTCCATTCGAATGCTTCACTTCTTCTTTGGGCCGGTCTTCGTGCGGGTGTTTTTCCTGGCCGCGGGTTTCGCCGAGCTTGGCTTGCGGACGGCCTTATCCGCGTTCTCCAGCAGGCCGGCCGGACGAGCCTCGCCGGGTTTGAGAAAGATGATTTCCCACTTCGACCGGCCGGCCACGAACAGCCGGGCGACACGGCCTGCCAGTTTGTCCGTCTCACGACCGGCGGCATTCGTGCCGATCACCTGCGGATACCACTTCGAGGCCTCCAGGCGACTGGCGTCCAGAATCTTCTCCGGTTTGCTCCAGCCCTCAGGATTGACGATGTCCCGGTTGATGCTGACGTAGATCCCCTCTTGCGTCCAGTCCTTGTCCCGCGCCAGGTTCAGCAGCATCACGTACCGTTCCAGGTGCGTGTTCCAGTGAATGGACGGCCCCCACAACACGTTCGCACGCGGCTTGTGCCAGTCGATCGTCGGACCGAAGATCGGCGTGACGCGCCCCCCGAGGCCCGGCTGCTTCCACTGCCCGCGATACCACTTGAAGACCTTGCCGACGGGCATATCGCGATCGGCGTATCGCATCCGCGCGACGGTCACGCCCTGCTCCGTCGGATCCTTGTGATACGTGCTGATCAGGAAGTACAGGTATTCCTTCTGCTGGTCCGGGATGACGGAGAAGTCGCCGTTTCCGCCGGCGAAGTACTTGTTGGGCGTATCACAGAAGATCGAGTCGTCCGGGGCTTTCAGAATGATGCCGAGATCGCGCCAGTTCATTCCGTTGTCGCTGGAGACGACCGCCCCGATCTCCGGAGCCGTGAGCGACTTGCCCGGACATACGTCGCCCGGCTCGCGGTGATACCAGCCGTAGAGCGTGCCATCTTCTGCCTTGTGCGTGGCCTCGATCCACCGCCCGCCGTTGTAGTCCTTCTCGTTATCATACGCGGTGCGCTCCGACTGGGGATTCAGGTGCATCAGGTCGGGGCCGGACGATCTGAAAGGATGGCCGGCGGACGAGAAGATGTACATCGTTGTGCCGTCCCAATGGCACGGGTTGTTGCAGTCCACGTAGTTCTCAAGTTGCTTCGCCGGGTCGGTCAAGCCCGGCAAACGCATGGGCGAGGCCTCGCGGATAACAGCCGTAGGACCGACGGCCGCTTCTGCGCGACCAACCAGAGCAAGTGCGAACAACAGGCTTGAAGCTGCGTGAATGGGTCTCTTCATCCTTGACTCCTGACTCTCACTGACGGATGTGGCCGCTGCCGGTTACCACCCACTTGTACGTGGTCAGATCGGCGGCACCCATGGGGCCGCGGGCGTGGAGTTTGTCGGTGCTGATGCCGATCTCGGCCCCCAGGCCGTAAACGCCCCCGTCGCTCAGACGCGTCGAACAGTTGACCATGACGTTGCCGGAATCGACTCCGGTCACGAACGCGTCGGCCGCGCCGACGTCAGGTGTGAGGATGGCATCGGTGTGATGCGAACCATGCTTGTTGATGTGATCGATCGCATCCTGCAGCGAGTCCACCACCTTCACCGCGACGAT
Organism: Phycisphaerae bacterium; assembly: GCA_030372985.1. Lineage (GTDB taxonomy): Bacteria > Planctomycetota > Phycisphaerae > UBA1845 > PWPN01 > JAUCQB01. The sequence continues at coordinate 48,173 of JAUCQB010000201.1, forward strand.
GAGATCGAGGTACTCGGTGTACCAGTCCTGCTCGGTCGCGGGCTTGCAGCCGGGCAGCCGTTTGCAGGTCTCCGGACAGCCGCGGATCTCGACCTTCGCATCCATGAGCTTCCTCCCGATCACCGGCAGCAGCGTGTCGGCCGTGTCACGGTGGAAAAGGATCGTCTCGGCGGCATTGCACACACCCGGCCGTTGGACCTTGGCGTTCAGGACCACGCTCTCGGCCAGGGCGGCCGGGCAGCCGGCATCCACGTACACGTGGCAGTTGCCGGTGTAGTGCTTGATGACCGGGATGCGCGACTGCTCGACAACCGCGCGGATCAGCGACTCGCCGCCGCGAGGGATAACCAGGTCGATGTTCTCGTCCTGCCTGAGCAGGATGGGCACGAGGTTGCGGTCGGTGGTATTGACGATCTGCACCGCCTCGGCGGGCAGGCCGACCTTGGCGAGCGCCGACGAGATGGCCGAGCCGATCGCCATGTTCGAGTGAAACGACTCCTTACCGCCTCGCAGAATGCAGGCGTTGGCGCTCTTGATGCACAGGGCGGCCGCGTCGGAAGTCACGTTGGGCCGCGCCTCGTAGATAATCGCCACCACCCCCAGCGGCACGCGCCTTTTCTCGACCCGGAAGCCGTCCGGCCGTACGTGCCCTTCGATAGTCTCGCCCACGGGGTCGGGCTGCTCGGCAATCTCCAGGACCGCCTGGGCCATTTTGCCCACACGGCCGGGGTCGAGCTTGAGCCGGTCGATCATCGCCGAGGTCAGCCCGTTGGCCTGGGCGGCGGCCAGATCCTTGGCGTTCTCGGCCACGAGAACGTCTGTCTGCTCGCGCATGGCCGTGGCCATCGCTCGCAGGGCCTCGTTCCGCTGCTTGCCCGAGGTCAGGGCCAGCTTCCGACCGGCCACCCGGCCATCCCGACCCAGCCTTACCGCGTATTCGTCGAGTGCGTTGCTCATGACGGCAGATTATACCGCCGAACCGTCGAGACTGGGACAGGGCCCTGCGAGATGCCCAACGGTCTCCAATCCAGCTCGAAGGGCACGGCCGGGTAGCAGACCCGATCGAGCGCGGGATGTCCGTCACCACTCAACGCAGGGTTCCAGGTGACCCGCATCATGCCACGACCAACAGGTCGCACAAAGAGGATTCACAGGAGGTTTCCGATATCATGGGAGATTTGGTCAGCAGTGTTTACATTGAGACAACGATCCTGAGCGCCGTTGTCACCCGGCGAACCGATCCCTCAGGCCTGCACCGACGCGAGGTGACTCGCCAGTGGTGGCGGCAGCAACTGAGTCTCTACGAGCCATGGACATCCGGGAATGTCTTACTTGAGCTTCAACAAGGTGACTGGCCGGGACAGGCTGAGGCGGTATCACTGATAGAACCACTTCCTCGTCTGCGTGTTGACGAGGAAGTCCTTGCGGTCGCACGACGTTACGTTTTGGAGCGTCTCGTGCCGGCGGATCTTGCTGGGGACGCTGCCCATTTGGCAATCGCATGTGTCCACGAGATGGACTTCTTGCGCACGTGGAATATCCGCCACCTGGCCAACCCCAACAGGACTGATCACCTGATCGTCATCAACCGCCGCCTTGGCCTTCTCACTCCCGCGATCGTGACCCCGGAGATGCTGTGGCTGGAGGATAAACCATGATTACGCCTGACCAGTCGTACACTGATTTCCTCATCGATGAGGTTCGACAACGTCGCCAGGAGTTGCTCAGACAACATGATAACGATCTGGACAAGCTCTTCGAGGCTGTTCGAGCGATTGATTCAGAGCACCCCGAGAAGGTTCGCGATCATCGAAGGCGCCGGTCAAATCCGCCTCCTGCGCCTCGTTAATACCGTACCAGATTCAGGTGACGGCAATCACACCCTGGCCGGGGAGTCATTCCCGACACCATCAACCCCTCCAAGAGGCGCGGGGCAAGTCGCCGTGAAGATGTGAATCACGAACATGGGAGCAGAGATCCGGGCTTCCCTCGGAATCAGCGTTGGACAAAGCTACTTCCCTGCCGGCCGGGGTACCATCAAGCGCATTCGCCCCGACCACTCCGCAAGCCTGGAGGATGCCTGCGAACGTCACGGAGCGGCCGCCGGCGTCGGCAGGCCGGTCACGTCGGTCTTCTTCCTGTTGACGCGAAGATTGACCGTCGGAGGCGGGCCGACGGGTTTGACATCCTCGAAGCCGGGCGGGAAGACGAAATGGACCTGCTTGGGTCTGTAGGTTGCGCTGGTGGTGGGAGCGGGCACAGTTGTGGCCGTCGGCGCTGCGGCGGTCGCATCCACCGGCAGGTCACTGCTGTCGATGATCACGTAGGCCAGAATCCCGGTGCTCTCGATCTGGCGGAAGGCGTCCAACTTGGAGACCGGCACGCGGCAGTTGATCGACTGGGTGAACTGCGCTCCGGTCTTGTCCTCCCATTCGATTTCATAGCCTTCGAAGAAATCCTGCGTCCTGACCATGACCGACAGCGGGCGGACCGTCTTGCGCTCGATGCTGGACTGGTCCCTCAGTTCCACGGTCACATGCACGACCGAAGGCTCGAAAACGGCATCAACCGCAAGTCGCAGCGACTCCAACTGCACGGGAAAATGAAGTGCCAGCGGCCCGCTGGCCTCCTCACTCCGCCTCTTGTCGAAGGCCTCCCTGATCGCGTCTTCCAGCGGCATCACCAACGGATAGGCGGCGAAATCCTTGCCCACCTTGCTCTCCAGCACGCGGGCCGTGACCTTCTCCAGAATGGTGGGTTGACCGACCAAGGCGCCCTTAAAGGCCCCGGCGTCGGGCTTGAACTCGACCGGCACCTTGATATAGCGGTCCACCTCGAATTCGATCACCTTGGGCAACACCGACTGGAGGGTCAACCCTCGCTGCAGCAACTCGGGAGACCCGCTCAAGTCGGCATAGAGATCGCGACTGTTGGTGCGACCTGGGGTGAGCTGGTCGGCCAGCTTGACGGTCAACGCAAACCGCTCCTGGCTGGTTTCGCTTTCGAGCATGCGGATTGCCTTCTTGGGGCCGCGAACTGTCAACTGCACCTGCCGGCTGTCGGGCTGGTCTGCCGATGCGCCGGCGATGTGCAAAGCCCACAGGCTTCCGGCTTCGGCCGGATCCAGCTTGACCGGCACAGACAGTGTCGTGGTACTGTGGCTGGCCTGGTTGGCATAGATCCAGATCAGCACCGTCAAGGCAATCGTCGAGACGATGAGCCGAACCTGGGTTTTCATGCGGGGGCCTCCGCCGTCTCGTGATGAGGTGACTGGGCGGGGCCGGCCGGAATCTGCTGGCCGACTGATTCATCGGCCGGTGCTTCCTCCGCGGCCCGACCCTCCGGCACCGCAGGGCTCGGCGCCGGTTCGGGCTCGGGTTCCGGCTCAGGCACAACATCTTCCCGAGGCACAAGCGGTACTCGGGTGTGGCTCAGGTGGTGGCAGATGGTGTCGTAGAGGTCGGCCGGGCGGATATGAGGGTGCAGACGCCCCCCTTCGGCAATCGAGATTGAGCCGGTTTCCTCGCTGACCACGACTACGATGGCATCGGATTCAAGGCTCAAGCTGATGGCCGCCCGGTGGCGGCTGCCCATGGACCGATCGACTCCCTCGGCATCTACCAGCGGGAACTCGCAACCCGCGGCGGCAATCCGCCCGTTCTGGATCACCACCCCCAGATCGTGCAGGGCCGACCCCGGCCAGAAGATGGTGTTCAACAGTTCGGCCGACAGACGGGCATCGAGACGCACCCCCTCTTCCACAATGCCGGAGAGCCCGACATCTCGTTGGATGGCAATCAAGGCTCCAATCTTGTTCTTGGAAAGCTGAGTGCAGGCCGCTGCAACAGGAACCGCCACGCGGTCGATCTCAGACTGGCTGATCCGGCGCCAGCGGGTCTCCCCCAGACGCATCAGGCCTCGCCGCAGCTCCGGCTGGAAAACGACCAGGGTCGCCAGCAGTACCGACCACAAGAATGGCTGGTACAGCACGGTCAGCCGGTCCAACCCGAGGAACTCGGCCATGACGTTCACGAGCAGGAAACCGACGATCAGGAGAATGACCAAGCCCTGCAGCAGACGGGCACCGCGCGTCCCGTGCAAAAACCGCAGGACGCTGTACACCACGATGCCGATCAGCGCCATCTCCAGCAGGATTTGAAAAGGCGAATACGCCTCGGAGGCGAATATACTCCGCAGATAGTTGAGCATCGCCTGGATCATGGACCCGCCCGGACCTGAGAATGCACCGAACAACTTCACCCCTGCTTCCCCCAAAGTATACGACATCGGCTGCTCCTCGCCAACCGTTAGACACGGCGAAAACCAAAAAGTTGGCCGTTCAGGCGTTTCAGGAGCATTTGCCGGGCGAAGCCCATACGCCGATTGTGAGGCCTCGACTGGCCAGTTAGAATCGCCCCTGCTCACGAAGGGCCATTGCGGTGGTCATGCCACCATGGAGGACGGGCCGGTCAGACCGTTCCGTTATCAACATGCCTCGATTGGGACACGGATTCATCTGCCGATTATGCCTCTGCATCCCCGTATTGACCTTGGGGGCTGCCTCCAGCCGGGCGGCGGCGCCCAAAGCCAGCCTGACGGTGAGGGTACCCATGACGGATGGGACACGGCTGGCAACCGACGTCTACCTGCCCACCACGGGCGGCCCACGGTGGCCGGTCCGCCTGGTCCGCACGCCATATGGGCGGGTCAACTACAACCGCGAATACGGCGCCAAAGCCGAGCTGGGCTATGTCATGGTCGTCCAGGACATGCGCGGACGATTCGACTCCGAGGGCAAGGACCTGGCCTTTATCGACTGCGGGTGGGGTGACAACAAGGACGGCCTCGACACCATCAACTGGATCCTCGCCCAGCCCTGGTGCAATGGGAAGATCGGCACCGAGGGAGCCTCGGCCATGGGCATCACCCAGTGTATGCTCGCTGCGACCGACCCGCCGGGACTGGTGGCCCAGTACATTGCGGTCGCAGCCCCCAGCCTCTATCACCACGCCACCTATGTCAGCGGTGCATTGCGGGCTGCGCTCATCGACGGCTGGTTGACCGGCGCGGGATTCGATCCGGACAATATGTGGCTCACCTGCCTGCATCCTTTCTATGACGGACACTGGCGGAAACTCAACTCCATCGCGGAGGCCCCGCGGATCAAGGTTCCCGCCGTGTTCTTCGGGGGGTGGTACGATGTCTTCCTGCAGGGCACAATCGACGGCTTTGTCAGCCGACACAACAACGGCGGCCCCGGAGCCAAGGGCAAACAAAAGCTGATCATCGGCCCGTGGGGGCACGGCGGGCCCAAGGCAGATTTGGGACCAGCCACGCCGATGGGTGAACTCACCTATCCGCCCAATTCGCTCAAGACGCCCTTCCCCTGCGGCGGTGATGCATGGTTCGAGTTCTACCTCAAGGGGGTCGACACCGGCGTGGAGAAGGTGCCGGCCGTCCAGTATTTCACCATGGGGGCCGTAGGTGAAGAGGATGCACCCGGCAACGAATGGCAAACCGCCGACAACTGGCCCGTGCCCGCGGAGCCAACCCCCTTCTACCTCCACGTGGACCGTAGTTTGTCCCGGAAAGCCCCTGAGACCGCCAATGGGCGGCTGGCCTTCACCTATGATCCGCTCGACCCGGTACCGACGCGGGGCGGGTGCCTGCTGCTCTCGTGGAATGAATACGGGACAAAGCGGAAGGTAACCTCCGGGACATACGACCAACGCGATATCGAGCAACGGCCTGATGTCATCACGTTCACCACCGAGCCGCTGGCCGAGCCGCTGGAGGTGACCGGGCGGCTGACGGCCCGCCTTTTCGTGGTCAGCGACCGAATCGACACCGATTTCGCGGTCAAACTCACCGACGTCTATCCCGACGGCCGGAGCATGAATGTCACCGACGGCTTGGCCCGTTGCCGCTATCGCAAGGGTTTCGACCGGCTGACGCCACTGGAGCCGGGGCAGCCTGCCGAGATCGAGGTTGACCTGTGGTCCACGAGCATGGTCTTTGGCAAGGACCACCGGATCCGAGTGGCCGTAACGGGCAGCAACTACCCCCGCTTCGATGTCAACCCGAATACCGGCTGGCCGGCCTGGCCGATGGGGCCGACGCTCAAGGCCCACAACCAGGTACTCTGCGACAAGGAACACCCCTCGTGCGTCATCCTGCCGGTGGCCGGCAAATGACCTTGGGTGCCATGCCCGCGGCTCTGCGTGGGCATGTCTGCTCCCAATGTGGGTTTGTAGGGCGCGATCCAAAGGAGAACTCACTTGACCACCATCGCCGACGTCGTCTCGCTCGCCAGAGAAGGACAGAACATCCTCTTCAACATCCGTGGCAAGGCTCGGGTGCAGTTGACCATCCTGACGGCGGATCTTGTACGCGTGCAGATCGCACCCCAAGGGGCATTCAAGTCCAACGTGTCCCGCGCGGTGGTCAAGACAGACTGGCCCGCGGCGGAGTTCGAGGTCAGCGAGACACGGGATCAGGTCATCATCGCCACCTCGGTCATGCAGCTGATCGTTCGGAAGAAGCCGTTCGTGCTGGAATGCCGCGATCTGTCCGGCAAGCTCATCGTCGGCGACGACCCCAAGCGACGCATCCGGTGGGATAACGGCCGGACGGAGGTGTTCAAAACCACACAACCGGGCGAGAAGTACATCGGTCTGGGCTGGCGGCCTCAGCGTCTGGTCCGCAACGGCAGGAAGTTCGTGATGCGCAACCGGTCCAGCTACGAGCCGCCGGAAACCTTCAACGCCGAGGTCCCGCTGTGGTACGGCCTGCGGCGCGGACGGGCATACGCGATCTTCTTCGACGACACGTCATGGGGAACGATCGACGTCGGGGCGTCAAGCCGGCGGTATATGAGCTTCCGCAACCTCGGCGGCAATCTCGATTACTACATCTTTGCCGGCCCGACCATGGCCGGAATCCTCGACCGATTCACCGAACTGACCGGCCGTCCGTTCATGCCCCCGCGATGGGCCGTGGGCTACCAGCAGTGCCGCTGGAGCTACACGCCGCAGTCGCAGTTGCTCGAAATCGCCGGTGAGTTCCGCCGCCGCAAGATCCCCTGCGACTGTCTGTATCTCGACATCGACTACATGCCCAACGGTCACGCACTGACGTTCGACCCAAAGACATTCCCCAAACCGGTCGCCTTGCTGCGGCGGCTGCATGGGCAAGGCTTCCGCGTGATCGCCAACATCTCCCCCCTGCTGGTCCGCAGCGACCCAAAATTCGGGCAGGCCCTGCGCAGAGGTCTCTTCTTGAAAACGGCAAGAGGCAAGGTCCTCATCGGGCGCCATTTCTACTGGAAGGAATTTCGCGGCGACAAGACGGGCGAGTGCGCCTGGCTGGATTTCACCAGGACGGCCGTGCGCGAGTGGTGGGCCCACCGGCACAGGGCCTTTCTGCGGACGGGCGTCGACGGCATCTGGAACGACCTCAACGAGCCCGAAGAGATGGGCAAGGACTGGCCGTCGGACGTGAAATACGGCTTCGACGGCCGACCGGTCGACCACTGCCGCACCAGCCCGCAGTATTCGTTGATCCAGGCGGAGATGTCCTGCGACATTCTGCGAAAACACAGACCCCGGCAGCGCCCGTACGTGATCAGCCGCGGCGGTTATGCCGGTATTCAGCGATGCGCGGCCCTCTGGACGGGCGACAACAAGAGCGGCTGGGTCAACGACTTTAAACGCAACATCCCGATGGGCCTGTCGATGTCCATCTGTGGCAACCCGCACAATGGCCACGACATCGGCGGGTTCTTCGGCCAGCCCAAGCACGAGGACCCCATCGACCCAGAGCTGTACGTCCGCTGGATGCAGGCCGGTGTGTTCAACCCCTTCTGCCGGCAGCACCACGACGGGTTCGGCAACAACCCACGGATGCCCCGGCCGTTCACCGAGCCATGGCGGTTCGGGCCGGAGATCGAGGCCATCTGCCGGCGTTTCATCGAAATGCGATACCGGCTGATGCCCTACTTGTACACGCTGTTCCACAATGCCCACCAGACAGGCGAGCCCGTGCAACGGCCAACTTTCTGGGATTTCCCACAGGACCCCCTTACTCTGCGCCACGACTACGACTTCATGTTCGGGCCGTTCATGCTGGTTTCACCGGTGACCAGGCCGGGCGCCTCAACGTGGGATACCTACTTGCCGGCCGGGACTCAATGGATCAACTGGTGGGACGAATCAGTCTACCCTGGCGGACGAACGGTGACGACCAAGACGCCGCTGGACCGCTTGCCAATCTTCGTTCGCGCCGGGGCGATCATTCCAACGGGCCCCTTCTCGCAGTACGAGGGGCAGCAGCCGCTCGACACACTCACACTCGATGCCTATCCCTCGGCCAATCCAAGCAGCTTCACGCTCTATGAGGACGACGGCATCTCCTGGGACTATCTGAAGGGCGGATACTGCAAGACACACTACCAGATGCGCGGCACGGGCGACGCGTTTGCGACGGGAATTGGGGCTCGCCAGGGAAGCTTTGTCCCAACACCTCGCAAGTACCTGCTCAAGATCCACCGCTGGCCGGGCAGCACACTCGCTCCTCGCCTCAACGGCAAGCGGCTGCCAGGTTACGCGACCCGGGCCGCCCTGGATGCCGCCGAGTCGGGTTACTTCATCGACTCCGTCGCCTCGATCATGCAGATCAAGTTCGCGGACAACGGGTTGGCCATGTCAGTAACCCTGCGACCCTCTGCGTCCACTGCGGCTCAAACACAACCCGCTGGTTGCTGACAACTGATCGCTGAATGCTTGCCCCGATCTCTGTTGAGGGGCCGACAGCTTCCGAAAAACGACCTGCGCCCCCGTGTCGATCTGCGGCACAAGGATGTCGTGCGAAGCACGACGTGTCGGGCTTTTCCGATCAACCATGGATATCACTGATATCACGGATCAGAACTCAAGCGTGACCCGCGATCCGTGTCATCAGTGCAATCCGTGGTCCTTCTCTCGTCTGTCCGTGTTCCCGCAGCGCGACCGGTTGCCTGGCATCTAAATGCGCTCTGACCGCAGTGACCCCCTTCGGGCAGAAACAAGCTATTAGCTCTTAGCTTTTAGCTGTTGGTTCTTGGCCGGGCGATCGTGCCTGGCGCTGGTCTTTGAGCCAAGTGAGCCAGCGGTCCAGGCCGTCGCCGCGTTTACTGGATATCTCCATAAACGGGGCACGGGTGTTCAGCCGCGACAGGTCGTCGCGGACTCTCGAAATGTCGAAGTCGAGAATATCCAGCAGGTCCACCTTGGTCAGCAGCACGGCGTCGGCCTTCTGAAAAAGCGTGGGATATTTGGCGACTTTGTCGTCGCCTTCCGGGACGCTGAGCAGCACGACGCGAAGGTGCTCGCCGAGGTCAAACGCGGCCGGGCAGACCATGTTGCCGACGTTTTCGATGAACAGGAACGCGAACCGCGAGAGATCGAGGCAACGCAGCCCCTCGGCGACCTGGCCGGGCGTAAGATGGCAACCCTTGCCGGTGTTGATCTGAACGGTTTCGACGGCCAGAGGGCCAAGCCGCTCGGCGTCGCGCGTGGTCTGAAGGTCCCCCACCAACACCGCGCACGGGCACCCGGGGCCCAACGCCGGAATCGTGGTTTCCAGCAGGGTCGTCTTGCCGCTGCCGGGGGCGCTCATCAGATTGATCGCCAACAGACCGGCCTCGTCCATGAGACGGCGATTCTCGCCGGCCGCCGCCGCACTTGCCTTGAGGACGCTCTCAACCACGTGGATCTGCTTCATGTCGACACTCCTTCGTCCACGTCGCAGGTGATGTTGCGGACGACGATGTCGTCTCCGGCCGTGATGCCGGGGTTTGCGTGGCCACAGGATGGGCATACGAAACTGACGTCGATGTCCGGGCTGTAGGCGGTGCCGCAGTCGTTGCATACTGCCGTTACCGCGATTTCCCGGAGCTTCAGTGTCGCCCCCTCCGCCAGGGTGCCGGCAACGGCGGCACTGAAGGCCATTTCGAGGGCCTCCGGAACCACCTGGCGCATGCGGCCGATCTCGACCTCGACTTCGCCGATGCGCGTGGCCTTGTGCTGCCCTGCCACGTTCAGCAGGCAGTCAACAATCTCGACAGCAATGGCCATCTCGTGCATCGTAGCGATTCTTCGGTCGACTTACGCGGTCAGCAGATCCGCGGCAATTCCTCTCCGTAGGGCCGCTGAATGATCCTTCGCCCCCCCGCCGGGGTGATGAGTTCGACCAACGGCGGATCGCGTCGGATAACCTGTCCGATCACGGCCGCGTGACGACCGAGGGGGTGGGCGCGGCACGCGTGCAACAAACGGCCGGAATCCTCTCCCGCCACGACAGCCACGACCTTTCCCTCGTTGGCAACCGTCAGCGGATCCAACCCGAGCAGTTCGGCGGTATGGCGCGCGACGGGCGCGATGGGGATTGACTCCTCCGCCACCTCAACGGTCAGTCGCGAATTCTCGGCCAGGTCGGCCAACACACCGGCTACCCCACCGCGCGTCGGATCGCGCAGGAACTTGATGTCGACGCCGCTGTTGAACATCGCGTCAATCAAGCCGGCCAGCGGCGCAACGTCGCTGGTCAGTTGCGTGTCGAAACCCAGCCCTTCGCGAACGGACATGATCGCCAGACCGTGCTCGGCGATGGGTCCCGTGACAATCACCGCATCGCCCGGCTCCAGGCGAGCCGCGCCCAGGCGGGCACATTCTCGCACTTCGCCGACCCCCGCGGTCGTAATGGTCAATCCGTTATCGCCGCGCCGCTCGATCACCTTCGTGTCGCCGGTGGCGATGACCACGCCGGCTTCCGCGGCGGTTGCGGCGATCGATCGTATCACGCGATCCAGCAGGGCAAGCTCCAGTCCCTCCTCGATCACGATGGCGAGACTAAGGGCTTTCGGCACCGCCCCGGCAACCGCGAGATCATTGACCGTACCGCAAACGGCCAGCCGACCGATATCGCCGCCCGGAAACTCGAGCGGCTGAACCACAAAAGCATCGGTGGTGAAGGCGATCCGGCCGGAAACCGAGAGCACCGCGCTGTCGGTCAGCGGTTCCAGCAGAGGATTGGACAGGGAAGGCAGGAAACGCTCCTGGATCAGTCGCCGCGTCAGCTCGCCGCCGCCGCCGTGAGCCAAAACAATCCGCTCGCCAGTCAACTGGTCTTTGCCGGTCATATCCACCATCTCAGGTTGCACCCCCTATTCCTGGCCGTGGGGACCTCAATTCCGCAGCCCATTCCCGCCCCCGCCAACGCGACGAGCCACCCTCCACTCATCACCCATCACTCATCATGATTTATGATCGAGTGCGCCCGTACTTGTACCACGCCGCACACGTTCCTTCCGAACTGACCATGCACGGCCCCACCGGCATGGTCGGCGTGCACGCCTTGCCGAACAGGCTGCAATCCGGAGGCAGCAGTTTGCCCTGGATCACCTCGCCGCATCGGCACCCGGGTTGCTCATAGTCCTCGCCGATGGTCAGGCCCAACTGGGCAACGGCATCGAACTGCCTGAATGCGCGGCGAAGCTCAAGCCCGCTGGCCGGAATCGTGCCCATGGCCCGCCAGATCGTGTCGGCCGGCTGAAACACTTTGGCGAGGCATTCACACGCCGCAAGGTTGCCCTGCTCGGTCGCCGCCACGCCGTAAACGTTCTCAACTCTCGACTCGCCGCGGGCAATCTGCTCCAACAGGTGCAGCAATCCCAGGAGCATCTGTCCGGCCTCAAAGCCCGCGACCACGCAAGGCTTGCCGAACCGCTCGGCCACCGGCCGATAGGCTGCCGAACCGATCACCACCGTCACGTGGCCGGGGCAGAGAAAACCGTCGATCGGCAAATCGCCCGCCGACAGCAGTGCGACCATGGCCGGGATGACCAGCTTATGACCGGGAAGGATGAAGAAGTTGCGGAGGTCGCGGTTCTGGGCATCCAGCACTGCGGCGGCCGTCGCGGGGGCGGTCATCTCGAAGCCGACAGCCAAAAAGAGTACCTGGCGATCGGGATGATCGGCGGCATATTTGACCGCGTCGCGCGCGGAATACACAACCACCACCTGGGCGCCGCGAGCCCGCTGCTTTTCGAGGCTGCCGGTCCTGCCCGGTACGCGAACCATGTCGCCATAGGTGCAGATCGTGACCTCGGGGCGGATGGCCGCTTCACATGCCGCGTCGATGTATCCCTGCGAGGTCACGCAAACCGGACAACCCGGACCGCTGACCATGCGGAGGGTCCGCGGCAGGAGCGATTTGACGCCGGTCCTGAAGAGGGCCACCGTATGCGTGCCGCAGATCTCCATGAGCTGAACCGGCCGCAATCCCCGAGCAACGTCGGCGATTCGTTCCTTCATTTCTTCAATGCTCAGGTGCGACATATCAGCTCACAGTGGAGGTTGACGGCGATACTGCCCGCCCGACAACTCCGGTGGCAGATCGGCCAGACCCGCGGCCTTCAGATACGTCCAGGTCTCCAGGGCCTCGGCCTCATCCAGGACACTAAGGGCATAACCGGCATGCACCAGCACCCAGTCGCCGACCTTGGCTTCCGGCGTGAAGGCCAAGCCCACCTCCAGACGCGTGCCCTGAAAATCGATCGTGCCGACGGTCGACATTGGCGCGCCGGATTCGGGCGTGCGGATGTCCAGCACTTTGCCAGGCACGGCTAGACACATATGAGTCCTCTCCTGACGCGTTCAGCGGCGGCCACCGCCTGCCCCAGAGCGATACCGCCGTCGCCCGTTGGAACCTCCCGGTGCGAGGAGACCGTCAGGCCTCGCTCGATCAGCCGGTCGGTCAGCAACTCCAGCAGCAGTCGGTTCGCGAAACAGCCACCGCTCAGGACGGTACGACGTATACCCGTCCGGGCCGCGGCATACTCAACAACATCGGCCAGCATACCGGCACAGGCTTCATGAAACGCCCGAGCCAAAGTGCCGCTGTCCGGGCCATCGGGTACGCGAGCCATCAGCTCCTTGACCATTGGCCGAAAGTCGCAGATGGCCGGTCGGCTACCATCCTCAGGTTTCTCGACGGTGTAGGCAAGTGGACCGGTCGGTGCTGCCGCTCTGGCTACGGCCTCCAGGGCCATGGCCGCCTCCGCTTCGTATCGATTCCGGTCACAGATGCCCAGCAGGAAGGCCACGGCATCGAAGAGCCGGCCCAGGCTGGACGTCCACGGAACGTGGCGAGCCGTCGCCAAACGGCGGTCCATGAGGCTCAGGGCCTGTTCCTCGATTCTGCTCAACATCGGACCGGCCGGAAGCGTCCACTTCTGGCCGAATGTCCCGTACAGCAGGCCTGCGGCCGGGCGCCACGTGTCTTTGGCCGCCCGATCGCCGCCGACCAGCTTGAAGTACCGCAAGTGGCCAACCCGTGTGAATTCCGCCTCGTCGCAGACCAGGACCTCGCAGCCCCAGATGGCGCCATCGGTCCCGTACCCGGTGCCGTCGCAGGAAACGCCGATCACGCGGCCGCTGATGCCCGCTTCGGCCATGCAACTGACGATGTGGGCGTGATGGTGTTGGACCTGGGTCACAGGCAATCCCAAAGTGGCTGCGTATCGCGTCGCGGCATAGTCCGGGTGCATGTCGCACGCAACGATCCGCGGCTCGACACGCAGGAGCCTCTTGAACTGCTCGATTGTGGCGGTGAAGTTGCGGAACGCGGCCGGATTCTCCAATTCGCCAAGATGCTCGCTGAGAACCGCCTGCCCGCCGCTCAGAATGCAGACCGCGGACTTCAGTTCACCGCCGACCGCCAGCACGGGCACGGGCGACTCGACGGGAACGCGAATCGGCGCTGGCGCCAAGCCGCGAGCCCGGCGGATCGGCACAATCACTCGCTCACCCGTCGCGCCGGACATCAACTTGGCCACCGAGTCGTCCACCCGGCGCTCGATGTCTCGATCGTGCATCAGGAATGCGTCGGCAATCTGCGCCAGGCGTTCGAGAGCTTCGTCATTCCGCGAGCACAGCGGCTCGTCCGTCGGGTTGGCCGATGTCATCACCAGCGGCCCGACGCCCTCTGCCATCAGAAGATGATGCAGCGGCGTGTACGGCAGCATGATGCCCAGGCAATCATTGCCCGGCGCGACGTTGGGGCTGATGGAGGCCTGCGGCTTCTTCGGAAGCAGCACAATCGGGCGCACCGGCCCGCTCAGCTCGACGGCCGCAACCTCGTCGACCTCGGCGATGGCTCCGGCCGCGTCGAGGCTCGCAACCATGATCGCCAGCGGCTTGGCTTCTCGCATTTTTCTCTCGCGGAGCCGGACAACGGGCTCGTCGCGATCGGCCCGGCACGCCAGGTGAAACCCGCCGATCCCCTTGATCGCGACAATCGCCCCGTCGCGCAGCCGCTCGACACACAGATGAATTGCGTCCCCCGGAATCTCGCGTGCCGACTTGTCGCACAACCACACACGCGGCCCACAGGTGGGACAAGCATTGGGCTGAGCATGGAACCGGCGGCTCGTCGGATCGTCGTACTCGGCCTGGCACGCCGGGCACATGACAAACCGCCGCATGGTGGTGTTCGGCCGGTCGTACGGTACGGCCTGGATGATGGAGTATCGCGGCCCGCAGTTCGTGCAGTTGATGAAGGGATACCGGTATCGCCGATCCGCCGGGTCGAACAGCTCGCGCAGGCAGTCGGGACAGGTGGCCGTGTCCGGGGTGATTTCGGCGTCCTGCTGGCCGGCGCTCGAACTGTGGATGATGCGGAACGTCGTCTCGCCGACCGAGGCAACCAGACTGCCGGTCAATTGTGCGATCCGGGCCAGCGGCGGCAGCTCCCCACTCAATCGCCGTTCGAACTCGTCGATCGCCGAGGCCGGCCCTTCAACCTCGATGAACGCCCCATGGGTGTCGTTGCCCACGAAGCCCCCCAGCCGAAGGTCACTCGCCAGCCGACAGACAAAGGGCCGAAACCCGACACCCTGCACCCGCCCCTGAACGGTCAACCGCCGGCGCGACCGCTCCTGCTCGACATGGCTCGATGACCCAGTCTTCACGCAAGTATTGTATGCCCCCCCACCCCCGAACCCAAGAACGCGCCATGCCCTCCAGCTCGTACCCCACGGTCCCTCCGTGCGCGGCGTCTCCCTCGTGTTCGCCTGGCGGATAAAACGCGTGGTGCTCCGGAGACGGGCGTGGGAGCGGAGCAAGGGATGGAAGGATGAAGGCGGAGGAATGAGGCAAGGCAGCGAGGCGGAAGCTGTTGGCTCTTAGCTTTAAGTCTTGGCCATTCGTTCTTAGCTTAGGGCCATTGGGCGGAGCCCGCCCTACCTGCTTCGTGTCTTCGTGCCCTTGTGGTTCAAAAGCCATCGGCGTCAATCCGCGTCATCTGCGGGCAGGGAAAGACTCTTGGGCCATTAGACTTTTGGACTATTCGGCTGTCCTGCTCCGCCGAGTGCGCTGTGCAGGACGAGCTAGCAGGAATCGCCCGCGCCCAGCGTACACCCTGCGAAGCTCATCGCGCGAAGCAGCGACCGACGATACTCCTTCGGTCATCATCGAGACCCCACCTTCGCCACGGCGAGGATGGGCCACCCGGCCGTTATCTGATTCGATCACGAGACAGTCACGCAGCCTTGGGCTCGCCGATAGGCAAAACCACCTTGCCGCACCGCTCATTCAGGACCTCCGCCATCGCGAGGTAGATCGCGCTCGCCCCGCAGATGATGCCCTCCCAACCAGCAAGGTGCCCGATGGCCACCGAGCCGGTCCAATCGCGGATGGCCAGCAGCCAGAACAGCACGGTCAGCGACAAGAAGACAAACTGCAGAGCCCGGTTCGCCTTGAGTGTACCGAAGAACATGAAACAGGTGAACAGGCCCCACATAAACAGGTACCAAGCCATGAAGCCCGCCGGCGACGTGTCCGCCCAGCCCATCTTCGGCATGACCAACAGGGCAACCAGCGTCAGCCAGAATAGACCGTAGGAGGTGAAAGCTGTTAGACCAAAGGTGTTACCTTTCCGGTACTCCATGATACCTGCGATCACCTGTGCGATCCCGCCGTAAAAGATGCCCATGGCCAGGACCATCGCGTCGATCGGAAAGAACCCGGCATTGTGGATATTGAGGAGAACAGTGGTCATTCCGAAACCCATGAGGCCCAATGGTGCGGGATTGGCGAGTTTCTCGTTCATGTCATATGCTCCTGAGCTGTACGTGTCCCACCTGAAACAAGAAAAAGACTGACATGTCTCTACCGGGCAGGGGTGCCGTGGGGACACACTCGTCATCCCCACGGTCCCCAATCCGATTCAATCAAGCCAGAGGCTTGTATGATTCAACGAGGTTCTTGACCACCGTCGGATCGGCCAGCGTCGTGGTATCGCCGATCTTGTCCGACTCGCCTTCGGCGATCTTGCGGAGAATGCGCCGCATGATCTTGCCGGAACGCGTCTTGGGCAGGCCCGGCGCCCAGTGAATCACATCGGGCGTCGCGATCGGGCCAATGTGCTTGCGAACGTGCGCGACCAGCGACTTCTTGAGCTCGTCGGTGTACTCCTGGCCGACGACCAGGGTCACGTAGGCGTAAATGCCCTGCCCCTTGATCTGGTGTGGGAAGCCGACCACGGCGGCCTCGGCCACGGCCGGATGCGATACCAGCGCACTCTCCACCTCGGCGGTCCCGATGCGGTGGCCCGAGACGTTGATCACGTCGTCCACGCGGCCGGTGATCCAGTAATAGCCATCCTCATCACGGCGGCAGCCGTCACCGGTAAAGTACAGGCCAGGATAGGTCGTGAAGTAGGTCTCCTTGAACCGGGGATGCTGACCGTAGACGGTGCGCATCATGCCCGGCCAGGGCTCCTCGATGCACAGCACGCCCGAGCCCGGCCCATCAATCCGCTTGCCTTCCGGCGTGAGCAGGATCGGCTTGACGCCGAAGTACGGGAACGTGGCCGAACCGGGTTTCAGCGGCGTACAGCCCGGCAGCGGAGTAATCAGGATGCCGCCCGTCTCGGTCTGCCACCAGGTGTCGACAATCGGACAGCGTTCCTTACCCACGTATTTGTAGTACCACATCCAGGCTTCGGGATTGATCGGCTCCCCGACCGTTCCGAGCAACCGCAGGCTGGAAAGATTCCGTTTCAAGACCGGGCCCTCGCCCTCGCGCATCAGCGCTCGAATGGCCGTCGGGGCCGTGTAGAAGATGCTGACCTTGTACTTGTCCACCACATCCCAGAACCGCCCCGCATCCGGGTAGGTCGGCACGCCCTCAAACATGACGCTGGTGGCCCCGTTACACAGGGGGCCGTAGACGATGTAAGAGTGCCCCGTCACCCATCCGATGTCGGCCGTGCACCAGTAGATGTCGCCGTCGTGGTAGTCGAATATGTACTTGTGCGACATCGCGACGAAGACCATGTATCCGCCGATGGTGTGCAGCACCCCCTTGGGTTTGCCCGTCGAGCCTGAGGTGTAAAGGATGAACAGCGGGTCCTCGGCGTCCATCCACTCGGGGTCGCACACCGGCGAGGCGTCCTTCATCAGGTCGTGCCACCAGAAGTCACGCCCGGCCTTCATGTGAACGGGCAACTGATCCTGGCCGACGCGTTCGTACACGATGCACGTCTTGATGGCCGCACCCTGCCTCTGGCTCATTTCCATCGCTTCATCGGCGTTGGCCTTGAGCGTCACCGCTTTCGAGCCGCGATAGACACCGTCGGTCGTGACCAGCGTCTCGCAGCCGGAGTCCACAATGCGATCCGACAACGACTCGGGGCTGAATCCGCCGAACACGATCGAGTGAATCGCGCCGATCCGGGCGCAGGCCATCATGGCGATGGCCAGTTCCTTCACCATCGGCATGTAGATGGAGACGCGGTCGCCCTTCTTGACGCCGCGGCTCTTGAGCACGTTGGCGAACTTGCAGACCTCGGTGTGAAGCTCGCGGTAGGTCAGCTTGGCGTCTTCCCCCGGAGTATTGCCTTCCCAGATGATGGCCACCTGATCGCCGCGTTTGTCCAGATGCCTGTCCAGGCAGTTGTAGGTGATGTTGGTCTTGCCGTTAATGAAATACTTGATGCTGATATCGCCCTTGAAATCGTAATCCCGGACCTTCGTCCACTTCTCTTTCCAGTAGAACTCCGAGGCGATCTCACCCCAGAAGCCTTCGGGGTCCTTGATGGAGCGGTCGTACATCTGCCGATACTGCTCCATGGATTTGATGTAGGCCTTGGCCGAGAACTCGGGCGGCGGCATGAAAACCCGCTCTGCAGTCGTGGATGGTGCACTGCCACTCATTCAGACAAGCTCCTTCAGTGAGTATGTTTACCTGTCGGAGACGGCCGTACGTTAGTCGTCTCGCGCGGGCAGGCCGGTTCGCGGTCGTGCCCGATCAGGCCGGTTCTCAGCATCAACGCCAGCAATCCGTCGCGAGAGGTGACCACCCCGGGGCCAATACCTTATTCTGCCCAGCCACCATCTGCGATGGTTTGTCTGTCGCCTCCCCGAAGGCCCCGCTCAAGCCTGGCGAGCCGAAAACCTGCTCGTCCGCGCCGTCCAATCTCGGAGCCAAATGCGGGAGGGGCACATTTTAGACGCCGTCGCGTTCGCATGCAACGTCCTCGCGGAGGACCGACAAGTCACCCGCGTTGCCACCGGCTCGTGCTCGGTTTCAGAACCACGCGCGGTGTGGGTTTCCCCCGAGCCGACCGGCGCAACCTATTGGCTTACAAATAGTTGCAGGACGACACTGGGTCCCCCACGCGATCCTCGCAAGGACCTTGTATCGGTTTCGCGCTCCGCGGCAGTGAGGCGGTGGTCCTCAAATCTGAATTCACTGAGGGCTGATTGTCGCTTTTTCGCCATTCTCGGCAACGTGATGAGCATCCTGGAACGCATGCACGACCAACCTCCAAGTGTCCCGCGGCCGCGATGAGCGGCGGCACTGGCGCGCGACTGCTGGAAGACCAGTGGCTTTCATGTTAAAGTACGCCATTCCGATGCGGCCGGCCTGCAAGCCGGTTGCACTGTACGTACTTCCGCAGGACGGGGGCAACCGCTGGCCCCCGAGAGTGAATCCAGCTACGTTCAACCGAGAACGAGAATCGGCCGGCCTCGGTCGACCGAAGCGGGAATCGGTTCCCAAAGGAGTGATCTCGAATGAGTCAGAGAAATGTTATTACGGTAGACGGCAACGAAGCGGCAGCCTCGGTGGCTCACCGGCTCAGCGAGGTAATCGCAATCTATCCGATCACCCCGTCATCCCCCATGGGGGAATTCTCGGATGAATGGTCGGTCAAGGGCCAGAAGAACATCTGGGGAACGGTACCGCAGGTGACAGAGATGCAGTCGGAGGCCGGTGCGGCCGGCGCCGTTCACGGCGCCTTGCAGGCCGGATCCCTGGTCACCACTTTCACCGCCAGCCAGGGTCTCCTGCTGATGATCCCCAACATGTACAAGATCGCGGGTGAGCTGACCCCGTTCTGCATGCACGTGACCGCCCGCACGCTGGCCACCCATGCCCTGTCGATCTTCGGTGATCACTCGGATGTCATGGCGTGCCGGCAAACCGGATTCGCCCTCCTGGCCTCGGGTTCGGTGCAGGAGGCCCACGACATGGCCTGCATCGGCACGGCGGCCTCGTTCCGGAGCCGCGTGCCCTTCCTGCATTTCTTTGACGGGTTCCGAACCTCCCATGAAGTGGCCAAGATGGAGATGCTGTCCGACGATGATCTGCGGTTCATGATGGACGAGGAGTTGGTCAAAGCGCACCGCGACCGAGCCCTGACTCCCGACCGTCCGCTGCTTCGCGGAACCGCCCAGAACCCCGATACCTTCTTCCAGGCGCGTGAAGCCTGCAACCGCTTCTACGACGCCTGTCCGGAAATCGTGCAGCAGGTCATGGACACATTCGCCAAGCAGGTCGGCCGGCAATACCGGTTGTTCGACTACATCGGAGCCCCCGATGCCGAGAGAGTCATCATCCTGATGGGCTCAGGCGCCGAGACCACCCACGCGACCGTCGAGTACCTGGCTGCCAAGGGTGAGAAAGTCGGCGTGGTCAAAGTCCGCCTCTATCGTCCCTTCTCCGCCAAGCACCTGCTGCAGGCTTTGCCCAAGAGCGTGAAATCCATCGCCGTCCTCGATCGGACCAAGGAGCCCGGCGCACTCGGCGAGCCGCTGTATCTCGACGTGATCGCGGCCATCCAGGAGGCACGCATGCTGGGCACCTCGCCGTGGGCGAACGACCCGCGCGTCATTGCCGGCCGATACGGCCTGTCCAGCAAGGACTTTACCCCCGCCATGGTCAAGGCGGTCTACGACGAGCTGGCCAAGAAAAACCCGAAACAACATTTCACGGTGGGCATCGTCGACGACGTGACCCATCTGTCGCTCACGGTCGACGAGCAGTTCGACATCGAGTCGGCGAACGTGGTCAAGGCGGTGTTTTTCGGCCTTGGCGCCGACGGCACCGTCGGAGCCAACAAAAACTCCATCAAGATCATCGGCGAGGAGACAAACAACCACGCTCAGGGCTACTTTGTCTATGACTCGAAGAAGTCCGGCGCCATGACCATCTCGCACCTGCGATTCGGGCCCAATCCGATCCGGCTGCCCTACCTGATCAAGCAGGCCAGTTTTGTCGCCTGCCACCAATTCGTCTTCCTCGAGAAGTACGATATGCTCAGTTACGCGGCCCCGGGCGCGGTTTTTCTCCTGAACTCGCCGTACGGCAAGGATGAGGTCTGGGACCATCTGCCGCTCGAAGTGCAGCAGGACATCATCGACAAGAAGCTCAAGTTCTACGTGATCGACGGCTACGCGGTGGCCAAGGAAACCGGCATGGGGTCGCGGGTCAACACCATCATGCAGACCTGCTTCTTCGCCATCTCCGGCGTCCTGCCGCGAGAGGAGGCCATCGAACAGATCAAAAAGGCGATCAAGAAGACTTACGGCAAGAAAGGCGAAGAGGTCGTCAAGCGCAACTACGCCGCCGTGGACGCCACGCTGGCCAAGCTTTATGAAGTGAGCGTTCCGCCACGGGTGACGGCCAAGCAGCGGCGGCTGCCGATGGTCTCGGAGGCGGCGCCGGACTTCGTCAAACGGGTGACCGCGGTCATGATGGCCGGCCTCGGCGACAGCCTGCCGGTCAGCGCCTTCCCGGTTGACGGCACCTACGACACGGCCACCACGCAGTGGGAAAAGCGAAACATCGCCCTTGAAATCCCCATCTGGGACCCGTCGATCTGCATCCAGTGCAATAAGTGCTCGATTGTGTGCCCCCATGCGGCCATCCGACCGAAGGTATTTGATGCGGCCCTGCTTTCGAAGGCACCGGCCGACTTCCGCTCGACCGACTATAAGGCCAAGGAATACAAGGGCAGCAAGTTTGTGGTTCAGGTGGCTCCGGAGGACTGCACCGGCTGCGGGCTGTGCGTCAGCGTATGCCCGGCCAAGGACAAGTCCAATCCGAAGCACAAGGCCATCAACATGGAGCCGCAGATCGCCATCCGGGCCCGCGAACAGGCCAACTACGCGTTCTTCCTCGATCTGCCCGACGTGGATCGGACGACGATCGAGCGCGTCAACGTCAAAACCTCGCAGCTCTTCCGTCCGCTGTTTGAGTACTCGGGCGCCTGCGCCGGCTGCGGCGAGACTCCTTACGTCAAGCTGTTGACCCAGTTGTTCGGCGACCGCCTGCTGATCGGCAACGCCACGGGTTGTTCGTCGATCTACGGCGGCAATCTGCCGACCACACCCTACTGCAAAGATCACAACGGACGCGGCCCCGCCTGGAACAACTCGCTCTTTGAGGACGCCGCCGAGTTCGGGTTCGGGTTCAGGCTGGCCATTGACAAGCACGTCGAACAAGCCCGCGAGCTGCTCGGCCAGCTCGGTTCGCAGATCGGCGACAACCTCACCGGCGAGCTGTTAAACGCCGACCAATCCAGCGAGGCGGGAATCAAGGCCCAACGCGATCGTGTGGCCGCCCTGCGCCAAAAACTGGCCGGGATCGACAGCGAGCCGGCCCGGCGGCTCACACTCCTGGCCGATTACCTGGTGAAGAAGAGCGTCTGGTCTCTGGGCGGCGACGGCTGGGCCTACGACATCGGCTATGGCGGCCTGGACCACGTGTGCAGCATGACCCGGGACATCAACCTTCTCGTCCTGGACACCGAGGTTTACTCGAATACCGGCGGGCAGGCATCGAAGTCCACGCCGATCGGGGCATCGGCGAAATTCGCATCGGCCGGCAAATCGGTGGGCAAGAAAGACATGGGCCTGATGGCCATGAGCTACGGCCACGTCTACGTGGCCAGCGTGGCCATCGGTGCCAAGGACACGCATACGGTCCAGGCGTTCCTGGAGGCCGAATCCTACCCCGGCCCTTCGCTGATCATCGCCTACTCGCACTGCATCGCCCACGGCTACGACCTGGTCCACGGGCTCGAGCAGCAGAAGATGGCCGTGGACAGCGGCATCTGGCCGCTCTACCGGTTCGATCCGCGCCGGCGAGCAGCCGGTGAACCGGCGCTGGTCCTCGACTCGACCCCCACCGGGGCCTCGGTGCAGGAGTACATGCGTAATGAGACCCGGTTCCGGATGGTCGAAAAAGTCGACCCCGCCCGGTTCCAGATGCTCTCGGCCGAGGCACAGCTCGCGGCCACGAGACGAGTCGCGGTCTATGATCATCTGGCCAAACTCGGCGTGCCGAAGGGCAACGGCGAGGGTCAAAAAGCGTAGTTTCACGTCCGGGAGACGGCAGAGGCGGGCGGGCTTCGGGCCCGCCCTCACTGACAAGCTGGAGACTGAACCCATGGATCTTTCCACAACCTACCTGGGATTGGAGATGGCGAACCCCTTCATGCCGGGCGCTTCGCCGCTGTCAGACGACCTGGACACCGTTCGCGAACTCGAAGACGCCGGGGCGTCGGCAATCGTCATGCGCTCGCTGTTCGAGGAGCAACTGGCAGCGGAGGGTATGACGGCCCATCGAAGCATGGACGGGCCGGCCGAGTCTTTCGCTGAAGCCCTCACTTACTTTCCGAGTCTCGACAACTATGTACTCGGGCCGGATGAATACCTGGAGCAGATCCGCAAGATCAAGAAGGCGGTCGGCATCCCGGTGATCGCGTCGCTGAACGGGAGCACGCCCGGAGGCTGGCTCGGCTACGCGAAGCAGATGGCGGATGCCGGGGCGGACGCCATCGAGCTGCACGTCTTCCACATCCCGACTGATCCGGACGAGCCCAGCGGAGCCCGTTTCAAGGCAACAGTGGACATGGTCCGGTCGATCAAGCAAGCCGTCAAGGTACCGGTGGCCGTCAAGCTGTCCCCCTTCTACTCGTCGTTCGCCAACGTCGCCAGAGAACTGGAGAAGGTCGGCGCCGACGGCCTGGTGCTTTTCAACCGCTTCTACCAGCCCGACATCGACGTTGATAACCTTGAAGTGATCCAGAAGTCGTCGCCGTCCACCTCGGCGGAATTGCCCTTGCGGCTGCGCTGGCTGGCGATCCTGTCCGGCCGGGTATCCCCCTCGCTGGCAGTCACGGGCGGCGTGCACACGCCGCTGGACGCGATCAAGGCGATCATGTGCGGGGCCCACGCGGTTCAGATGGTTTCGGCTCTGCTCCAGAACGGGCCGCAGCACATCAACACAATGATTCGCAAGGTCGACGCCTGGCTGGAAGAGCATGATTACGCTTCACTCCGCCAGATGCAGGGCAGTATGAGTCTGCACAAATGTCCGGATCCGCAGGCGTTCATGCGCGGCAACTATATGAAGATGCTGCAGACCTGGCAGGGCTGGAACGGCTGACTGATCCAGGCAAGCCGAAAGGGTGAAGACGGTGGCAGCGGGCGGAAAGGCCGGCCATCACCGTTTTTCGGGGAGACAGGCGGCCTTCGGCGTCGCCTGTTCCTCGCGGCCGCGTGGGGCGACACGGATTGTGGCCCTCCGCTCGCCCGTCAACTCAAGAGTTCGGGCAGATCGCAGCATCCAAAGGCAATCGTCGGCGGGATGTGAATGTCAGCGAAAACCCCGGGCTCGCTTGCGACGAACAAAGGCTGCGGATATCCTGTCGTCGATACATGCAAGGCATGGGAGATGCCGGACAGCCCACCGCAACGGCCTGGGTCAGTTGCCTTGGCCGAGCTGCCCTAATACCTCGCGTCGATGGTGAGTTCACTCCGTCATGGATGCGGGCAATCCCATGGTAAAATGCAGGTCGGGATGGTATGCTGACCACCCGACTGTCAGCGGCAACCCGCCCGGCAGCCACGATGGCGGGCGCCGTGCTTTTTCCAGCAGGAGTCCAGCCAGATGCCTCTCAGCACCCAAGCATCGCAAGCCGGCCAGACCGACAAGCGACCGACTCGCGACCTGGAGCCTTTGTTTACCCCACGATCAATCGCCGTCATCGGCGCTTCACGTCGCGCGGGCACAGCCGGAAGTGATATCTTCCGCAACCTGATTTACAGCGGATACACCGGGGTGGTCTACCCGATCAACCCCAAAACCAAGAGCATCCTGGGCATTCGTTGCGCGCCCAGCATCTCGGCCATCGATGAAACCGTCGACCTGGCGGTCATCATCGTTCCCTCGCAGGGAGTCGAGGCCGTGGTGACCGAATGCGCCGACCGGGGCACCAGACATTTCCTGATCATCTCGGCGGGATTCAAGGAGATCGGCGGCGAGGGTCTGGTGCGCGAACAGAGGCTGAAGGCTTTGGCCACCGAGCGCGGGCTCTCAATTGTCGGCCCCAACTGCCTGGGCATTATCAACACCCACCCGGAAATCCGTATGAATGCGGCCTTCGGCGGCGAGATGCCGCAGGCCGGCTGCCTGGGCTTGATCTCCCAGAGCGGCGCCCTGGCCGCCGCCCTGCTCGACTACGTGCAGGGACAGAGCATCGGCTTCTCCCGCTTCATCAGCTTCGGCAACAAATGCGACGTAACGGAAATCGACCTGCTCAGGGTCATCGCCTCCGACCCGAGCACAAAGGTCATTCTCATGTACATCGAGGACCTGTCCGGCGGGCAAGCCTTTATCGACGCAGCCCACGAAATCACGCACGGGCCGAACCCTAAACCGATTCTGGTGATCAAGACCGGCCGGACGCAAGAGGGCGCGGCCGCGGCCGCCTCGCACACCGGCTCGCTGGCCGGCTCAGACGAAGTCTATGATGCGATTTTCTCGCAGGCGGGCATTATCCGCGTCGAGTCGGTCGGCGAACTGTTCGATCTGGCGGAGATGTTCGCGGACCCGCCGATGTCCCGCGGGCGGCAGACGGCCATTGTGACCAACGCGGGCGGGCCGGGCATCATGGCCACGGATGCCTGCATTCGTTACGGTCTCAAGCTCGCCAGGTTTCAGGACTACACGACCAAATCGCTCCGGTTCCAGCTTCCGCCGACCAGCAACCTGAAAAACCCGGTCGACGTCATCGGGGATGCCCGACACGACCGCTATCGCGCGGCTCTGGATGCGGTCATCGCCGACGAAGGGGTGGATCAGGTTCTGGTGGTTGTCACGCCGCAATCGATGACCAACGTGATGGAAATCGCGGAGGTCATCGGAGAGGCCAAGCACTTCACGGACAAGCCCGTCTCGGCGTGCCTGATGGGCCTTGAGGACGTGGCCGCCGCCATCGATCTGCTTCAAAAGAAATACGGAGTGCCCACCTACCGCTTCCCGGAAAATGCCATGAGGGCCCTGACCGCCAAGGCCAAGTTCGGTGAATGGGTCCGGTCGCCGGTGCAGGAGTATCAACGGTTCGACGTGAACCGCAATGGGACGACCGCCATCTTTGACGAGGAGCGGCGAGCCGGCCGCAACCAACTGGTCGAGATCAAGGCCCTGGAAGCGCTGCGGCATTACGGCTTCCCGCTGGTGCCCTATTCCTTGGCCACCTCCGCGGACGAGGCCGCATCGGCTGCTGAACAGATCGGCTACCCCGTGGTCATGAAAATCTCCGGTCCGAAGATTCTGCACAAAACCGACGTCGGCGGCGTGCGGCTCAATCTGCGGGACGCCGAATCGGTCCGCCAGGCCTACGAGGCGATGATTGCCTCGGTCCGCAGCAGGATGGGCCAGGAGGTCGAGATCTGGGGCGTCCTGATTCAGAAGATGCTCCCGCCGGGCAAGGAGATCATTCTCGGTATGAGCCGTGACCCGCGTTTCGGGCCGCTGTTGATGTTCGGACTCGGCGGCATCTACACCGAAGCCCTGCGGGACGTGGCCTTCCGCCTGGCCCCGATTCGCAAAAACGTGGCGAGCGAAATGGTGACCAGCATTCGTTCCTATCGACTGCTCCAAGGCGTCCGCGGTGAGGCCCCGTCCGACACGACGGCCATCGCCGAATGCCTGATGAGGCTGTCGCAATTCGTGACCGACAACCCGGATGTGAAGGAACTGGATATCAACCCGTTGATTGTCTACGCCCGCGGCAGCGGCGCAATGGTCGCAGATGCAAGAATCATTCTGTCGGAGTCATAAGCAATGAGTACAGACTGGCGTGATCGATATGCCGCAAAGATGGTACCTGCTGCTGAGGCGATCAGGCAGATCGGCCGGGGCAGCCGGGTGTTCGTGGGGTCGGCGTGCGGCGAGCCCCAGCATCTCGTAAGAACGATGGTCGAGGCGGGCGCCGGGCTGGCCGACACGGAAGTCATCCACGTGCTCACCCTTGGCGTGGCCCCCTATACCGACCCGCGTTACGCGCCTAATTTCCGGGCCAACGCTTTCTTCATCGGCAACAGCGTGCGCGGTCCGGTCAACGAATGCCGTGCCGACTACACGCCCATCTTCCTGTCTCAGGTCCCGGGGATGTTCAAGTCGCGGCGCATTGACATCGACGCCGCGCTCATCATGGTCAGCCCGCCCGACGATCACGGCAACTGCAGCCTCGGTGTTTCGGTGGACATCACCAAGGCGGGCGCCGAGTCGGCCAAGCTGGTCATCGCTCAGGTCAACAAGCATATGCCGCGGACCATGGGCGACTGTTTCATCCACGTCGATCAGATCGAGTTTCTGGTCGAACATGACGAACCGCTGCTGGAATGGCCGGTTGCCCAGCCGGACGATATCACGGAGGAGATCGCCGACAACATCGCCCGTCTGGTTCCGGACGGGGCCACGCTCCAACTGGGCATCGGGCGCATGCCGGACGCCGTGCTCAGTCACCTGACGGACAAGCACGATCTCGGCATTCACACCGAGATGTTCTCTGACGGGGTGCTCAAACTCATCAAGAACGGCAACATCACCGGCAAGTACAAGACCATCCACCGGGGCAAGACCGTCGGCAGCTTTGCCGCCGGCAGCCGGGAGTTGTTCGAGTTCCTCCATAACAACCCGCAGATCGAAATGCACCCGTCGGATTACACTAACCATCCCTTCATCATCTCTCAGCACGACAACATGGTGGCCATCAACGCGGCGCTGGAGATCGATCTGACCGGGCAGGTATGCGCCGACTCGCTCGGGCAGATGCTCTACAGCGGCATCGGCGGACACGCCGATTTCATTCGCGGCGCCGCCTTGGCCAAGAACGGCAAACCGATTATCGCCATGCCCAGCACGGCCCGCTCGGCCGAGGGCATCTGTTCAAGAATCGTGCCCTGCCTGCAAGAAGGCGCCGGCGTGGTCACCACTCGCGGCGATATTCATTACGTGGTTACCGAGTACGGCGTGGCGTACCTGCACGGCAAGACCATGCGGGAGCGGGCGATGGCCCTGATCAACATCGCTCACCCCGATTTCCGGGCCGAGTTGCTGCATGCCGCCAAGCGTCGCCGGCTGGTTTACCCGAACCAGATCATGCCGCCCGCCCGGCAGGAATACCCAGACCATCTGGAGAAAACGTACACGCTTCGCAACGGGCAGGAAGTGCTCCTTCGCCCGATCAAACCCGACGACGAATCGCTGATGAAGGAGATGTTCTACTCGTTCAGCGAACAGACCGTATACCTGCGATACCACGGCTCGCTCAAGTCGATGCCGCACAACAAGATGCAGGTCTTCTGCAACGTCGACTATGACACCGAGATGGCCCTGGTTGCGGTCGTCGGCCCGCCCGGGCATGAAGACATTATCGCCGTCGGCCGCTACATGACCGACGCGGCCAAGACCAGCGCCGAATTTGCGTTTGTCGTCCAGGACAACTGGCAGCGGCAGGGGTTGGGAACGCTTCTGTTCAACCGGTTGGCAGAAATCGCCCGTGACGCGGGCATCCGCAAGTTCGGGGCCGATGTGCTCGCCGAGAACAGCGGCATGCTCAAGATCTTCCACCGTTCAGGCCTGGTGGTACACACCTCAACCGAAGGTGGCGTGGTCCGCGTGGAAATGGCCATACCCGAAGCCGGAAAGGACGCTCGGCGGGACGGCAAATAGGCCCTCGACTGCTCTGTCTCCAGCCGGCGGCTCCGAACCAATTCCTGGGGCACAACGCATACGTTGACTCCGATCCACCAAGGCGCATGATGTGTTGCGCCCAATGCGAAGGAGACCCGCATGCGACCATGCAACCGGCTTGCCGTCTGCCTGATCCGGCCGACCGTCGTCATCGTCACCCTGGCCTGCTGCGGCCGGCAGGCCGCATCGGCCGAGATCGGTGTCCTCCGGCCCAGTGACTGCCTGACCAAGGAGATGCGATCCGCCGGCGCGGAAAAGGCGTCTGACGCTCTGAGCATCAGCGGCGCGCGCGGCGAAACCGTCAGCGGGCAGGCCGTGTTCCACCCGGAAACCGACGCACGCAGCGCGACTGCAAGCATCTCGGATCTGCTTCACCACGGCTCGACCGCATCCATCCCGGCCGGCGCCGTGAAGCTTCAGTGGGTGCGATACATCGACATCACCCGCAACACGGCGGGCATTCCGCTCGACGAATGGGTGGCCAGGGCCCCCGCCAGCATTCCGGATCCCTATTGGGAGGAATCGGCCATTCCGGTGAAGGCCGGTCAGGCCCAGCCGCTCTGGATCGAAATCCGTATTCCCCGCGACGCTCCATCCGGCGACTACGAAGGCAAGCTGACCGTGACTGTCGATGGCAGGCAGCTTTCGCTGCCGGTATCACTGCACGTGTGGAGCTTCGAAGTGCCCGCTGAGCGGCACCTTTCGGTCGTGAACTGGTGGAGTTTTCCCGGGCACGGCTTTGAGAAGCGGGAAGGCGAGTATTGGGATCTGCTGGGCCGCTTTGCCGAATTCCTGGTCCAGCACCGCCAGACGGATCTGTCAGTGGGGATCGGCATGATTACCGAGAGCGGCGACGCGACAAAGGGATTCACCCACGACACGGGCCGACTCGAACGTTACGCCGACGTCGTGTTCAAGGCCGGCATCCGGCAGATCCACCTGCATGCCGTCGGCCGTCGCACGGCGGACATCCTCGACCCCTTATCCCAGGTCAAGCCTGACGAAGCCAATCTCCGCCGGCTGGGGGCCTGGGAAAAAGTAATCCAACGTCGCGGCTGGCAGAAGCGATTTGCCGTCAGCATCGTTGATGAACCGTTTATCTGGTACGAAGATTCCTATGCCGACACCGTCGATCTCGTCCACAAGACCGCACCGAGCATACGCGTCATCGAAGCAGTCGAAACGGAGTATCTCGGCAAAGTCGACATCTACGTGCCGAAGTTGAGCCACCTCAACCTCTGGTATCCGCGCTTCGACGAGATCCGTCGCCAAGGGGCCGAGCTGTGGTTTTACGTCTGCTGTCACCCGGTCGGACGATACCCGAACCGGTTTCTCGATCAGCCGCTGCTGAAGGCCCGTGTGCTGTTCTGGATCTGCTATTTGTACAACCTCGACGGATACCTTCACTGGGGGCTGAACCACTTTGCGGGTGACCCTTATACGGAAGAGGGGATCAGCAAGGGCTTGCCGCTGGGCGATCGCGCAGTCGTGTACCCCGGCCGCAACGGGCTGCTTGGTTCTCTGCGGTTCAGTGCCCAGAGAGACGGGCTGCAGGACTTCGAATACCTGTGGGTGCTGGAAGACCAACTCCGCAAGACAAAAGACCGGATCGGCGCTGACGCGTTCTGGCTCGACCCTCGCCAGCGGCCGCTGGAACTGTGCCGCCGGGTGATCTGGTCATTCCATGACTACACGCGCGACCCGGCCGTGCTGCTCGATACGCGGCGGGCAATCGCTGAGGAGATCGAGGCGCTTCAGGCCCCTCCGCTGCTTGTGGTGCAGACTTCGCCGCCCGAGGGAACGGTCATTCCTGCCGGGCCGCGCCACGTCAACGTTCGCGGCCTGGTGCCGCCGGGAGCGAAGGTCACGATCAACGGGAAGCCGGTTCCGAGCGTACGGCCAAGCGGCTACTTCCGCCACGTCTGCTTTATGGCCGATGACACACCCACGATCACGATCGCCGCCGAGCACGAAGGGAAGACCACAGCGACAGCGCGAACGTTCAGGTTAACGGATTGAGGGCGGCCTCAGCGTTGAGCGAGATCGCTGAGGACCTCCAGGAATCGAATGCGCTCGGCGTCGGCCCTTGTGCGGTCTTTGGGGGAGTGCCACATCAGGCTGCCGGCCCCTTGAGCATCGAGCACGTCCGCCGCCGCCTGTTGCAGGAGCGTTTCTGCCTTGACAAGAATCAACTGATCGACGCCGGCCGCCCGCGCCCGGTCTGCCATCGCTCGGAGCATCACGAAGTACTCATAGTCCTCGACGCTCTCGCGAATCGCCTCCATGGCCTTGCCGGCCACTACTGCTTTCTCATCGAGGTACACCGGCGTGTATGGGCCAACCGTCGAGGCGTATTCGTTCCAACATGGAGCACCGGCGGTGTCGCCGAAGGCCCAGAAGAACGAGCCCGTTGCGCGGATCTGCCGGCAGTGCCAGGCCTGAAGCCGGTAGTAGCTGTACGGGTCCAGAAGGCGCGCCGGGCCGGAGCACGAATAGAGCTGGAGTGTGCGGCCTTGTCTCTGCTGATCGAGATAGAAAGCCGCGAATTCGTTGCCGCCCCTCAACCACATGGGCCTGTTCGGGCACAGGATGTCACAGGCAGCATACATTTCCGCCCGGCCTTCCTGTGGTTTTGCGTAAATGGGGTCTTCCCAGATCAGCACGCGGGGCTCGGCCGCACGAATCGCCTTGGCCCAGGCAATGATCACGTCGTCCTGCTCGTGAGCACGCGGCTCATCGACCAGCAGCAGCCCCAGCCGGTCTGGTGAAATGCTCCTGGCACCCAGGTGACGAACCCAGGCCGTAATCCATGCGCCGACGCGTGTCTTGAACGCCTCGGTTCCCATTTTTGCGCCGGCAAACGAGTCGCCCACCGACAAGAACACGAAGTATGTCCGGGCGTCAGGCCACTGCGCGAGCCAATCGTCCATTCGAGCGGTGTCCAATTCGAACGTGGGCGGCTCGTCCGCTTTCATCTTGAAGCCTGTCATCACGGCCGCCGTGGCCCAAGGCGCGTTGACAAATCGACTGGCCAGATGCTCGACCAGTGGTCGCTTGTTGGAGGGCGTGACGCCGCGACTCCCGTCGCCGTCCGTGTAGCTCCATCCACCCACCCAGAGCGTCGTTTGGGTCGGGAATTGCAGCGGATATACACGCAATCGCAGAGGAACGGTCGTCTCGCCTCCGTCCCATTTGACGAGTGCGCTGCCCGCGTGGTCACCCGCGGGCACATCAGTCACATGGAAGGTCATCCAGACCTGTCGCACCAGTCCGGCCGGAACCGTGATCCGCCAGCTATCGCCGGCCCGCTCGGCCTCGGGCAGGGCTGATGCCACCGGTTGGCCGCTGGTTGTGTCCGTCCAGAGGACTTCATGGACCGTGACGTAGGCCGGCGCCGGCGAGCCCGGAAGTCCGGAGAAGCGAACCAACGCCGGAAGAGCCTGGTCACTCGCGTTGGCGAGGTTGAACGCTCCTGAGCGGTACTCGCCGCGCATGGTGTGTACTTCGATGCCTCTTGTCTCGGCCGCAGGGGGCATGGCATACAGATCCATCGGATCCCACGGGCAGACCGCCCACGCGGACAGCGCCGGACGGCCGGACGCTTTCCATAACGCCGCCTGGATCCGAAAGAGCGCCTCGTGCGGCTTGCTAAACGGAAGAATCGCCCGAAATGAGTTGACCGACTCGACCTTCACACTCTTTGACAGGTCTTCTCGAATCTCGGTCACTTGTGCAAGCAGCCGCTCCTTGGCCGCCGGATCGAGCCGGGATGATTGAATCGCCTGCCGCACACCCTCCGTGTCGAACTTGAATCGCCGGGCAATGCCCGCTTCGGTGCGATAACGAGCGTAGTACTCGCCGGCCTCGGCTGGCACACGCTCACCGGCCTCGGTGCTCAACAGCGAATCCAGCCCGCGAAACACCTCGACTTCATCGACAAAGATGTACGGGCCGGTCGGCAACACAAGGAAGCGAACATACCGGCCGTGGGTCTTGAGTGTGGATGTGGAGAACCGTCGCACGGCGTATGCCGACGGAAGGGAACTGAGGCTGCCGTCCAGTTCGAGAAGCTCGCCTGCATCGTAGTATGTGCTTCCATCATCGCTGATCTGGATTCGAATCGCCGCAGGCCAGGTGACGCCTGCCACACCCGCGGCCGTGCGGAAGGACGCCCCGCCGATCGGCTCGACGCTTCCGAGATCCACGGTGATAGTCGCATACTGGGCGTGTGACCAGCCGACAGTGCCCTTCTGCGTCCAGAAGTAGCCTTCGGTCAACTGACCGTCGGTGAGTTGGGTTGCGTCGCCGGGGTCAGTGCAGTGCGAATACGAAGGTGGCGGAGACATCACGTACTTCGCCCCGCGGGCCAGGTTTCGCGAGGCCCCCTGATCTTCAGCCGACTGGCCCGCGGGTGCGAGGACAGCCAATGCCACTGCGGTCACAGTGGCTACAAGCATCCTTCTGCGAAGGAGCTGACGCATGGACTCGGACATGTTCAAAGCCTCCTATGATTTGTCGGCGTCGCCCTCCGGGCTTACTGGCTGTCTCGCCTCACAGGAATTGGCGCAGTATAACCGAGAATGGGGGGCAGGTGTGCCTGCCGGCCCTGTGTGCTGTTTCGAAGGAAACGCTGATGGGCGGATCTCGCGAACGATTCTTCACCACCGCCAGGCACAAACGGCCCGACCGCGTGCCCATGGACCTGTGGGCCCGGCCGGAAATCGTGAGGCAACTGCGGGAGCGTCTGGGAACAGCCCAGATCGAAGAAGCGCTGGGCACGGACTTCGCCCACGTTGACCTGCCAGACCGGTTCCCGGAGTTCGACCGCCGAGCGAGCGAGCCCAAGGGCGGCGACTGGCCCGGGGCCGGCGGGCGATATGTCTGGCATGACGAGCGAACCTTCCAGGACCCCTGGGGCATCATTCGACGCGTGGGTTCCGACGGCAAGCTGGTAGAGTGGATCAGCGGGCCGTTTGCCGAGACCACCGACCTAGCCCGCTACGCATTCCCTCCTACCCGTTGCCTGCCCGAGCCTTCCGAAATCGCCGGGCGCATCGCCCAACTCAAGGCGGCCGACCGGGTCGTCTGCACCGAAGTCACGATGCCCTTCAAACGGGCCTGGCAGATGCGCGGCCTTGAGAATCTGCTGTGCGACATGCTGACCGACATAGAATTCGTTGAGGCGCTGTACGACCGGATCTACACCTTCGAGACCGAGCGGGCCGAGCGGGCCGCACATGCAGGCGCGGATGTGATCCAGGTCGTCGGGGATATCGCAATGGAAGACCGACTGCTGTTCAAACCGGAGATCTTCCGCGAGCTGGATGTGCCGCGTCTCCGAGAGATGATCCGGCAGTCACGCCGGGCCAGACCCGACGTGTTGATGTTCTATCACTCCGACGGAGACATCACCGAGGCCATGGACGACCTGATCGACGTCGGCTTCGACATCATCAACCCCATCCAGCCCGAATGCATGGATCCTTACGAGGTCAAGCGGCGTTGGGGCGACCGGGTCACCATCTGGGGCACGATCAGCGTGCGAACGACGCTGCCTCGCGGCACACCGGACTCCATCCGGGCCCTGGTGCATGAACGCATCGAAGGCTGCGGCCGTGACGGCGGCTTCGTGCTGGCCCCGACCAACGTCATTTCCTACGACACGCCGGTCGAGAACGTGCTGGCCCTGTACGAGGCCGGGCGGGAGTTCAGGTGGTAGGTGTGGGCCTATATCTTCCCCAGCAGCTTCTCCAGTCGGTCGCAGCCCTCGCGGATTTGCTCCATGCTGGTGGCGAATGACAGGCGGACGTAGTCGTCCAGCCCGAAGGCGATGCCCGGCACGACGGCCACGTGGGCCTGCTCGAGCACCTTGGCCGAAAAGTCCAGCGAACCCTTGACGCCCAGGGCGGCAAACGCACCGGACACGTTCGGGAACGCGTAGAAAGCCCCGGTCGGCTGGACGCAGGTCACGCCCTTGATGCCGTTGAGCCGCTGGTGCATGTATTCGGCGCGGCGCTCAAACTCCTTGCGCATCTTCTCGACCTCGGCCTGGTCGCCGCTCAAGGCCTCGACCAGGGCATGATGGCAGAAGGTGGCCGTGCCGCTGGTGGTCTGGCTCTGGAGTTTGGCCATGGCCTTGATGATCGGCTCGGGCCCGGCCACGTAACCCACTCGCCACCCGGTCATCGAGTAAGTCTTGGATCCGGCGTTGAAGGTCAGCGTCCTGGCGTAGTTCTCCGGGCTGCACGCGGCGAAGCTCAGGAACCGCTGGTTGCCGTAGATGAGCCGGTCGTACATTTCGTCGCTGAAGACGATGATGTCCTTGTCGGCCACCAGCTTGGCGATCGCCCGGACCTCGTCCGGTGTGTAGGTGAACCCGCCGGGGTTGCTCGGCGAGTTGAAGATCAGGACCCGCGTCTTGGGGGTGATGGCCTTGGCGATCTGCTCCGGGGTGACCTTGAAGTTGTTGGACTCCTTGCCCTCGATGATGACCGGCTTGGCCCCGCAGAGCTTGATCTGTTCCGGGTAGCTAACCCAGTACGGGGCCGGCAGGATGGCCTCGTCGCCCGGGTCGAGCAGAGTCATGCTGGCCAGGTAGAGGGCTTCCTTGCCGCCGACGGTGATCATAACCTGCGATGGTGTGTACTCTAAGTTGTTTTCCCGCTTGAACTTGGAGCAAACCGCCTCTTTGGCGGCCGGGATGCCGGATGCCGGGCTGGCGTATTTCGTGTGGCCGGCGTCGAGGGCGGCTTTGCAGGCGTTGCGGATGTTGACCGGCGTCGGGAAGTCGGGCTCGCCGGCCCCGAAACCGACCACGTTGATCCCCTGCTTCTTCATGGCCGCGGCTTTCGCGCTGACTGCCAGAGTCGCCGATTCCTCAAGCTCCTGGATGCGCTGCGAGATCTTCATACGCCGTGCTCCTGCTGCTCTGTACGGGGATAGTGCGGACCCGGAACGTCGGACCCGCCGCTTACCGGGGCTGATATCTTAGAGATGTCGATCGCGTTACACAAGCCGTGCCGAGCTCCCGCGGTGATACGGCACATCAGCTGAACGAATGCCCCGAAGCCTCCAGAGGCGGCGGGGCCACGTGCACATCCCCGCACACATAGCCCCGCGAGTTGTCCGGGGGCTTTCTATCACCACCTGGTGACGCGCTATGGGGTCACCGTGTAGCCGGCAACGGCGCCGCTGTCCACGGCCGCGGAGCCACCCTGGGCGTGCGGCACGCTCAGGTAGACAGTGGTGGTCGTCGCCTCGTTGCCAGCCGCGTCGGTCACGACAAAGGCGATGCCGTACACCCGGCCGTTGCCGGTGCCTTCGCGCTCAGCGCGGACCTTGAACGAACTCGGCCCGACAATCACGATGTCATCCTTGGTGTGGCCGTCACCATTGCCCTTGGCATCCTCGGGCTCGTCGCTGTAGATGGAGACGATCTCGCCCACGCCATCGACGTCCAGCGAGCCTGCACAGGCATCCTCGATCGAGACCAGGTCGGACAGCTTGAACTCCACATACTGGTGATTCGGCGGCCAGATCTCTACCGCCTCTTTCGCAGTGATTACCGGCGACGTGGTGTCAACCACCTCAACCGTGCGGATTACTTGCACGGCCGGGTTCCCGCAGGTGTCCACCGCGTTATACGTCATGACGTAGGTGCCGGGCGTGTTCACATCGACCACGTCACCTCCGACAATGGCCTCGGTCAGAGCGGTGTCACATTGGTCGAATACGGAAGCTCCCAGTTCGGTATACGTCCCGATATGGCATTCAACCGTCACCGTCTCGTCGCCGTTGAGCGTGATCACGGGGGCGATGGTGTCCGCTACCGTCAGGCTCGCCGACACCTCCGCGGTCGAGCCGCACTCATCGGTTGCGGTCCAGGTCACCATCATCGAACCGCCGCAGTTGTCCGGCATCCCCACAAAGTCGTTATCCAGCGTCACATTGCCGCAGCCTCCCGTGGCGACCGCGCTGGCCAGCCAGGCCTGCACGGCGTCCTCATTGCCCGGATCGCCGCATTCGAGGGCCAGATCAGCCGGAGTGGTCGTGAAAACGGGGGGAGCGTTCGCGGCGACACTCAGCGTGGCGGAGGTCGTCGCCGCATTGTCGCACTCATCCGCGGCCGTCCAGGTGACCGTGATTGAAACACCGCAAGTGCCCGGCATCTCGGCAAGATCATGGGTCACGATCACGTCGCCGCAGACGTCAGCAGCGGCGGCACTGGCCAGCCAGGTTTCCACTGCCAGCGGGTCAAGCTCTCCGCACCCGAAGCTCAGATCCGCGGGTGCGGTGGTGAATGTCGGAGCCGTGGTGTCTGAGACCGTCACGTCCGCCTCGCTGGTCGAGAGAACAGCGGTGAGGTCGCTCAAAGTCAAAGTCACTTTGCAGGCGGTCAAACAGCCGCCTGAGGTGTCCAGCGTGAGCACAGGCGTCAGGCTGGTCGGATCGTCAAATGTGCCGCCCGGGCAATTGGTCGTCCATGCGTATGCAAGTGTGGTACCGGCCGGGGGATCCACGACCGAACCGCTGAGCGGAATCGTGGCAATGTCACCCGGGCATTCAGCCGCGTAGGGACCGCCTGCCTCGCAGTAGGGGGTTACACGGAAGTTGGTCGGGTCAGAAGCCTCCACCGCGTTGCCATCGGTTCTCGTGGCAGTCACGCGTCCGACAGTCGAGTACGGACCGGCGGTGGGCGTTCTTTTGATCAGGCAGGTCATCGAATAGCCGGCCTCCAGTTCCGTCTTAGGACACGTCACGGGGCCAAAAATGTCGTCAGTGACGACGACGCCGGTCAGCGGAGCAACGTCGTTGTTCTTTACGATGTAGCTGAGCATCAGCTCCTGACCGATGTGAAAGGAGGGACCGGGCGGGGTATCCGCATTGAATCCGTTGACGGAGGTTGAAAGCCCGATGACGGCCGAATCATCTGCCGCCTCAACAAGGCCGAGCACCTCTCGCTGCGATGCATCATCTGAGGGCGTGCATCCAAGGAGTGACCAAACCGCAACCAATACCGCCAGCGCCAAGCCTCTCAGAATAGTGCTGATCATCACATCCTCCTTTCAGATGGGTCGTCGCAGTGCGACGGTAGGGAAACCTTACGGGGTCCCACGAACAACGTAGGGCCGGCGAACCAGGCTCTCCCTCACTGGCCGCTGTTGCCAAGCCTCTCTCCAGAAGCGAATCTGGGCATAGCATATCCCCCAGCTTCCCATAAACGCAAGTCTCTTCAGGCGGTTTTCTGTCCTGGCGAACTGCCGCCACCCGTTGCGACCTGCAGCAACGTTCATTACTTTAGCGATTGTGTTTTTGCTGAAAACCGGGCGCTAGCAGGCAGCGGTCCCCAAACGCGGGACCAAGCCGGAAACGCCGTCTGACAGGGTCAGTCCGTCGCACCCGGTACCGTCAGCGACGGGCGGAGGCAACTTCATCCTTGATCCGCTTGACGTGGCCGCGACCCAGGCCTTTCACCTCGCAGCCGAGCTCGAAATAGCGGCGGATACGATTGTCGTCCAGAATGCCGAAGCAGTCGATGATGCATGTCGGCCGTCCGGTCATTCGCACCACCTCGTCCGGCGAGAGATCCAGGTACGGCTTGTGACGGACGGCAAGAATCACGGCATCTGCCCCCTTGAGGGCCTCGGCCAGGTCCTGCTGGACTCGCAGGTCCTTCAGACGTTCCTGGTTTCGGAAGAAGCGGGCCCAACTGTGGCCGGGCGAGGGATAGGTGTCCTGCGCCTCCAGCTCCCACCAGTGCTGCAAATACGGGTCGTGCACGCGGACCTCTGCCCCCATCTCAGTGAGCTTGCGGACCACGAGTTCGCTTCCGCTGTAGCGCGTGTCGCCGACGTCCTCGCGATATGCGGCACCCAGCACCGCGATGCGGGCCGCGGCCACGATCTTGCCCATGTTGCGGAGGGCATCGCGGGTGAGCTCGGCCACGTGCAAGGCACGGGTGTCGTTCACGTTAATGGCCGTCGGCGTGATCTTGAAGATATCGTCGTCGAACCCCATCAGGTGCCGGTAGGCCCACATGCCCAAGCCGCCGTCCTTGGGCAGGCAATAGCCCCCGATGCCGGGCCCCGGGAAGATGATGTTGTTGTGCGTCGGGCGGACCTTGATCGCCTGGACGACCTTGATCAGGTCGACGCCGTTACGCTCGGCGAAAAGGCTCCATTCGTCAAGAAATGCGAGCATCGTGGCCCGGAAGCTGTTCTCGACAATCTTGGTCGTCTCGCTCTCGATGGGCCTGTCGAGAACGGTAAGCGGGAACTGCTCGACGTTGAGCACTTCGGAGAGAAACGTCGTCACGCGGCGGCGGCTCTCTTCATTCACACCGCTGCAGACACGCCAGAAGTCGCGGATGCTGGCGACGTAGTTCCGGCCGGGCATGACCCGCTCGAAGCTGTGGGCGAGCAGGGGCTCTGACTCGATCTTTCTTTCCTCGAACGCCCGCTTGAGGATGGGGAACGCGACGTATTCGGTGGTCCCCGGCGCAACGGTCGTCTCGATCAGGACGAGGCAGCCAGGCGGGATGTATCGCCCGATGACCTCGAAGCTCTTTTCCAGAGCGGCCATGTCCGTGTGGCCGGTGACCAGATTGCCCAGGTCCTTCTTGATGTAGTCACATTGCACATCCACGACGACCACGTCGGCCAGCTTGAGAACTTCGTTGGTAAACGTGGCGATCAGCGTGCCTTTTTCCTTGACGCAGCGAGGAATGATCGACTCGACTTCCGGGTCTTCAGCCTTTACCGGAGGGATGCCGCGGTTCAGGTAGCCGATCTTCCAGAAGCTGCGCGGGCTCGGTCGCTGCATGCCGATGACGAACTTACTCGGCTTTCCGGTCGCCTTGTCGACCGTGTCGGCGACGACGGCGGCCATCACCGCCCCGACAAAACCCACGCCCACTACGACGACAATCTCTCGGCCCTTCTGCCGCTCCTCGGCCACGATCTTCTGCAACCGCTCGAATTCCGCTGCGTAATCGGCCTCGCTCGGCAGCGGGAACCGTTCGCCGTCTGGACTGATCGAAAACTCCATGATGACCCCCTGGCATGCACTGCCGGTAATACACCGGGGCAAGAAGCTAATCGCCCCGGCCCGCACCGTCAATCGGCGATCCGTGACCGTCTGGGCATCGTGGTAACGGTGCCGGTCGCGAGAAATCGCACGAGTACAATATCGACCGCTCTCGGGGAGGTAATGGGCCGGATCGTGAGTTCGGAGGCAATCGTGAAGGCAGACTCCCTGCCGCCGTGTTGGCGCCGGCGGGGCGTGTCGATACCATCTCACGACGTCGGAATCTGCTGAAAGCCATGGGCAACAGGCACTGGGCCAGGCGGGAATCGAACCCGCACGACCTTTCGGTCAAAGGATTTTAAGTCGAAGAATACTTCGGTGGTAGTGAGAGGTCATCGTGTGTAAACGCGTGTGAATGCGAGTGTTACAGAATTGTGTTGAGTCGTGTTCTCGCGGGAACAGGAGCCAGTCTGAGCCGTGTTGAGCGAGGCGCACTACCACATCTGTTCCCGCGAGAACACCGTACCGATGGTCAGCGTGGCGGGGGTGAAGCCGTGATGATCGCGCACCCAGAAGCCCCTGCAACGCGATTGCGGGCGTTCATTCAGAGCCTGGCACTTCCCCGGCTCCGATGCCCGGCCCCTGCGCCGCAAGGACGTTTAAAACCGACGTGGAGCGTTTCTACGCCCATTGCAGCGGGGCTCCCCCACCCGTCGGGCGGCTTCACCGCGTGCAATGCCTCAGAGGGCCTGCAAACGGCCAAGAAGTACGTATCCCACCCGTCGCACGATCCGACGGCGCCGGACGCAATGGCACCGACTGGGGGTTGCCTCATGCGTCCGACGGAGAAGGGATTCGAGGGCGTCCCCCGCCTCAGAGATGGGGTTCACGCCCACTACGGCGTTAAACGCCTGTGTGGCTTCCCTACGGGCCTTGGGCGCTGCTATCTACGCGGCGACGGCTACGGACGGCGTACACGCCTTTATCGCCGTCAGAGACAGGGGTTCTGAGGTCGTGGTCAACGTGACGAATCATGGGAAGCTGCCACAGGCATTCCCCGCCGATTGTCCGAAGCTTCCAACCGACGCGAACAGGGAGGCTTCGGCGCTGACCAAGTCCATGGATACCTCCGAGTCGACCGACCGGTCCCCCTTAAGGCCGGAGGCTCCCCCGAGTACGCGGAGCCGGCGGCGGAGGGTGGCTGGGGAGACCCGAAGGATTGCCGCGGCGTCGGGCACAGAGAGGCCCTTGTCCCCGATCAGTTCCCGGATACGTGCCTCGCTGATCTTGGCTGGCGGTCTGCCGCCCCCCTTCCACCATGCCTTGTTGCCGGCCGCGATCATTTTCGCCACGGTCGCGGGCTTCTCACCCACCACGGCCGCGATGTACTCGATGTCCCGGCCCTCTTTGTGCAGTTCATTGGCCCTTGCCTGCTTGGCCTTGGCCGCTTCAATCCCCAGCCGTTGGCGTTCCCGGATCTGCTCCCGCTGCAACTGGGCGATGTGCAGCAGGAGCGTCGCTACCATCTGCCCCACAGTTGACTTCAGGTCTACGTTGAGGGTCACAATCGACAGCCGTACCCCCATTGACAGCCACTCGTGGAGTACCTTGAGGCCCTCCAGGGCGTTGCGGGCCAGACGGTCGAGATCGTAGAGCACGAGCGTGGCGATCTCCTGGCGGGCAATTGCCGTGTGTAGGACCCGGAACTTCGGCCGGTCCATCGTGGCCCCGGATACCCCGTCGTCGATGTACCAGTCGTCGGCCCCTATAGCGATCCCTTCCCGCTCCGCGTACTTTTCGATGGCGTTCCGTTGGCTGTCCACGTTCTGAGTCTTGCTGGACACCCGAAGGTAGGCCACGTTTCGTCGGTTCCGTTCCATTGTCAGGCTCCTTTGTGTCAGTCCGTCCTGTGATTACCACCTCTCAGCCCATCCGGCCTTCGTCGTTGCCCGCCACACCGACATATCCCGGTCCGCTTCAATTTCAGGGCTAAAGCCCCGAGAACCGAGCCGTGGCCGGCAGCCCATCCGGCCGGTGGTCTCGGACCGGTAGGCGAATTTGCGGCCGGCCGGGCTATCGAGCCGGTCCAGGTGTCACCGGCCGCGGGCTGTCATCCTGCAATCCGTTGCCGGGTCTCGGTCATGCCGCCATCCCTGCCAACAGCCTGTCCGGCAATTCGTTCAGATGGTCCCGGATGTTCAAGCCGTTGTACTTGACGAGCTTCTCCGCCCACTTCGGATCCTCGGGAATGGGCAATCGCTCGTTGGCCGCCACCATTTCCAAGTATCGCGCAACGTCTTCCGCCCTGATTTTGGACGTGTAGACCTTGGCGAAGCGGCTGCGCATGGTCCCATCGGACCAGTCCAGTTCAGTTGTCGTGCCGCAGACCATGACGTGTTTCGGCAGGTGTTCCAGCAGGGACAGCAACCGATCGTGGGCGCGGCCGGTCACCGTGTGGATTTCGTCGATGACATAACACTTCCGCCCGCCTTGCCCAAGGCCGTAGACATACGATTCGCTGTCCAGTTGCCGCAACGATTCCACGTCACACTCAGCAGACTGGACAAGGCGGATATCCCAGTCGTCCACGCCCCAATATCGTGCAGCGCACTCCGTCAACGTGGTCTTGCCGGACCCGGACGGGCCGAAGATCAGGAAGACCTTGCCCGTGGGCGTTTCGGTGTCCAGGTGCCATTTCAGGGTTCGGATAGCCCGCTCCTGTCCGATGATCTGGTCAAAGGTCCGCGGGCGGTATTTCTCGGCCAACATGGTACGTTCTCCCGTTCGCTGCCCATTGTCGTGCAGGGCTCGTGTGTCATGTGAATCTCGTCTCACCTACAACCGTCAATGCTTCGTCGTTCAGGGGGGCAAGCCGGAGCGACTGCTCCGGCCGCCCGGCCGCCCCGCCGCCCGGCTACCCGATCGGCACAACGTCACCGAACGGGGCAACGCCCGTCGGATCAGTCGAAACCCATAGCACCGGGTAACCCGGATCAGAGTCAGGGAACATCCCGTCCAGATCAGTCAGGTAAATGAGCGCCGCCGGTTCGATGCCGTTCTCCGCAACCCATCGGAAAGCCGGCCGGAAGTCCGTCCCGCCGCCCCCCTGGCAGTCAACGTGAATCGGCAAGTCTTCAGATCGATACTGGGCAACCGATTGCACGTCGGCGTCAACGGCCAGAACATGCGCCGTTGTCGGGTATGCGGCCAGAACATCCGAGACGGCGCCGGTAAAGGCGGATAGCGTCTGATCGTCGATACTGCCGGACGTGTCAACGACTACCACAACGTCCGGCAATTCATTGGAGCGCAATCCCGGCAGGATAATGCCGCGCGACAGGTAACGCGCCGACGGCCGTTGCCAGTCATAATCATTGCGCGCCGTCCGGGTAACGAAGTCCGCCAGCAATGTCCGCCAGTCGAGAACCGGGCGGGTATATTCGGCCAGCAACCGGGCGCCGATGCCTGGCAGATTGCCCATCATCTTGGACGCCTGCGCTGCTTGGACGGTCGATATCCGCCATTGTGCCTCGGTTGCCTCGGAACCCTCGTTGCCGTCATCGTCCGGGCAGTCATCGACGGCGCCGCAACCGCCCGGATCATTACCCGATTGACTGTCGGATGATGACTGGCCGTTGTCGGCGCCTTGCCCAGTCTGATTCTGTCCGCCTTGCCCGGCGCCGTTGCCTTGTTGCTGGCCATCGGCGCCGCCGGAGTCCGGCAAGGCCGCATAAATGTCTTCAGCCGACTTACCCCGATACAGATCGGCCGACAAGGCGCCCTCGGGCAACGGCAAGCCGGCATCGGCCACATAGGGGTTAATCGCATAATCCGCGGCTACGTTCCACTTGCGGGCGTCACGGTCACCGCGCCGCCAGCAATGGCCAGCCGCGCAATGCAAGACTTCATGGGCAATGGCACCCCGCAAGACCGGATCAGACAACCCGTCAACGAATTGCGGGTTGTATCGCGATACCTTGCCGTCGGTTCTGGCTGTCTCAATACCGTTGTCAGGCACAAGCCGGAGACGCAGAGACAAGGCGCCGAAAAACGGATGGTCCAGAATCAGCGCCGCCCGGGCGCGCGTCATTCTCTCTTGTGCGGTCATGACGCGCCCCCCATGAAAGCGGCCAGATCGGCGGACT
Source organism: Phycisphaerae bacterium (assembly GCA_030372985.1). GTDB lineage: Bacteria > Planctomycetota > Phycisphaerae > UBA1845 > PWPN01 > JAUCQB01. Next base: position 91,713 of record JAUCQB010000201.1, read on the forward strand.
TGTCGGCCGTCTGATCGGCCATGGCCGTTGACAAGTCACGGGCGATAGCCTGCGCATCCTGCGCCGCCTTGTGACGGTACATCGGTGACCGGCGCAACCCGTCGCAATCCAGACCGGCCAGCTTGATTTCGATGCTTGCCCGCATAGCTTCAAGCCGGGCGTCATCGGCAAAATTGAGAACCGGAAGCAACCCGCACAAGTCCCGGATGTTGCCGATAAGACTGTCCCGAAATATGGCATCGGCATCGGCCAACTTGTCCGCCACATGCTTCACGGCATCGTAAAGGCTGTCTCTTATACACATCTGACGCTGCCGACGAGTTCCGAA
>JAUCQB010000202.1 GCA_030372985.1 Phycisphaerae bacterium
GGGGGACACCATACTTATTTCGCTGCTCACCTTGGTTTCCGGCATGGCCTGTAGCGTAAGAACGCGGTTGAGCCATCATGAACAGACCTTGACTTCAGAGCAGAAAACAGGTATGGTGTCCCCGTATTTCCCTGGTGTCCCCGGATTTCCCTCGGCGGGCCGAATGAAGGTCGCGCTGGCGACCGAGACCTGCCCTATTCCTGCCTCTTCTGCGACCGGGCCACTCAAGGCCGGGGATCGGCCGGCCATCATCTGATCTCCACGCTTAAGATGTAATCAGCCGCCTGCCCGAGGATGCTATCGACAGTCAGGTAGTACCTGTCGACCCGGGTTTGCAGCCGGCCGATGGTGAGCGTGTCCGTGGCCGTGCCGCCGCCCAGGACCATGTAGAAATCGAATCTCTCAAAGGAAGCCGGCTGCCCTCTCCTGACGTATAGGGCTAGCCCGTCGGGGCCGGAGAGCGTGATCTGGAGCCCGCCGAGCAGATGCGGCACGTCGATGAAATACTGGGTAGTGAAGCCGGCATCGAGATGCCCGCTCCGGGTGTCCCCGCTCCAGAGCCGCTGTGATGTGACCTGTTCCACGGTGATGGCGTACTCGATGGGGTAGTCGGCAGACGTGGGCGCGCTGACGAAAAGGCCCGAGGCTGCCTTCAGCGCCAGCAGCACCTGTCCCGTGGACTCGCTGGCGGCGATGGCAAACTGGTTGGTCGCCGGTACGCCAGGCCTTGGCGTGAGGCTGAGCCGGTTGCCGGCGGTGGTAGCCACGTTGAAGTTGAATCGGCCGAATCTGTCGACGTTGGTGGTGGCCAGGGTTACTTCTCGCGTCGCTTCCACCTTGACGTTAAACAGGTCGCCGAGTTGGACGGGCAGCGTGAAGTAATCGTACGTCTCTCCGTAAACGAGGGTACCCCCGATGGGCTGGCCGTCGGGCACGATCGCCGTGGCTTCGTCGAGGGTCTCGCCGTGGTCGTCGGTGCCCAGGTCGTCGATCCGTAGCGTCGTGGTGGTGGGCGTGCTGCCGCCGAACAGGATCGAGGTCAGCAGCCCTGTGCCCTGCTGAGCATTGTTGGAGATTACGATTTGCAGTTCGCCGTCGCTCTGAGCGTAAAACCTGCCTTGGGGCTCGGCGGAGAGGGCGTTCAGGAAGCTCAGCTTAATGTCGATCGGCGCCGCCAACGGGGCCCCGGTCAGCGTGACGCCAACCGTGAACCCGCCGGATGTGCTAAGCCGGACGGCGTAGAAGGTCCGGGCATCGACGGTCATCCGGAGTGTGCTCGTGCCGCCGGGCAGCAGGGAATCCTGGCGATCCTCGCCCGGAGTCAGTTCCGGCACAACGGGCGGTCCGGCAGGCGGCGCCGGGACACATCCCGTCAAGCCGATGCATGAAACGTAGATTGCCATGAAGACGACGCCTCCCCCCGGCGGGCTTAATGCATAAGACATACATTGGCCTCCCTTATCGCGGTTCAGTTTGAACTGGACAGTCTGAATCGGATAACAACGTAATGCCTCTTTCGTAAGTGAATGGTCGCGAGAACCAGCGCAGCCGGAGCAACGACCGCGTTTCATGGATCCGGTCTTCCGTCGGAACATTCCGGATCTCCTTATCGATGGGCACGCATGATAGTGCCGCATCTCGGACCTGTCTATTTGGACATTTCACCCGAGATGTCCCATATAACCTCCCCCGGCGACGCCGCCGGACCGTATTCCACTGCTGTACAGCACCCCCCCACCCGTTGCGTCAACCACTTCTCGGGCTTTTCTTTGCGTGTTGGGGATATCGAGGGTGTGCGGAGCGTTTACCCCGGCGTTGCACACGGCGACGCCGGGGAATGCGGAATGGTGAATGAGCCGTGTTTTGCCGCCGCCAATAAACCTCATCGCCAGTGGACCCCGGGAACAGCGGTGATTCGACACAAAAGGCCCGATCCAGACATGGTTCTCTGCACGCCTGCGGGGATTCTTGTGCAACTGGGGGGTCAACTGACTGAGCGAGGGCTGCTTACGAGAGAGCAGTGAGTTCCTGCCGTTGCTCTGGGCGGGCGGGCTCGCTCAGCCGTTCCGGCGCACCACAAAGAACTCATAAGCATAGTAGTCAGAGAATCTACGGTGCATTGACGGCTCCTGCGCGAGCTGATCAAGTATAGACAACACTTCGCCGTCGTCGGCATACTTGCCGCGCAACTCCGCAATGCGGTGCTGCATCGGTGTGTAGAAATCATCCCACCACGCCCTGTCCGGCAACGTGAAGTGCCCGATCAGCGAGAACCCGGACTTGGCGATGGTAGCGAGAATGTCGGCCACTCGCCCCATGGTCGGGTAGTCCATGTCGAAACTGGCCTTCACCTCGGGCGGCGGGTTCTCCTTGCACCAGACGGCATCGGTGAAGGCGAGATAGCCACCCGGTCGCAACAACCCGTGGCAAACACGCAGGGCGTTCTCAATGCCGATGTGGTAGAGCGCTCCCTCGGACCAGACCAGGTCGAAGCTCTTGGGAGGCAGCCCAGGGTTGGCCATATCGCCGACCAGTGGGCGAACCCGCTGGATCAACCCTCGCATGGCGACCGTGGCATGCAGTCGCTCGATGCTTGGGGCATGGCTGTCCACGGCGACGATGGACCCGGATGTAAGCTCGGTGAGATGGAGTGTCTGCCCCCCAACACCGCAGCCCAGATCGAGCACCGCCGGGGCAGGCGGCAGGTCGCAACACAACGCAAGTGCTCGTGCAGCGCAGGCGCGGTTGCCCGGCCCCTGTCTGGGAAGCGACTCATACAGCTCGAAGAAGACCGGCCAGAAGCGCGGCGGGAGATCGTTCACGTCATGTTCCTCCCTTGACGACAGGGCGCAGTCCGAGGAAGACCTCGTGGCCGGTGTTGCAGCAGGAACTGTGCTCAAACGGAACCGCGAGGGGTTCGAATCCCGTCTCCGCGATCAGCTTCAGCCAGGTGGCACGCGGGAACAACCCCATGATATGGCGGTCGTGGGCAACCTCGACGCCGCCGTTGACATCCCGCAGCAGGTAGGCCATGTCGGTCACATACCGTTCGGCCATCGAGTCGGGCATCCAGCGCCACTCGAGGTAGCGCAGCCCGCGTCCGCCGCCGTCGCTGCCGCCGCTCTCGGTGCCCGGCTGGAAGTTTTCCGAGACGAAATCCGGCTGGAACATCGCCACCCCGCCGGGGGCGGTGTGCGTGAACGCCGTGGCGATGGCCTTGCCAAGGTCCTCGCGCGAGGCCATGTAGCTGATCGCGTCATGGATGAGCACGCAGTCAAAGACGCGGCCAAGCCGGATCGACCGCATGTCGCCCTGAACGTGCTCGCATTCGGGATTCAGGCGGTGGCTTAGCGACAGCATGTCGGGCGCAATATCCACCAGTGTGCAGGCCAGCGTCGTCTTCAGGTGCGCGGCATTGTGCCCCCCGCCGCTGCCCAGATCGAGCAGGGTCCGAGGCGGCCGCTTGCAGTGGGCTTCGAACAAACGTCGGTAAAAGGCGGCTTCCTCGGCGTAGTCGCCCACCGGCGTCAGCAGCGGATACCAGTCCGCCAGATCGCGGTAGAGCCGGAGGGGGCGATTGGGGGGGGTCCGTATTCTGCCGCCATGAGCGACCCGCCTGTCCTTCACCCGTCCAGACCAGAGCAGGCAATAGCACCGTTGTTGCCGTGATTATGGTCATACAGGCGGCCATGATCAAGGAAAAAGGTACGAACGTTAACGAGGCGGAGATCGGGCCGCACACCCTTGGCCAACGAGTTCGAAATAGCGGCAGGGTCCGAGAGGAACCGGCTGTTACCCAGCACCGGTTGATGAGCGGAGACGGTGTTATCGAAGAGGAGCGCCCCGAGAACTATCTTGTTCGCGGCCTGATCGACTTTGACGACATCAGCTATGACGACCACGCGGACTTGCTGTACAAGCTGGCCGGGCAGGTGGTCAGTCACCTGCGGTCGTACCTTGCCGGTGAAGATGAGGTCCTCAATGTGCTCCAGTATCACCAGCAAACCCTGGTCAACCTGATCCATTCGCAGATGCAGGACCATGACGAAGAACGGGCGACGGAGTACGAGGCCCACGTGAGCAAGGGCTTCGTTACCCTGAGACCGAACAACTACGTTGCCCCGGCTGATGAGAGCCGGCGACACTTCAGGACAACTGTCGATGATCGGTTATTGATTCGCGGCATGATCTTCACCGGGTTCCGAAAGTGCCTGTGTCAAGAGCAAAAGTTCGACTCCGACGCGGAGCGGCGGTTTGCGGTGATCCTGGAGAATGACAGCGACGTTATCAAGTGGCTCAAATCCATCGGTGACATGGGCGGCGTGCTTGTCGATACGGTGGAGGAAGCAGCGACTTACGTCCTGGACGACCCGATGGGCATCTTCTGGAGATGACCGGAATGAAGGATCACACACTCGTCATCCGACTGGACAAAGAGAAAGGTCAATCGGCTCATAACCATGACCATCCACGGCCTCATCCTACGGCAGTCTCGTTCTGGACAACCAGACCGTCCGCTGTTCTCGTGATGCCGATGAACAATGACGTGACACCGAACCCTGCAACACCTGATCCGATACCTGCGCCTCAACGATCTCGTCCTGCTTGACCGCGGCTTTTTTTTCGACGGCGGCAAAGTCCGCTTGAGGAGGCGGGACTCAAGTTGTGCAAGGTATGCGGTGGGGTCTCGACGGAAGCGATAGCGGAGCGACCGGGCCGACCGTCGCTGCTCAAGGCCGGCACGCAAGGCGCG
>JAUCQB010000203.1 GCA_030372985.1 Phycisphaerae bacterium
CGCTGTCTCGTGGGCTCGGAGATGTGTATAAGAGACAGGTTCAAGACGCGCCATCATGTCGTTGAAGGCATGAATGACGGGCTTCACCTCCTCGGGCACACCCGCCGTGGGAATCGGAGAGAGGTCGGTCGGCAGGCGGCGGCGGATCATGCGGCCGAGCCTGTTGAGCGGCGCGATGCCGCGGCCAAGGCCGATCCACACCAGCGACACGGCAAGTGGAATGACTGCGAACTGCGGCAGCGTCACGCCCGAGAGGATGCGACTCGCCAGGGCACTGCGCTTGTTGCGTGTCTCGGCGACCTGTACCAGAATCGGCGGCTTGTCAGCGACCGGCATCAGGTAGAGGTAGGCGACGCGAATCTCCTCCCCCTTGATGTCGTCGTCGCGAAAGTGCACCTGTTCCGGAACGATTTTCAGCGGTGGATCGACCCAGCGGATGGCCAGGTCGCCGGCCACCAGCTCGTTCCTGAAGCCCAGCACCTGATAATAGATCGTGTCGCTCTCGTCCGTGCGCAGGATACTGCCCGCCTGCGGATGGAGATTCACCATGACCTTGCCGTTTGCCACGGAAACCAGGCGGGCGACGGTCATCGCGTTCTCGGCGAGGGCCTGGTCATAGGGATCGTCGGCGATGCTGTTGGCAACATTCTGGATAAGGATGACGCTGAGCGGCCAGATCAGCAGCAGCGGCATCAGCATCCAGTCGAGAATCTCGCCGAACACCGACTGGCGCTCGGCATCCTCGGGCCGGCGCCGGCGCAGCCGGTCGCTAAGCGCCATCCGGACGGTCCAGGCAGTAGCCGAGCCCGCGCACGGTGCTGATGCGCACTCCGCTGTCCTCCAGCTTTTTGCGCAGGCGGTGCACGTAGACCTCGATGGCGTTGGTGCTGACTTCCTCGCCCCAGCCGCAAAGCTGTCTCTTATACACATCTCCGAGCCCACGAGACAGCG
>JAUCQB010000204.1 GCA_030372985.1 Phycisphaerae bacterium
CACACAACCCTTCATCAGACACCCTTTCCGTGGCCTACCTCGGGCCACAAAAAAATCCCAGTGCCCGCGGACACGAGCACTGGGATTACTTTGCCTTGAATGAAAACGGGATCCTGACGGTCGCCAATGACCGCTTGGATCCCGGGCAGCTTTCGCAGTACCCATGCCCGGGGCACACGACAAAACACATCACGCTCGCAGGCAGGTCTTCTGGCTTACGGAGCGGGGAACCAAGTCGTCCTCGAACGACCGTTTCCCACATCCGGCCACGCCTTCTCATCCGTGCCGCAAAGCCTCGAAAAGCCCCACGTATTCACGAACAATGGCAAAAGTGGCCGGTACTCCGATCACAGCGGCGGGTCCGCGGTGGTTTCGCACCACCTTCCCTTTTCATTCCGCTCAACGCGGAAACCCGCGATCGTGCAACTCTTCACTTGTCAGGCCGGAATCATACACCGCTTCGCCCCGGTGTCAAGTGCCTTTACCGCCGGTCTGGCCTATGGGTGCATCCCTGAAATAGCGGCACATGTGTCGGCGGCCGCCGAGAGCAGGGCAGTGTCGAGGTCGCCACAGCGACCCAGACCTTCCCAGAACGGCCGGAATCGTCGGCAGGTCTCATCCGCTGCGCGGATTTCGACCATGCCCTACCTTCGCAACGCCACCGAAAACGGGATGCGCCCGGTGCCCCCGGAGACATGACCATAGACTGTCCAGTCAGGGGCGGCCACCGCAGCCAGACAGTTAAAACATACCTGAAAGGCCGCGAAATCGGATCGGTCTGCCCCCCCGATGACCGTCTAAATCGCCTATGACTTCGGCTTGTGCTTAACGCATACGATGGTCGATGACCCAATCCCCGCCAACAAATGAACGATCATTGAAATGAGCCCGCTTCGCGGGTGGTCCGCTCATCCAACCGTTGGCGGGTAGCGGCTGGAGTCCCAGCGGCTGACAGCCGACGGGGAGCTCCATCGCCACGGGCAAAGCTGAATGACTCTGGACAACGTTTCGCTGCCAAATTCGACCGTGGACTCATGCTGGAATCCTCAGGCGGACGGAGTGCCCGCTCAGGATTGAAGTCCGCCTCGGCTGCTCCAGCATCTTGACCGTCGTGTGGGCCGCACCTGCCACCGACACACGTGGCCAAGTCGCATCGGGGGTGCCTGCGGCCGTTCGGCCATCCGGCTTTTCGGCCTTCAATGCATTGTAAGTCCTTTCCTTTCAAGAGCTAAATGGCGATAGATGACCGCCGGTGAAGCAGCCCATCTTGACCCAACCGCGCGTGCCCGGCTTGTTCCGGACTTTGGTGTGCTTGGTTGACAGCGGGCACGCCCGCGATGATGTGAAAGACCTGGAAGCCCCACCCACACCGCCATCAACCCCATTCCGACCATCGCGTCCTTGGCCTGAGGATCAGAGGCCCGGGGGCTGATGGCCCCAATCGGCCCGAGAGACCACACCCAACAGAAGAGAGCGGCCACCGGGGGAGGCCTGGAGGCGCCAGCCCGGATTCGAAGGCAAGGTTGGCGCGCGAGGGAGACGAAATGCACTCGCTGCGTCGCAGGCCACACCGTGAGGCAGGGCCCGGCGATTTCCGGCCCATCCCTCGCGGGATGTGCTGTCAGCACGCGCTCGTGCCGCCCCGCGTTGACGGGGGTGGGGGTGACCCTGTAATCTTGTTTCGCTGCCAAGGAGGGTCGGCCCTGCCTGGGCTGCCGGTCGTGACCGCGGCGTCACCGGACCGGGCTGAGTCCGGCAAGAGGACCGGACCCGGTCCTCCCGCACCGGATGCATGCCAGATGATTGCCTGCGTGGAATGCCCCTGAAGCTTCCTCAGCCGGAGGTTCATGATGAGCAATTGGTGGATGCACGGTCTGTGCCCGGTCCAGATGCGTCTGTTCGTGGTGGTTGTCGCTTGTGTCATGGGTGTGGCCGCACCGGCGGGGGCCCAGGAGGCGACCGCCGAATCCGCGCCGGCGGCAGAGGCGGAGCCCGACGCGAAGGACGCCACCCTGGAATCGCTCTTTGCGAACTACCTTCACTTCGCTCTGATCGGGCGGTTCGACGTCGCCGATCAGCGGTTCGCCCAGCCTCTGCTGAGCCGTCCCGAGCTGAATCCGATGACCCCGGAGGCGGCCGAGACGCTTATCCAGCTTTCCGAGAAGTATGAGAACAGCATGGACACCCTCCTGTTGCTCATCAACAACAGCACGATCGGCGAGAACGCGCAGAAGGTCATGAACCTCATCCGCGAGGCGCACACGCGCAAGCGGATGGACCCCGCACGCATCAAGACCAACATCGATCTGCTCAAGGGCGACCCTATGCAGAGGACCGTCGCCGTCGAGCGGCTGATCGAATCGGGCGAGTACGCGGTGCCGTGGATGCTGGGACTGCTGAGCGACCCGAACAGGGAGGATGTTCAGCCGTTTATCACCCGGGCACTTCCGCAACTGGGCCGCAACGCGATCAACCCTTTGCTGGCCGCGCTGGCCTGTCAACATGAACCAACTCTGCGGGTCGTCATCGAGTCATTGGGCAAGATCGGCTACCCTCAGGCGCTGCCCTACCTGCAGCATCTGGCGACCACGAAGGATACGTCCGCGTCCATTCAGAAGACCGCGGCCGAGGCGGTCGAGCGGATTCTCTCGAACAGCCAGGGGATCCAACTCAAAGCGGCGGACGAGTTGTTCCGCGACCTGGCCGAGCAGTACTTCGCCGAGATCGACTCCTTGCGACCCGATCCCCGCGAGGACCGCGCAAACCTCTGGCGGCTCCGGGCGGACGCGCAGCCTGGTGAAGATCTGGTTGCCCCGATCGCCGTCGATTCCAGGATCTACAACCTGGTGCGATGCATGGAGTGCTGCCAGACATCGCTGTCGCTGAAGATCGACCAACCGGCGGTACTGGCTTTGTGGGTGGCGGCCAACTTCCGCCGGGAAGCCCGGTTGGGCCTGGACGTCGAATCCGAGGAAACGGTCGACGCTCGAAAGCTGGACCCCTCGCGACCGGAGAGTTTTCCACGGAGCATCTACTTCGCGCGGATGGCCGGCCCGTCGTGCAACCAGATCGTGCTGGCCCGGGGGATCAAAGAACGCGACCGAAACATCGCCCTGGGGGCAGTGGCGGCGTTGAACGTAACCGCCGGCCGGCAGGCGATGACCGACGTTCAGGGCGAAGGCGGCACCAGCATGGGCGAGGCCTTGTACTTCCCCGATCTGCTGGTGCGCGTTCAGGCGGCCCTGGCCCTGGGCAAGGCGCTGCCGCCTGCACCCTTCCACGGTTCGACCGAGGTGGTTCCGGTGCTGGCTTCCGTGCTGACGCCTTCCGAGAAGAAGAACTATATGCTGGTGGATCCGGAGAAGGAATCCGCCGGCGTGATCCAGAGCGGCTTGATCAACAGCGGGGCGGTCCTGGTTCTGGCGGATCGGCTGGGCCCCGCGCTGAACCAGGCTCGTCAGGAGCTGACGCACCTCGACGGCATCTTCCTGGCCAGCGACATGAAGCAGCCCACGGTGACCGAGGCCGTCGAGCAACTGGCCAAGGATGATCGCTTCTGCCTGACCCCGATCATCGTGCTGGTCAAGGAGAACCAGACCACGGTGCTCGACCGAATCGACAAGTCGGACAGGCGAATCGGCAGCATCTTCGTCTTGACGACGTCAGACAAGGCCACCGATCCGAAGATCGTCGAGCAGATGCTGGCGAAGCTCGAGCAGGTGACCGTCCGTTGCGGCCTGCGACCGCTGTCGCCCGAGTCGAAGCTTTCTCTGGCCCTGCAGGCTGCCCGCGTGATCCAGGGCATGGCCCAGAGCCAATCGCCCGTTTTCAATGCCCAGACGGCCCTGCCGGCGCTGGTCGAAACGCTTCGCACCGCGACGGTGGAAGAGCTGCGGGCGGCGGCGGCGACCGCATTGGCCTGGATGCCGGCCCCCCAGGCTCAGCGGGCTATCGCCGGGATCGCCCTGACTGCCCAGGAGACCGAGTCCTTGCGGATCACGACCTTCGGTCTGCTGGCCGACTCGGCTCGCCGCTTCGGCGGCCAACTGGACGAGAGCCTGATGTCGCGACTGATGGAGCAGGCGACCGGCGAACCGAACCTGACCCTCCGCACCGCCGCGAGCCAAGCCATGGGAGCTATGAATCCGTCCGTCGAGCGAGTTCTGCCGATCATCACGGTGAAGTGACCCGACACATGTCCTGCAGGCGTGAAGCCTGAGCCCGGTCACCATCTCAGAATGGCGATCCGGTCGGGTAACCCAGGTTCTTCGTGAACCTGAACTCTCGATTCTTCTCCGGTTCAGACTGGCAGGCATAAGGCGCACGCCCGCCACGGCGGGCATGCCCGCGGACCTCGATCTGCAATCTCGAATCTGCAATCTGAAATCCGGCGGTCCGCCAGGGCGGACCCTACGGCGTCTCCTGTGCCAACCGCTCAGAATACGCTCGCCAGGCTTTCATCGTTTCCTTCAGGTTCTCGTGCACGTCCCCCTTGATGCCGTAACCCTGGAAGCCGATCGGGCCCTGGTACCCCGTGTTGCGCAGCATCTTGAGGAGTCCGTACACGTCGAACTCGCCGCGCCCGAGCGGCTGAATCAGCCGGTCCCACTCGCCCTCGGAGTCGGCCCCGTTGATGGTCACCAGCACCAGATGCGGCCGGGCCAGCTTGAGCACCGCTGTCGGGTCCCTCTGTCGATCGGTCTTGAGCCAATGGCAGAGGTTGAAAGTCACGCCGACATTGCGGTGTCGGACCTTTCCGACCAGCCTGACCGCATCTTCGACCCGGGCGAGGTAGAAGTTCACATGTGGGTACAGAGCCACGCGAACGCCGGCCTTCTCGGCCATCTCCGCGATCTCATCGATGATCGCAACCGCTCGTTCGTCGCCCTCCGTCGAAGCCGGCGTGAACTTGTTGCCGACCATGCACAGCCAGACGAACGTGTCGCGCCCCTTAAGCGCGGCGATGGCCTCTTTGACCTTGGGGTCATACTTCGGCTGGTCGGGATCGACGTTGCTCATCACGTAGATCGCGAACATCTTGAGGCTCTGGGCATCGAGGGCCTTGAGCATGTCCGGGACGTTCTCCTTGGCCGACGGCCCCCATCCGGCGTAGCCGAGTTCCTTGAGCATCTTGACCTGCGACTGGTAGGTCTGATGGTTCGCGTCCTTGGTCGCCGTGTCCAGCGCGAAGAACGCATTCGATAGCCCCGCGGGCCGAGTCGCAGCAACCGGCCGGGTCTGGGCCGTTTGAGACACTGACGTGCTTGCCAGAACCATCACTGCAACCGACATCAGACCGGTCATCAGCGTAAACCTCCAAAGCGCCGAAAGGCCGGGTTTTCATTGCGGTCTTTGCCCGCAAGTCGAGTCCTGCGTAAAGGGCGTATGCCGACGTCCACCCGCCTGCGCGAAATCCGCTTCGCAGGGCGTTTCTCGGACCCCGCCATTATATCTTTTTTGGGTTGATCCGGGCACCCAGACCCCTTATGATGGCATTTGTTCGGAGGGTAGCATAAGAACGCATCGTCCCTCACCATAGTACGAGAATGAAGAGGATCTGGGGGGGCATATCCCCAAGCCTGCGGTGTTCTTCTTGTGTGCCTCTCGATGCTTCCGGGTCCGGAGAACGCAGCGTTGTTCCGATCCGCGGTCAGCCCATCTCGTCCGGTGCGCACTGAGGAGGAAGGATGATGAAAAGGCTCAATCTCTGCTGGCGAATAGCGGTCCTGGTCTGCCTGATTCATGGCTCGCTGTCCGTCGCCGCTCCCTTGAACAATATCCCCAAGCAAACGGTGACCGGCTCGCGGAGCGTCGGCACGTTCGGCTGGAACTACGCCTACGACATCGAATTCAAGGACGGCCAGGTCAAGGTCAGCATCGAGGTCAAGCTCCAGCCCGACGCCGGGGCCACTCAGGCCCAGATCGATGCGGTCAAGGATACCTGGGAATCCGGCGTCGAGAACATGTGGAACGGCAAGTTCAACATCGTCAAGGACGGCACCTGGTCCTACCCCGTCGTCTTCGACGTGATCTTTGTCGACCCGCATCACACGGTCAAGGTTGCCCCCGGCCAGCATGGTGTGGCCGGCAAAGTGACCAACATGACCCATTGGCACGCCGGCGACACCGGTGCGGTGGCCGCCCACGAGTTCGGGCACATGTTCGGCCTCTGGGACGAATACAGCGCCGGTGCGAAAGACCCGTCCGGTCCTATCCTGGACGGGACCAGCATCATGGGCAGCGTCGGACCCGGAGCCGCGCCCAAGGCCCGCCATTTCCAGCCCTTCGCCGACTGGCTGAAATCCAAGAGCCCGACGCAAACCTTCACCGTCGAACCGAAGGTCACCGGCGTCTCCACGATCGGCCCGCTCAGCAACTTCGACGTGTACAACAATTCCGGCACCAACGCCAACGACTACGAGTTGAAGCTCAAAGGCGTCAAGAAGGCCGACGTCACCGGCACATTCAACGGCTACGGCAACCCCCCGACGATGACTGACACGACCGACGGCGTCGATATCCGTTGGTCGGGCGGCGATATTCCCAGCGGCCAGTACCGCCACTTCGGCGTTCGCCTCAAGAACGGCGTCAATCCCGAAGGCGCTTCCTCCACCTGGACATATAACAGCGCGGTCATCGCTGCGAATGTCGGCGTCGGCGTCCAGCATTACTGGTCCCCCGCCGTCATCACGCCCAATGGCATCGCCGCCAGCATCCGCAACGTGTCCGATGAACCGCTGCGTATCTCGTACCGTTACAGCATGGTTCTCCCCGAACCGATTCCGCTTGACGACCTGACCCGCGACCTCGTCGTACCCTGGATGAACGGCGGGGCGTGGACTTCCCTCATGTTCCTTGATCCCGGACAGTTCGTCACCAACATCTTCCCCCTTAACGAACCGGGCAACGCCATCGTCGGGCAGGTCCAGGTCTTCAGCCCGGCCAACCCGCTCGAACCGCTGGTCTTCTTCACCAATGAGGGCGTCGGGCTGGAACTGTCGCCGCCTCATGGACTGGTCACTGGCGACTTCGACTTCAACGACGATTGGAGCGTCGACGACCTGGACGACATGGCCACGGCCGTGGGCGATCCGGCCGCGTTCATGGTCCTGCACGGCCTGAGCTTCGACGAACTGCTGGAACTGGGTGACTTGGACCAGAATGGGGTCTTCGATCCGCAGGATGAGATGCTTGCTCATCAATGGGTGCCGACGGGCCAGGCCATGGGCTACCCCGTGATCTTGCTGAATGATCCTTATGCCGATTTCGATGGGGACGGCGACGTGGACCAGATCGATTTCGCCGCCGTCCAGGAGTGCGTATCCGGCGACGGGCACTGGTATCCTGAGGATCTACAGCACTGCTACATGTTTGATGGGGATCACGACGGCGACGTCGATAGCGACGACATGGACACCTTTGAGTTGTGTGCCAGCGGTCCCGGCATCATGGCCGATGTAACCTGCGACGGCCCGTGATGATGCCCGCTCCGCCTTACGGTGCCGTCAGCCGGACTTTCGGGCTTCTGGTTTCACTGGTAGGGTCCGCGCCCGCCACGGCGGGCAGGCCCGCGGACCACAATCTGAAATCTGAGATTTGAAATCAAGTGATCCGCCGACGCGGATCCTACTCCTCCGCCCCGCCCGCCGCCGCCCCGCTGCGTGCCAGATCCGACACGCTGATCTTGTCGGTCTTGAACTTGTCCGCCGCCTGCTCCATCTTGTCGAGCGTCTCCTCGATGGGCATCGTCTTGCCCTTGAGGAAGCGGATCGGGTTGATCCGGGCGACCACGAAGTTGCGCAGATACGGGCTCTCCAGCCCCTTGGCCTTCAACTCGCTGACAATCTGACCCACGCGAGCATCGATCTTGACCAACTGCTCGGCAAAGCCCGCCCGTTTCGCCAGGCTCTTGGGCAGCGGCACGCTCAGGAACACGTCCACTCGCTTGAGCATCGGGTGATAGGCACCACCTGCGAATCGCCCGTTCTGCTCGTAACACAAGCCCAGCGTCAGGAACGCCGCCTCCTCGAACTCCAGGGCATAATCCTCCTCGCGGCCCTCGGGCAGCTCGGCCAGGTGCCGGGCCAGACGGATGACTTCGGACGACTTCTCGCGCAGGTTGTGGGCCTTCTCGACGTTCAGCGCCAGGATCAGCCGGGCGACCTGCGGTTCGGTCACGACCAGGGCGGTAATCGACTGTGCCCCCTGGTTCTTCATGGCCGTGGTGCGGTGGTGGCCATTGGGCGTCTGGTACTGTCTGGGCCCCGCGCGCACGGCGATGACCGGGTCAAGATACAGACCGCTGCGGGAGATCACGTCTTCGAGCCGTTTGACATGGGTGTCCGACAACCCGCGCTGGTACGGCGTCGGTTCGACTTGTTCGAGCGGCAAAGCGGCCATAACCAACCATCGGCCGCCGAGCGGCTCGCGGTATGCACTCAACACCGCCCCGCCGTCTTTCTCGATATCCTTGCAGAGCGATTCGACGGCGTTCGGCGGTTCGGCCCGCACCTGCGATGGCTTGAGCCCGACCGGCCCGGGCGGCTCGCCCTTCTTCCTGCGTTTGCGTGTTTTGCCCGCTGCCATAACGATGTGCCTCCCATGTGAGCCTGAATCATGCGAGCAGGCTTTCGGCACGTCAAGCCCGAGCGACCTGGAAGTGAAAACAGCCTTTGACGGAACGGACCACACGACTCTGACCATCGCGTCGATGGAAAGCTGTCGTCGTGAGAACAACCGCGTCTGTGTGTCACAGCGGCTCGAACGGCTCTCATCGCGCCCAGACGGGGTCCAATACCCACCCGCGCGCGGGGTGTACGGGTGTTTCCTCGATCCGTTTCGGGGGCGCGGCCGGCAGCCAATCGGCCTTCCACCTGCCGAACTGCAGGCCACCTTTCTCTCTCCACAGCACGAGCGAGACCCGCGACAGATCCCGCCGCCAGAACACGCTGACGATATTCCTGGGCAGCCACCCCGCACAGTTGCCGTGGCCGAGTTCGCCGCACAGGTGGCCGATAGACGGTGCCGTTCGTGCCCCCCGATCGTAGAACCAGAGCTGCTTTCCGGCAGCGGCACGCTGCGGCGTTGCCCATAACATGTCCACGCGGGCCGCGCCCGGCAGCGGCACGTAGACCAGATCCGGCCGCCAGTCAAATACCCGGCATTCCCGGGTATCGGCAGACAACACGATGACTCGGGCGGTGACGCCCCGGCCGTCGAACAGCGGCAACAGCACGCAATTCGTCAACGTTGCGTCCTGGAATCGAATCGTGCTGCGCGCCAGACGTCCGGCCGATACAGGCAGCGGGTTCATGGAGACTCCGCCTCCTTGGTCGGAGCAGGGTTGCGAAAGCCCATGGCCGCCAGTCCGATCACACCGGTGTTCATCGAATCGGCCATCCCGGACGGAATCACCATCAGGGCGCCTCGTTCCTTGATCGACTCGTAGGTCATGTTCATGGCCCGCAGTTGCATCGCGTGGGCCTTCTGTTCATATACGCCCGCGGCCTTGGCGATCTCCTCAGCCACCAGCACCTCGCTCTCAGCCAGGATGACCCGGGCCAGCTTCTCGCGCTCCGCCTGGGCCTTGCGGCTCATGGCATCCTCCAGAGCCGCCGGGATTCGTACGTCCCGGATCTCTACCGATTGGACGGTGATGCCCCATTCGCTGGTCTTGGCATCAATGGCCGTCTGCAACTCCTTATCCAGGCCCTCGCGGTCGGAAATCATCCGCACCAGTTCGGTCCGGCCGATGACGTCACGCAAGGTCGTCTGCGCCGCCCAGGTTGTGGTCGATTGGTATTCCTTTACCTCGAGGACGGATCGCTTCGCGTCAGTGACCACCCAGAACAGGACCGCATCCACGTCGACCGGCACCGTGTCGCGGGTCAAGGTCTTCTCGGCCGAAAACGAGGTCGAGCGGATGCGCATGTCAACGACCGAAGTCGCCTGTTCAATGCCGGGGATGACCCACGCGACCCCCGGGTCCAACACCCGCCGGAACTTACCCAGGCGCAGCAGTACCCCGCGCTCCCACTCGCGAATCACGCGCGGCGAGCACGAAAGCAGCACGCCGGCCACGATGATCAGTCCGACAAGCCAGGGCGGGGCCCCCAGGCCATACCCCAGGCCCCAGGCAATCAGACCGGTCGCGACCAGTATGATGACGGTGACGACATTTGGGCTACCTTTCATGGTCGATCTCCTGCCAACGCGCCTCGATCAACTGTGATAGTTCCCCGCAACGCATGCCGGCCTGCCTGGCCAGCCGGATCAGTTCCAGCGCCTTGCGCTCCATCTCCTGAAAGCCGTCAGGAGTCGTGGTGACTCCCTGGACCTTAGCCACCGAGGTCCCGACCCCGCGTTCCAGCCGGAGCACGCCGTCAGCCTGCAACTCGCGATAGACTCGTGCAACCGTGTTGGCATTAATACCAAGCTCGACGGCCAGTTCGCGCACGGTGGGTAAGGGGTCGCCCTCCTGCAGCCGGCCTTCTCGGATGAGCAGGCGGATCCGCTCCCCGAGCTGGATGTACACCGGGATCCCGCTGTGCTTGTCTATGGCGATGGGCAGTTGAACCGGCATAACAAACCCTCAGGCCAACAGAAGTATATATGAACTAGTTAACTATGTCAATAGTTTTTAGATACTCTGGATCAGACTGCCTCCGGTTCTTGGATGGATGCTATCTTATTATTTTATAAACACTTAATGACAATGGGCTGGCTTGAGCCCATTGGCAGATTCCATCCAGTAGCCGATGGTTTTGGGGTCTATTCCCGCCAATCCGCAACACGATTCCCGCCCAAAGCGCCCATCCCGGTTTGTTCGGTCCACGACCTGCGGCCTCCGAATTCGCCCAGTACTCGGCCACGGCACTGGGAGCTACTGCGCCTGTACCGTTTTGCCGTCCTCGTCCGGGCGTTCGGTCGATTTGTCGGCCGGCATGGGGACCGGTTCGAGGCCAATGGCCTGCTCGACCCTCTCTGCCACGGAAGCCAGGCTCGCCAGACAGCGGAAGTAAAGCGTGTCGAGCTTCTCCAAGGCTTCCTCGGCGGTGCCATATGTCTCACGGATATCGTCCTTCGACGGTATGGATTCGATCGCATACTGGCCGACGGAGATTCCAGCCTGGGCGTGCTCGAACGGGTACGGGACGCCGGACAGTTGCTCTCTCAGCGCACTGAGGTGGTTGCACACGCTCGACAGGCTTTCCTGCAGGCGCGTGATAAGCTTCTTGTTTTCCTGGTTGGCGCCCAGGTTGACCAGCAGGGCACGAAGAGCCGTGAGCTCGCCCCGCAGCGCTCGCAGCATGTCATCCGTTTTGCCGGTCGCATGGAGCGCCGCCAAAACCCGACCCGCCGATTCACGAAGCTCGATGGCGTCTTCGATGCTTTCGGCGAGCGCGGGCGTGTTCAGCAGCTTCAACGCCGAACTCAGCCGCATCCGCACCGAGCTTCTGAGCGGCTCGATCTCCGAGTCGACGATACGCAGAGTTTCCGTCGCCTCGTCGATCGAGGCAGTTGCTGCGTCCAAGGTGGGCTGAACCAGGTGGAAGTCCTGCGCCTTGATCCGCAGGCCGGACTCGAGCAGGACTCTTGCCTGCAGGGCATCCAGACGGAGTGATTCCGCTTTGTGACAGGCCTCGCGCAGTCTGACGGCCTGCGGCAGTTGCCGTTCGATCTGTTCGCGCGCCTGCCGGAGCTCGCGCATGTTCTTTTCACCGTCCGCGCACGGCGCCATGCAGTCCGCCGGAAGCGCCAGTGGTCGCGTCATCGAGGCGGCGGGGCCGAAATAGCGGCCCAGGGTTTCGTTCTGCTGCTGCAACCTGCCCTGGCGTCCGATCAGCTCAGAGGCTGAGATGAGCTTGGCACCGGCGACCTGCGGCCCGATCAGTTCCTCGTAGACCAGACGGGTGGCGGCCTGACACGCCCCCTCGAAATCGCGGAATAGCACGGTGGCCGGCTGCTCGACACGGAATATCCCCGGGGCATTCTCCTGCCTGGCGCTGGCGATACGGCACTGGTCCGCCGGGTGCGTGTCGAGCGGGCCGGTCTTGCGCTGTTGAATCGTTTTCTCCACCGTCGCCCGCACCTCGTCGGGGATGTGCCCGACCTCGGAGGCGATCAGCACCGGTAGATTGTCCACCAGCGTCTGCTCGTTCCACATCTCGCGCAGGGAGGCGTAGGCTCCTTGTGCCGCCACGCCGAGCATCTGCAGGCGCGACATCGTTCCTTCAAACGTCTCACTGCCGGCCACACGAGCCTCGTGCCGGTCGGCGTCGTATTCCATCTGCCTCATCATCCAGCAACTGATGGCGTGACCGACCATCATCAAGGCCCACAGAATCCGCCGGGTGAGCCAGACGAAGAACCGCGACAGGTACAGCACGAGCCGCAACCGCGACTCGCCCCGCTGCGACCACTGGATGAGCCGTTCGTCCCAGGAATCCCGCTCGTACACGACGCGGGCAAACCAGAAGTTGACGCTGCGGATGATGTACGTCAGCCGCATGGCCGCCCCCTGGGTGAAGTGCCCGAACTCGTGGGCCAGCACGCCCGTCAGTTGCCGCAGGTTCATCCCGGCCACCAGCGGCAGTCCCAGGGTCAGCACCAGGTCGCGACCGAACATGCTCAGCAACCCCCGTCGGAAACTCGCGGAGGCGTTGACCTCGCAATCCACGTCGATCCGTCGGGGAACCGGTGCTCCGACCAGCCGGCACAGCCGCTCGACGAAGGCGAACAGCAACGGCTCCTGCGAACGGTCCAGCGAGTGTGTGTTCCCCCGCTTGGCCTGCCTGGCGAACAGCGGCTTGATCATGAACAGGATGAGGATGCCGCCAACCACCAGGGGCGTGAGGAATACCAGCAACCGTCCTCGCGCTCCCGAGCCGGCAAGCATGCCGACGTTTTCGGTCGCGTGGTAATACACCCCGTAGGCCACGCAGCAGATGATGACGACGTAGATCAGCGGCAGCACGACCATGGCCGCCGCCACAACAAACAGCCCCAAGATATAGAGCGGCCCGGCTCGGACCGGGGTCATCTCGCCCTCGAAGGCGGAGAGCACATCGTCGGCTGTATGAGGCCCACCCTCCGGAAGCACCGCTGAGCTGCTCACATCGCTCATCGTGTCACCTCTTGCGTTGAAGCTTGGGACCCGGCCGTCTGCTGGGGGTGGTCCTCGTCCGGCCTCGCCGACACGAGGCGCACTTCCATTGTACCGGTCGATCCTGATTATCCTGCGTCCGGGATGAACGTCAAGGCTATTTCAGTCGTCCGGTGACGGCTGGACTGTGGCAGTCCCGGCGATCCCCCGAGAAGCCCGAGCGCCGGCGGGTGGGGTTTCGGGTGGCGAACCGCTTGGGGGGCCGGCCCGGCCGACACGGGCTTCCTCGTGTCGGGCAACGCACGACATGCAGAGGATGATCCACATCCCGACCAGGCCCTCAGGCCAAGTCGGTGGTGCTTCCGAGGTCCTTCCAGTGGACGACGCGCGGCTCGTAGGCGTTTTTGGCGGCGTTAACCGCGGCCATGCGGCCCATGAGGCACATCAGGGTCGCGATGCGCCCGCTCTCGACGTTGGCATTGATCGGCTGTTTGCCGCCGGCCTTGATGTTGGCGACGAAGGCCTGCAGCTCCTCCTTGGTACCCATGCCCCAGTCACCGCGCGGATCGTCGGCAAACTGGTCTTTGAGCTCCTCCTGCGGCGCGGCGGCGGTCTTGGCATCGTGGTCGGCCCGGTGCATCACGCCGTGGGCCAGGTCCACGCCGCCCTTCTGGCAGTGAACATGCAGTTGCTCGGTCTGGAAGTGGCGAGCCAGCCAGAGCAGGTGCGTGTAAGAGAAGATCTCGCCGCCCGGCCACTGCCAGATCGTCGCCGACTGCTGTTCGTTGTGGACATTGGGACCCTCGGGCGTGGGGATCTCGGTTCGGGCAATGGCCACGCAAGTGATCGGCGGCTTGTCGCGCATGACCCAGGACATGACATCCGTATGGTGGCAGGCCTGCTCAACCAGCATGCCGCCGTCGCGGGCGACCATTCGGGGCACTTGCGGCCGGTGAGCCCAGTGCCAGTGGCCCTGCATCAACATCACCTTGCCAAGCGTGCCGCCGTGAATCAGTTCCATGCCCGCCAGATGCGGCGGGCTGTAGCGGCGCTGGGTGCCGATCTGGTAGATGACGCCCTTGGCCTTGCGGGCGGCCTTGGTGATGGCATCCACCTTCTCGACGGTGGTGTCCATGGGCTTCTCGGCGAAGCAGTGGATGCCCGCCTCCAGAACCGGCACCACGACGACGGAATGGTTGCACGGCTCGGTGACCACCAGGATACCGTCGAGTTTTTCCTTCTCGATCATCACGCGCAGATCGGTGTAGCCGTTGGGCTTGTCGCGCTCGAACACCTTCTTGCCCCGCTCGACTCGGTCGGGGATCAGATCGCAGACGGCGACGTTCACGGCATCCGGAACATGCTTGATCATCAGTTCCGCGAGGTTGCCCCAGCGCCCGCCGATACCGATCCAGCCAAGTTTGACTTTCTCATTGGCCGGAAAACCGCGGGCAACTCCCGGCGCGCCCAGGGCAACGGCCGAGGCCCCCAGCGCTGAAGTTTTCAGAAAAGCACGACGTGACAGATTCGAGGTCATCATGGTTCTCCTGAGAATGACGTTCGACGAATGATAGCGATGACGCGGTTCAGCGTCCCTCCGTGTCGGTGTCTACTACACCGGCATTGTCCATTTCTTGCGGTACTCGCGGCCCTGCAAGGCGGCGGCTTCGGCGTCGCCCTGGATGGTCTCCGTTTTCGGATCGAACCGGACGGTTCGATTCAGCAGCGTCGCGATATTGGCCAGGTGGCACAACACGGCGGTCTTGTGGCCCTCGACAATGTCCGCCGCGGGCCTGGCTCCGGCCGTGATGCAGTCGGCGAAGTTCTTCACGTGCGGACCCTCCAGGTCGCTGGGCGGGTGTTTGACCGGCTGGCCCTTCCCGGGCCGGAAGGTCCACCCTTCACGATCGATGAGAACCGTCCCCTTCTCACCGCGGATCTCGGCACCCGTGCCCATGCCGAACGGGCCGATGGCGTTCCAGTGGCTCATCTCCCAGATCACCGTCAGGTTCGGATAGTGGAAGATCGCGGTCTGAGTGTCGAACCACTCCTTCTCGTCCTGGACAACATACTTGCCGCCAAAACCGGAAACTGTCGTGGGCAGATCGAGATCGGCAAACCAGCGAACGATGTCGAGATAATGCCCGCCCCAGTTGCCGGCGTCGTTGGTGCCGTAGTCGCGCATGAAGTGCCAGTTGTAGTGCACCTTCTCCTTGTTGTAGGGCCTCACCGGCGCGGGACCGACCCACATGTCGTGATCCAGTTCCTTAGGCGGGTCGCTGTCGGGCACCTTGTTCACCACGACTCGGTTGCTGGCCATCCAGGCGCAGGCCAGGGCGATCTTGCCCAATCCGCCGCTGTCGATGAAGGCCTTCGCGTCTTTGAAATGCTGACCGCTTCGCTGCTGCGTGCCCATGGCCACGACCAGGCTGGGGTGACGTTTCCGGGCGGCAACCATGGCTTTGCCGTCGTCGATATTGAACGATGCGGGCTTCTCGACGAAGACGTGCTTGCCTGCTTCAAGGGCCATCACCGTCATCAGGGCGTGCCAATGATCCGGAGTCGCGACGACCACGGCGTCGATTCGCTTGTCGTCCAGTATCCTGCGGAAGTCTCTCTCCAGGGCTGGCTTGTTCGGCAGGATCTTCTCGATTCTGCCCATCGCCGCATCCAGGCTGGTGCTGTCGCAGTCGCACAGTGTGGCAATCTCAAATCGTCCGCTCCTTTGGAAGGTCTCGGCGTTCTGCCAGCCTCGGTTGCGGGCGCCGATGACGCCCACGCGAATCCGCTCGTTGGCCCCGGCGGCGCGGGCCTGTGAAACGGCCGAGCCGACGGCCAGCGCGGCGGAGGTCTTCAACAGCGTGCGTCTTGAGATGGTGCTCATTCCTGCGATCCTGTGCCTGGGTCTTGGGTTGTCCACGCCCCGTTGCACGCCGGCCGGAAACCGGGGCCACGGTGTATCCGGGTATTGTGAAGGGTAGCCGAGCCGTTGGCAATCAGGCCACGACCTCGCAGCAGAGGCGCGGGCCGTCGCTTGGCTTATACTCATTGTCGGGCCACCGGTTGCGGCCGGCTCTGCCATATTGCGAGAACAGCCTTGGCGCGATCATCCAAAAATGCAGGACCGTCGCTGTGGACCGAGGCGCCCGAGATGCGTGAGGGCCCTGTGGCCCGCGTGGCGATGGTGGCGGCGGTCGAGGGGCAATACAGCTACGCCGTACCGCCAGAACTGACCGAGAAAGTGGGCGTGGGCAAGCGTGTTCTGGTACCCTTCGGTCGTAACCGACGGCCACAGCCTGCTTTCTGTGTATCCGTTGCCCGCGAGACGTGGACCAGTACGCTCAAGCCGCTGACCGATGTCATCGATGATGCTCCTCTGCTGTCCGGCCCACTGATGGAACTGGGCGAGTGGATAGCACGCTACTACTGCTGCCCGCTGGGCCGAGCCTTGTCGGCCATGGTTCCCGAGGCGATCCGCAGACAAAGCGGATTCGTCACCGTTCGCCATCTGACGCTTTCTGACTCCGCACCCGAGACCGCCAGGCAAACCGTTGCGACTTCCGGCCAGACGGCCGGGGGACCAGCGAAGCGATTCACCGCTCGACAGCGGGCCGTGCTGGATACGCTAACGCACACGCCCGAGGGGCTCGATCTGGATGATCTGCTTGTCCGCACGGGTGTCAGTAAGGCCGTGATTGCGGGCCTTCTGAAAGCGGGCCACATCAGCCAGCAGACTCGGCGCGTGCCCCTGCCCGCGCCTGATTTCGACCGCCCCGGCCCCGAGCCGGCCTTCGACTTGAACTCCGACCAGCGGGCGGCCATCTCGCGTATCTCCGCCCTGACCGCCGAGGGGACTTTCCGTGCGGTACTGCTCTTTGGCGTCAGCGGCAGCGGCAAGACGGAGGTTTACATCCGGGCGATCCGCTCGGTGGTCGCCGCGGGCAAGCAGGCTATTCTGCTGGTACCGGAGATCGCGCTGACCACCCAACTGGTCGATCGCCTGGCAGCCCGCTTCGAACGCGTGGCCGTGATCCACAGCGGTCTGACCGGCGCGAAGCGGTCGCTGACGTGGGCAGCCATCGCCGCCGGCGAGAAACGCGTGATCATCGGGACACGCAGCGCGGTCTTTGCCCCCTGCCCCAACCTGGGCCTCGTCGTCGTGGACGAAGAACAGGAGGCCAGCTTCAAGAATCAGCAATCCCCCCGATTCAACACCCGCGACGTGGCCATCAAGCGGGCCCAGATGAGTTCCTGCCCGATCATCCTCGGATCGGCCACGCCCTCGCTCGAGACCTGGCACAACTGCGAACGGCTCTCACACTTTGAGAAGATCATCTTGCCCAGCCGTGTGGCCGGCCTGCCGATGCCCAGGGTGCAGTTCGTCGACATGCAGATCGAGCAACGGCAGCGCAAGGGTTTACATCTGTTGTCGCAGGAAACCGAGAGCGAGCTGGCCGAGACTCTGGGAGCAGGGCAGCAGGCGGTGCTCTTGCTGAACCGTCGCGGCTATGCAAGCTACCTTGTCTGCAGCCGCTGCCGGACGCCGATCGTGTGCCCCCACTGCCACGTCAACCTGGTGTTTCATCAATCGACGGGCAAGGCTGCGTGCCACCACTGCTCGGCAAAAATGGTGATGCCGACACGCTGCGGCGACCCCTCGTGCGGCGGCACCCTGATTCGTTTCGGCATGGGCACGCAACGGGTTGAGGAGGAGGTGAAGACCAAGTTTCCACAAGCCCGCGTCGCCCGTGCCGACAGCGACACGATGACCAAGATGAGCGCTTACGAACAGGTGATCCGCGACTTCGGCGACGGCCGGCTCGACATTCTCGTCGGTACTCAGATGGTCGCCAAGGGACTGGATTTTCCGCGCGTTCGGTTTGTCGGGGTGATTAACGCGGACACATCGCTCATGCAACCTGATTTCCGGGCGGCCGAGCGGACCTTCCAACTGGTGACCCAGGTCGCCGGCCGGGCCGGGCGGGCGGAGTCAGGCGGTCGCGTGGTCGTTCAAAGCCTGGCCGGGTTGAGCCCCGTGATTCAGTTCGCCGCCAACCACGATTACGCGTCTTTTGCCTCCCACGAGCTGGCGATCCGCAAGAGCAGAGGATTCCCTCCGTTCTCTCGCCTGGCCCGCATCATGGTCTCTCATCCCGCACAATCGCAGGCTTCCAAGCACGCGCACGAACTGGTCGAGCAAATCCGTGAGACTCTGACCCGGCACGGTCTGCCCGCGGACGTCCTGGGCCCCCAGACTGCGCCCCTCGCCCGGCTGCGAGGTCAGTACCGCTTCGATTTCCTCATCCGCGCGGCCAATGCGGCTCGACTGCTCCAGATTCTCGAACGACTTCGCGGCGAAAAGATACTGCCCCTGTCCGACAAGCACATCCTGATTGATGTTGATCCGGTCTCGCTGCTCTGACGCCCAGTCGGGGAGCTGCCAAGATCTATCACCGGCGACCTGAAACGCTGGTTCGGGTTGGAACGTACCACGAGTGACCGCAGCGGTTCGCATCCCGCCCGCGTCAGTCATAGAGTCGGCGAGTTGGGCCGGGTGTGCCAGGGTGAGCGTTCAACCCTTGAGGGGGGCTACTCGACATGGCTCAGGAAAGCCCGTTGAAACGGGCTCAATGTGAGGTAGCAGGAAAAAAAGGAACGAGTGCCCGACTGCGAACCAGCCGTCAAACGGCTGGCCTACTGGCCCTTCGGGAAAGACCGCTGAAGCGGCCTGTCTCAGGTCTGTGTCTGACGCCGACCCAGGAAACCACGATAAAAGCCGCGCATTCTGTCACGAACCCGTCTCACCCCGGCCAACGGCTGACTCGAAGGTCGGCCGCCACACACAAAGGTAGAATGCCATAGACCGCCGTGCCAAGTACTTCCATTCTCCTCCGACTTGCGATATACTCCGCGACCGAGCGGGTTCCCTTGTCCAACTTTTGCGGAGATCACCATGAACTCGATTACAGGTGCGATTCTGATTCTTGCGGGCGTGGTGGCCGGGGCAAGCCGCATGGAGGAAATCGGCGTGGTACTCGGCGTTGTCGGATTCGTCTATCTGTCTGCGGGATTCTGGAAACGCCTGTGGGTAGAGGTCCCCGACAACGAACAAACGGAGAAACCGGCGTGAACCCTGGTCTGTCGTGTCATGCCTGCGCACGCGCTCACTGCGCAGGTGACGAGGTCGATGCCGGCTGGGTTATGGGTGAAGAGGTCGGGGCCGAGGCTGGTGCGGTGTCGGGGAAGACGTACTTCACGCCGGATTCCTCGAAGAACGCCCCTACCGTCTGTTTGCCGGCATCGTAAACGAATCGCGAGCCAATGACGATGAGAGCAATGGCGCAGATACCCAGGATGATGGGCATACTCTTGCGGCCGAGCACCTGCGTGCCGCGATGGCTGGCCTGCGACAGGATCTCCAGCCAGACGACATCACACAGCCAATGCACCACCGCGAAGATGATGAACGCGGTCGGGCCGAGTCTCTTGGCTTCCAGGCTGAGCCCGAGCCCCACCGTCGCCCACCAGAGCAGGAAGTAGGGGTTCGTAACCGTCAGAACGATGCCGATCCAGATGGGGTGGCTGTCCGCGTAGGGTGCCGCGATTTCTTCCTCCTGCTTTCGGAGGCCGGCGAGCATCTGCCCGCCCATGTGCAGCAGAAACGCCCCGCCGACCAGGCCGATGATGATCTGAGCGGCCGTGTATTGGAAAAGGGCCCCCGCGCCCGCAACGATGACCATCATCAGCGGGAACTCGACGATGCCGTGGCCGATGGCGATGAGCAGGCCGGCGTGGCGATTGCGCGTGCCGACGGCCAGAGTGGCGGCCGTAACCGGCCCGGGGGCCATCACGCCACTCAGCGAGACCAGAATGACCTGCCACAAAAACGCAAACACGAAACAGCAACTCCAACGATCCGATTTCTTGGCGAATAGCCAGGGGCCAATAGCACCTTCGCATATTGCCGGCCGCCGGCCCGGGAATCCGCTCCGGGGCCTTGTGCGTCGGGGATTCGGACCCTCATTATGGCCGAATGCCGAACGGATTCGGTCACCCGAGACAGCCCGGAAGCGATTCCGGGCCGAGCGGATTCATGGCTAATAGCTGAGAGCTAACAGCTAAGAGCTAATAGCTTTCTTATTCCTCCAACCTTGGTGCGATCTCGCGCTGGGCCTTCTTGAGGTCGGCCGGAAAGTCGATCTCGTGGCACGGCAGATCGGTGACGTCGACGGCCCTGATGGCGAATTCACCGCACAGCCGGTCTAGCCCGCGCTCGAAGTAGTCGGCGATCACGCCCTGCTGCTCGACCAGTTCGCTAAGCGTCCTGGCCAGGGCGGCGGCGACGTCGCCGTTCAGCCGGGCGACGCCCAGAAACTCGCCGCCGGCCTCAGCGGGCAGGATGGCCTTGCCGATCCGCACAACCAGCCCCTCGCGAACAATGACCTTCACTTCCTCCTCGCCGCAGGGGTGATTCTGAACGGCCAGCGCCGCCGGCGACGAATCATCGGCGAGCCGCCGGATGAGCCTCCGGTCGAACACCACGTCGGCATTGGTGTACCAGCACGTCCCCGTCAGGTACGACGCCGCCAGGTACAGCGAGTAGACCGTGTTCGTGGACGCGTATTGCTCGTTGACCACGAATGTGAAACGGCCGGGCCGCCCGGCCAGATGTTCGCGGACGCGATCCTGCTCATAGCCGACAACGACCACGTATTCTTCGATGCCCTCGGCTGACAACGCGGCGAGTTGACGGTGAATGATGCTCATTCCGCCGACGTCAAGCATGCACTTGGGCACGGCTGCGCCCAGGCGACGACCTGCACCGGCGGCAAGAATGATCGCTTTCATCCGTTGCTGGGGTATTCCATCAGGACCTGCTCG
Organism: Phycisphaerae bacterium; assembly: GCA_030372985.1. Classification (GTDB taxonomy): domain Bacteria; phylum Planctomycetota; class Phycisphaerae; order UBA1845; family PWPN01; genus JAUCQB01. The sequence goes on from JAUCQB010000204.1 coordinate 20,987, forward strand.
AGCCGCCGAAACGCGGCCTCGCACGGGTCTTCCACGATTGCCGAAATCGCGCTGAACAGCGGTACGCGCAGCCTCAACGCGGCCATTTCCGACACTGCCGAGGCAGTCATGGCCCCTTCAACGACCATGCCGACTTGGGAGAGAGCCTCCTTGAGCGGCGTCCCGCCGGCCAGCAGTTGTCCGAGCCGATAGTTACGGCTGTCAGGGCTCAGACAGGTGGCCACCAGGTCGCCCAGGCCGGCGATGCCGAACACGTGGGCGCTGGAGATGCCCAGGAACTTGCCGACCTCGGCAATCTCTCGCAGGCCAAAGGTCAGCATCAGGCCCATGAAGTTGCAGCCCCACTTGCGGGCATCGATGACCCCGGCCCCGATGGCAAAAACGCCCTTCATCGCCGCGCATAACTCGACGTCCACCGTATCGCGGGTCATATCCAGGTGAAAACGCTCGCTCCGCATGGCCTTGGCGACCTTGAGCAGCACGTGGACGTCCTCACAACCCAGAACGGCCTTGGCCGGACGGCCGGCGGCAATCTCCTTGGCGATGTTTGGACCGGACATCACGGCGATGGTCGCTTCCGGCACGATGGAGGCGATCACCTGGCTGCACGTGCGGAACGTGGCCCGCTCCAGGCCCTTGGAGGCGCTGACGATGATCGGGTAGGGCGGCTTGATCTTCTCGCGGATCTTCTGAGCCACCGGGCCCACCTGAGCCGACGGTACGACCACCAGTATGATGTCCTCGGCGGTCAGTGGCGAGCTGAACATCTCCTCGACGACGATCCCCGGCCGCTCGGCCCCGGCGGCACGCTTGAGCGACTCGACGGTCGGCCTGATGAACTCCTTCCGCTCGCACCACATCCGCAGCGGCTGCTCGGGGTTGAGCAGGCCCGCCAGCGTCGAGCCCCAGTTACCGGTGCCAATGATGACAAGACTCATGAGTGGGTTGGTCTATTAGTCCTTTAGTCTATTGGCCCATTAGTCTGTTAGTCACTGAATCTGGAATCCGTACGCGGTGCCGGGTCGACGGCTGTGCGCGAGCAGGCCGTTTCGGTCGACACCTGACATCGTTCAATCCGTTAGTTTACCGTTCAGTTGCACAAAATCCGAACAGGAGCAACCGGATGGAGCCCTGGAGACGGCCTGCTTCTCGACTTTCTTGGCTTGCACCAAAACACGACCTCCGGTGCACTTCGCCGTTCTCGACGGAACAAGCCCCATGTCCAATTCTGCATTCACCAGTCTTCATTCCCCCGGCGTTGCCGTATGCAACGCCCAGGTTTATATAGGCAGTCGCAGGCGGACGCAAACGGGGTGCCGGCCGATGTGCAGGTCATCGGGTTTGTCTGAGTGCCCGAGTTCGGCGATGGTTCTTGGGGATATCAATGGCAGTAACCAGCAACAAATCGATAATCTTGACAGCATCAGCGGAGGTTGCCACGGCTATGGTTCTGCCTCCCGGCGTGATCAACACGAGTTCCGGATTCCGCACGACAATCCGGTCGCCGTCAGCCAGTTGGAGGATGTAGGGGCGAAAAGGGGTCGCCTGCTGGACTGTTCGAAGCTGCTCGATGGTCATACAGACCTCCTTCAAGCATACAACTATTCTATCTCGCACTTGATGAATCGTCCACTTCAACGGAGTTCCAGCTTCGCCGGTGGGCCCCGGGCTCGCCGGGCTTGCTGCCCCGCCCAGGCTGGGTTACAACCCACGCGTGTCGCCTGAGCAACAGGCTCGGCCGTATTGCGGATTGATCGCCGTGGAAGAACCCCCAGCATTTCATGGCTTCACCAACACATCGTGCCACGACGAGACGGCCGTCGCCCGACTGGCACCCGCCGACGCCTGCTCCCCTCCGCCCGACTGGTCAACGGTTGACTGGGATGTCCACTGCCCGCTGTGCGGGTACAACCTTCGCGGGCTGAATGTGCCGCGATGCCCGGAGTGCGGTTATCGCTTCGCATGGAAAGAGGTACTGGATCCCAACCGACGCGAGCACCCGTACCTCTTCGAACACCATCCGGGCCGCAACTTCTGGTCGTTCCGCAAGACGGTGCGAGGGGCGATGCGGGCGAAGCGATTCTGGACCTCGCTGCATCCGGTGATGCCCTCGCGACCGGGACGACTGCTGGGGTATTGGCTGGCAACGCTTTTGTGCTTCGCAGGGGTGGCCATACTCACATTGTTCCCGAGAAGCATCTGCGAGCTTGCCTGGAACCTCATCGAAGGGCGACAAGCCTCGCCTTTCTCTTTGTTCAGAGGATTGTGGGGCTGGGGCAGGCCTCCTGCCGTCTTCGTCCCCGGCGCGACCCGGCTGCCTTCGGTAATCTGGGAGTTCCTGGCATCACTCACATGGGAGTGCAATCGTGTGGAAGAGCTGCTCTGGATGACAGCGATGCTGCTGTTTGTCTGGCCCTTGCTGACCCTGGCAGCTCTGAAGGCATTCCGCTGGTCGATGCGCCGGGCGAGAGTCAACAAGGTGCACGTGCGACGATGTGTGCTCTACAGCTTCGACATGATCCCGCCCGCCTTGACGATGCTTCTGGCTCTGTTGCTTCTGCTTGGGCGGGTCACCTCCGGCAGCAACACAGGCTGGCATGAACCTTTCCTGCTGTGCTTGCCTTTCCTGTCGGTCGTGTTCTGCGCCCGCCGGCTGTACTGCGCGTATGCCCACTATCTGCGGTTTGACCACCCGTTCCTGACGGTGCTGACTTCACAGATCATGGTTCTGCTTGCGGTGCTGATCCTCTGGCTGCCTTGGCTGGTCGACGTGAGGCGGGGGTCCCAGTCGGCCTGGCTAAGGTCACTTATCGAGGTCATCCTCCTGCCGATCTGACCGGGACCGCGAACGGGGCTGCTGACGACCGTGGCGGTTGGGGGTCTGCGACCCGAGGGCCGGTGGACCGGCCAACCGGTAGCGAGCCTGTCAGGCTCAGCCGAAAAAAATCGCTGCAAACCTTTTTCGATTCCGGGTGTCTATTTGGTCACAGGGCTCACAAAGCCCAGTCCGATAAGTTCTTTCATAGGCGAGCTTTATGCGCGATTCTGGAATTCAGACCGCGGCGATGAGGCTGGGAAACGAGGTGAGGGGCGATCGTCCCGGAACGAACCTGTTAGATTTTGTTTGATGGTTGGCCGATGAACCAATATCATTAGGCAAGGACGTGATGTCCCGCTACTGGGTAGCCAAAGGGGTGCGGGCGGAGGGGTTGGAGCGAAGATTGCCATAAGCCGCCTGTGAACATCGCTAGACCGACGGGAGCAACTGCGTGAAAGCCGGGTCCTCACTTACGCTAACGATCCAACTGGCCCTGTCCATGGGGTCGGTATTCCTGGCAGGCTGCCCGAGCGCCTCTGACTTTGGCACGGGCACCCAGGTGGCCGGGCTGAAAACCGATTCAGAGGCCCTGCCGGAAGGCGGTTACACACCATCGAATGCGGATGTGCTGGTGGCCCGAATGCTCGAGCTGGTGAACAACGAGCGGACCGGCCGCGGCCTGCAGCCCCTGACATTGAACCCGATCCTCAGCCAGATGGCCGACGATTACGCGAAAGAGATGATCGAGTGCGGGTTCTTCTCGCACCTCAGCCCGACCGGCGAGGGCCCCGGACAGCGTGCGGTCAGCGCCGGTTATGTGTTTCTTGCCGTCGGAGAGAACCTGGCGGGAGGGCAGACCACACCCGAGCAGGCGATGGCCGACTGGATGAAATCGACCGAAGGCCATCGAGAGAACGTTCTCTCCCCGCAGTGGAAGGAGATCGGAATCGCCGTGCGGGTAGGCGGCGAGTACGGCGTGTATTGGGTGCAGGAGTACGGCAACCCGCCGACCAGCGTTCGGATCTCCGCGAACTGATCCTCCAGGAACCAGACGATGGACAACCGGCGACAAGCCGGTTTTAGTTTGCGCGCGTGCTGTTTTCAGCAGACGATTCACGCGCACCGGCGGCCCCGGCTTCGCTAAAAGGCTGCGCCGTGGCAGGCAAGCCAGCAGTGGCACCCGGCTGGGCAGTAAGAAGCTTCAGGTGGTGTGACTGGCAGGCAAAGCATTTCCGTTCCCCACCGCTTCGCGATGGAGCACCCACCGGCACACAAGCCACCGGGCGCTTGGCCTGATCTCGTCGATATCAGCGCCCGAGAACCGAGACGCCGCCGTCACGGTGATGGTGCAATTCCCGCCCCGGGCTATAATGCCGGTTGCATACGGCTTCCGCCGAGGACCGGGCAACATGAGCCTCCACACGAGAACGGGTGACACAGGTGAGACCTCGCTGATCGACGGAAGTCGAGTGGCCAAGGACGATGCCCGGGTCTGCGCCTATGGAACGGTCGATGAGCTCAATTCCAGCCTCGGCTGGTGTCGAGTCGTGTGCGAGGGTGAGATTGTCCAAGCCATTATCGAGATACAGACCCAGCTCTTTCACGTCTGCTCAGAGCTGGCGACCCCCCCCACGGCCGACGACAAGTGGAGACACCTGGCAATCACTCAGGATCAGTGCCGGAGGCTTGAATCGCGAATCGACGAGGTCGAGGCAGGTGTCGGGCCGATTCGTCACTTCGTCTTGCCGGGGGGAACCGAGGCAGCGTGTCGGCTGCACATGGCCCGAGTCTGCTGCCGGCGAGCCGAGCGCAGCGTCGTCACCTTGCACCGCATCTCGCCGGTGCGACCCGAAGTGATGGTATACCTCAACCGTCTGGGCGATCTGCTGTATGCCTGGGCGCGGCTGGCGAACCGGCAGGCCGGCTGTCCCGAGATCCCGTGGAGATCCAACGCATGACGTCAGAACCGACGCCCGTTTCGGGCGGCAACGCTCGCCCGAGGGCAAGCGTCTTCGACCGAATCATGATCGCGATCGTCGCCGTGAGCCTGGCGTCCACCTGTCTGCTGATCAGTGCCACGCATGGGAGCAAGACCGGCTATCAGGAGTGGGGCCCCGGGTCGGTCCTGCGAAACATCGTTGAGCTGCTCAACTTCAACTACGCCTTCCCGACCTCCAGCGGTTCGGAGGTGAAATGGCTCGCCCATGGGCTCGGAGTGGCAGCCGCGGTGCTGGCGGTCGCGGTCATGTGGTTCACGCGCAGCGGCGCTGCCCAGCCCGCGGCGAGCGCGGAACCGCAACCGACGCCTCCGGCCGGCGGGCGTCGGTTGTCTCGGGTCGCTTGGGCCCAGGTCGCGCTGGTGCTGCTGACCTTGTGGATGGTGGTCAGCTCCCAATGGTCACCCTGGCCGGAGGCCAGTCTTGGGGAGAGCAGCCGGCAGGCCATCTGGACCATCTGGGCGCTGATTCTGGGGCGGGTGCTGACTCGACCGGCGGCTCGCGGAGTGGCGACGGCCATGACGGCCGTCCTGGTGGCGACGGCGGCCCTGGGAATCTGGTACCGCCACGAGCGAAGCCCATTCATGCGGCTGGAGTTTCCCATCGGCAACCCGGCGTTCATGGCCGCATGCCTGATTGTCGGCCTGTGCCTGGCAGGCGCGATTCTCTTCGGGTTGCTCGCCGAAACCATGGATCGTTCGCGCGAACGGAGATCGCCGCCCGCTCGGATGATCGCGGAAGCGGTTGGCGACCTGGGCGGCTGGTGGGTGGTCATCGGCGCCTTGGTCGGCGGGGCGGTCATGATGTGGGCGCTTCGGCTGACCGAGACGCGGGCGGCACAATGGGCGTTGGTCTTCGGCGCCGGGGTGGCGGTGTGGCTGGGCCTGGGCAAGCTGGGGCGATGGCTGCTGCCGGTCGGCGCGGTCGTGTTCGTGGCGGGGTTTGTGGCCCTGAACTGGTCGGCTCTGACCTCAGGGGTCACCGGGCGCGACGCCACGCTTCGCTTCCGTCTCTATGCCGGCCAATATGCGATCCAGCTTTTTTCGACCGCCCCCATCGTCGGCCACGGTCACGGCAGCTACATGCTTCTCGGCCAGGAGATGCAGGCGGCGGACGCGGAGAAGGATCCGGCCGCGTTCAGCGCCCCGGTGCTCGGAGACGCTCACAACGAGTGCCTTCAAATCGCGGCCGAGACGGGGCTGGTGGGCGTGACTCTCTATGCGGTCTTTCTGCTGATGACCTTCTTGGGCGCCCTGAATGCCTGGTCTCGGGCCAAGACGCCGCTGGATCAGTGGTTGCTGGCCGGGGCGCTGGCGGCCTTCGCGGCCGTCGTGGTGGAGGAACTGGCCGATGTCGGTCTGCGCAAACCGGGCCTGCCCGCCATTTTCTACACGACCGTCGGCCTGACGTGGGCTTTGTCGCTGAGACTGCCGGCGGCGGGTGAACCGGTCATCAGCGCTCAGCCCAAGCCGCTTCGGGTCGCGGGCCTGGCGGCGGGGATTATCGCCTCGCTCGGGATCGGATGGGTGGTGTGGCGAGATTGGGAGGGGGCGCTGGCCGCATATCAGATCCTGGCCCGCGCCAACGAGCAGGAGTGGGACGCCTCCATGAGAGCGGCCCAGATCGCGTCTTCCGGCCGGCTTTCCGTCGAGGACCATGTCGAGGCGTACTACGGCACGTCCCGTTCCGCGATGCTGGCCTCCGCCGACGCTCTGGAACGGTGCATGCGCGCCGCATCGCGCCTGCCGCGGGACGCCGAGCCTCCTGCGGGTCTGGTCGACATGATCCGCGAGGATGCCGAAGAGTTCAATCGATATGCATCCATCTGCGAGGCGACGGGCAAGAGCCTTCTGGTCACGATTCCGGGCTATCCTCGAATCGCGTGGATCCTTGCGGATCTTCAGTTCTACCGCCAGCAGATCGAGTTGATCGAACGGCAGGCGGGCCTCCGAGAGAATGTCCAGGATTACTCCAACGCGGTCCGCACGTTGCTGTTCCTTGAGCACAATCGCGACCCGCAGGACATGGCCGTCGCCATGAGGCTCATCGAGTTGTGCGGCGAAGAGTCGGTGGCCTACCGGCTCGATCTGTTGCGGCGGCCGCTGAGGCGCGGGCCGGTTCCGGTGCGTCAGACCAACCGTTTCGGCATCGACCGACTGGCGGATATCGAACCCTTGATGGGAACGATGATGAACGAGCAGGGCTTCGCGGAGGCGATGGAGAAGCTGCGGGGCGATGCCCAGCAGGCCATGTCCGCGAAGAGCGCCAATGACTGGGTAGACCCGTATGCCCCCGAGTCGCTCCGGCTGTTGGCCAGAGCCAGCAAGCTGGCCGGGCGTTTTGCCGAGGCCGCGGAACTGGCGGGCCAGGCGGCGGAGCTATCGAAACAACTCGGGGCCTTTTTCCCCGGGGCCGTCTCCAACGCCAGATTGGATCAGTCCCGCTATCTGATGTTTGAACAAAAGCCGTCGGAGGCGGTCGCAGCATGCGATCAGGCCATCAAGGAATGGCCGAACGTTCGCGAACGAGAGCTTCAGCTTCAACCGGTTATGCAGACCCGGGCGATGTACATGCTCGCGGCCGACAGCGAGAAGGAGGCCCGCGAACTGCTCGGCAAATTGTATCCCGAGGCCGCGTCGAATGAACTTGATCAACTCCTTGGGGACGGCTACGTCGACCTGTGCCAGTCGTTCTCGGCGTTTCCGGTCCAGGCCCGCGCCGCCGCGTATGACCAGTGGCTGCAGCGGGCTTTGTCGCTGAACCCGAGTGATCGAGCGGCCCACGACCTGGCGGCCAGACGGGCAGCCGAGCAGCAGGACAACGCGGCGGTCGTGGAACACGTCAAGGCGGTGATTCGCTTGTCATTCGAACAGAATGATGACGCCGGCGGTCTGCAATACCTCCGACTGCTCGCCGGTGTCACCCGTGATGAAGCAATCATCTCGGCCGTGGTCGACGAACTGTCGAAGCGATACCCGGGCAACACGCTGCTGGAGCGATTGGTGGCCGCCGGTCCGGCCGCTCTCATGCCGCCGGCCACATCAACCGCCCCGACCGACACGGCCACCGCGCCGGCCAGCGGGCCGACCACGATGACCCATCCGGGAGAATGACCCGCAACCGATCGCCAGGCAGGACAGGGATTCGGTGATAGGCGACGTGGGCGCGAGGCGTTCGTGAGGGGAGCCCGATCACGAAGCCCTGGCCCGAACCTGCTACCCGCCGCCGAACTCGTGGACCGCCTCGATCATGGCCACGACATTGTCGACCGGCGTTCGGGCTTGAACGTTATGGATGGCGTCGAATACGAACCCGCCGTTTTTCGAGAAGATCTCGCATCGTGACAGCACCTGCTCGCGAACCTCGTCCGGCGTACCGAAGGGCAGGGTCTTCTGCGTGTCCACACCGCCGCCCCAGAACGTCAGCTCGTCACCGTAGGTTCGCTTGAGATGTGCCGGATCCATGCCCGACGCCGAGCACTGCACCGGATTGACGATGTCGAAGCCGGACTCGATGAACGGTCCGAGGAACTGCTCCACCGCCCCGCAGGAGTGCTTGAACGTCTTCCACTTCGTGTGGGCATGGATCCAGTCGTTGACCCGCTTGTAGTAGGGCATGTAAAGTTCGCGGAAGGTCTCGCGCGAACAGAAGGCCGAGGTCTGCGTGCCGAAGTCCGTGCCGCAGATGAACACCGCGTCGACCGCATCGCCCACGCGGGCGTGGATCTTCGCGAGGTTGGCCAGGGCGATCTCGCACTGCTTGTCAAAAACCTTGTGTACGTAGTCCTGTCGGGCGACGGTCGATACGTACCACTCCTCGATGTCGCGGATGCCCTTCGGATGCTTGAGAAACGGGGCCGGCACCAGGGCGATGTCGCCGAACGCCATCCCGCCGAAAGTGGCGATGACTGCCCGACCCGTAGCCGAGGCCCGCTTCACCTCGCGCTCGAAGTGAGCCAGGTCGGCCTCGCTGATCGGCTCGAACTCCTCCAGGTTGTCCCGCGGATCGAGCTCGTCTTCATCGATCGGCTCCTGCCGGATGATGGTGTCGAAGAAGTAGCCGCCATCGGGCATGCGGCCGCTCGGCGGAACCGAGGTGTCGCCCTGTGGGTAGATGAACACGTCGCCCTTGGCGTCCATCGTGGTCTTGAAGTGTTCGGAGACCAGCACCTCCAGCCCGAACGGGGCCCGCCAGGGCGTCCAATTGGTGTTGGCAAAGCCGAAAAGGGTGTTGAGCCCGATGACGCCGGCCACGTCGATGCCCATCGCGTCGGCGAGGTCGTCGTCGATCCACCCGAGCATCTGATACGGCTCGTGAACCTTCACCAGCCGCTTTTCCAGGCCATAGTGGTCGCGCAGGGCGGCCACACAGGTGACGTGCATGCCGGTCACGGCCGTCCCGCCGAAATCCATCGGGACGCGATCCGGCTGCCGGTGATTCAGTGCCGCCACGGCCCGTTCTCTGCTGGTCACGGTCGACCTCCTTCTGCTCGTTTCAGCCGGAATCGTATACGGCTGACGCATGGGCCTCAACATTGAAACAAACGCCGACAATCGCATGAGATCACTGAGCCCTTGTTCGGTCGGCATGGATCACTGATAATCTGTCCAGTGGCCCGGAGTGTATCCGGGAAAAGCCGGCCGCCCGGCAGATCGATCGGCAATACCTCTCCGAGGAAAGAACCATGAGTCAAGACAAAGAGTCCCAAGCGTCGCGTCGCGAGTTTCTGAGCGCCTCGGGCCGCATCGCTGCAGCGTCGGCCCTGGGCTTGACGGCCATCCCGGCTGTCCATGCGGCGGAGGACAATACCATCAAAGTCGCCCTGGTCGGCTGCGGCGGACGGGGCACGGGGGCCGCGGAACAGGCGCTTTCCACGAAGAGCGGCCCAACCAGACTGGTGGCCATGGCCGACGTGTTCGAACATCGGCTCACGGGCTGTCTGAGCACCCTCTCCCCGAAGCTCGGCAAGCAGATCGACGTTCCGAAGGACCGCCAGTTTATCGGCTTCGACGCATACAAGAAAGCCATCGACAGCCTGGACGGATCGGGCGTGGTGATCCTGGCGACGCCGCCGGGTTTTCGGCCGCCGCATCTTGAGTACGCGGTCGAGAAGGACTGCAACGTATTCATGGAGAAGGCTTTCGCCGTTGACGGCCCGGGGGTTCGCCGAGTCCTCAAGGCTGGTGAGGAAGCGGAGAGGAAGAACCTGAAAATCGCCGGCGGCCTGATGAGCCGCCATTCACCGGCCCTCGAGGCGGCCGTGCAGCGGATCCACGACGGCATCATCGGCGAGGTCATCACCTGCTGGTCCTACCGAGAACACCAGTCGGTGGGCATCTCGCCCAAATCGGCGGACATGACCGAAATGGCCTACCAGATCAGCCATTTTCACAACTTCAACTGGCTCGGCGGCAGCTTCATCCTGGACTGGCTGATTCACAATCTGGACGTCTGCTGCTGGGTCAAGGATGCCTGGCCGGTGTCCGCTCAGGGGCAGGGCGGGCGGTATCCTCGCACCGAGGCCGACCAGATGTTCGACCACTACGCAGTCGAATATTCCTTTTCCGACGGGACGCGGATGCTCGCCCAGGCCCGGCACATCACCAACTGCTGGAGCTTCTGGGGGAACGTGATCCACGGAACGAAGGGCTCGGCCGTGTTGGGTGAAGGCAAACCCGACCCGCTCATCTACAAAGGCCACAAGCAGACCGAGGAGAACATCCTCTGGCGATTCGAGGGCGACAAGGGCAATCAGTACCAGATCGAGCACGATCGGCTCTTCGAGTCCATCCGGCAGAACAAGCCGTACAACGAGACGAAGCGCTGCGCCTACGCCACGCTGACCGGCATCCTCGGCCGCATGGCCGCCGAATCGGGCCAGGAGATCACCTGGGAGCAGGCCCTGGCGTCAGATCTCGTCCTCGCTCCGGGCCTGGAGAGCTACACCATGGATTCGACCCCGCCGATCGTTCCGGACGCCCAGGGCCGATATCCGGTCGGGATACCGGGCAAGACCAAGGTGCTGTGAACGCGGTCGATTCACCGCTGCATGCTGAACGAGGGATCAGACGAACGAATGAGTGGGTGGCGCCGGCCGCGACGCGCGTCGCAGATCCGGAAGAACCGGTTTGCACCGCAGCCTCATCCCGACGTAGAATGAGTGAGAGAGCGATGCTCGGAGTCTCCCGGGTTTCTTGTTTGGCCGAATCGCCCCGCAAGCGACAGGATGGTTTGGAGCCAGGCCACTCATGGAGCCAGGCTTTGGGGAATGGCTTGCCCGGCGGACAAACGAGCGAGTCCGGCGTGCTGCGGGCAAGTGATGGCTCCGTCAGACCCGTCCAGTGACGTGAGGTGCAACATGGCTGTCTCGACGATTGAAGGAATTGTCGAAAACGGCTGCATCCGGCTCCGTGACAACGTGATGCTGCCCGACAACACGAAGGTCTACGTCGTGGTTCCTGATATCGAGACGCCGCCGCAGGCACGTGTCTGCAGTCCACACTTGGCGCATCCAGAACAGGCTGCCGATTTTGTCAAACATGTCGTCGAGGTGAGCGACGATGCCGGGCTATGACGGAGCTCGCTTCGATCCGCCGGCCCCCGTCGCCGAGGTCGCTATCTCCTGGTCGAGGAAGAACGAGGCATTCTGGGTCGAGACATCCTGAATCACATCACACTGCTGCTGGACGGTCCACGGCGGGAGTGGTTAGAGCATTCTCCATGACCTGTGTGGGCTCGTCTTGGCGTCGAACTTCGTCCTCGCTCCGGGCCTGGAGAGCTACACCATGGAGTCGACCCCGCCAATCGTTCCGGACGTCCAGGGCCGCTATCCGGCCGCGATGCCGGGCAAGACCAAGCTGCTGTGAAGGAAGCTATCAGCTCCTAGCTGTTAGCGAGAGGCGGAACACGCCATAAGGCGTAGATCACTACGAGAAACACAAGAAGGCACAAGAAAGGAAAGCGGTGATGCGGCGCCCGCCTGAACGCCTCTTGTCGTTCTGAGCGGTCGATTTGCCGCCCGCACGGTACTACCCTTCAGCCCGCATTTGTCGTAGAATCGTCCCTCAGATGATCGACCATCCTGTCGGAGGCGTGCCCGAGCGGCTGAAGGGACCGGTTTTGAAAACCGGCGTGCGGGAAACCGTACCGGGGGTTCGAATCCCTCCGCCTCCGTTCTGCGTCGCTCCTGCATCGTGCCACGCGACGCGGGAGCTATACGGAACAGAGCAGCTGAACCGGAGCTGGAGGAACGAAACGCTCAAGCTGAGCACTGACGTGATTAGCCTGCGGTCTTTTCTCCGTTCTCTGCTCTATCTCAAAGCGCCGCTCCGCCTGGACTGGGCATGCTCGTCTGTGCTATGGTGACTTCACTTCGCCGGCAGTCGCCGAATCGGGTCGAAGCAGCCTCTCCTGGAACCGCTTAAACGCTTTGCCCGCGTAGCTGGCCTCCAGGCTGTTGGGGGCGTTGGCGTGCACCGATGCACAAGTTGTCGACCGGGTGTCAGCCTCGAGCATCCGGGCATAGACTCCCGCCTTCGCGAGCTCCCGCCGGGCGAGGTCCTTGCGCTTCGCCCGCAGGTGTCGATCCACAAGCACCATGTGGTTATAGAAATGAACCGTGTTCTCGCCATAGGCGAACAGGTCGGCATCTTCCCGGATCCTGGCCCGGATGCGGTCGGGCACGTCCCTGGACAACGCGTAGTCGATGAGTTCGCGGCAGGCCCGCATTTCGGCCACGCTCTCCAGTAACGAGGGGGCGTTGTTGTGTTCATATCGCGTCGGCTCGTACTGCTGGTGCTCCATGGGGAACAGCTTGGAGGATTGCGAGGCCAGACCGCCGGCCAGCTTGTACTTGAGCATCTTTGCGTTGCACAGGGCCAGTTCGAGGCGGTCGTAGAATGCGCGCATGACCTCCGCCGCATCGCCGTACCGTTTGCAGAAGTAATCGTCGCGCAGGGCGTTCACGTCCAGGCCAGGATTCCAGAGCATCCGGGCGAACTGGTAGTTCGTCAGAGCCCGCGTGCCCCAGTTGGCGTGCGGGACGTGCATGTAGTCCATGTGCCTCGCGCCTGTCCCGTAGTAGTACGGGATGTCCACGGCCATGGACTGCGAGAAGCCGGAGGGCAGGTTCTTGTTGCGCGAGATGTTGTAGTACTCGCCGACGAAGAACCGGCCGTGGTACCGGTGCGCCGGACCCAGGAACCAGCCTTCGTACTTGCCGTGGACGATGGCGTTGAATTCGGTGCAGTCCGGCGAAGTGAAGGCGTGCGCGAAGCATCGGCGAATCGGGTAGAAGCCCGCGATGCAGTGCTCGTAGTCGAAGTCGGCGGGCAACGGTCGGGTCGGAGGGTCGAGGTAGCCGGTGTAGCACGAGAAGACGATCGATAGGTCGCGGTTGAGCACGCCGCTTTCACGTGCCCGCACGATTGCCTGGCGGAGCTGGTGGACGAACAGCACGTTGCGGTCGTTGGGTTCGCCGAGGGCCTTGCACTTGTCGCAGGTACACCATCGGCCACCGTCGAGCATGAAGAACTGGATGCGGTCGGCCCACTTCCAGTCTCCCGCGGCCAACTCGCTGATGAGGTTCCTGGTGAACTCGGCGACGGCGCTGGGGTTGGCGGTGCAGAAGTTGTCGCCGAACTCGTTCTTGATCTTGAAGCTGCGTTGGCCGTCCTGCCAGCCGAACCATTCCGGGTGGGCCTCGGCATAGGTGAGCTTGCCGTCACCGTCGGTGTCGCCTTTGCCTTCGCCCTTGGGATAGGGATCCTCGGGCTTGCCTTCGTTGCCGTTGAAGCCCGTCTGCCGGTACGGATACTCGTGGGTCGGGTTCATGAACCGCGGCATGTGCTGATGGCCGCCGCAGGTCAGGGTCATGCCCAGGCGCTTCAGCGAGGCCGGGTCTCGACAGGCGACAGTCCAGAGGTTCATTCGGTTGCGGGCCATCCAGAGGAAGAAGTCGTTCGAGGCGCGGTCCTCCCATGCCCAGAAGCCCCGCGTGTAAAACGCCGGCGTCTCGCGCATGCTCAGGGCGGGTATCGTGAGCTGGTCGACATGCGGGACTTCTTCATGGACCTCGCCGGGCGCAAACCACCGTACACCGAACTTGTCGAGGAAGGTGTAGACGGCGTAGAGCGTTCCGGCCCGGTCATCGCCGGCGAGTATGACCAGTCCTCCGTCTGCCTGCGGCCGGCTCCGGATCTGAAAGCCGCCGCCGGCGGGTTCCTTGATTTCGTCGAGATCGAGCGATCGCGCGAGGCGTGCGACCTGCCGGTTGGAGCGGGTGTTGCCGACGAGCATCGCGTCACCCGAAACCTCCGCGTCATCATCGACAATCGCGAACGCAGCGGAATTCTTCGGCTCGGCGCCGGTCATCCTGCATAGATAGTGCCGCAACTCGGTTGCGGCGAACGCTTCAGTGCTGACGGTGTCGTCGGTCAGGTCGGCGTCATGCCAATTCACCTCCCGGTACGAGGCGGCGGCCTCCTCGGCAGAACTGTATGGACCGAGATTGACCACGATCCGCCAGGTCGAGCCGGCCGCAACCGCCGACGAAGCCATGCACAGGCAGGGCAGAAGAGTGCAAAGCGATTGAATCATTGTGATTGCTCCATTCCGGTCGAAGAGCGTGAACTGCCGATCCGCCTGCGAGAATAAGGGCAGGGTAACCGGGCATCAACAGGGGGCGTTCCCGATTCGCACGGGACGCTATAATGCTCCCGCCGGAGCCCGGCGATGCGACCGGCTCGGGGGCTGCCGCAGGAGTGCATGTCGATGCGTACACGACCAACCGTGATGATCGGGCGGGTCTTGCCGTTCTTGGCCCTGGTGCTGCCGGGCTTGCCCGCCCGGGCAGCCGACCGCGACGCTCGGCGAGAGATGTCGGCTGCATCCAGTCGGCCGGTCGTCCAGGAGACCGCCGGGGAGGACGATGCTGCGGAGGCAAAGCGGCGACTCGATGTCGAGTGGCTCTCATTCCCGGACTCCGCACGATTCAAGGTGCTGGGACTGCACTGGTTCGATGAGAACAAGCCGAGATTGTGGCGGATGCCGGCAGCGACGTTCGACGCTCTGCCCAGCGGCGTGAAGCGACAAGCCAAGGCCCCGTCCGGCGGGCGGATCCTGTTCAGGTGCAACACAGGCTCGCTCGGGTTGAGGGTGATCCCTCAGAGCAAGGGTAACTTGAGCTGCCTCGACGTGTACGTCAACGGTCGCTACCTGCGTTCGGTGGCTGCGGAAGAGGCCAACACCCAAGCGAGCCTGACACTGTTCACGGAGCTCGACAGGCAAGAGAAGGAGATCCTCGTCTACCTGCCGTACCGGCAAGAGCTGGTCGTCCAGGCCGTGGGCGTCGACGAGGATACGCTCTTTGGCGAGCCGCGGCACAGCTTCTCGAGGCCGTTGCCGATCGTGTTTTACGGATCGTCGGTGTGCCAGGGCAGCGGAGCGTACAAGCCGGGGATGACTTACGAGGCCATTCTGGGGCGGGAATTAAACGTCGACTTTGTCAACCTGGGATTCGGGGGCGCGGGCAAGGCCGAGGCGAACGTGGTCGATCTGGTCAACTCGATCCCGGCCTGCTGTTACGTGTTCGATCTTGGTAAATCCTACGGCATGCAGGACGAGACGGCGTACAAGCGCATGCTGCAAACCGTGCGGGCGTCACATCCGGACATTCCCATGGTGTGTGTGACGCCGATCACCTCCTCGCTGGAAACGCACAGCGAGGAATACTTGACGCGGAGTCTTCACACGCGTGAGGTGATGCGCGAGGCAGCTCGCGACCTCATGCAGACCGGCGACAAGAACCTGTACCTGCTCGAAGGCCCCGACCTTCTGGGGCTCGATGATCACGACGGGCTTTCCAGAGATGGCGTACACCCGACCGACTACGGCTACAGTCTGATTGCCCGCCGGCTGTCGCCCACCTTGACAAAGGCGTTGGGGCTATGATCTGCGGCTTTGGATGACCCGGCGTCAGCCACCTTGCTCGACGCCGGGCCATCCATACGGTGCCGTGGGCTTGTTCTTCGTACGGCACCGAACGCAACAACGTCTCAATCGACCTGCCGTTCGTTTATCTCGTGGACCGCCGCCGAAGCACACCGGCACCGGCCAGGAGCAGAAGCATCGACGCCGGCTCGGGCGTCATCGTGATCGTGAACAGCGGCAGCGCGTTCTCTACCGGCCCGTCGAAGACCAGTTTCGGTGCGATGTGGAGCCTGCCATCGATCATCTGAAAGATGCTGCCGCCGGCGAAGTCGAAGTGCACGGGTTGCCCGGCCGGCGCTTCGCTACGGAGACGCAGCGACCTCGGCCCCGCACCGTCGGTTACCACGTTCATTGAAACGCTGAAGTAGGAGAAGAAGCCACCGCCGCTGCCACCGCCGCTGCCACCACCCCCGCCCCCGCCGCTTGCGCCCTGTATGCTGCCGGGCCGGCCGTCATTGGTCAACGGCTGGACCCAGCTGTCGAAGTAACTGCTGGAACCCGACGGGGGCGTCGGCTGCGAAGCCTCGATAAAGACCCCGAAGAGAGCAGACGAACTGAGGGCGCTCGGCCCACCGGCCGGATCCCATGCACGTATATAAGCGGCCAGCGGTGCGTTGCTGACGTCGTGCAGGCCCATGTTGAGCATGCCCACCTGCGTGCCCCCCTGGAAAAGCTTGGTCTGCGTCGGCGACGTGGGGTACGGCGGCCCGGTGCTGGTGAGATCGACCGAGACGTCGAACAGCGTTGCCGCCGAGGCGGGTGCCGTCACCGCGAGGGCCATGGTCAACAGAATGTCATTGACACGACTCATGTGTGTGCCTCCTAAAAAAACCTATATACAGAATAATCCTGCCCGGCCACGTCGTCGGGCTGTGTGTGGTTGCGCCGAATTCACTCCCGGGCGCCGGGGGCTGCCTGCGGGAGCGGCAGGTCGCTGAACCGGAACGCGACGCGCTGGGGCGTGCCCAGCAGTTCGGTAACGGTGCAGGTGATCTTCTTGATGCTGACGCCCTGCGGCAACGGGGCGAAGTTCAGGTTGTAGATAGCCGGGGGGAGCGACTGACCCGGCCCGTTGCCGCGGCCGCCGCGGCGCATGCTGCCACTGCCGCTTGCGGAGGAGGATGAGCCCCCGCTGCCACCACCCCCGCCCCCGCCGCTCCCGGACCGAGGCGTGTGGATCGTTCCTTCGCTGTCCTCCAGCACGACGCGAAGGCGGTTCTGCATGTTGTGGAAGTTGAGCTGGTCGGTGAACGGATTGGGCATAGACACTCCGGCGGAGACGTCGATGCCGTCTTCCGTGGTCTTCACCTTGTCCAGGTGGACCTTCACACCGATGAGCTGGCGGGAAGAGACAGTGTTGAGTGTCCGGCCCTCGAAGGAGACTGTCTGGATCCTGGCGTCCATGACTACCAGTTCACCGGCCAGTGACGCGATGCTCGTGGCGTTCTCGTTCTCCACGTTCAAGTGAACGGACGCGCATCCGCTGCCCTCCGGATAATCGATGCCGCTGAGTTGCACCTTCAAGTGCGCCGGCAGGTCCGGGGCGTCAATTGCCTTGCCCTGATCGTCTTCGGCTTGGACCTTGCCGACGACCGTACCCAGGAGCTGATTCCGCCCCGTCTTCGGGCCACTGACGCGGAGATCGATGACGAGGTTGACGTTGCTCAACTTGCCGCTGGATCCGCCGGCCGCTGCGCTCCCGCCGCCCGCGCTTGATTCGCCGGCACTGCGGCCACCTGAGCTACTTGATCCACCCGAGGCGCTGTATCCGCCCGAACCGCTGCCGGAGCTGAATCCTCCACCTGATCCGCCTCTTGCACCCGCCCCGCCCGACCGGCTATTCGTGCCGGACCCACCCGATCCACCGGCACTGTATCCGCCGGATGCGCCTGACCCGCCGGCGCTGTACCCACCGGATCCCCCCGCGCCGCCGCTGCCGCCGCCTCCGGCAGACCAGCCGGCGCCGCCCTCTCTCACCACACCGGCGGGAACGTATCTCCCGGCTCTGCCGGTGGTGCCGGCCGCTCCCGAACCGCCACCACCGCTGGCCCCGCCCGATCCGCCGGACGCACCGTGGACACCGCTCGCCCCTTTTCCATCGGTGGTGAGGTTGGCTGAGACCGGAAGGCCGCTGTACTCGAGCGAAGGAGTGTGTTCGCCCTTGGCCCAGCGTACGCCCTCGACCGCGATCTTGAATTTCCCGGCCGAAACCGTTGCCAGGGCCGGACGCGTGGCCGTGGCACCGGGTGCGACCGCCTTGCCGGCCGAGCCTTGTGCTTTCGCTGCGGGTGCAGCGGAAGAGCGCTTTTCGTCCGAGTTGGCGGCCTTGGCGAGTTGCCCGCGAGTCAGCAGGCTGACGCTTGCCAGCAACAACAGTGACGTGGACAACCGCTTTACGTGAAGCGAACGACAATGCAGGTCTTTCATGGTCCTGAGTCTCCTTTTGTTGCGGCATCCAATACCACACGCTGCTACGGCAGCGGCAGGTCGGCGAACCGGAACGCGATGCGCCGGGGCTCGCCCAGCAGGTCGGTCATGCTGCAGACGATCCTCTTGACCGTGACGCCCGGCGGCAACGGTGCGAACAGGAGGCTCTGTGACATCGCGTAGCCTCCGGCGCGGAGTTCCCGCGTGCCGCCTTTGCCGTTGCCGGATGAACTGAACGAATCACCGCCCCCGCCGCCGGTACTGAACATCTGCGGTTCGTGGCTTCTCCCGCTGCTGTCCTCCAGCACAACGCGGAGCCGGCTGTGCATCGTGCTGTAGTCGCGCATGCTGTCAGCCGGGTCACCGCCCCCGCGCATGGAGAAGCTGACGTTCACGCCGATGCCGTCCGCGGCAGATTGGATCTCATCTAACTGAACCGTCCCGCGGCCCAACTGGCGGGTGGATACCTTGTTCAATTCACCGCCTTCAAACGCAACCGTTGCCACCTCGGCATCCGCGACCAGCAGTTCGCCGGCGAGCGATCTGATGCTCCTGGCATTGCCGTCTCTGGGATTCAGGTGAACGGCCGTACATCCGATGCCTCGGGGATAGTCAGCGCCTTGCAGTTCCATCTTCAAGTAGGCCGGCAGATCCGGCGCATCCAGTACGTTGCCGCGATCATCCTGAGCCTGGACCCTGCCGATCACCGCACACAGAAGCCTCGCAGACTTGTCGCTCGGCCGACCGACGCGCAGGTCCACGATGAGGGTGGGGCCGTCAAGCGCGCCGGCGAACCCGCCTGACCGGCCGATCCCGTTGCTGCCGGCGCCGTTGTCGTACGGCAGACCGGTCTCGATCAACTGATACCCGCTTCCGGCGGCCCAGCGCAGGCCGTTGACCGCAACCTCGACATCTTCGACAAGGATTGTCGCGAGCGCCGGCCGGCCGACGTCGTCGACGGCCTCCAATGCGTTCGCCGCGGGCGATGTCGAAAAACGCCCTGACTCCGGTTCGGGAGCCTGGGCGACGAGTCGCCAGGGCAGCAGTCCAATGACCGCCAGCGACAGCACCGACACTGACACGGGTTTACCCCAGTGGGCACGGTCGCTGAACTCCTTCATGGCCTTGAGTCTCCTTTTGAGGGACTCGAAGGATTCAACGACACCGACGGTCACCAGAATGTTGGAGGGTATCCTCGCCTGATCCGCCAGTTCCACCAGTAGTGTCCCGTAGTCGGCGGGAGACATATCGCGCGATCGGATCGCGTAAGCGTCGCAGGCGAGCTCCTGGTTGAGCCGCAGCTCGCGCAGGGCAACCCAGACCAGCGGGTGGAAGAAGAACAAAGCCCAGACGGCCGTGGCCATCCAGTTCCACAGCAGATCGCCGCGACGAATGTGCGCCAGCTCGTGACGCAGGATGAGCTGCAGCCGCTTCGAATCGGCTCCATCGAGCAGCCTGGCCGGCAGGACGACCGAGGTCCGCAGGGCTCCGAAGACCACCGGGCTTTCGCAAGCCTGGCTGACGAAGAGGACCGGCGGCTGATAGACGCCGAGTTCGTTGGCCAGACCTTCGCACACCGTGAGGATGTCCGCATCCTTCACCAGTGTGCATTGCTTCCGCCAGCGCCGGGCGGCCCTGGCCCGGACGATCAGGACAACCGCCACGATGGCGACGCCCGACGCCCACACCACCCAGAGCACGCCGACCGTGATTCCCCCGGCCGTGGCAGCCGAAGGAGCGGAATCTGCGGGGGCGTCGTTCGCACCACCTGTCTTCACGACGTCATAAGGAGAGGATTTGTCACCCGAGGCGAGCGGCTGCCGGGTATCCTGCCATGGTCGCTTGCCCCACAGGTTGTCGGCGGGCAGCCAAGGCAGATCGATTGTGCCGGGCCAGAAGGCAACGAGCAGGAACTTGACCAGCACCAGACGCCACAGCCAGCAGCGGACGGAAGGGGGCATGCGGGTTGCCCAGCGGCACAAACACCAGACCAGGCCGACCGCGATTGCCCCCTGCCAGGACGCGCGAAACAGCGCCGCCAGCCAGGCGTGAGCCCACGGGATGAAATCAATGCCGGAAGCGATCATTTCGCTGCCTCGCCGCGCTGCGACTCCAGGTCCTTGACCAGCTTCTTGAGCTCCTTGAGCTGCTCATCGCTGACCTTGTCTGAGCGGGAAAGGTAGGCAAAGAATGGCGACAACGTCCCGTTCAGCATGTTGTCCACAAAGCTCTGGACAAGCCCCTGCGTCAACTCCGCGATCGACTTCTTCGGCGAGTATCGGTACACGTCATCCTGCTTGCGGCGGACCAGGAAACCCTTGGCCCGCAGTCGCTCCATGACCGTCAGGACGGTGGTGCGGGCCAGGCCCTTGTTGTCGGCCATGTAGTCGGCCACTTCGCGGACCGTCACCGGATGATGCTCGCCCACATACTGCAGGATTTCCCACTCCGCTTGCCCGAGGTTCACTTGAGACATGGCGTGCTCCGATCAGCCTACTGATGTAGTCACCCTATTGACTATACCTGTCGTCAGGGTCCGGGTCAAGGACCTGCAACATTTCTTTTTGACGATCGCGCCGGGAGGCGGTAAAGCAGGCAAAGCCAAGTACTTAAGGACCTCGACGATGCGGCCCTCACCCTTCTTGACGGCGGCATGGGCGGATCGAATCTGCCGTCGCGGCGCTGAGGCCTTCTTCACCGTGCCTGTTGGCGGCCGGCCCGCAGCCGATCCCAGCGCGCCTCGATGATGACGCCGGAAGCACGGTCTGATGAATGACGATAATCGCAACCGGCTGCCTGCTCGGCGGTTCCTTCTGGCCGACCATCCTGCCACAGCAGGCCTTCTTGTTGACATGAAAACCGCCTCATGACCCTCCCGATCCCGACTCCACATACACCCCTTGTACCGGCAGGTTCGGAGTTTCCTGGGCTTGTTTGGTGATTGTGCCAATTGAATCGGACTCAACTGCTGTCGTCGGAACAACACGAGGGCGTCGGCACCACTCGGGCAGGCTCGCTGTTCACAGATAGTCTGGCGAAAGCAGGTTCGCCAGGCAGGACACGACTTCACCCTCGCTTGTGATGAGAAAGAATTGATCGCCGGGGAGCATCTGTTGTGAAAACGTGCTGGTGTGCTCGGCCCAGGCGGCCAGAGCGTCGGCCGTAACCGTGGAGTCGGCGGCGCCGCCGAAGGCGGTGATCGGGCATGGCAAGCGGACCTCCGGCCGGTATGTGTAAGTCTCCAGCATGGTGAAGTCCGCCCGCAGCCCGGGGAGCAGGCGGGCCAGCAGGTCGGGTCTGTGCCGCACGGCGTCGGGAACCGCCGCCAACCCGCCTGCCAAACGATCCAGCAGCGCGTTGTCGGACAGCTTGTGAATCGGGGGGCTTGCGTTCGGCAGATGCGCGGGGCGGCGCAGCCCGCTACGATCAATCGGACCGGGGCCGGCAGCTTGAGGCGGCAAAAATGCCGCACCATCTCAAAGGCTATCAACGCGCCCAATTCCTGACCGAAAAAGGCATAGGGCACATCGAGCCAGGGTTTGATCTGGTCAGCCGTTGTCTGCACCAAGGCGTCGAAACGTGCATAGGGGCAATCGCCGAGTCGCTCCTCACGGCCGGGAGGCTGGACAGCACAAACCTCTACCTTGTCTGACAAACCGGAGGGCCAATTTCGAAACCGCGATGCGCCGCCGCCGGCATGAGCGAAGCAGAACAGCCGCAGCCTTGGCGAAGCCACCGGCCGAGGACGGATCATCCATGGACTGGGCCTGTGAGCCGCGATCTGGATCTTCTTTTCAAGCATGCCGTTTCCCTTGGGGTGTGATGCGTGTTCGAGAGTGCGGCAGGGTAATCGCTCCTTCTGCTCACTTGGACGGAGCGAACAGTTGGAACTCCCAGATCGTCGGGCCGTCGGTTGCCTCGGTGATGTTCAGGCGGACCCGGCGGGCCGTCACCGGATCGAAAACGATCAGCTTGTTCTCTCCGATGGTGGTGCCGCTCGCGAAGGTACGCCACTGCCGGCCATCTTCGCATTGCAGTTCGAAGGCCCGCACGCGGTTGAATGCCTCGCTGATCACGGCCCGACCGATGGTTGCGGGCTCGCCAAGATCGACTTCCAGCCAAGCCTGCTTTGTTCCCGCATCGGTGGCCCAGCGAGTACTTTCGTCATCATCGAAGGCCATCTCGGGTCCGTGGAGCCAGCTTTTCTGGAACACATTTGAAGCGGTCGCCTTTTTGTGCGCCGCCAGGGAGCCGATCCTTGTGGCCAGAGGGGCTATCTCCGCTGCCGGGCCGTCGAGATCGATCGCAATGATCGTATCGACTTCCTGACGTTCGGAGGCAGGCATAGTAATGACCAGGCCCTCGCTGCTTTGCTTAACCTCGGCCGTACCACCGGTGAGCACGGCGGCGCCGAGCACCTTACTGCCGATTGGCGGCAGGGTGAGCGACTGGCCGTCCGGCGGCCAATTGAATACGTGGACATAGATTCTGTCGCCCTTGTGCGTACTGGCGCCCCAACTCCCGGGTTTGAACGGGCCACCGCGCGTACCGTAGATGCTCTCGCCGTATTGGCCCAGCCATTGGCCCATTTCCTTCAGTCGCTCGACCTGCCGGGGTTCGATCTCGCCCGTGGGCATCGGCCCGACGTTGAACAGCAGGTTGCCGTCGCCGCCGGTACAACGCACCAGCGTCCGGATGCAGTCCTTGAACGATTTCATCTCATCGTCGGGCTTCCAGGCCCACTGCCGGCAAATGGTGATGCAGCTTTCCCACGGGCGATGGTTCTGGAACTTGCCGATCTGCTGTTCGGGCGTATCGTGGTCGGCGGCCAGCCCGGCGCGATTGTTGATGACGATGTCCGGCTGCAGGGCGCGGATCATCTCGAACAGCGGCGTTGAGTTCCAGTCCCTGGCCGTTCCGCCGAGGCCGTCAAACCACATGATCGCGATCTTGCCGTAATTGCTCAGCAGCTCGCGGATCTGGCCGTGCATGTACTCGATGTAACGGGCGTGGTTCTCGGTGCGATAGTCGGGATGATGCCAGTCAGGCGGCGAGTAGTAGAAGCCGATGGGCATGCCGGCCTCGTGACAGGCCGCGGTCAGCTCCGCGACGACGTCGCGCTTGAACGGCGAATGGGTGATCTTGTAGTCGGTGAGCTTGCTGTCGAACTCGCAGAAGCCGTCGTGGTGCTTGGTGGTGAAGACCATGTACTTCATCCCCGCGTCCCTGGCGATCTGCACCCACTGCCTCGCGTTGAACTTCGTCGGGTTGAACTCCTTATACAGATTGTCGTAGACCTCGGCCGGGATCGGCCCCTTGCCCCCTTCGTGTCCGGAGCGCTCCTCCCCGCGCGACCAGCCGATCTCCGTACCCTTGAGGCTCACCGGCCCCCAGTGGATGAACATGCCAAAGCGGGCCTCCTGCCACCACTTCATCCGGCGAGCCCGGTCCTCGGCCAGGTCGGCGATGCGAATGTTACGGAACCAGAGTTCAGACGAGTGGTTCTGCAGGCCGAGGGCGCCGGCCCTCGAGCGTTTGAGAATCTCAGGACAGGCCCGCCCTTCGGCGTCGGCCACGGTCTTGCCGTTCAGGGTGATGACGATGTGGTCGGCGTCGCCCATGACGCGCATCGTGTTCCACTGGCCGACGGGCTTGGAGGCGTCCTCTGATGCCGGACAGATCATGTACAGCGAGGCGCAATGCTGGCCCGGTTTGATGTCACGGTGCTTTTCGGCTTTGTCGTCGAGGATCTGGGCCTCCATCGCGACTTCATAGGGTCTCCCCTCCTTCGGCGCCCGCAGATAGACTCCGCTGTTCCCGCCGGGCGTGAGCTTGTACTCCAACTCGATGATGAAGTCGGTGTAGGTCTTCTTCGTGCCGATCCAGCCGCCGGCTTTCCCGCTGCAGTGTAACACGCCATCGGTGACGGACCATGCGTCCGCGGGTCCTTCCTTGATCTCCCAGTCGGGGATTGCGTCACCGGCGATTTGATCCTTGAACTCGACCGCTCGGACGGCCTGGGGGCCGACCAAGACCGCGCAGGCCATCATAACAGACCATTCACGAAACATTGAATCCTCCGATCCATTCTGTAAGGATACCGCATGGAGTGGCGACCAATGTAGCCCCACCGGGACGGTCCCGCAACGAGGCAAGCCGCCGGGCCTTTGCCCGTCCTGCTTGCGACGGTTAGACTCGGGCCGCGTTTCCCCCACAGCGGTATTGTCGCGGGGGATCATGGTGACATTGAGAGTTGAGTAATATGGACAAAAAGACAATCCATCTGCTCTGTAACGCGCATCTCGATCCGGTCTGGCTGTGGGAATGGGAAGAGGGAGCGGCCGCCGCGATCTCGACCTTTCGGACCGCTGCGGACCTCTGCGAAAAGTTCGACGATTTCGTATTCAACCACAACGAGGCAATCCTTTATCAGTGGGTCGAGGAGTACGAACCCTCCCTATTCAAGCGGATTCGAGAACTTGTGCGGAAAGGCAAATGGCACATCATGGGCGGCTGGTACCTTCAGCCTGACTGCAACATGCCCAGCGGTGAATCCTTCGTACGGCAGATCCTGACCGGCAAACGCTATTTCAAGGAGAAGTTCGGCGTCGACGTGACCACGGCCGTCAACCTGGATCCGTTCGGCCACGCGTGGGGCCTGCCCCAGATTCTGGTCAAGAGCGGCTATGATTCCTACCTGTTCTGCCGGCCGTTCCAGAACGATTGCCCGTTGCCCGACAACCACTTCGTCTGGGTCGGTTGCGACGGCTCGGAGGTCATGGCCTGCCACGCCGACGGCTGGTACAACTCGCAGCTCGGCAAGGCACATCTCAAGATCATGGAGCGGATGAACAACCACCCGAACAAACCCTTCAGCCTGCTACTCTGGGGCGTGGGAGACCATGGCGGCGGGCCCTCTCGCGAAGACCTCGAGCAGATCACAAGCCTGATCCGCCGCACCAAGGACTTCGAGATTGTCCACTCGACCGCCGCGGCTTTTTTTGACGCGGTGAAGCGTCAATACCACCTGCTTCCGCGCCACAAGCGAGACCTGAACCCGTGGGGCGTCGGCTGCTACACCTCGCAGGTGCGCATCAAGCAGAAGCATCGCGAACTCGAGAACCAGCTCTACCTGGTTGAGAAAATGGCCGCCACGGCGGCCTGCCAGGGGCTGATGAAGTATCCGCGCGAGGAGCTGCGCCGGGCGATGTACGACCTGCTGGCCGGCGAGTTCCACGACATTCTGCCGGGCACGTCCATCGAGCCGGTGCAGGAATCGTCGCTGCGGCTTCTCGATCACGGCCTGGAGGAACTGTCGCGCGTCAAGGCCCGGGTATTCTTTGCCCTGGCCTGCGGGCAGCCCAAGGCCAAGGCTGAACAGATCCCGATCCTGGTCTACAACCCTCACCCGTTCAAAGTGAGAACCATCGTCGAATGCGAGTTTCAGTTGGCTGATGCAAACTGGGCCGGTACCTGGACCCTGCTCGCGCTCCGGAAAGGCAACCAGCCGATTCCCTCGCAGCTCGAGAAAGAGGCGAGCAACCTCAATCTCGACTGGCGCAAACGCATCGCCTTCGTGGCCGAGCTGGAACCGAGCCAGATGAACCGCTTTGACTGCACAATCGACAAGGTTGTGCAGACCAAGCCGCCCCCGAAGCTTCAGGTGCGCAAAGGACGGGTGGACTTCCGGTCGGATGATATCGAAGTCGTCATCGACGCCAGGACGGGCCTCGTGGACCGCTTCAAGGTCCACGGCGTCCACTATCTGGCGGAGAAGGCCTTCGAACCGCTGGTGATGGTGGACAACGAAGATCCGTGGGGCATGCTCAACCGCGCCTATCGCAGGATGGCCGGGCGATTCAAGCTCATGTCGACCAGGAAAAGCGCCCGATTCGCCGGCGTACAATCCGACGAATTGCCCCCGGTCCGCGTGATCGAGGACGGCCCGGTGCGAAGCGTCGTCGAGGTGCTGATGTCGTACAACGACTCGTTTATCTGCCAGCGATACAAGCTGCCCAGGCAAGGCACGGAAATCGAGATCGAGCTTCGCGTTCACTGGAACGAGAAGGACCGCATGCTCAAGCTCTCGATTCCGGTGCTTGGAGCGGGCATTGAGTTCCTCGGACAGACCGCCTTCGGCATCAACCCGTTGCCCATGCGCGGCAACGAGGGGGTGGCGCAGAAGTGGATCGCGCTCGTGTCTCGCCGTGCACAGACGGCGATCACCTGCATGAACGAGGGTTCCTATGGCTGCGACTTCTCGAAGAACGGCCTGCGCCTGACGCTTCTGCGCTCACCGGCATACGCGGGGCACCCGTTTTTTGACCGGCCGATCGTCGAGCAGGACCGCTACACGCCGCGCATTGATCAGGGGGAGCGGGTCTTCCGGTTCTGGCTCAACGCCGGTTCGCTGGACGAGCGGCTCTCGGCCGTCGATCGCGAGGCCCTGGTCCACAACGAGAAGCCGTATGCATTATCCTTCTTCCCCTCCGGGGCAGGGGCCAGGCCCAAGGCCGGCGCGGTGCTCAGCGACGACGTCGTTCAGATGAGCTGCCTGAAGCTGGCCGAGGACAACGACGACCTGATCGTCCGGCTTTTCGAGCCGACGGGGCAGGCTCGTTCGACCACGCTCTCTCTGCCGTGCATCGGCTTCAAGACCAGGGTCGACCTGGCTCCGTTTGAGGTCAAAACCCTGCGGGTCAAACCCAAGACCCGCGCGGTCCGCGAGACCGACCTGATCGAACGGCCGATGGGAAAGTGAGCGATCCCGCCGGCGCCGACGATCCGTTCTCTGTATCGGAACACCGGGCCGTTGCCATTTGCGCAGGCGACACTCTGATTGGCGGGATCGTCCCATCAGACTGCTCGAGCATGGACACTGATATACGGCGCGGGGTTGAACGGGCCAACCGGTTGTCCATGACACCCACAGTGTGCCCCCGCCGAAGGTGTTACGAACCGGCGATCATGGTCGTCGGCCAGGCTGTTCTTGCCGGATCACCGGGAACAGGAGATCATCATCTTCATCTGCCATGATGCAGACGGCTGGTGTTGAGAGGACAAGAGCAATGGGCCGGGACGAAGCGAAAACAGGGTCTCGCGCCGCCAGCGACATGGCACCCCAGACGTCGAGCAACATGCAGTCCGACAGCAGGGCCGCACCGCCCGATGAACTGACCGATGTCGACCTGTACTGCCTGCACTGCGGGTACAACCTCCGCGGACTGTCCGGCGACCCGCGGCGATGCCCGGAGTGCGGACGGTTCAGCCCCATCAGCGCGATGACGCTACCGGCCGAGGCAATCACCCAGCAGTTGCGCCGTATGGAGACCTGGCCGACGCTGTGCATTGCGTTCGTTCTTCTGTTGATGTTCAGCCTGACACTGGCCGCATTTGCCATGGCTTTCAGCGGCCCGACCAAGGAGGTGTGCATGGCACTGGGGCTGCCTGTGCTGATTCTGGTGCCGTTGTGGCTGCACGGCGTCAGCCAGTTCAGCTCGGCCTGCATGGACAAGCCGGGCTGGCGGAGCGTACTGATTGAATATCACCTCTATGGGCTGGCGCTGTGCCTGATGATCGCCGTGTCGGCCGGGCTGCCTTTGCTCCATTGGTTCGACAGGCAAAGCTGGAACAGTTCCTGGCCGGCGAATGCAGTTGTCCTGACCATACTCATCGGGGGCTCGGTGGGAGTGGTGATTCTGGCACCTCTTGCCCGGCGGCGCTGCAAGAGAAGAATGGACGTCCTGCAGCGCGAGGTTGCGGTCAAACTGGCGGGCGAGTATCTGCAGCGCAGATTATCCAGGGGGCGATTCTGAGGGGCGACGGCCTGTCCGCCGCCGGCAAGGGCGTGTTCATATTGTCAGCGGCCCGCTACTGGATGATGCCGGATGCTCAGCGTCGGGCAGCCGCCGGTGCTGAGCAATGGGTGCGGGCCTACAATGACACGAGGACCGGATGGGCGGGCACGCCGGGGCCGGGCTTCTTTGCGCTCCCCGCACCTGGAATGATACCGCGATGAAGACGCTGATCCTCGTCGATCTTCAGAACGACTTCCTTCCGGGTGGCCCCCTCGCGGTCCCGATGGGCAACGAGGTGGTTCCGGTCGCCAATCGGCTCATGTCCCAGTACGACATGGTCGTCGCCACGCAGGACTGGCACCCGGCGAATCACGGTTCGTTCGCCAGTCAACATCCGGGCCACAAGCCGGGCGACGTTATCGATCTGGCCGGTGTGACGCAGATCCTCTGGCCGGATCACTGCATTCAAGGCACAGCAGGGGCCGATTTCGCCCCCGGCCTCGATGTTGCCGGCATTCAGTGGATCTGCCACAAGGGCACTGACCCCGGCATCGACAGCTACAGCGGCTTCTTCGACAACGGCCACCTCAAGCAGACCGGGTTGAACGATTACCTCCGCAGGCGAGGCGTGCGAGAGGTGCACATCATGGGTCTGGCGACGGACTACTGCGTGAAGTTCACCGCTCTTGACGCCCGCGAACTCGGCTTTGAAACATACCTGATCGTGGAAGGCGTCCGCGGCGTGGAACTTGACCCGGGCGACTGCGCGAAGGCCATCGAGGAAATGCAGGCGGCCGGGGTGCGCCTGGTCACGGCCGCTGCGGCGTAGACGACGCCTCCGGTAATTGACACCCGTCGTCATGTCCAATATATACGAAACCCGCGGAGAACAGGCTGCTGTTGACCTGCCAATTGAGGAGTCCCGAAGATGAAAATGTGTCGCTTGGCGTCCGTCGCTGTTGTCTTGTCGCTGTCGGCTTTCGCATGGGGACAAGTCCAGTTTCTCGGCAGGGTCTTGCACCCACGGTTCCCCGAAGCGGCCGACAAGCTGCCGGCCAATACCGGCGTTGCCGAGAACTACTTCGCGCCGGACCGACCGGGCGACCCGGCGGAGATCATGGCACTGACCAATGTCCGCTGCTTTGCGAGCGTTGATGGTCCGGGCATCGAAGCGATGGCCGCCCGCACGTGGGAAATGGCCCCCAGCGGCTGGTATCGCATGACCGGCAACGCCGGACGGACCACCATGCTGTTCACCGGCCCGTCGGTCTTCATGCAGCCGACCGTGTTCACCAATATCTTTACCAAACCCGGTGAAACCATCGACCGTAAGGTCGTGCCCAACTTCGACTATGCGGTGCTTTTCATGGGGGCTTGGGACGACAAGGCCGCCACCGACTACTACCAGATGTTCACCGCCACGGGCACGAGTGTGACCCAGGTCGGCTTCCGCCTGGCAAGCGATGGCGTCGACGGCGAGGGCCCCGGATCGCAGACGCTGCTGGTTTCCGTCCACCGGCAGGGGCCCGGCACGCCGGATACCTGGCCCCAGGTCGGACCGGCCATCCCCGTGCCCAACGTCGACTGCGGAGGCCCGAAGAACTACGACTGGGTCGCGGCCTGGAACTCCGGCGAGGTGCCGACCGAGCCGGGCAAGGTCTATGCCGTTCACATAACGGCGGAGAAGAAGGGCAACGGCTGTCAGGCTTTCTGGCGGCCCAACGAAACCAAGACCAACGATTGCTATCGAATCGGCTCCAAGGGCCAGACCGGCTGGGTCGGCCGCAACCTGTGCATGGTCATCGGCACGGACAACAGCGGGCTGGTGGTTCCCTACAACAAGCGCGTTCAGAAGGAATATGTTGACTTTGCTGGTTTCGCCCGCAAGTGGAGCCAGACGTACGTCGCGCAGGGCCGCAGCCTGGCAGGGGCGGTGCTGTACACGGCCACCAGCGGCATTCAGCCGGGCATCGCCCGCCAGCGCGCGGCGGTTCGCCTGCGAGAGGGCGGCCCGGACGGGCGGGTCGTCGGCATCGAGAAGATCGCCATCGGCAACGGCATCCACACCGGCGATGCGTCGTGGGGCGTGTATGGAGTGGCGTGCTCACCCGGCGAGGTGCCGCTTGAACCGGGCAAGACGTACGCGATCGAGTTCGAGTCGATCGAGAACTACGAATCGCTGCACGGTTACGTGAACATCAAGGGCATGGTCAGCGACGACAGGCCCGGCTTCAACCCGTATAAGAAGGCTGCTCCCGACACTTACGAGAAAGGCACGGCCTACAAGAACGGCATGGATGATGCCGGGTTTGACCTGGACATGCAGATCATCGAGTACCAGCACGAGGCGGGGGACTGGGACAAGGCCGTCGATCCGGTGAACCTGCTGCCCAATGGCGACATGGAGGCCGGCGACCTCGACGAGCAGAGTCCGGACACGGGTCAGGCGCGGGGCTGGAAGACGTTCGCGGTTGATGCCGGGACGGTGTTTCAGTACCTCGCCGACCCCCCGGAGAAGAAAAGCCGCATCCTCCGAGTGATCGGCGGCGGCGTTACCGGCAAGACGGTGGATGGCGGGTTTGTCCAGAAGGTCGCGGACCTCAAACGGCTGGATACGTATCGCCTGTCGGGCAAAGTGCGATGTTCCTGGCCGGTGGAGTTGGACCATTACTGCCAGGTGGGGTACGACCCGACCGGACAGGATGCCGATCCGAAGGCCTCGACCATCGTCTGGAAATCGCTGCCGGGCGCGCACAGCATCTGGGCCAGGTACGAAAGCGGGCCGATCCGCCCGGTGAAGGATTCGATCAGCGTGTGGCTGAGAGGTTACACGAAGGACGCGAAGGGCTACCCGTTTAGAGCGGATTTCGACGACTTTGAGCTGAAGCGCGTTTGCACGGAGGTTCGCGGGGCTCCGGCGGCGGATGCGAGCAGGTGATCCCACCATGGCGGTCTTCCGCGGCGAGTTCTGCGCGGCCCGGCCGTCTTGCCGGATTTCAGCCCGCGTGATACCATTATGGAAGCTTGCTGCGCCGATTACGGGTTGCGGCCAAGGACCGCGGGGGCGCGAGTGCCTGACGGGCAAGCTTATGTTCCCCTAGCTCAATTGGATAGAGCGTCAGCCTCCGGAGCTGAAGGTTAGAGGTTCGAGCCCTCTGGGGAACGTTTCTCCACCACTTCCCACCAGTTCGCAAAGCTCATCAGAATCGGCACTTGGGAACGAATCCGATTCTGCGTCATCACTGGACGGGAAACCATCGCTTACCACGTCTGTGCATGGTTTTTCGATGAGGGGGGTAAGCGGACGGGTAAGCAGATCTCTCTCGCACGCACGCACGCGAGGCTCGGTGCTGGCGGGATTAATCGGACCGTTTGTTGTGCCTTCTTTGACCGCTGCCTGTTGTTCCGTCTCGTGACGGTCCAGGGGCAGCGAAGGCAGCAGGTCCAAAGCCGCCCGGCTGTCGATCAGGTCTCGGTCCGTGTAATGCCGGTCCGTGATGGTTTCGGCCGCGTGCCTCATCAGGATCTGTCGCGTAGTCAGCGGGATGCCTGCCTCGGCCAGCAGGGTGTTGAAGGTCCGGCGAAAGCTGTGAACGTCGAAAGTTTTGTCCCGGTCATCCTTCTTGGGAATCCCGGCCGCCGCCAGGTCTTTGTTGAGCACGCGCCCGGCGTCGCTCGGCACCTGCAACAGCGGAGCATCCGCCGACAACGCCATCGGGACGGGCTGTCCTACGCGTTCAGCCGCCCGCTGTTGAACGGCAAGACGCTTGGCCAGTTCTCGGGACAGGTCTTTCGCCAGATCGGCCCGGAGCAGGATTTCCGCCCCGCGTCGCGCCTTCTCATCGGCAGCCGCCAGAGCAACAAAGGGGCTGTCCCCCTCCAGGGTCGCCGCCCCGACGGTCAGCGAACGGGCTTCACCCAAGCGAAGCCCGGTCAACAGCAACGTCTTGTAGAACAGCCCGCGTTGCCGGCCCTCTGTCTGAAGGTCGGCAATCAGGTCCGGCCGATCTTTGAACCGTTCCCGTGCCCGGCGCTCGCAGTCGGTGATGTTCTCCGGGGTAATCGGCTTGTAGGTCCAGCTTGAACGCTTCGGTTTCTCGCCGTCGGCCCGTGCGACGCTCACCGTTTCTCGGCCGTACTCGGCCAGAGGTCGGCGCTGTGCCGCGTCGATGAGCTTGGCGAGGTCATCCGGCGAAAGCGCCCGGCGTTGCCGTCGCTGGTCGGCTTGCTCGTTTGCCTTCCCCAACCGGGTGAACGGGTTTACCGCCAGCCGATGGGTGTCCACACACCAGCCACAGAACGCCGACCATGACAAGGCATAGGTGTTCCTGGTTCTTGGTCCCATCTTCTTGGCCGCTTGTTCGGCCAGCCATTTTTCGAGCTGTTCCCGCTTCAGGTGCGCCAGCTTCGTCCATCCCAGATCCGTCGCCACTCTGTTGAGATGGTCCCGACGGTTCCGGCGGTGCCTGTCGCTGGCAACAAAGCCCGTCTTGCGGTTGACGTGGACTCTCAGGTGTTCGTCGTATGCCTGAAAGTGAGCCGTGAGCGGCGTTCCCTGGTGGTCGGCAACCGCGTATTCGTCGGCCGATATGCTGCCCAACTTGATGCGCTCGATTCGCAGGTTCCAGTTTCGGACAAACTCCAGGGCGTTGCCTTCGTGCGTGCATTCGGTGCTGACGGTGTGCAGGTGCCCGTGTTCGTCGCGAAGGTCGGCGTAATACATGCTCGTTTCGAGCAGCAATCGCATCTGGCCGGCATACTTGCCCTTGTCGGGAACGATCACGCGCTCTTGGTGTTTTCGGCCGCGCCCGTCGGTCCACTTGGCATACTCGACTCCCTTGCGGGTGAACGTCTCGGCACTCTTGGGCAACGGTCGGGTGTACATCTGCCTGTAAACGGTTGCCATCCTGTCACCTTCCCTTCTGCGATGGCCGGCGCTTCGGCCGGATAACGGTAACGTGGAGCCCCAACAGGTCGGCCAGCTTGTTAATCATGTCCATGCTCAAACCGGCGCTTTCTTTGTGGTTCATGAATCTGCTCATCACCGATTCTGACAGCCCGATCTTCTTGCAGATCCGGTATCGGCTTATGCCGCTGTCCTCGATTGCCGCCCGTAGCTCGTTCGCGAATCGTTCACTCATGACCCTAGTCTAACCTATGCTTACGGATAAGTCAAGTATCATTCTCCCGGATGGTCGTTTCTCGGAACGTTGGCGATTCTCTGCCATCTCGCCGGTCAATGCGAGAAGAACCGTCAAAACACCAAAGGCTCGCCATCAGGCCCGACGGGTTCCGCCGGAAACGGTATCTCGGGAAAAAAATCACATCTCGTATCACAGATAACCTCTTGGTTCGCCGTACAGTGGTCGCGGAACGGTCTGTCCTTTGCGCGCTCAATCTCGTTCGCCAGTTCCCGTAATGCGGACACGCAGATTTGCCGCCGGAAATGACTGTCGATTTTCACCACAATTGGACAGCCCGTGTGGCCGTAATCCTCGTCCGGGTGACACACCCAAATGATAGCTTCCGGACCGTTAAGCTCACCCTCCCTGTTGTCGTGGAGAACATAGAGCCGAATGGTATCCCCTTGTCCCGGTTCACTTCGCATATTCTGTCCTTTCTGCGGCCAGGGCCGCGTTTCGCCGTAGTCCACGATTGGTGGGCTAGCCAATACAGAACTCGCCAGCCCGACAGAACTTAATGAAATCCACAACATGCTGCTTGGATTCCGGCCCGCTGAACCACTCAAACGGGTTCACAGGGATATCGCAGGGTATCCCCCCATGTAACTCACCGTTGGCCGAAAGATGGTGAACCGTTTTGTGCGTCAGCGCGTCATGATTAGGGATGTCCGGCAAGGCTTTTTCCAAGGCCCCTGCGATGCCCGCCGCATCCTCCGCTGTTACTGTCTGGTACTCGTTGTAAGAATAGCTCCCTTTCCACTCGCTCATGATCTTCTTGGCAAGCAGTTCGTCGTTATCGCAACGCAAGAGCACGAAGTCATAATCGAGTTGTGTGCCCTTGGGCTGCCAACCATATGCATGAGCCAGGCACAGCACTTGACTCCAGCCCTCCATGTTGAAGCGGAAACTCCCTCCGACTCCTGATAAATCCATGCCCATTGTTCTATCCTTTCTGCGGTCATCCCGCATGTTTCGTTGTCGAATACCGTGATATTCCGTGAAATTACCCTCGTATCGCCACAAGGGTCAGTCTCATCGCCTTGTCTTCAGCATCATCGCGGGTCAGGTTGGCGTCGAATTCCATGATGCCGGCCCGCTCCTCAAAACGCTCACGCAAGCAGGCCGGAAGATCATCAGGGGTAATCTGACTGACATCCCCTGCCACGATGGCCAAGAGCGCGGGCTTGTGGGCTTTGACCTGTTCGGCCAGATCAGGCGTCATCGCCCGGATCGGACGGTACCGTAACTGCTCGCCGTCGGCCTTCATCTCGATACCCCGCCGGCCAAGGTCGGCCAGAAGCTCAATCGCTGCCTCGATGATCGCCATCAGAGCACCCCCCAGTCATCATTCACCGTTGGCGGATTGCCGTCGGATGAGGGACCAGCATCCCCCCAAGGGTCTTCATCTGTGGCCGCGCTGACAGCGCCGACATTGACACAACCTCTGGATTGCTCGGGATTCTGAGGTTTTGTACTGTCGGCGCGTCCCGTAAGCTGAAAAACACGCGAGGGTCTGCCGCCTCTGGGAGTCGGGCCTTTCTCCTCCCACTCGCCATACCCCGCTGACACCAGATCATCCAGGGCTGTCTCTGCGTCTTCGGACGTGGCGTACATCGTGGTGGATCGCTGCAACTCCCTGACCGTCAGCTTGCCCCCCTTGCGCTGGACCAATTCGACAAGTCGCCGGCGGGCTCGGTCTTCGGGTGTTTCCCCCAGGATGGCATACACTCGACGGGCTTCGGCCTTGAACCACTCGGTTGTGTCGATGGCTTGCTGCATCTGTACCGCTCCGATGTTCTCGGCACGGTACCCGCCGCTGGCGACCTCGACGCAGGTGAACAGCAGGGCCAGCCGGGCGCAGATGCCCTTGAGCTTGGCGAAGTGTGCGGCCAGATCATCGTTCTCGATATCCGCCAGTTCCCGCACATGGGCGTCATGCCACTCCACCCACATAGCCTTGGCATCGGGGCTCATCGGGATAAGTCGCGGGCGAAGGCTGCCCGCTTCATCTTCGGCCGGAGCCAGTTCCAGCAGCCCGCGCAGAAGGTCGTACCACGATTGCGTCATGTCCTCGGATAGCTCGGCCTCGGACCACAGGGCGGGTCTATCCGGCGGGTACACCAGGAGCGCCCGGGCCAGCAACCCGGCTTCCCGCTCGGCCATGCCGAACACGCGGGCCAGCGTACCCGGTTGCATACCGCCAATGACGGAAACCGCCGCCCGTTCCACAAAGAGCGTCCCTGTCCCGCTCTTTCGGTCGATGGTCACGGGCGCCGCGCTGTGCATCGACAGCCAGGCCGGCCGATCGGACCCCTTCCCGCCCGGAGCATATCTATCGAACGCCCCAACCCACGCGGCCAGTTCATCGCGGACCAGCAGCAGCCCAAGCGGATTGTCCTCCAACAGACAGCCCAGCTTTTCCATCGTGATATCGCTGACAATCAAGCGCTTCTCCCGTGGGCGCTCGGGCTCTATCGGCGGGTCCGTCGGTGGTTTCTTCTGCTGTTCCCGCTTCCATGACGTCAGAGCCACGTTGTGATGCTCCAGAGCGGCCGCATAGTCGCGCATGGCTTCGGTGAACGCCGCCCGGTCGGCCTTGTACATCTCCTGCAACGCCTGAATCACGAGCATCAGCAGGGGTGTCTTGGTCGTACCGGATCGGCCGATGAGCGCACCCCACAGGACGCAGGGTTCAACCCATCCCCGCTTGACCAGCACCGCCGCCCGGTTGCCCACGCATCCGGCGGCAACCACCAGAGCGGCCAAGGCGGCATACGCCGGAGCGGTCCCGGTCGCGTCTGATACGGCCTCGACGAAACCGCGCAGCCGGCCAGGGAGTCGCCTGACCGGGAACGCCCGATGTTTCTCGACTCGGGGCGCGCGTCGTCTGGGGGTCGCTGGTTTGGCCTTCGGCGTGGTTCGTTGCTGGTGGTCCGGGTCAATCTTGTTTCGCAGATCACGCCAGCCGACACCGACACAACCGTTATGCTTGCACTCAAAACCGATCAGGCCATCCCGCCGCAGAATCACGGCGGTATCGGTCCCTTGGCCGTGCTCCGCATTCATCGGGCACCCGTCCAGGATCAGCGCCGCGCCGCCGCCAGGCAGAGACTTGATCGCCTTGACGGTAACACCGTGGGCCGCCAAGTAATCGCGCAGGGTCTCGGGACTCTGATTGATGGCACCCGGGCGCCGGGATATCGCGAGCCCTTGGTGTTCCTCGACGGGTTCCGCCGCTTGTTCCAGCAGTTCACGGGACACGGGCTCGATGGTGCTCGGCACCCGGAGTATCTTTGCCATCCGGTGTGGCCGGTCGGGGGTGTTGTCACCCTTGGCCGCGGTCGTGCCGGGCAACTTGGTGATTCTCGCCGGGTTGAATACCGCCCGGTCGATCTCCACCACGTCATCGTTATAGCGTTCGGCCAGCCCCGCGAGAAACCGCCTGACGAGCCCATCATCATCGGCGGGTAAGTCCACGCGATACCACAAGTGTGCCCCGTTGCCGCTGTCGATCTCCACCGGCATCGGCCAGCCTTCGGCGTGCAGCTCGTCTGCAATCGTCTGTGCTTTAGCCAAGGCCTCATCGTGCTCGGCATCGGTCGCAGAAATGCCCGCCGGCCGTTTGGGGTCAATATCCACGAGAACCCACCGGCGCTTGATAATGTCGGTGTCGCTGGTGGTCGTTCCACTCGCTGCTTTTTGCGTCCGGTTCGCGCACCGGGCCAGTAATGCCGCATTGACTGGGTTCAGGGTAACGAAGATACCCTTGCCCCCCAGGCTGGCCGCATCCGTGGCGAGACGGCCCATGTCGTTGTAGAACCCACTGATAACCGCCGCCCGACCGCTCCCTGCCAGCCGGGCCTCGGGCACGCGGACCTCGACCACCTGCCCCGGCTCGGCAACGATGCTCAAGGCGCGGAGAATCATCTGCGCATCGGCTCTTGCTGTCATCGAATCCCCTCTCTCCAGTCAATCGACGGGCTCTGAAACACTCTATCCGTGATGACCTTGCAGATTTGGCAGAGTCGGATTGTCCCCTGCGGCATCAAACGATACACGGTCCCGGTAATGTCTTGGCCGCAGTAGCCGCATTGGCGCCAAGCCGCTTCGCGCTGTATACTTTCACTGACGACATTCTTCCCGCCCGCGTTTGCCGTCTCACCGGCGCGCGGGCTTTTTTGTTCTCGGTTCATCGACGCCCCCCGGTCTGCCGGACGGGCTTGCAGCCATCGGCCAGCCAAGCCATCAGTTCCGACTTGCGCCACCGGCGAGCGCCAGAAAACTTGACGCCGAAAGGCATGCGCCCGGAGTCTGAATCTCTGTAAATACTGGTAATACTCCTATTCAGGAGTTCCCCGACCTCTCGAACATCAAGGAGTCGGTCATCCAATGTGGCCTTCACTTCTGCTGTCTGCATTGCATAGGTCTCCGTAAGCCATCAAGTTGCGGCAAACGTTGCCGGTTCTCATCTTGCACAACCACCTGATACACCGCAGCGTCACCCTTGCGACCACCACCGCGCGAAAGCCTTACGATGAGGTTGCTAGTCTCAAGCTCGTCGATTGCGGCCCGGACGGTCCGCAAGGCAACACCGGTCAGCTTGTTTAACTCGGGCTGGCTGATAATTACCTTGCCGCCTTTTCGCCATCTCGCCTTGCGTACCATCGCCAAGTAGCACCGGAGCGCCGCCGCCCTGATATTTTTCACGGCCCCACCATCGACAAGGATGTTAGGTAATGCCGACCACTTACCGGGCTTCAGCAGGTTCCTGCTCTCGGCTTGCTGGGGCGCGTCACTCATTGGAGCCCCCAGTCTTCTGCCGGGCGCGTTCAATTAAGACCTGTTCAATGGCTCGGGCGTTAACGAGCAGACGCCGCCCGGCGCGCAGACAGGGCACGCGGCCAGCCAGGGCCTCTTCTCGCAGCCACCTCGTGGGCACGCCAAGCTGGGTGGCGGCGAGATCGATTGGCTGAAATGTTGCTTCGGTCTGAGACATGCCCCCAAGATACAAGGCACATCAAGGGGCACCGAATTGGGGTACGAGAATCGGCTTTCTAGCGGGTCTTTTCTGAAAATCGGCTTATACGCCGGTTTGACCGGGTCTTACGCCGATCTTGAACACTTCACGCAGAGTCCTGTGGGCAGCGTCGCATATGCGCTTGGTGCTACATCGCTCGGCAATCTTGGCAAGGATCTTGATCGTATCGGCCTCGGGATAGGTGAAGTCCTTCTGTCCCGGTTTTGGCAAAGTCACGTCTGCCTTCTTTGCCCAGTCGTGTACCGTGTCTGCGCTGCATTGGAGCCACTTGCGTATGGCTATTATTGAGAATGACCGTGGTGGTCTTGGAGAATTAGGTGGTGTCTTCTGCCCTGGAGTCTTCGTCTCTGCGTCATCGCTCGGAGCGGGTGGCTTGGATGATGGTCCGTTTGACACCTGATCTCGCCAGGGCTCTCTTTCATCTGCGAGCCCGGTTCGTTCGATCGTGTCTGCGGCTACTCGACAGGGGTGGTCCCAGACCGGTCGGAACACACGCTCCGAGCCGTCAGGCAAAGGCTCTTGTTTCCATTGGCTCCGATCCGGCGGATTCTCTGCCCACAAGAACGCCAACCAACGATTGATCGGCTTACAGTCGCCCACGTTCAACGCCCTCAGAATCTCCGGCGGCAACCACTCGCCAGCCGATGCGGCCAATTCCTGGAATTTAAGCAGAGCCTTCTCGGTGGGGCCGAACAGCATGTAAACTGGTTCGCTGCCAGCTGGAACTACATATCCAATTCTCCCGCCCCAATTCTTCTCAAAGGTCGGGATCTTCGCACAAAGGGTGTCGTACTCCGCTTCTGTTGCCGCGAACAGACACAACGTATCCAGGCGCTGGTGGTTCTGGTCGGCTTGGGCCTGTCGGAAATCTCGCAGGAGAGCAGCGTAAGCATTTGATCGTTCGGACATTCGCTTATCCTTTCGCTACGGGTGGCCGGTCGGCTCCCAGGCGATAAGCTTTCCCAGTCACCGACCAGCCAAGCCCGGCCGTCGCCGGGGCCCGTGACTGAAATATGTAACAGTTTGGCCGTAAAGGCAAACCGGATGGGGGGTTGGCGCTTGGTAAGCCCTATTGCCGCCTGCGCATCATCGCCAGCGAGGGCCAGGAGCATAATTACAGCGCGCCCAGATGGCCCGTTTATTTCTCCAGCGCTTTCCAACTGTTGATGACTAGGTCGCGAAAAGCGAAGATCGCCTCTGCGATCCCGAGTTCTATGATTGCGCAGAAAAACAAAGCGACAGCCCGCCAGCACCCCGCGTACGCCGCGGCGGTAGCTGCCGCACTGGGGAGGCGACCATAGAGCGAGTACAGTCCCATTCCTAAACATGCCAAGGCAACAATGGCAACGACGAGACCGAGTATTCGAAATACGAACCCCATGGCCTTCAGCGTCCCGTAGCGAGGTATTGGCCGACCAGTCTCCGAGGTCCTCTCGATGGCCGCGATCCCTGCTGCCGAGCGGGGTTCCAGTGGGTTTGAAGGTTTTGGCCAGTGCAACGGCTCCTTTTCTGGTGAGCCCTGCGAAGAGGGCTGCGATATCACTGGGTGTCGCATCGCTGGTTGGCCGTCTGCCAGCGTGGCCAGAATATCATCGTCGGAAAGCTCATTCTTCCCAGGCGCGCCCGCGCCAGATTGCAGTGTGAAGGAGTGGCCACACTTGCACTTGCCCTTCAGCCCAAGCTGTTCACGGCGGACTCTGAAGTGTGCACCGCAGGAAGGACAGGACACTTCTTCCAGCATATCTTCGGACATGGTCTTCGCTCCTTCTCTCGAATCGCGAGCTGCTCACAGGGACACGAAGTGAAATACAGAGTTCCAAGCTTATGCAGCTGAGCACGCTGACTTGTCGGTTACCCTACCGCCTTCGCTGTCCCACCGCCAGCCCGCCAAGGGCCAGGAGCAGAAGCGAGGCGGGCTCGGGAACCTGGACGACACGGAAGCCGACATTGTTGTTCTCGTCCAGCGGGAGGTAATAGAAGTTGCGTCTCGGCGCGTACAGGTCCTCGTAGCTGTTGAGGAACGAGCCGCCCCGATAGCCGCGATCCACATATTCCTCAGAAACAATGGCTCCATTCCATTCCCACACGTTGCCGCCCTGGTCGAACGTCTTGTACGGGCTGGAGTAGGCGTAGGAGCCGGCTTCGGTCGCGTGTCCAATAGACCAGTCGTAGTTGGCCATGCCGGTGTTGATATCATTGCTGCTGGTCGGGTAGTCGTAGTAGTTTCCAGTCATGCCGTCGTTCTTGTGATATGCCGCCTTGTACCACTCGTCCTCACTGGTCACCGCCCACTTCCAGTCGGCGTTACGCTGAATACTGCGACCATCATCGCCGTTGTAGCCGTTTAGGGTGTAGGCACCCGTCTCCGTGGTGCCCGTACTTTGTGCGCCGGTCGGCTGGCCGTTGTGAAGCCAATTGGCGAACCGGCAGGTGTCCCAGTAGCTGACGAAGTTCACCGGGCGGTTGGCATAGCCTGACGCCACGCTGTACGTGTAGTTGCCTGACGAGCCGTTGCGCTCGATCTTGCAGCCTAGTGCTTCTGACCACATTCTCGCGTTGTACAGACCGTGAGCGTCGGTCTCGGCCACGGCGTTCAGGAACTCCGTGTACTGCCCGGCCGTCACCTCGTACTTGCCGATGTTGTACGTGTAGTCCACCGCACCGCAGATGCGGTCAGGACCGTAGCCGCCTGCGCCCTCGCCGGACAGTTCTCCCACATTCCCCGGATTGCCTACCAGGACGGTCTCCAGGCTAGTCAAACCGGCGGGCATGTTGAAGACGTCGGCCCTTGCGGATTGCGTCGACAACAGGAACGCGACCAGGACGGCCGGGATCATTGCGACACCGATCCGCCGAACACACCGCCGCATTAACGCCAATGCGCAGACAACGAGCAGCAGGGCCGAGGCTGGTTCTGGGATGCGTGCAATCCAAGCCTCGGGCTGCCCGGCAGGATTGAATCCCTCGCCGACAATCACTCGCCCGTCTGCCGAGACTGCCCAGCTATGCTCAAGCGTCCAGCCCGCAACGTCCAGGCCGTATTCCTCTGTTAGCACCTGCTTCAAGTAACGCGGGCCATGTGTATTATCCCAGATGACAGCTTGCGAATTCGGACCACGGCTCTCCCCGACGATGATGATGCCATCTTGTGACACCCCGTAGGCGTAGCTGGTTTGGTCGCCTGCGGGCATCCCCAGACCGACCATCCCCCCTTCGGGCGTCCACTTGAATGCTTCAAGATCAGTCGGGCCGTGATGGCAATAACCAACGACTACGCCGCCATCCGCTGAAACACCGAACGCAGCGCTCTCAAGCACGGTGGTTGGCAACCAGCCGAGACCAACCGTTCCAGTGGCCTCAGTCCAGCGAAAGGCCTGCATCTCACCGGTCTCGCTGATACTGCTGAGACTGAAGCCAACAATCGTGTTGCCGTCGGCCGAGACCGCCCAACCCATGCTGGCTCGATCCCAGCCGGGCATACTGCCTACCAGTTGTTTCCCATTTTCGGGAGTTAATTTGAAGGCTTGGCCATTACCAGTTGGCAAGTAGCTCGTGCCAACGATAACCCGTCCATCCGGAGACACGTCATCCGCCCTACTGCCGCCACCGTTGGACAGTGATCCCAAGATCTCCATGCCCTGCTGAGGCGTCCACCTGAAAGCGTGCGTTTCGCCTGCTCCATAGACTGAGCCGATGACGACGTTGCCGTCCGCAGAGACGCCTTCAGCGTATGTGTTGGGCGCAGTCTGACTCGGGTTACTGAGCAGGGTAAACCCGCCTGCCGCGCTCCAACGGAACGAATCCTTGCCCGACGTGTACCCAACCACATAATCCCCATTGACCGAGACGTCTTCGGCTGAGGTTGCCCATTGCCCGTCGGGTAACTGCCCCAACCCTTGGAAACTCGCGACGTCTGCCGCCACCACCGTGCCCGCCAATCCGCCCACCAGAACCGTAAGGAACGTGATTACTGCGACTCGCATGACGTGTCCTCCAAGTGGGGAGCCTCTTGGCGTGCCCTCTCGGCCGTCACGCGCGGCACACAGGAAAGAGAACACGCCCCGTTGACCTTCTCTCTCTCGATTGCCGCTCTCGGCTAGACTTGCTTCTTTGCACCTATCGCCGCCTCAAAATCGCCAACCCCCCAAGGGCCAGGAGCAGGAACGTGGCGGGCTCGGGAACGTAGGCGAACGTATTTCGCAACAGCACCCTGTTCTGGGGGTCTGCAAGACCGCTGTACTCAATCACATCGCTATCCATGAGGAACACGCCCCGACCCAAGCCGATATCGACTGTGAAAAAGGCACTACCAGGACCGTAGTCCAGAAGCGACGACATACCCGGCTGGCGCTCGACAAGACCAAAGTGACCGAACGTTGCCGAAGTCACCGTTCCGTATGGCCCTTGGGCGATCGGGTGCTGAGTGTTGGTGAGATTGTAGCTTTGCCAACCTTCTGGGGTGTCGAAGGCAGATTGATTAAAGCCCAGCGGATTTAGCACAGTGTTGTCCACGGTAAGCCAGCCATCTGGAAACGAAGGAGTATTGTTCCCGTGCTCTCCGATGAAAACCAAGCCTCCGCCCGAATTGACATGGGCCGAGATGGCTGCCACCTCAGATGACGCAAGTCCAGACATGTCGGGCCGAAGCGCTGGGATGAACACAACGTCATTTCCCGCCAGTGATGCCTGCGTAATCTCGGTCACCGTCGTAAAAGAATGACCGTCCAACAGTAGCAGGTTATATGCTTGAGCCATCGCCCCTGAGGAAGTGAAGTCGTCGTGGTATACTCGGAGACCGGTTAGTACGGCGATGTTCGCCCCGAGGGTTCGATTTGCCGTGCCCGCCAACGCGCTCATCGCGGCGGCAACCACCAAGATACGCACTGTGATCGTTCGCATGACGCATCCTCCGGTAAGGTGCCCCACAGGCGTGCCGCTGTGCCGTCACGCGCGGCATAGACATGAAAAAGAGAGCACGCCCTCCAACGTCTCTCTCTCCTATCGCCTCTCCCCATCGGTCTACTCCTCTACCCCCTCCGCCGCCGCATCACCGCCAACCCGCCGATAGCCAGGAGCAGGAGGGTGGCGGGCTCGGGTATGTATGCAATCCAGGCCTCGGACTGACCAGCGGGATTGGCTCCTCTGCCGACAATCACCCGCCCGTCCGCCGAGATGGCATAGGCGCGCTCCAGTCCCCAGCCTGCAAGGTCCAAGCC
This sequence comes from Phycisphaerae bacterium, assembly GCA_030372985.1. GTDB lineage: Bacteria > Planctomycetota > Phycisphaerae > UBA1845 > PWPN01 > JAUCQB01. Next base: position 64,452 of record JAUCQB010000204.1, read on the forward strand.
GTATTCATCGCTTAGCACCTGCTTTAGATAGCGTGCCCCGTGTGTGTTGTCCCAGATGACTGACTGTGGGGTGAGACCACGGGCCTCCCCAACGATAATGCTGCCGTCCTGCGAGACCCCGTACGCGTAGCTCTCTTGCTCGCCCCCCGGTGTACCCAGACCCACCATCCCGCCGTCGATCGTCCACTTGAATGCCTCCTCCTCATTGGGACCATGATGGCAATAGCCCACCACCACCCCGCCGTCTGGCGAGACACCCAGGGCAGTGCTCTGAAGAACACTGGTGGGCAGCCAACCGAGACCAATCGTTCCCGTGGTCTCAGTCCACCGAAAGGCTTGGCGATCATCCCCATTAGAACTGAAGCCGACGCCCGTGCTCCCGTCGGCCGAGACAGCCAGACCAGCGCCGCCAGACTCCCAGCCGGGCAGGCTTCCAATCGTTTGTCGTCCGCTTTCGGGAGTGTACCTGAAGGCTTGGCCTGCACCACTCGATGAGTAGCTGGTACCGACGACAACGCGCCCATCCGCAGACAGACCAGCCGCCGTACTGCCACCGCCATCGGATAATGACTCCAGAAACTCCGTACCCTGCTGAGGCGTCCACCTGAACGCGTCCTGTTTGCCGGCGCTCGTCACAGAGCCAACGACAACACCTCCATCTGCGGACACTCCCTCAGCATAGGTGTTGATGGACGTGTGCCCTGAATCGCCAAGCAACACAAAACCGTCCGATGTGCTCCACCGAAACGAATTGCCACCCGACGTCTGCCCGACTACGAAATCTCCATTCGAGGAAACGCTTCGGGGTTCCATGGCAAGCTCTCCGTTCGGAAGCCGGCCAAGCCCCTGGAAACTCGGGATGTCTGCCGCGCGCACAGAAGCCGCTGACAAGAGCAATACGCCTACGACGGCTGCGATTACCATGACGCCGACGCGCCGAGCACGCCGCTGCAACACCACCAAGCCGCCAAGCATCAGCAGCATGATCGCCGAGGGCTCGGGCAACCCCTCGATGGCGTTGAGTTCCAGACCGGCATGTACATGTCCCGTGTCTGTACCGAGATCGGTGATGCGGAGGTATCGCGCATATGGCAATCCGGATTGCCCCATTTCAACGTAAACCGGCGTCAGCGGGACAGGTGGCCAGATATCGGCACTTGGAGGAACGTCGGCTGCAAGAAAGAACGCCGCGCCGTCAATACTTGCCTCGACGCGGAACCCTTCAAAGATCTCTCGGGCATCGGAGAAACCGCCGAACCAGAAGATCAGGTCATTTCCAGGGAGATCGCGCACCCCTTCCGCACCCATATCCACGACAACCACTCCCAAGTTGCCGATGGAACCCTGGACGGAAGTCCAACCAGGCGCAGTATCAGGCGCACCAAGTATGTTTTCGATCGGCGCATCCGGGAAGTATGGATCTCCCGGGATGAACTCCACCACGCTCTGGGCATAGGAGCCGAGGCTCAACTCCGGGAACAATGCCGCTAATACCAGCCCAACGGTAACACGGAGCACAGCGTCGCGCATTTTGTCCCTCCTCTCACTTCAGAACGATTCCGCTCGCTTGGTCACCCGGCGCACGAAAAAAGAGAGCACGCCTTTCGACGTCTCTCTCCCTGGAACTACGTTCGGTTTACTGCCGCGATTTGCATTGCGGCTTTAGCCATTGTCGCACATCGGGTCGGGAGGTGTCAAGCGGAAAACCCCGGAGAAATCGCCTTGGATTGGATTAATCGTGACTCCCGGCGCTCAGCAAGGGCGGGGGTCCGGTTCAACTTTTTTACCGAAAAAGGTATTATTATGGGCAACGGGTCCCTTTTTCGCAATCTTATCCTCGAGCGCCGCGACCAGGCCAAACAACGCCGATTCCGCTTGCAGCGCTGCTGCCCAGGCGTCGCGCCATGCCCCCCCGATTTCGCCGTGCTCCGGCCGTAGGTCCATGTACGTTGACGGCATGACCGCCTCGATTTCTGCCGCAAGTTGCCCTGCGGCTTCTCGTAAACACTCAACTTTCCGCAGTTTACCTAAAGGCCGTCCCGCCACAATTTGCCCCCTTTCTTGCAGACACGCTGCCAAAATGCAGAACTCGTTTCACGGTGTTAATTATTTCACCACGTTAAGGATTAATAGGTATAAGCAGCGGTCTGCGAGACCGGGAGTCTGGCAAACTCTGCTGGCAGCTTTTGGTTCCCTTTTCATCTCATGGGTCCCCCCTGGGGGGCGAGCGACTGCCCGCCCCCCCCTTGCTGTGCGTGCTACCGCCACGAGTCTGACTCCCATGGCTCCACGGGCACAACACGCCCCTCGTGCAGCTTCAGTCCTATCGGCCGCAAACCGGTTGCCAGAAACCACAGGATGCCCTCTCGCAGGAACAAACCAGTCTTGCCCCTGTACAGATAGCTCGTTGCCTTTTTCCTTCTCACTCGCTTTGCCTTTTTCCGCATTGTCTCACCTTTCCTATGCCGGTCGTGCCAGAACCGCCCGCAAGCTGCCGGCTCGCTTGGTGGGCAGGTTGAAACACTCTGGAAGTCGCCTTGAAAGCGTTTAGGGTTTCCGTAGCCGTCGCCGCGCAGACAGTAGCACCCAAGGCCCGTAGGGAAGCCACAGAGGCGTTTAAACGGGGCTGGGGGCGACCCCTACCTTTGAGGTGGTGGGCAGCCTCCAAACCCCCCCTTGTGCGAACGGCTAAGAGCCACAGGGGCCGCGCCAGTGCCCGCACGCAGCCCACCCCCACCCTGGAGACGGTTCGGACCGTTTGCGCTCGCGTTTGTGCCGTTTGCCCTCTGCCTGACCGGGGTATCATGGCTTGTCCCCTTGCCCTGCCAGAATCACCGCCAGCCGCGCCCGAGCCTCGACCGACAGCTTGGCCACTTCCGCCACGAGGCTTGCCAGCCGGTCGTCGTCGAGCTTGTCGTGAGCCTTTTCTGCGTTGGGGGGGTAAGCAGTCGGGTAAGCGGTCGAATCGCCGGAATTCTCGACACTCGTAAGCTGTTGCTCTGGTGTCGCTTGTGACGTTTCCTGAACCTGGTCCTTGCAGCCTCCGGAGCTGAAGGTTAGAGGTTCGAGCCCTCTGGGGAACGATTTTCCACCAGTTCCCACCGGTTCACAAGGCTCATCGAAATCATCACTTATGAACGAATCCAGGTCCGCGCCATCGCCGGGCGAATGATCGCCGGGCACCCACAGAAGAACCCGCCCCGACACCGTTTGTCGTGCCTTCGTGGTAGACTACACGGCGAAGTTTACGGGAGGTCTAAACGGGCTTGGGGTTTACAGGGAGACAGGAACGACGATGCTGACACAGACCCTTCGGCGTCTTTCCGGTGCTGGCCTTGCCACCAAACGTCAGCCGTGGACGCGATGAATGGCAGTGACAATTCCGATCAGCCCATGTAAACCTCCTTCAGACCCTTCATGAAAGGCAGATGACGATGAGCAACACCATCACATGTCCAAAGTGTAACACCAGGATTGAGATCACAGAGGTCATGTCCGCCCAGCTGCGGGACCAGATACAGGCAGATCTGGAAGCCCAGTTCCAGCCGGAGCGAGAAGCCCTTCGGAAACAAGCCGAGGATCTGAAACGACAGCGCGCCGAACTCGATCAGTCCCGGCAGGCGATCGACGAGCAGGTCCGAACGCAACTGGCCAAGGAGCGTGACAAGCTGATGGCCGACGCCCGCGCCAAGGCTCAGGAGGATCTGGCCGTCGAGATCAAGGATCGCGATGAGCGGCTCAACGAGGTTCAAGCCCGCCTCAAGGAGGCCCAAGAGCGGGAACTCGCCTGGCGAAAGAAAGAGCGGGAGTTGAGAGACCGCGAGGAGGAGTTGCGGCGCGAGCGGGAGGAGATGGCCGACCAGCTCAAACGGCAGGTAGCCGAGGGGCGGGCCAAGCTGATCGAAGAGGGCAAGAAGAAGGCCGCCGAAGAGTACGATGCCCAGCTCAGGGAACGCGAGCAACAGCTCCGGGATGTTCAGCAGAAGCTCAAGACGGCGCAGGATGCCGAGCAGGCCGTGCTTGAGCGGGAGAAGGAGCTGGCCAGGTTGCAGGCCGGCATTGAGCAGCAACGGCAAAGTATGGACAAGCAGGTTCAGGAGCGTCTGGCCCAGGAGCGAGAGAAGCTCACCGAACAGGCCCGGAAAGCCGTACAGGAGGAACTGGCGGTTGAGTTGAAGGACCGGGATACCCAGGTAGCGGAACTGAAAGGTAAACTCCAGAAAGCCGCCGAGACTGAGTTAGCCCTCCGCAAACAGGAGCGGGAGCTCAAGGAGAAAACGGAGCAGCTTCAGCTTGAGGTCGCCCGCCAACTGGACGCCGAGAGAGACAAGATCCGCGATACGGCCCGCAAGCAGGCCGCTGAAGAGCACCAGCTCAAGGTGGCCGAAAAAGACAAGAAGATTGCCGACCTGGTCAAGCAGCTGGATGACATGAAACGAAAGGCCGAACAGGGATCTCAACAGGCCCAGGGCGAAATCATGGAGGTGGCTCTGGAAAGCCTGCTTCGCGAGACGTTCCGGGACGATTCAATCGAAGAAGTTCCGAAGGGTGTGGAAGGCGGCGATGTGATTCAACGCGTGCGAACGCCGGGGGGAGTCGATTGCGGGACAATCCTGTGGGAATCCAAGCGAACGAAAAACTGGTCCGACCAGTGGTTACCGAAGCTGCGGACGAACCAGCGAGATGCCAAGGCGGCTGTGGCCGTCCTTGTCAGCACGGCGATGCCGGCGGGGGTCGACCACTTCACCCAGATTGACGGCGTGTGGGTGTGCAACTGGTCGTGCGCGGTCGCAATGGCCACGGTATTGCGTGCCGGGTTGTTGGAGACCGCAAGCGCCCGCCGGGCCCTGGAGGGCCAGCACGGAAAAATGGAGCAGGTGTATAACTACCTGGCCAGCACGCAGTTCCGCAATCGCGTAGGGGCGGTCGTCGAGGCGTTCAAGACCATGAGAGAGGATCTCGAATCCGAGAAGCGAGCCATCACAAAGCAGTGGGCCAAACGTGAGAAGCAGATCGATCTGGCCGGTGCGGGCATGGCCGGCATGTACGGCGATTTCCAGGCGATCATCGGGGCCAGCCTCCCCGAAATCGAAGGCATGAGCATGCTGCAGTTGGAGGCACCGAGCTGAAGCCAAGGTGGGGCTCTTAACGGTCTCAACGAACGGTAGGCGTAACGCGGCCGGGACGCTGGTACAATAACGAAACACGGCTCGGCGATGTAGCCGGGCAAGGTCCGATGGGAAATCTCGGGTGAGTGAACATGATGGGCGATATCAAGCTGTTCCGGCTATCAGGCAGTGGCGTCGGTGAACTCGAAGCTCAATCTGTGGCCGCTGAGAAGTCTCTCCCGAACTTCGTCGAAAGGCATCTCGGTTTAAAGCTTTTCGCGTTGGCCTTCATCCTGGCCGGCGTGACGCAGCTGACAGCTCCGGCCGCTGAGACTGACGGCACGGCTTTCGCGCAGAACAACGAGAAGGCGGCCGGCCATCTACAGCCCGGCACGGGAATGACTAATGGGCCCACATCTAAGCCGGGTGCTGATGGCGGATCGTCCGGGATCGCGGGTGGTTTTGTTATCGCCTCTAAAGATATGGAACTGAGCCGCGCATTGACCAGCCGGCTCTTGTCAGGTCCGGCCTGTCTCCCGGTCTCCTTCATGCTCGATGGCAAGGCCGTGAACGGCATTCCGGCCGGCTGGGGGCCGGTTTCTCATCGGCGCCGCATTGACGCAAACCTCATCGAGACGACGTTTGAGGGCTGCGACGCCAAGACCGGCCTGGGGCTGCGGGTCGAGTGCGTGGAGTACCTCGACTACCCGGCCGTGGAATGGGTGGCGTGGCTGACGAACAGGGGGAACCAGCCAACGCCCATCATCAGCGACATCGCGGCCTTGGATGGAAGGTTCGACGGCGCATCTCCGGTGCTGCACCACAACAACGGCGACTTCTATAGCGAGAAAGGCTACGACGAACAGGAAACGGCGTTAGGCCAGGACGTCTCGCTCCGTTTCGCCCCGAGCGGCGGGCGTCCATGCGACAATGCCTTCCCTTACTACCGCGTCGCATTCAAGGATTACGGCCTGTCCATCGCGATCGGCTGGCCGGCCCAGTGGTCGGCCGCCTTTACCGGACTCGACGGCGGCGTGCGTATCCGCGCGGGCCAGGAGAAGACACATCTGCGGTTGATGCCGGGCGAGACCGTTCGCACCCCGCGAATGACCGTGATGTCCTGGACGGGTGACGCGACGCGCGCAGCGAACCTCTGGCGGCGATGGTACCGTGACCACGTCCTGCCGAGAACGAACGGCCGGCCCCTCGGCCCCATGTCCGTCGCCCACGGAACCGACGACGGCGAGGAGTTTACAGCCGCCACGGGGAAGAACCAGGTTCAGTACATGGACCTTTGGGCCAAACGCGGAATTCGCTTCGACGTGTGGTGGATCGATGCCGGTTGGTACCCGTGCTACGACAACGAACACCGGCGGAGATGGCCTAACACCGGCACATGGGAGCCCGACCCGGAGCGATTCCCCGCCGGGTTGAAATCGGTGTCCGACCACGCCGCGCGACAGGGCGCCGATCTGCTGATCTGGTTCGAGCCGGAGCGGGTCACGCCTGGAACCAGCCTGGACCGCGAGCACCCGGACTGGCTATTGAGAGTCAAAGGCTCCGGGAACCGCCTGCTGAACCTGGGCAATCCAGCCTGCCGCCAATGGCTGACCGACCATGTGTGCAAGTTGATCCAAGACAACGGCATCAAAGTATACCGGCAGGACCACAACTTCGCTCCGCTGCAGTTCTGGCGGGACAACGATGCCGAGGACCGGCAGGGCATGAATGAAAACCTGCATGTGCAAGGCTATCTTCGCTACTGGGACGATCTGCTGGCGCGGAATCCGGGGCTGTGGATCGACTCGTGCGCATCCGGCGGCCGGCGCAACGACATGGAAACGATGCGCCGCTCCGTGCCGCTGCACTACACCGACTACGGGTATGGCAACCATCCGGTGAAGCTCTCCTTCCATCACACGCTGTTCCAGTGGCTGCCCTACTTCAAGGAGGTGTCGCTCTCGTGGGACCTGGACGCCCCGGCGAGATATGACACGCGTGTGGACAGCTTCTCCTACCACTGCGGCCTGGGCCCCATGATCATCCCCGCCATCGACATTCGCAGGGACGACTACGATTACGATTTGTTGAAGAAGATGCTCGGCATCTGGAGGCGCGCGGCCGGGTTGATGATCGACGGCGATTACTACCCGCTCACTCCGATTCACCGGTCGCCCGAGAAATGGGTGGCACGGCAGTTCGACTGCCCGGAAACAGGCCGTGGCTTCATCCAGGGCATCCGCCTGCCGGCATGCGCGGAGGAGACTCTCGTCGTTCATCCGAAAGCGATTCGCGCAGATGCCATATACCTGCTGGAGAATCCCGAGAGTGGCGAAACCAAGGAGCTGGCTGGACGCGCCCTGGAGCAGGCCGGTTTGACGTTCACACTCCCGAAGCGGCAAGGTGCCATCTGGTTCTACCGCGTTCAATGAAGATGAGATTCGCGGCAGCCCCCGCATCGAGAAGCATTTCTCCGAGCTTGAGACCAACCTCCGTCGCCTCGGCTTCGATACCAGAACGGACATGGAAGCACTCTTCTGGGCGCTTCACAAGAGGGCGTCCGGGCGCGAACTGGGCGATCCGGACTTACCGACCGCCCTTTCAACGAGAGCTTCGTGGAGGCAGTGAAACGAGGCCATCCAGCGGCGCGATCGTCCGCTCGGCTGATCATGTTCTGGTCCAAGACGCGCGTCGTTTGGAGGGTGAACTTGCCCGCCGGCTTGGACGGCCCCCGGCGCTACCGCTCCAACCGCGTGGCCCACACGGGTCGATGGTGCGTTGGGACAGTATTCGGACAGTCGCGTCGAGATGACGACAACGCCAAGCCCGAAGTGCTTGGCTTTTCATGCGTTACGAGCGTCAATCACAGAAGAACGGAGAGGGGGGACTGGATCAGGCCCTTTTCTGCAAGCCCTGCAAGGCGCTGGGTTTGCGGCTTAACTCAGGCTCCGACAAAGACTTTGCTCGTCTCGTTGACGTGCTGTTCCTCCACGATTTCTTATCGTCTCGGGATGCGTTTTGAGGGCAACATCCACCGTTCTGGCGTGACCGTGATTCTGACCAACGTCTGCCTGCACTATGTGCTGGACGCTGATTGGGCGCGATCCCGACGGGGCGGGTGGACGGTCATCGCGGTTGACCCCTGCGCTGCGGGCGATCGCCGCATGGTGCCGGAACAGCCGACACATCCCCGTGGCCGTCAGTCCCGGCTGAGCTTCTCGGTGGTCAGTGAGACCTGGCGGCTCGTGGTCACGAGCGGCGCTGTCTGGTATGCAGCGGAACCGAGCGTCACGTTCCACGGCTGGACCTGCAGGTCGTACGCCACGTCGTGCAGCCCCGGATCGGCGCTCGTCGCCCGGGCGGGATCGAAATCGATGAAGCCGTTCTTGGCGAACACCTTCATCGCCCAGACCTGCCCGCGGAAGTCGTCGCGCTCGACTTGGGCCAGCCCTGCAACCAGCGCGCCCCCGTCATCGGTGAGCCGCACGCCCGGGAACGCGCTGTCGCGAAACTCATCGGGCCCGCCTCGCAGGGTGTACTGGCGCGACCAGAGCACGCCGCCGACAGCATCCAGGCCGGCCACGATGAGGCTGGTCGCGCCGTTGATCTCGGTCGCGCCGAAGTCGGTCACCGAGCCGGCAACCACGTAGCCGGTTGTTGGGAGTTCGGCGATGGCGTTGAGCCCGAAAGACCGCGTGAGCGAGGGCGGCAGGTCGGGAAAGCTCTGCCAGGCCACGCTGCCATCCTGCTTGAGTCGGGCGACAAAGCCGCGGCTGTTCCCGTTGACGCTGCCGGCCAGTGTCACGTCGCCGTTGGCGGCGGCGATGCCGGCGGACGGCGCGATGTCCAACAGGCCGTCGCCGGCCGAATACCAGCGGGCGAAGCGCAGCCCGCCGGCGGCGTCGAAGCGTGCGGCGAACATCGGTCCCGCCAGGCCGCCACCCGGGGCCGTGCCGCCGGTGACCACCGCCTCCCCGCCGACCGCCACCAGGACGGTGGGAAAGAAGTTGTCGCCGTCGGGATCGGTGAAGCTGGTGGCCCCCACGACACTTCCCCCGGCATCGAAGTGCATCAACCACCCCGTCGTGCTGCTGACGCAGCTACCGGCGACGAGGAACCCCCCGCTGCCGTCCGGCGCAAGCGTCTGGGCGTCGGCGAAGCACTCGCCGGGAACTGCAAACCCGACGTGGAAGATCGGCTCGCCCGTCTGGTCCACCTTCAGCAGCCCCAGCCGGTAGTCGCCGGCCATGCGCGTCAGCAGCATCAGCCCCGCGTCGGCGGTGTTGGCGACGCGAAGGATCTGAGCGGCAAACGGGTCGCCCTCGGTGCGGTACTGGCACGCCCAGATCAATACGCCGGCCTCGTCGAGCTTGAAGAGCGTGTCCGCGCGGCTGCCCGCCACCACGTACCGGCCGTCGATCGTCGGGTGGAGTTCGGTCCAGTAGGAATCGTCGAGGGCGGGGAAAAGCCGCCCGCTGTTGGTCGTCGGCGGTTCAACGGTGTGGGACCACGGCGTGAAGGTCGGATTGGCGTAACGGGTCGAATCGGGACCGGCACCCGGGGGGAGGGTCGAGACGTCCGGGTCCGGCAGGCAGGGTCCGCTGGCCAGTTCCAGGTTCAGCGCCTCGAACGGATCCGACGCCCAGTCGAACAGGGTCACCGCCCCGAGAAACGGCAGGGTTGGGATGACCCGCAGGCCGATCTGGCTCTCGATTCCGGAGTGGGCGGTCCAGCAAGGCGTGTTGTCGGTGTTGGCATCGAGAGCGGCGAAGATGCCCAGTTCGGCGTAGGGGCCGGCGACGTTGAACAGCGTTGCCGTGATCGAGGTCCCGACGCTGGCCCGGGCGTGGGCCCGCAATGTGACGGTGGGCTCGTGAGGGGTGAAGCCGACGCGGGTAATGTCCGGCAGCCGCAAAGTGGGCTGGCCGAGGTCGTTTGAGGAAATGTCCACGCCGGTGGAGATGTCGCCGTCAACTTCGACGCCCACCGCGAACTTGGCCGAGGCGCCACCCTCGACGCGGCCGGTGATCTCGAGCACCGGCGCGATCACCACCGGACCGACAACAATCTCGGCGATCGCCGCCGGCGGGAAGATGGGAAACTCCTTCTCGAAGTCGGCCTTGGCCGCGCCTTCCATATCCGCGCTGGCGACGAGGTGTGCCGTCACGTCAAAGGTGGCCTTTGCCTCCGGCAGGAAATTGTCGATTGAGCAGTCGGGCGGATCACCGCCAACCAGCGCGTCCAGCGCCTCCAGGATGCAGTCGGTCACCGCCCCGGGCAGATCCTCGAGCACACCCCAGTCGAAGTCGAAACGCAGGCCGTAATCGATCGTGCCGCCCAGCTTCACCTTGAGCACCGCCCGGTCATTCTCTGTCTCCGCGTCGCCGTCGCCATCGAACAGCACCACTTCCTGTTCGACGGTCTGAGAGGTGATCTGGTCGCTCAGAGCAGAGAGGAGTTCTTCCTTCGGTTCGCTGGCTTTCGCCTCCAGGCGCCGGGCGGGCGCGGCCGACCCCTGGAAGATCGTCGCCAGATCCCCTGTCGAGCGCGGCGCCAGGTTCAGATGCAGCCGACGGAAGGCGAGTTGAATCGGCGCGTGGACGGTGGTCAGCGTCAGCGCGGCGCCGTCGCGATGAACCGACTGCACCACGCGCAACAGGCCGTGCGGCGTCGACGGCGACTTGCCGGCCACGATGATGTTGCCGCGGGCCACGTTCGCCAGGGACGGCGGCGCAACCGGAAAAACGAGCCGGCCGTCACCGGTCTCGGCCTCGAGTCCGGCCAAGTCGGCGTCGCCCAGCATCTTCGTACTGTCAAACGGTTCGGCCTCGATCACGTCGCCCGGCTGCGGGGTCCCACCCCCGTCGCCGTCATCGGTGCCGTCATCGGTACCCGGGCCTGAGCAACCGATCGCCGGTACCACGAGCAGCACAGCCACGGTCCAAACAGAGCGGGTCACAAGGCACCTCCCACACCAGCCGGCGGCGCAAGCGCTCGCCAGGCGGACAATCCCTCACGGCCGGCGGCGCAGCCACTCGCGACAAGCGCTAAACGGCCCTGCAATGTTAGGCACGGAGGTCAAGACCGGACCACTTTTCAACCTTGCCCTGTAGGAAATCGCCGTACCAGGGCACACGGGCAATGCACGGCCGTCGAAAGTGCGGCTCCGGACACGCACAAAGACAGATCTCAGGATCGACCGGGTATGCAGTCAAGAGTCCCGGCGCAAAAACCTGCGGAGCCCTTCGATACCGAGTCGCTGGCGGATGCGTTCTCCTCCCAACTCCGGCCTGTATCCCGAGTAAGCCGCGGTCTCGCCGGTGCGGGGCCGTGACGGGACGCTCAGCGACCCTTCACGTCCCCCTTGGGGAGCCAATGGGGGAAGCGACCAGCGTATCCAGCCGAGCCGAAAAGGAGGGCAGCGGGCAAGGGCTGGCAGTCGCGTAAGCTGCGGCGGCGGAACTGAAGATATGATCATGACTTAACGGAGAGGGGGGGATACAGGGGAAGCCCTCTCGCGGCGATTTCAGGATGTCATTTCCGTCTGCACACAAAGCCTTGATTTTGCAGCGGTTTACGTGACCGCCGCTCTTTGCCTCGCGATTATATCACAGCCCTCGAAAAAGCGCAAATCCGCCTGGCGATGTGCACAAAACGTGCACAAATCGGAGCCGCAAGTAGGATCGTGCGACCAATTCTCCTTGCGCGGGGTTGGCGATCAAAACGCCACCGCTACCCCACCCATCCTGCGGCGAAGCCGCTTCGTCCAACTCTCACCACATTATCCATCTTCACGCATGAACCATGATCATTATTATCCGTTCATGTAACGTCCGTCGTCCCCGGGGGCACGCCAGTGACTCCGGGCGGTGGGCTGGAGCAGAGCGGAATGCCCGCCAATTCATATGAATTCAACGCACCTCCCCGACCGTCAGCTTCGCCCGAAGCAGCCCTCTGCCGTCCCCAACGCCACCCGGAAGCGACGTCTTATTGAGGGAAACCATCCAGGCAAATGCTGCCAGCAAGCCGCCCTACATCCTGCAGGAAGCGGCCGACATCATCCTTCTATCGAGCCGTTATTCTCCTGGCAACGACCCGGGGCGTGGCGCACTCCCAAGCCACGCCTCGGGTCCACTCTCTTCTCTCCACCTCAATCATGCCCGCACCGACTGAGCTGTCAACGGGATGAGAAGCTCGGACAAACAGCTGCCGTCCCGCCCTGAACGCGTCCAGCAAGGCGGGGTATCCCAAGTTGGAAGAACAGCGTTCGGCCCTGGATACCCTGTACTGCCCGACCAACGGCCGGCCGGCGGATGATCCGGTGTGCCTGCTGGGGGTCTTGCTGCTGCAAGTTCGTCAATCACCACATGACCTGTTCGTTTGAAGCCGTGACGGGTGTATGATGAATAGCAATGCGAACTACTCGTCGTCAATTCCTGTCGCGAACCGTTTACGCCGGTGCCGGGTTGTGGGTGTTCGGGGACGCGGCGCCGGGTGACACGGCCTCCGCGCCGGCGGGACGGCGGCGGCCTCGGCGGATTTCGCCCAACGAGAAGATGGACATCGCCTGCATCGGCGGCGGGGGGCAGGGATACTGGGACATCCTGGCGGTCGGCAAGCGAGACGACATCGTGGCCATTGCCGACGTTGATTTCGGGATGGCCTACAAGGCGTTCAAGGCCTTCCCTAAAGCCAAGCAATACAAAGACTTCCGCAAGATGCTGGAGGAGATGGACGGGCGGGTCGACGCCGTGACCGTCTCGATCCCCGACCACCAGCACGCGGTCGCGGCCATGATGGCCATGCGGATGGGCAAGCACGTCTACGTTCAGAAACCCCTGGCCCACGACATCTGGGAGGTGCGGCAACTGGTCGAGGCCGCGCGCAAGTACGGTGTGGTCACACAAATGGGTAACCACGGCACGGCCAACAACCGATTCCGCGAGGCCGTCGAGGTGGTCTGGTCCGGGGCGATCGGGCAGGTGCGAGAGGTCCACGTCTGGAGCGACCGGCCGTTCTGGCCGACGGGGATACAACGGCCAGAAAGACATTCGCCGATCCCACCGACCCTGGATTGGGGCCTCTGGCTGGGCACCGCTCGCGAACGGCCGTACCACCGGGCGTATCATCCGGTCAAATGGCGGGCGTGGTACGATTTCGGCACCGGCACGCTCGGTGACATGGGTTGCCACGGGCTCAACCTGCCGTTTATGGCTTTGAGGCTGGGTGAACGTATGCCCATGACCGCAGAAGAGGGTCAGGCACCTTCTGCGCAGAGCACCCGAGGGGCTGCTGCACGGCAGAAGGAGCCAGACCCCGTTCTGCCAATCGTCGTGGCGCCCGAGTTCTCCGGCGACATCAATGAGGACACCTATCCGACCTGGAGCGTTGTGCGGTATGAGTTCCCCGCCTGTGGAGATCTCCCGCCGGTGAAGGTGACATGGTACGACGGCGGCACGCGCATGCCGACGACAACGAAGGAGACGATCGCAGGTCTCATGAATGCCGCAATGGAATCTGCCATCGGCGTGCAGGCTGCCGGTGGCGCTCGGACCTACCATCGGGATACACCCGGTGGCTCGCTGAATGAATCGCCGGGCTCGCCGAGTGAAGCCAAATCGCCAGATGAGCCGCTGAACCCGCCGAACGGGGCGTTGCTGATCGGCGACCAGGGCACGCTGTTCTCTCCAGACGAGTACGGCTGGAGTTACAGGCTTCTGCCTAAGGAGCGGTTCAAGGACTACAAGGCTCCGACGCCGATGCTGCCTCGTGTGACCGGCGAGCACCATGCCGAGTGGGTGAACGCCTGCAAGGGCGAGGCCAAGACCCTGTCGAGCTTCGACCACGCCGGCCCGCTGACCGAGATGGTCCTGCTCGGCAGCCTCGCCATCTGTGTCCGCGAACGTATCGAGTGGGACGTTGCCAACATGAGGGTCACCAGCCTGCCCAAAGCCAACGACCATCTCCGCCGCGACTACCGGAAAGGCTGGAGCTTCTGACCCGGTAGAATCGGTAAGGCAATATACCAGCCACAACAGATCAACCTACACATTTCCTGGCGTAACATCCCGCCGTCTCCGGACGCTTACGCTGTCTCGCCGCCTCGACCACCCCGTTCGGACAACGCCTCTGTCACCCCGACGCGATATCCCCGGCAGGCGTTCCGGGAAATCAACTTCTTCGTGCAAAGCCGACTGATCGGACACCTGAAACGTCGCAGTCAGCGACCCTACCGGCCACCGGAGGGCGTAAGCTGGTATGACCAGTTGCAGCGGCTCGGCTTCGAGCCGGTGTGACCCGGCGTGCTGATCTGCCTCGTGTGTGCTGGCGACGAAGATGCCAGGAGAGCCGGATGCGGGGAATCTGCATGTCCGGTTCGACGAGGGGGGACTGAGTGAGCCGTGACTCACTTCTCACTCAGTCCTCTACTCTACCGTCATTCTTGTTGCAGAAGGAGCGAGTTGTTTTCTGCGGCAGGGATGTGATGTTTCTGAAACGTCTCGAACGGCACAAGAGCGGCAAGCAGCACACCTACTGGGCACTGGTCGAGTCCTATCGCACGGAGAAGGGTTCCCGCCATCGGGTGACCATGGCGGAGTCGCTCTTGCGCCCGTAAACGATACCGTGACGGCCAAACTGCAGTCGTGCTGTCGTTTGCAGATGCAATCCGGTGAGGTTCAGTGAGAGTGGACGCGAGGTGAAGCGGGGACGGATTTGCGGCCCGGTTTGCATAGGTGGAAGCAGGCCTGCATCCGGTTACAACTACCCGGGGTTCCAAGAGATCGTCGGCCCGGCCAAACGCGAGATTCGTCGGGCGTCCTTCGCTCAGTGTTTCGACAGTGGCTCGATGCGTCCTGAAGAATACCCTATTTTCGTAGAAGGCTCTCGACGACCAATAAACCATAGGGTACACTTCCCGCGGGATTGTTGAAGAGATAGAAGCTACGGCGAGCGAAGCTCGCTTGTGGTTTCTTCTGTTATCTTTCTGACGAGGGTCTCATGCGTCGGCTTTGATTTGACCTGCGCCTTGGCGGCATGAGTGCTTGTGTGTGTCTCCCTGGCGATCCGGTCATTCGGTGGGAGGCTTCAATGAAACGAATGTATTTGATGCTGGCGGTTCTTGGCATGGTCGGGTTGGCCATGTGGGGTTGGGCACATGCGCAGGAAAGCAACGAGACAACCAATCCGCCTGCTCCAACGGCGACATTCGATTCGCTTTACGAGCAGGGCAAGCAGCTCAAGATCGCCGGCAATTACGAAGCGGCCTTGCCTCTCCTGCTCCAAGCCTTGGAAATGGATCCGAACTCCGAGCCGGTCCACATCCTGGCGGGCGTCTGTCTCAAGGAACAGGGTCAGGTTCGCGAGGCCCTGGGGCACTTCGAGACAGTCGTGGCGGGTGGCAAGGGTTTCCGGGCAACGGCCTTGTACTGTGCGGCCGAGTGCCACCGGGCCTTGGGTGAGACGGCCGATGCCTTGGTGGACCTCAAGGCTGCCCACGAGGATTCCCCGATCGACAAGTGGGGCATCAAGGCCGTGGGGCTGATGGCCGAGATCCAGGGCCGGTCGTCAGCCGAAGCCATCGCCCGCGAAGAGCAGGCCGCCGCGCTGTACCGCGCCGCCCGCGACCGGGGCAAGGAAACGCACTACAAAAGCCCCGAGCCGCTGGCGATGTTCGACCAAGTGATCAATCAGTTCTCCGGCACCGGCGGAGCCTACTGTGCCCTGAGTCAGAAGGCTGAACTGCTCTGGCATCTCAGCAAACGGGAGGAGATGTGCAAGACCTACGAACATCTGCGGGTGATCCTGCGCGGGTACGCTGAGTCGGAGAAGGTCCGCTTGGCATATCGTACGATGGACTGTCGAATCGGCCAGCATCGGGCGGAGCAAATGATGCGACAACTCAGCCGTGATCGAACCGCAGGCAAGACAATAACTCCTCAGCAGTGGGACCAATTGAATGTTTTCTGGCGCCGCTGGCACCATAACGCCGATGGCGCGACACGGGCGAGCGCGGAGCTATTTGCTGTCTGCATTACTTCTTCCCAAGGCAAGGATGTCGAGACTGTCGCCGGTGCAGAAGCGCTGTTGAAACAGCATTACGAGCCGAATGAGAATAAGATCATGGACCCCGAATACAAGGACGTGTTCGCGGGAGCCCATCTCCTGGCCGGTCGGGCATTGAAGAAACTCAATCGCTATGACGAGGCCCTGGCTCATTTTTACGCGATGGTTGACATGTCGGTCGCCACGCCGCCCTTTCCCTTGGACAAGTTCTACGGGCCGTCAGCCCGCTATGAGGTTTGCCACACGCTGAGGAAAGCAGGGGCTGAGCGAGACCAACTCCAGCAGGCAGTCGACTCGTTCGCAGCGGAATACCCGGGGCATCGATTGGTTGAGGCTGCCCAGCGCCTGGTGCAGGGGCAGTAGTGCACGCCATCACAGGGTATCTGAGTGTGAACGTGTCGCTCTCTCGAGAGGCAATTGTGAAAAACCTGAAAAAACAATTCGCCTGTCGTGTTCGGGAGGAATAACATGCTTATGAATGCAGTCGGTAGTCCGGCAGGTCACCTTTGTGGGGGCGGTAGTCAGAAGGCGAAAGAGATAATCGCTCAGGCAACGGCATCTCTTATCTTCCTTGTGGGTATGGCCATTCTGTGGGATCCGGCTGCTGCCAGAGCGTGCTGCTACGATGAGTGCAACCCGGAGTGTGTGAACTTTGATCCCAGTGCCTGCGGCTGCATGTACTGCGACGATGGCAATCCCTGCACTATTGATACCTGCGTGGATGACGTTTGTGTCAGGGTGCCGAAAGAGTGCGGCGAGTGTCAGCAATGTGACCCTTCGACGGGGCAATGCCAAGATCCGTGGGTTAACCCATGGCTATCGGTTGACCGGACCGAGGTCTGTGTTGGTTGTACGGTCGGTGTCACCGTAAGCGCGCCGTATATTGATGGTCAAGACTGTGGATATGACTTGGTTCTCAGTGGCACAGGCAAATTGGCCGCATCTGATAGTTGTGAGCCCAATCCACTTCCGACGGAATCCACGGTAGACTCTCCGGCCCAATGTTGCAGTGCCACAGCCGTCGGTTTTCCATATTGGTGCCCGCCACATAACCTCAGGGACTGGTGGGATTGCTTTGGCAATCTGCAGAATCCTTATTGTACTTCCGTACGCTGCGACAATCCGACGACGTTCACTCAGAATGAGTACTCCGTACACTTCAAACTGGATGAAGGCGACACACGCCAGTTCAACGTCGTCGCCGAGACATGCGGCACATGTCAGTCTTTAGCGGGACTCGATGTGAACGGGCCGAGCTGGCTTCATTATTCAACGCCTTGCATAGTCAAAGTCAAGGATAAGCTTCTCGACATCAAGTTCGATCCCGAAGGCAAGTTGAGCACCTGCAATAGCGTGACTGCCAGCATTGGATCTCACTGTGGACTCGGCACGGCGTGGCAGTGGAGCGTTACGCCAAGCGACGGTCTGTTTGTGAGTCCCAACGGATCAACATGCTACATATCTATTGAAGAGCCCAATCTGGTAAAAACAGAATCTGTCTTGGTGACGGTGACAAATACTGCGGCAACACCGCCGGGATTCTGCGCCCCGACCACCAAGTCGCGGGTCCTTGCTGTCGAGTGCGGTTCCTGCGGCAAGAAGCCCGGAGGGTGCCCGGGCGGGGTTTG
Source organism: Phycisphaerae bacterium (assembly GCA_030372985.1). Taxonomy (GTDB): domain Bacteria; phylum Planctomycetota; class Phycisphaerae; order UBA1845; family PWPN01; genus JAUCQB01. The sequence goes on from JAUCQB010000204.1 coordinate 82,252, forward strand.
TGGTCTTGCGGGCGATGGTGTGGCGACCAACACGAGTGTGAATGTCGCGATCAGTCTCGGAGAGAACAGCCTCGGAGACACCGCGGGCTATGTATATCTGCTGCAGGAGACGCCGACGGGGCTTGCGGCCAACCAACTGACCCTGCATCTTCCGTCTGACACGGTGCCTGTGGAGACGACGCGCGGCGGCAAGGAGATCAACCAGATCAAGGTACCGGGGGCCCTGGCCGAGATCGTCGCTGACGACCTGGACAGTGGTGCCTTCACCATCGACTTCTACACGAACCAGGTGGCGGGTGACCCCGACGGGAACGGCGTCTACGCCCCTTCCGGTTCTGCGTACCGGAGGTGGACGTTCGAAGACCCGACCGGCAGCGTGGATGTGCGGGTCAACGACAACTACAAGGTCACCTATGGTGATCAGGATGTCGCCCTGATCAGCGAGTATACCTATCAGGGACCCACAGAGCCTGCGGGTTGGAGAATGGACCAGAGGGACAAGGCCGGCACCCTGCTGCGGACCATCGAACACTTGGTGCAAGCGGGCACCAAGACATACAAGGTCCTGAATGCACAGGGGGAAACGGTCGAGAAGGCGGCTCGGACATACACCAACGGCCACATGACACAATTAACGACCTATGCCGACGCCAATACGGCGATAGTCGCAAATTACGTCCGTACACCAGAAGGGCGTAGGTGGGAGACTGCCGAGCCGTCAACCGGCACTTGGCAACTGAACCAGTACGACAGCAGCGGAAGGATAGTCCGGACGGTCTCGAACTATCTCAACGCTCAGAAACCCCAACGACCGAATTCACCAACTGACGCACTTGATGATAGCGCGGGGCATGCGTTTGTTTACCAATACTCGGGCAGCGATCATCGACCCACGTCTGTGACGGAGATGATCAATGGCGTCGTTGTTGGTTATACGTACTACGACTACGGGAGTAACAGCTCATACGATTCGGTTGTCGTGACACGTTATGATTCCTCACCTTTTGCCAGTCTGACCACCGAAACCTGGTCGTATCCGGCGAGTGCCCCCGCCTACAGAGCCGGACGCCCTTATCGGGTTTTCCACGCCGACGGAACGATGGAGGAATACGGGTATGAGAAGGGCGGCTATTCGCCGGGCGGCAATCATACACCAGGTACTTTCGGGGGAAGCGGCGACTTCATTGCTGCGTGGGTGAGGCGTGGTTGGGGAAGTACATCGAGCGGGCTGCACCAGGAGAACAAACGCAGCACCTCCACGGTGAGCGTCACCGATCCTGCCGGCCGCGTCGTGCTTGAGGAAACATGGATCTACACGACCTCCGGGGATCAGCGAATCGACTGGTCCATCCGAGAATACGATCAGCAAGGCCGGCTCACGGGCGTATATCGGCAGAACGGCCAGAACGAAACCACAGACTACGATCCTGGGACGTGTTGCGGCAACTGGATGACGACCGGCCCGGACGGGGCGCAGACAGCCTTCAAGTTCGATAGCTTCCGCCGAGTATATCAGCAGATCAAGAAGGGTTATGACGACACGCCTGATATTATCACGGAACACCAATTCGACGCTGCCGGGCGGGTGACCAAGACGATCACGCGAGATGATGGCAACACAATGTCAACCAGCGCCGAAACGAAGTACGACTGGCTCGGCAGGCCAATACGCACGACCGACGCCGGCAGCATCCACACCGGCTACCTGTATGAGGACCTGTTGTGCAATAACGTGCCCTGTGGGCAAAAGACCACGGTGTCACGCTATGGTGATGTTGACCAGCAAACCGGTGCCTTCGTACCGGTCACCGGTGTCACGGTTACCGAGATCACCGAGTACTACCCCGACGGCCAGACGAAGAATATCACCGGCACTGGTGTGGTCGCCAGAACGTATGATTATGGAGTTGATTATCATCCATGGTATCAGAGTGACTATCGGTGGACCATGATCTACACCGGCCCCGATACTTCGGGACCGTGGGTGAAGACTTGGACTGACGGGCTGGGCCGGACAGTCTTGGAGGAGAAGCCGGCGTTCCCCGGCCAGGGTGTGACGGCCATCGCGACTCGAAGCAACTACGATGAATTGAAGGGTCAGCTTGTCTCTGTAGAGCATACCTATGATGGCAGCCAGGAGTATCTAGCTGATAGTTTGTACGTCTATAACCTCCTAAGCGAGCAAACAGCCTCTGGGCAAGATCTGGATACATATCCGGGCCTGCAAGCCAGCGGCACCAACCCTGTGTCCGGCCACTCCGACCGCATCCAGGAAACCGACACCTATTACGAGCAGGATGGCAATCAGGACTGGTGGCAGGTAAGCACGAGCAAGACCTATGCCAAGGACGGCGACGCGACGGCCACCCCGATGGGTACCGAGAAACGCCGCTTAACCGGTTTTGACTCAGGGGTGATCGAGGAAAGCATCTCGATCGACATCTATGGCAACCAGACGACCATGACCACGACGGTGACCCCAGCCAACCGACGGACTACCCGGATTGCGGATGTACCGGACTCCGGGCTCAACGAGGTCAACGTGACCGAGAATGGCTTGCTCATTTCGACGACCTCGAAGACCGGCGTAGAAACTATCTTCGATTACGACAATCTGGGACGTCGAACCCATGTCACGCAGGATCGGCATAGTGCTGCCACGGTCACGGCATACGATTCGAACACCGACCGCGTGACCACCGTGACGGACCCGGCCAACAATGTAACCAGTTATGCCTACGAGGCGTACACCGGCCGTTTGGCGTCCGTAACACGGACAATTGGAGTTCCACCGAACCAGACGGACACTGTCCAGCGGTTCTCCTATGACGCCTTGGGCCGTCAAACCCACGTCTGGGGCAATGGAGCCTATCCGGCGCAGTACGGTTACGACGACTACGGGCGTCGGACCACGATGAAAACCTATCGGGGCGGAACGGGGTGGGACAGCGAGACCTTGCCTGCTGCTTTCGACGGTGACGCCGAGGTCACCACCTGGACCTACGACCCTACAACCAGCTTGTTGCTAAAGAAAGCCGACGATTCGGGTAAGTACGTCAAATACCGTTACACGGCGGATGGAAAGCTCAAGTCCCGGACGTGGAGTCGCCATGTGGGCACCGAGCCGACTGACGATGACGATCTCAAGACCGTGTACCACTACTACGGCGAGCAGACCGGCGAGGCACAGACCGGGGAGATGAAGATGGTCGAGTACCCGGATGACGGGACGAACACGCCGGACGTGACCTGCAGCTATACCCGCCTGGGGCAGAGGTATCAGATCACCGACGGCGTCGGCACCCGGACGTTCGATTACGACGACGATGACGTGGATGATCCGAACGATCCGAACGACGTGATTACCAACCGCCTGCACGTGGTCAGCGAAACAATCGAAGGCGAGGGTGATTTCAATGGTCTGAACAAGACTATCACCCGCGATTACGACTCCCTCGGCCGTGATGGCGGGTTCCACATCGCCACTGAATACGGCGTGGGCTACCATTACAATACCACCGACGGCCGTTTCGAGCGGGTCACCGGCCCGGGCCTGCCGGGGTATGGCGTCCAGTACAGCCGCCTGGCCAGCAGCGACCTGCTGGAGACCGCCTCGTACAAGTCGGACGCCAACACTACCCTGGCGAGCACCACGAAGGCCTACGAAGCCAACCGGGACCTGACCACGTGGGTGGACAACAAGGTCGGTGCGACGACGGTGTCGAAGTACGACTACAATGCCAGCAACGACGACCTGGACGCCCTCGGCCGCCGAACCTCCGTGGTTTACACTGGCACGGCTTTCAGCCAGAACCACCTGTTCAAGTGGGGGTACAACGCCCGGAGCGAGTTGACCACGGCCGACCGGCACCAGGGGACCAATCCGGACAGCCCAGGCACGCAGTACACCCAGTACGGCGACTACGAGTTCAATTACGACAGTATAGGCAACCGTCAGACGTACGGTCTGGACGCCAACCCAGATACCGCCTACACGGCCAATGACCTGAATCAATACACGGGCACGAGCAACCCGACCGAGTATCTCTGCTACGACGAGGATGGCAACCTCAAGCGTGACGGAAAGGCCACGACTACTTGTCCGGGGACGGATGGCCTGCATGAGTACAAGTGGGATGCCGAAAACCGGCTGATCGAAGTCATTCCGCTCAGTCCGGCCAATGGTGCCAGGAAGGTCAAATTCGTGCACGATTACATGGGTCGCCGGGTGCGCAAGGCCGTGTATGTGTACAACAACGGCTGGCCAGCAGATGACAGCCCGACCGAAGTGCAGCACTTCGTCTACGACGGCTGGAACGTCGTGTTAGTGCTGAACGGTGGCAACGAGACCGTCCGAAAGTACACCTGGGGCCTGGATCTGTCGCGCACGCTCCACGGCGCCGGGGGCATTGGCGGCTTGCTAGCTTGCGTGGAGACTCAGGGCACGACCGGCGAAGAGGACGACCAGCGGTATTGGTTCTTCTACGACGCAAATGGCAATGTCGGCCAGGTCCTCGACGCCACGAATACCGGCAACATCACCCTGGCCGCACACTACGAATATGACCCCTACGGCAACGTGATCACCAGCAGCGGGCCGTACAGAGACGCGAACCCGTTCCGGTTTTCGACGAAATGGTTCGATTCAGAAACAGGAATGTACTACTACGGGTATCGGTACTATCTGCCGAGACTGGGAAGGTGGGGAAGTCGGGATCCGATTGGGGAGAGAGGCGGGAATAACCTCTATTCCTTCGTATACAACGCACCGATACTAGCCGTCGACGGTGACGGGAGGAAGGTTATCGGAATCGGGGGTCTGGAAGTCCTCGGGACAGGTGGCCGGAAGCACATTGACAACATCGGGACACGCATACTTGAGAGAATCAATGCTTGGCGAAAACGCAAAGGATTGCCTCCCGATCAATACTCGTTCATTGATGGCACCATGGGGCATCATGTCGCGGACCTGGGGGCGAAGGCTCGCGAGTATCGGGATACCAGGAAAACAAGATGTGACGCTCAGGGCTTCGTCTTGTTTGGCTATAGCGATGGTGCCACTACGATCTATCGTTGGCTGCAGGACGGGCAAGCCCGTCAGGATTTGTACGTGCGCGATGTGGAATATCGGGGTGCACGATACCCAGGTTACGCCGCGATTTCCTATGTCGCGTATATCGATATGGTGCGGGACCAGTTCTACGCAATTACTCCCTCCGAACTGCTCCGTAAGGAACCTCCCTATTCCAATCGTGACCTGCCGTTGTCTTTTGAGCCGATCCTTTACAGTGACGCGTACTATCAGGACTACACAGCAGCAGCGAGTCTGTTCGAACTCATGGGGGTCGGCTGGAAGGGCTACAAGAGCATCGGCAGTAGCGGGACGGTGCAAATTCAGCCCTCCAATCATCTGCGTATCATCAAAGAACCTGCGATGCAAAACCAGGTTGTGAATGATGCGGTCGAGGCCTATATCAAGCACGTCAGCGACATACTTCAGCGGCGATCCAGATAGTTGCACGACGTGCTCACGGAGGTGCAGCCATGGGATGCCGATCCCCTGAAGCGTTGGCCTCAGGTTGTCTGCTTGTTTGCCTGACTCTGGTCGGCTGTTCGACAGCCGGCATCCAAGGAAGGATGATCGCGCCCGTGTCGCGTCATGAGTGGGACGTGTCAAGAACGTTTGAGGACCTCCAAAGGAGCGGCAGGCTGACCGAGCTGGAACAGGTGCCCGCCCTGAGGCAGCGAGTCCATGAGGAAGTCCGGGCAGCCATAGCGAGAGGGTCGCCGTGCGTCGTCGCCAATCTCATGGTCAATATCTCCAACTTTGCCCCGACAACTGCCAAAGCCGGGTTAATCCGACCACTTGCTCGGGAGTGCCTTGAGAGCGACGACCCGCTCGTGCGTTGGTCTGGTATCTGGTCACTCGAGAGACTGGGAGACCGGCCAAGCGTCAGGAGTGCACTTCTGAAGGACTATGCTTCCCTGCTAATCCGCCCAGACGTGAGCCGCTGGTGGGCTACGGCTTGGTGGAAGGACGAGAATAGCAAGTTCAACAGACGCAACGCCGCCGTTACCGTGGCTGGGCTGCGTGCCGATCTCGTCGCGCTTCTGGGGAAATATCGAATCACGGAGGCGAGATCCGTGCTATTAGCAGTGATTGATGATGATTGCGAGTGGTACGGTGGCCTTAAGGCCACGGCCGGGAACGCGCTTGTTGCGATGCAGGATGTATCCGTGCAACAACCGTAGCTGAGGAGGAGTGGGGTCAGAGAGCGCCTTGGACAATAGATATGGCTTTTTGCGTCGCGTAAGCCCAACCGCCCGATCAAGGAGATGCTGGGCTACCCGTTGTGCCGGGACTTCCGGGAACGGCTCTCTCAGGCAACTGGCCAAGTCGAGTTCGCGACTCGACTGTCTTCGACCCTGAGGCTCAGACCCGAAGGGAGCTCGCCGAAGTCCACGTCGAATCTTCGATCTTCGACATGAAGACGCCCAAACCGAAAGTCATCGTGTCCGCTTGGTCAACCGCACCCGCGTACGGCGCCGAGGGCTCATGCTGCAGTGGGATCAACTGTCACCTTCCGGGGTGCCGCTGCAAGACCCCCGCCCTCCGCAATCTTAACTGCGTCCGCGCTGCGCTCAACCGCCTGCTGGAGATGGTCAGCACCGGTGTGACAACGTCTCCCGTCAGGCAGGACTTCACTGAGAGCATACTTTCGCAGTACGCCCATCACCTTGAGTGCGTGCAGGGCTTGGCGGCCCAGACCATCAGCTACCGCCTTCGCTATGCTCGGAGGCTGCTGCGTCGTGGACGCATCCGCCGGGCCTCCCACTTGGCGAAGTTGACGGTGGATCGTATCCGACGGTTCGTTTCCGGCGAGGGACGCCGCTGCCGGCCATCGAGTGGCCAGGTGATAGCTTCCTCCATACGTTCGTTCCTCCGTTTCCTCCAGTTTCAAGGGCTGGCCGATAGTAATCTGGCCGCCGCCGTCCCTACGTTCGCCAACTGGCGGCTGGCGTCGCTGCCGACGACCGTCAGCGCCGCCGAACTGGAGCGTTTGACCCGCGCGGTCGGCACAGTATCTCCCATCGGCCTGCGTGATCGGGCCATCCTGTTGTGCATGTGCGAACTGGGGCTGCGGGCCTCTGACGTGGCGGATCTGCGGGCGGACGGCGTCGATGTTGCCACCAGAGTGCTGCGGCTGCGGCGACGCAAGCAGCGCGACCCAGCCGAACTGCCGATGACACCCCGGCTGACCGCCGCGATCCGGAGCTATTTGCGGCGAGGTCGTCCGCTCGGTCCGTCGCCGAACCTGTTCTTGCTGCATCGCGCACCGTGCGGCCAGGCGATGACGTCGATTGGTGTCCGCAACGTGATTCTACGACGTGCCGCGCAGGCCGGTTTGGCGGATCGTATCCGCGGATCGCACGTGATCCGTCACAGCGTGGCCTGTCGCCTGATCAACGCTGGAGCAACGCTCAAGCAGATCGCCGATCTGCTCGGTCACCGGTCCATCGACACAACCCGTATCTACGCCAAGGTCGACTTGGCTTCACTGGCACAGGTGGCGCTCCCGTGGCCCGCTGCCGAGGAGGTGAAGCCATGAAGAACCGCCATAGCATGGTGCAGCAGGTCCAGGACTACTTGCGCCAGCGCCGCGCCTTGGGCTTCGCCCTCAACATCAGCGGCCAACTGCTGATGCGCTTCGCGGAGTTCGCCGACCGACTTGGCCATCGTGGTCCACTGACGACGGACCTGATGTTGCGATGGGTCAACCTCCCCGAAGGGGCGTCAGATCGCTATCGCGCCGGGCGGCTGGCGATTGTGCGAGCCTTCGCGCGCCATTTGGCTGCCGTCGACGGCCGAACTGAAGTACCCGAGTTGCGACTGCTGGGCCCCAAGCCCTTCCGTCAGCAGCCGCACCTGTACAGTGACCAGCAGCTTCAAGAACTGATGGACGCCGCCGGTCGGCTGTCGCCCACATACGCGCTTCGCCCTCGAACATACCGCACCCTCTTCGGCCTGCTGGCCAGCACCGGCGTACGCGTCTCCGAGGCGCTGAAGCTGACTCGAGACCATGTTGATCTGGTCCAGGGAGTTCTACACATCGAGCAGACCAAGTTCCACAAGTCCCGTCTCGTACCGATGCACGCAACCACGACACGGGCGATGCGTCGCTACGCTGCGGCCCGAGATCGAGATCAGGTCCTGGGCCAGGCTAGGAGCTTTTTTGCAGGGCGATACGGTCGTCCGTTGCCGTACAGCACTGTACGGGGTGTCTTCCAATGCCTGCGCCGGCAACTGGGTTGGCATAGCAACGGTACCCTATCGCGGCCGCGCATCCACGACCTTCGCCACAGTTTTGCTTGTCGCCGGTTGCTGCAATGGTATCAGCAGGGCATCAATCCCCACCACGCCATCGCGGCGCTGTCGACCTACCTGGGACACGGCAAGGTTGTGTCCGCTTGGCCAACCCCATCTACGCGCCGCGGGGGTATCGTGGCATGATGGGGGCATGAGCACTGCAGCCGATCGGTGGCGACGGGTTATTCAGCAACAGCAGGCCAGTGGTCTGACGGTGGCGGCGTTTTGCCGGCGTGCGGGTCTGTCTGAGCCTTCCTTCTATTCGTGGCGGCAGAGACTGCGGGGCAAGGCGACCTTTGCTGAAGTGAAGGTGTCGGCGACCACGCCCCTGAAGGCTTGCGGGATCACGGCCACAGGGCCCGGCGGGATTGAGTTGCGTCTGCCGGGCGGTTGGCGCGTGGTGGTTCGGCCGGGGTTTGATCGGCAGACGCTCGTCGACCTGCTGCAGGTCCTGGAGACGAGTTCATCCGATCGGGCAACGCGGGAGACGGTCGCATGATCGCGCTGCCCTCGCTGTCGCAGTTGGATCGGGCCTCATCGACGCGGATCTGGCTGTGCATTGGCCCCACGGACATGCGGCGCGGGTTTGATCGCCTGGCGGAGCAGGCTCACACGGTCACGCGTCAGGACCCGCAGTCGGGGCACCTGTTTGTGTTTCGCTCAAGAGGCGGTGACCGGCTCAAATTGCTCCACTGGGACAAGGATGGATACGTTCTATGGTACAAGCGGCTCGAGGAGGGTACGTTCAAGCTGCCCAGACTGAACGCCTCGCAACACTCCGTGGAACTGCAGGCCAGCGAGTTGGCGATGATGCTCGACGGCATTGACCTGAGCAGCGTGAAGCGCGTCCGGCGTTATCGTCGCGAAGAAAAAAGTTTATAGAAAAACATTTTCGATCGCAACCTCTTCGTCGGTTGCGTGTCTTATCGTGTAGTCATGGACGACACACGCCAACCGACATCTCTGCCCGACAACATCGACCAGCTCAAGGCGATGATCGCCGCGCGCGATGAACAACTCGTTCAACAGCAATCGACCATCGTGGCCCTCACGCAGCAGCGGGACGAGTTCTATCTCAAGAACCTGCAGCTGGAAGTACGGCTGGCCAAGGCTCTCAAGCAGGCCTACGGTCCCCGAGCCGACCGGATTAATGATTCGGCGCAGATGCTGCTGGACTTCGGTCAGAAGCTCGAAGCGTTACCGGTTCATGCGGGTGATTTGCCTCCGGAAGAGAAAACCGCCGAACCTGCGGCAGCACGTCGTCCTGTATCCCGGCGTATTCATACCCGTGGCCGTCGGGATATCGGTTCGATGGACCACCTGCCCATGGTCGAGCAGAAGTACGAACTGACCGGTGACCTGTGCCGCTGCCCGGCCTGCCAGCGTCAGCGGGACAAGATCGGCGAGGAGGTCAGCTACACCATCGAGCAGGTGCCGGCCACGCTCGTCCGGGTCAAGCACATCCAGTGCAAGTATGCCTGCCGCTGCTGCGAGCAGAACGGCGATCATCCGCAGATCGAGCTGGCCGAGAAGACCAACGGGTCGCCCATCGACAAGGGCATGCCCGGCCCGGGGCTGCTGGCCTACATCACCACGTCGAAATACGCGGACTACCTGCCGCTGCACCGGCTGCAGGGCATCTTCGAACGCCAGGGATTCGAGCTGGATCGCTCGACGATGTGCCTGTGGATGGCCGATGTCGCCCGACTGGTCCGGCCGATCTACGATCTCATGATCCGGCGGGTCCTGCAATCGCACGTCCTGGCCACCGACGACACGATCATGCCGCTGCTGCAGCCCGGGCGGGCCAGGCAGTCCCGGATGTGGATCTACCTGGGCGACGAGGCCCAGCCGTACAACGTCTTCGACTTTACCATCAGCCGGGCACGCGACGGCCCGAAGCGATTCCTCAAAGGATTCTCTGGTGTACTACTGGCCGATGCCTATGGCGGATACGACGGGATCGTCCTGGACCAGGCTCTTCGTCGCGCCGGCTGCTGGTCGCATGCCCGGAGGAAGTTCGTCGAGGCCGAGCCGACCGCGCCGGATCTGGCCCGCACTCTCCTGCGGACAATCAAGGGCCTGTTCGACATCGAGGCCCGGGCCAAGGGCTTGTCGAACACCGACCGCCTGGACATGCGCCGAGCCGAGTCGCAGCCGATCGTGGATGCGCTGCACAACCTGTTCGCCGAGCAGAAAGACCGACTCGTGCCCAAGCACCCGATGGTCCAGGCGATCGGTTATGCCCTGAACCAGTGGTCGGAGTTGACCCTGTTCACCACCGATGGGGCCGTGCCGCTCCACAACAATCTGGCGGAACAGCAAATGAAGAGAATCGCCCTGCTCCGCAAGAATGCCCTCTTCGTAGCCACCCCCCGAGGCGGCCAGACCGCAGCCATCCTCAGCAGCCTCACCAGCACCTGCCAACGCCACGGCGTCAACCCGCAGGTCTACCTCACCCAGTTGCTGGCCGGGATCCAGGACACCCCGATCAGCCAACTCGACCAATGGCTGCCCGACCAGTGGAAGGCCGCTCAGACCCCAAGCACCGCCGGTTCAGCGGCCTCGTAACGCAGTTGTACCGACCGTTGAATGATCGCACGGTGTCACAGGGGGGTGTGCTTGACCAAGCGGACACGCAAGGTTACGGATACCTATTGGTACCTTGCCGCGACGGCCCCACTGCTCGCCCTGGTTGGTGAACGGTTTGAGCGCTTCGCCACACCGTCAACGGGGAGAGGAAGATGAGCAGCACAGCCGCCTCACCGCAACGTGCCCCGCTCGGTCCAGCTCTCCATCGCTACTTCTGTCAGTACCTGATCGGTCATTCGAGCGTCTTCGCGGAGGTGTTGGCACATCATCACCAGGATTGCGGAAGAACCCCGTTTGCCCGCCCGGCGTCAACCTTCAGATGCCGTCCGTGGCATCCCTTGTTCCGACCTATCGGCAGGATGACTCAAAAACCCGTCGCCGAAGAGAGCTTGAGATGTGGGTAATTGATAGGTTCACCGGACGCTTACCCCATCCTGGCGTCCGCACCGCCCGAACCCCACAAGCATCTACCCGAAGAAGATCCAGAAGAAGACCCAGTCGAAGAAGACAGGTGCGCGTCCGGAGAGAAGAAAACCAAGAGGAAGAGAATACATTCCCAGTCCGGCTAACTCATCGCAGTCTCAGAACGGCGCCGGCAAGCCGCGACGACCCACGTCAACGCCAAGTGCCTTGTTCTCACGGTTGCCTTCTCATTGCGAACTTTATTGTCGACCCGCTTGGGCACAATCCAGTCTAAGGTACACCCACTGGGAGAGAAACGGGACACAGTAGACGTTGCCGTACTCATCAATAAACTGGAAGTCCTCGCTCTGACCAAACCTGATCGCGCCGTCATCTAGTGTAACTGGAATCTCGCTTGCTTCATCCCACACGGGTCCGCTTTGGCAACCAAAAGGTATATACTCATCACAGATAGTGATGTACCTCGGCTGAACCGTGATGCGGTCCGGACCGCTAATGACGAAATCCATCCGCTTCTCAGTCAGCACATCGTATCCGGACACGTCGTTCAAGACTCCTCGAATCAACTGAGTGATTGTGAGGCAACCGGTCTCAAAATCGAAGTGATATAACTCAAACTCGCCATTATGATCCATACATGGCTCGACCCCATACATATCCTCGTACGACGACCGCGTCTTATAGGCTCCCCAGCATCCTGCCAGGCCAGCCAAGTCGTCAACCACCGTACCAGACGGAACACTCAGAAGAGGATGATCGGCGGTCTGTTCGAATCTCGCGGGATCCTCTTGCATCAGCGTGATCCCTTCAGGGATTCGATCCAGCAATTGTGATTGGGACATCCTCAACCCGGCGTCAAGGAACCAGTCAGGAAACGAGCACCCCTGCCAGACTAGAAGACTGACAACCATATAGAGGTATAAACAATCATTAATCTGTAAAGACTTCGATACGTATCGCGAATCCATGAATCCGCCACCCTTTCTGCTCCGCCCGTTTGCCCACCCAGCCATCACCATCAGGACGGCACTTGGTACCACCATAGCGATTGTTCATCTCCTGACAGATCGACTGACTGCATTGCTCGCCAGCTCCGGTAGAGCCATGCCAACCTACCCCGGCCATGACGCCATCTTTAGTAACCGTCCGGCACCTTTACGGCACATACGGGTCAGTCAGAGAATTACAATCTTTCAGGAATGCGTCGCCCTTAGCAATGCTCCAGTTGCCGCATTGGCCAAACTGCTGGCAGAGCCGCCAATTCACACCACAGTAACCCTGAGCATGGCAGGGGTTCTTACCCCCAGCCAGGCACTTAAGCAGCTTCGCACCGCAACCTTTCAAGAAGCGTTGGCATTTGTCTTTGCACGGATGCGCATAACACGCAGCGGCATCTACAAAGCAGCATAGAGGCCACCATTTACCCGCCTTCCCTAGGGCGTCCACAGCAACTGTGGGGGCATTCAACACGAACTCGTGCAAGTTCAGTCCGCCGGCCTCCTCGATCGGATCCCTGTTGATCCATCGTCCGAGTCGCGGGGAGTAGTAGCGGTGGCCCCAGTAACCCAGTCCGGTTTCGACGTCGAACCATTTGGTGCTGAAGCGGATGGGGTTGGCCAGGGCGAAGGTCGTGGCGTGTTCCTGCCAGTCGCCGTCGGCATCGGTGTCCGGGCCGATGATGTTTGCGTATGGATCGTACTCGTACTTGGCGGCGATGCTCTGATCGCTTGCCTTGATCACCTGCCCGACATTCCCGTTGGCGTCGTAGAAGAACCAGTAGCTCGGGGACCCCTGGGCGGCTGTCTCGTCGACTGCCAGCAAACCGCCGATGCCCCCGGCGTCATGAATGGTCCCTGACAAGTCGAGTCCCCAGGTGTACTTGCGGGTCGAGTCACCGTCGTCATCGAGCACCAGGACTACGTTCCATCCGTCGTAAACGTACTGCTCCAGGACGTCGGTCACCCAGTCGCCGTTCTCGCCTTCCTCGTCATCCCAGTGTTGGGTCCACTTGAATACCCGCCGGCCCATGTAGTCGTATTTGAAGCTCACCCATTGGTCGCCGTCCGCGGGCTCGTCCAGGTCGCCGGTGTACGCCTCGATCAGGCGGTTCTCGGCGTCCCAGGTATACGAGAAGGTCCCGTCGGTCTCGAGATTTCCATCTTTGTCGTAGGTGAACGACTCGTCCGGGTCCGACGTGGCCGTGTATTGGTTCACGCTGTTGCGGGTGTAGGTCATGGCCGGGTCGGCGTTGTCCACGTTGGACTCGGTCCGGTTGCCGATCGGATCGTAGACGTAGTCGAAGTCGCCCGGGCTCATCAGGCTGCCCGCACCCAGTGTCGTACCCGTCTTACGTAAGCCGCCGATCAGTTCGCTCCGATCATTATACCCGGATCGGTAGTCCCAATGATGGTCGCCGCTGCCGCCGGTGAACGCGCTGCCGGTCAAGGCTATGGCCGTCCGCCGGCCGAGGGTGTCGTTGGTGTAGTCGTACTTGGATACGATGGTCGAGCCGGCCAGGTTCTCGACGAAGTCGACCAAATCGCGGGTGCCATCATACTTGCGGTGGATGGTGGCCAGCGTGACATTCGAGGAGGACTTGAAGTAGGTGTACTCCACCAGGTCGCTGGTGTTGGCGCTGTTTTCGAACAATCGGGCGTAGACCGCTCCGTAGGTGCTATCCAAGCCAGGGCCAGTGATTCTCTCCACCCGCCCGCTGTCGTCGTAGGCGTAGGTGCTCTCGTATTCGTAGGGAGTGGACGTGCCGATGTGGAAGCTCTTATACCGGCCGGGCAGGGTATCCGTGGCTAGCTCGTATAGCCGGCTGATGGTCCGGGTGTACAGGCCGTTGGCTCCGGCCTCGATTGCCTCGCTCGCCAGACGCAGCTTGGCTGCGTCGTAGGCGAAGGTCCGGGTGCCGACCGCGTCCTGCACCGTCTTGTGCTTGCCGAGGCGGTTGAACGTGTATTCCACGTCCTTGGTCGCATCCTTGTAGTCGATCTTGGTCAGGTCGCTGATCGCACTGTCCGTGGTCGTCCCGTACAGGTATTCGGTCTCGATCCGATTGGATCCGTCCAGCCGGCTCCAGAATCGCTTTTTCAGCCGTCCATCGTTCTCATAGGTGTATTCGATGTTTCGGATGACCGGCGGATTGGCCGTGGGGTTGTGGTCGGCATATTGCTTCTCCTCCAGCAGCCCGGAGTACTGATCGAACACCCAGGTGGTCACGTCGGCCGTGCCGGAGGTGGCGCTCGGCCAATCCGTTCCCGTCCAGCCACTGCCCCCCTGATAAGTCTTCATGCTCGTCTGACGGCCGAAGTCGTCGTAGCCGTATTCCACCGGATAGGGCGTGTCGCCCCAGATGCGCTCCTGTTGCCCTCGCTTGTTGTAGGAGAAGCGTTGCACTCCCTCTTCATCCGCCCCATCCGCCGTGGTGATGCTGGCCACGCGGCCTGTATCAGAATCGTAGGCGTAGGTGGTCCGGTTGCCGGCCTCGTCCTGGGTGTGGAGCACCTTGCCCTTGTTGCGGTAAGTTGTCGTGTCGCCCTCATAGTAAACGGTATCTATGTAGTTGCCCCGCGGGTCGGTCACCCGTATCTGCCGTCCCAGAGCGTCATGTGCATACGTCGTCGTGAGGCCGCTCTTGCTCTTGGACAGCTGAGGCAATCCGTTCCGGCTGACGGCCAGTTCGTAGGGGTCGGCGCCGTTATCGAAATGGATCCTCTTGCGTTTGACCAGGCGGTCCGCGTTGTCGCGGTCGACGGTGGTGAGCGTGAGCACCTCGTTGAGGTCCACGTCGAGATCTTTGGTTCGCTCGATGGTGTTGTCGTTTCCGGCGATGCCTCGCAGGTTGCGGGCATCCCAGTGCTGACTGACCGGCTTGGGCGTGCTGCTCGGTGTCGTCTGCGCGTCGTCACTGTAACCGTACACGGTACTGATGGCCTTGCGCCACACGTAGGGGCTATCAGCCTCGTAGATGGTCTCCGTTCCGGTGATACGGTCGGCCGAGGCGAGATCGATTGTATTCTCGTCATCCGGGTCTTCGACGTCCTGGCAAACCAGCTTGACGTTCCCCAGTTCGTCGTAACTGTAGAGCGTGTCCTCTTTGCCCGGGCTCTCGACCCGCTCCAGCTGGCCGGCGAGGTTGTAATGGTAGCTCGTCGTGAGCGGCGTTGAGCTATTGTAGCCCGGCCGGCTCTCCTGATACGTCCGTCCGACAGCGTCCTGTGTCGTTTGTTGCCACATCAGCGAGTCATACAAACTCGGGCCGATGTAGGTCTTGGTGTACCGGCGGTTGCTGTCATCCAGGCCGCGGTTGATGTAACTGTGGACCACACCCGTGCCCGTGATGCTCCTGATGCCGCCGTCTCTCCAAAACCTGGTCACCTCGGTGATCTGGTTCTGCTCGCCATCTGGGCTGGGCAGCGTCTTGGTCACGGTGTGCTCGGTAACCTGGCCATTGCTGACGACATAAGCATAGCCGTATGTCGTGGGCAGCCTGTCCTGGCCAACTTCCTTGATCACCCGCCCGGCATCGTCGTATACCGTCTCGCTTTGGAGAGAAAGGGTCGTTTGATTCTCAGTAGCCCTGACCACCTTGCGTACCTGGTAGTAATCCTCGGCGTTGACCTCGTAGTAGTATTCCGTCTCCACGGCGGGCTGGGCGGCATAACTGCCGTCGCCATCAGAGGACGCCTCTACCAGCGTTTTGGTCTCTTTCTTCAGACGCCCCAGACCATCATGTTCATACTCCGTCTTGACCCCCGTGGCATCCGTGAATGACTCGGCCTCACAACAGTCGGCCGGTGCCCAAGAAGAGCGAGTGTTGTCCGAACCATAGCGGTCCGTCCGCCGACCTTGCGCGTCAAAAACCTGTGTCTGATACTCGAAGAGTTGATCTCCGCTGTTGCCCAGATAAGCGTAGACCTCCCGCTGCAATTCGTTGCCCGCCAAGTCCCGAATGATGACCTCTTTGGTCGATTTGTAGGCTACAAGCTCGAGCGTTCCGCCCGAACTCCTGTTGCCGTGCTCGACGGTAATCTGCACGTTGTCGCAGGCCCCGGTGCATTCAGTGTCGAAGGTGCCGAGCAGGGCAGGATCTTGATCGGCGGTGTAGTCGCCATCCGCATAGTCGTACTCATCCATCCGGCCGTCCGGGTACTCGATGCTCACAATCCTGTCCGGCGGGGTCTTGTCCTCATCTGCTTTGGCGAACTTGCTGATCGTTCGGAGGTTGACGTAACGGTCCTGCTCACCCTTCTGTCCGTAGGTATTGGACGGGTTCGGACATCGCTCTTCGATGTGGACCTTGAGTCCCTGGTCCATAAAGTAGGCGTGATAGGTCTTGGCAACGACGACGGTACCGATCTTTTCGGTCACGGTCCTCGGTTTCTTCGGGTCCTCTGAGAGGTTGTCCCGGCCGTCCACAGACCCGTAAGTGTAGACGATGGCGTGGGCGGTGCCATCGACCACCTGACTGGGCATGCCGGCGTCCCTCCAGGACTGCAATTGCAGCGTTACCAGCCCCAGGCTGTTGTAGTTGCGCATCTCCCACGACCCGTCCTCGTTCGTCCACGAACGGATCTTGCCGTACTTGCCGGTATCGAGGACATTGTCGTAGTAGGAACGGTGAAGAATGATGGGATTGCTGCCGCCTATCTCGGAATAGGTGAGTTCATAACCCCAACGGAACCGGGTGTACTGCTCTATCGCCTGATACACGGTCTGGTCGTCGACCTTGCGGACTCGCGTGTCCGTTCGCAGATGCGAGACCGGGTCAATGGTAGATGTGATCGTCTCCTCGGACACCTCCGTCGTACCCTCACTCTTCACCAGAGTCCAGCCGTTGTTCTCGCTGTCATAGGTATACAGATACTCCATCTTCTGGATCTCGTTGGACTGGCCGTAGTTGAGGACCTTGGCGATGGACAGGCGGTTGTAGACCGTGGCCGACTCATCCGGGTTCTTGATCACCCAGGTGACGAATTGGTCGTCGGCATCCGGGACCCAGTATCTCCCCGATTTCGTGCCCCAGTTGTCGCGATCGTAAAACTTGATCGTGTACGTGTAATCATCGACTTCCTCGATATCCGCCAGGGTCTGGGGTGTCTTGACCTGACGCAGAACGTTTGTGCTCTCGTCGCGAATCACCTCGATGTCGCCGCGAACAACGCCATAACGCAGCATGCGCGGCGTGGCCAGCAAAGGACTGGGCTTGGATTCCTTGATCCACAACTGGCCGGCGCTCGTGCCGTCGGCACGAGTGCCCAGTGTGAAACGGAAGAATACACCCTTGTTGCAGCCATCGCCGCCTCCAGGGGCTCCCCCTGAGCCGTCGGGTCTTCTCGCAGCGTCGCACGTCGAACAGGTGGAACACGGCGGGGCGGACAGATCATCGGCGCCGCCGCAGCCGTCGCCCGGCGGGCAGCCGGGGTAGGTCTCATCATCGCCGCCATCGTCCGGGCAATTCTCATCACAGGGGGCGCCGGGGCCGGTGTAGCATACGTCATCGCACGAGGTTACGTCCTTCTGCTCACAGAAGCCGTCCTCTCCACATACCTGGCACTGGTTGGGATCGCCTTCGTTGCAATCGTTGTCACTGGTGCATGGCTCCAGGTCCAAGCCTCTCGTAGACCTTAACCCCACGCCGAGACAGAATGCGACCGCCACGATAAGAGCTGTTCGGGTCCGCTGACTCATCATGATCGTCCCTTCTTTCTGCCATTCGTGACCGCCGTTCCGGCCGCTGCCGGTAACGGACGATTGCGGCGTCCTTGGAGCCTTCCGAAACAGGCCCCCGCATGGCCCTATCGCACAATCTCGTACAGGCGCTTGTTGCACAGCTTCTCAACCCGATTGGTCCAGTGCGCGAATCGGCCCGGGAATCGGGCATTGACCTCGGCCACGATGTCCAATCCGGTCCTCGCTTCCTCGGCCTCGGCCGCGAAGACGGCCGCGCGGATCAAGCAAGCAACGCGTATTACCTCGACGATCGGATCCGGATCCGCCGCCATTGCCTGATCGACGTCCCGAGCCAACTGGATCGCCTCGTCATATTGGTGGTCCCAGCCAAGGGCCTGGACCTTCATGTACTGGGCAAACGCCAGATCGCGAGGGCTGGAACTGATCGCCGGATCCGCGATAATCTGTTCGGCGGTTTCGATGGCCATCGGGAACAGACCGACGGCCCGCATGACCTTGACCGCCTGCTCGGTGGCGTAATGAACGTCCTCCGGGCGTTCCTTCATCGCCGCCAGCCATGCCTGGCGAGCCTGGACCGCGTTCTGGCGAGCCCGGGCAATCGCGTTCTCAAACTCCTCCAGGCGGTACTGCTGTCGCCAAGTGCCGGACATGGCCTGATAGGTTTTCGCCAAACCCGTGAGGGCCGCGCCCTGGTGGCGGGGCCGCTGGGCGGAACGCAAGGCCTGCGTGAACATCGCCTCTGCCTCCGAGTAGCGGCGTTGACGCAACTGGAGCCGGCCCAACGCACTGAAGCGGCTGGACACGTCCGCGCTGGCCACGTCGGTACCCGGCGGTGTGATACCCAGTCGTGTCGTCGCCAATAACGTGGTCGGGTCATCGGTGGCGCCGGGATACAGCAGGTAGTTCAGCCACTGCTCAGCCTGCTGCGGATGACCGCTTTCGGTCAGCAAGCGCTCAACCGTGTGGGCCGCCTCCCGTTCCTGGTCCGGCGTGCGCGTCGGTGCGGTCACGATCAGACGGTACCACGTTATCGCCTCTTCGGAATCGCGGGCCTGCTCGGCCACGTGCGCCAAGCGGATCAAAGAACCCACCCGATCGATGCTCTCCTCCCTCGTAGTACCCGCAGGCGGTTCATCGGCTGGGGCGGGGCTGGTCAACGCCAGAGCCACGGTGGCACGCGCCTCGCTCAACCACGGGGGGTTGGCCTCCCGCTCCACGTCGCCGTACCGGTGCCGGTCGCAGAGCAACTCGATCAGGTGCTTCAATGCGATGCCTCCGGTCGACCAGTTGTTCTCCCATGCCAGGGCATGCATGTAGTCGGTGCCGGCGGCGGCCCGTTCACTGAGGGTCTGGTCGCGCAACTCACGGATCGACGACTCCCGGCCGATCTCCTGATGCATCAGGCCGCTGTAGAACAAAGCCCAGCAGGCCTGCTTGGATCCGGCAAGCCCCGCACGGGCATCAGCTACCACCGCGCTGGCAATGGCCGGCACCTCGTCCCACTTCTTGTCGAAGACCAGGACGTTCAGCAACCGCACGCGAGCACAGTTCACCCATTCCACTTGGTCGGGGAAATCACTGAGCACCTTCCGCAATTCGATTTGCGCGTTCTTGTGGTCGCGAAAGTTCAGGAAAAGAACTTCACCGATCCGGAGCTGGGCCTTGGCGGCCGAGACCCGATCCTCGTCCTTGCGGTTGACCACCTCGCGCAGAATCTCCAATGCGGCGGCTTCCCCGTGAGCCTGGATCAACGATTCGGCTTGTTCGAGTTGCTGAGCCGGAGTCAAAGGCGTTGGAGGGTCCGAAGCCTGAGCGGAGGCAGTCAGAGTGTGACCGTCCCGTTGAAGCAGGACACGGGTTGCGATGGCGACCAAGGCGAGGACTATTGCAGTCAGGATAAGCCGTTTCATGTGTGCTGACCTCCCTCTGCTCTGTTCGTCAGAGACAACGAACAGACTGAACACCAGAAGAAGAGAAGAGAAGAGAAGAGAAGAGAAGAGAAGAGAAGATGCTCGAAGCCCTCTTTGGCTTCTCTACCTCTTGTCTCCTCAACGGATTCATTGAAAGCCTACCCTGTGCATAATCGGTCGTCAAGAGCATTCTATGAAATGGGGTGTTCTCCAAAAAGCGTTGAGTCAGTGTCGAAGGACCGACCGAAGCGCACCCGACGAGAATCCCGCGTTCAATCTGGCCGAGTACATACTGTCAGTTCAGGTTGGTCTCCGCCAAATGCTGGGCTGCTGCCGCTGAATGCCAGACCAGCCCGCGAATCCGTTCCTGCTTTACCCCGGTTCCAGTCTCACTGAAACTCACCCAATCGCATCTGCTGATAACAGAATGACTTCGGCTTGGCCATAGGGGCGCTTTCCGGCTGCGATAGCAACTCCACCGCCGTGAAAGGTGTCGAGCGATTTGACGACATCAGCGGGAGATCGGAGCATGGCACGCTCCCCGGAGTAGACAGTGACTTACCTGTCCCCGCACCCCTTGTACCCCGGTGTAGCGCCGCTTCGTGGTCGAGTCGGCGTTCGAAGGGAGCCCGATGCCCCGGCTTTCGATCGTCGCCGCCACGGCACCGTGGCCAGGGCGCTCGACCGGAATCCTGCCCGGCCACCCGCCATCAGGTAAGTTAGAGGGGCTACCGTTTGACTCCGCGGGCACATGGGATCGTGACTACAAATCGGGCACTCGCCGCGGGGCCTCGGTGTTGGAGCCGTGTTAAACCTCAGGGCCAGGCCATCCCGCAAAACCTTGTTGCCCCGAAAACCCGGTCGATCCGCCGTGGTTGCATTCCGCACGCCCCATTCAACGGCAAAGTGGGTCGCCGGCCGGGGGTCTCCGCCTGGTTTCGACGGAG
>JAUCQB010000205.1 GCA_030372985.1 Phycisphaerae bacterium
GCTCAAAACACTCCGGAATTCCAAGAAAATGATCGTCGATCCGGCCAGGAAGGATCCATCGGCCCTGGCCGCGGTTGACGAACTGCGGCGGCTTCTTGGTCAACAACTACCTGTGTCCATTCCCAGAATCGCCCTGGTCACCCGGATCAACAGCTTCGGCGACTACGTGGCCTTGAACCCGCCCAGGTTTCCGGCCGGCAAGCCGATCCAGGTCTACCTTTACACCGAGGTAAGCAACTTCCGCTCCGAGGCCACCGACGAAGGGAAGCTGCACACCGTCCTGTCGCAGAAGGTCGAGATCTTCGACTCGACCGGAAAGATCGTCTGGCAGCGGTCCGAGCCGAACATCGTCGATCGCGTGGTCACCCCCCGGCGAGACTTTTTCATTCCCTTCCCGATTAGTCTTCCCGGCGATCTGGCGGCCGGCGAATACATCCTCAAGGTCACCATCGAGGACAAGCTTGGGGCAACCGCCGATCAGCAGAAGCTGACCTTCACGGTGGGAGAGTGAGACTTAAGGCGGAAGGATGAAGGCGGAAGGATGAGTCGAACCGGAGCCTATCCCTCAGCACGAGCGTCCTTCCTCGTTCTTCCCTTTTTCAGCCTTTCGCCTTCAGCCTTCATCCTTTCGCCTTCCGCCTTCATCCTTTCGCCTTCCGCCTTCCGCCTTCATCCTTTCGCCTTCCGCCCTCATCCTTCATCCTTCCTCACTGACAGGCCTGCTGTTTCCGTGTAGACTACCCCCCCAATGAGTGCCTACCGTATCGTGATACTGGGTACCGGGACTTCACATGGCGTTCCGATGATCGGCTGCACGTGCCCTGTCTGTACATCAAGCGACCCCCGCGACAAGCGGACACGAACCAGTGTCGCTGTTGAGACGGCCGGGCGCTCGTTTCTGATCGATACCCCCCCGGAGCTGAGAACCCAGTGCCTTGCGTGCAACATCACCCGCGTGGACGCCGTGCTTTACACCCACTCACACGCCGATCACATCGTCGGCCTTGACGATCTCCGGCGGTTCAACGCCCTCCAGAAAGCGCCCATCCCCTGCTACGGCGACGCTCACACCCTGCGTGATCTGCACCGCATGTTCCCATACGCGTTTCAGGACATGCCCGACTACCCCAGTGCCAAGCCGCACCTGGAGATGATCGAGGTCGACGGGGCGTTCGAGCTTCTCGGCGTTCGCGTCGTGCCCATTCCCCTCTTTCACGGCAAGTTGCCTGTACTGGGCTTCCGCATCGGGCCGTTCGCCTATTGCACCGACTGCAATCAGATTCCGGACGAATCAATGGCCCTGCTGCAGGGGTTGAAGGTGCTTATTCTCGATGGCCTGCGCCGCCGGCCCCACCCCACGCACTTCAACCTCGAACAGGCCGTGGAGGCTGCTCGCCGCATTGGCGCCAGGCAGACATTCTTCACCCACATCGCCCACGAATTGGCACACGAGGCGACAAATGCCGAGTTGCCGCCGGGCATGGCCCTGGCACATGAAGGGCAGGTGATCGAGATCAAGGATGAAGGATGAAGGCGGAAGGATGAGTGAAGTGGTCAGTGATCAGTCATCAGTTGTCAGTGGCGGGACGGCAGATCCGCTCGCGGAGGCCATCTGTCCGAATTGCGGGTACTCGCTTCGCGGGCTGCCGGAGAACCGCTGTCCGGAGTGCGGCAACGCGTTCGATCCGGCGGAGGTTACCGGGACGTTTCAGGCAAAGTGGCCGGCGCTGCTGAAGTGGGTGCTGCTCGGGTGCGTGATCAGCGGCGTTTTCACTTCGCCGTTTCTGATTTCGTCTCTCCTCAGTCTCAGGTCGACCCCGGCGTCACGTCCCTTCGCGATGCTCACCACCCTTCCCTACCTGGTAAGAGCGCTCGTCTTCGCGGTTCTGGGTGCGATCGCCGCGCTCGGGCTGCACCGCCGCCGCGATTGGGGCCGCAAGCTCGGCGTTGCCGTCTTCGCAAGTGTATGTCTGACCTTCATCCTGCCAGTCCCGCTGTCGGTCGCCTTCGGTAACCCAATCGGCGGATTCAGGCGACTGGACCTTCTCCTCTACTGGCTGGGCCAATCGGTAGAGGCGCTGCCACCATTTCTCCTGCTGATGTTCTTGACAACGGGCCTGCGCCGCCGTTCGCTTGCTCGACGACCGGAGGAAGCACCCATACTGTTGTCACGCACACGATTCAATCCTCGCAAGGACTGGCTGCTTCTCCTCGTCGTCATTTTCATCAACATGGGGCTGCTTGAGGCATGGATCGCCGCCGGCAGCGGCGGCATCCTTCGCTACCTCCGGCTGCAGGGGTACCCAACCGGCAGGACGTTCTGCGTCCTGGCCATTTTCTTTACAGGCGGGTTTGCCGTCTGGCTGTGGCTGTCCGCGATCTTGCAGTGGCGCAGACCGCAGCTTGTCCGCACATTGGTCATTCTCAATCTCACAACATTCGCCGCGGGATTGGCGACCCAGGAAATGGTGAATCATGTGGTCTGGCCGTCACCGTCGCCACTGGCGGTCTTTGCCTTGTATGCCGGCAGAGCATTACTGGCGGGCCTGCTGCCTTGGCTGCCTCTGCTCATCTTTGTGTTCCGGGATCTCACTGACGCCGACCTGCAGCTTGTGAACAGGCCGAGACAGCGGTGACGGGCAAGACGGCAGGTCTCGGTCGCGGCGGCGACACCGCGTGCGTTCGCCGCGACGGACCAGGGCGAGGCAGGCACGAGACTGCCCTATCGCTTGATCCCGTCATCGAAACGGCATTCGGCGATGATCTGATCCGCCCCGCCCTCGCGAAGCTCGGCCACGATTGCGGCGACAAGACTTTCGGCCTGGTCTGCCGGGCATTGGCCCTCGGCCTGGACATGGCGGGTTCCTTTGGGATCAAGGACCAGCGCCTGGCACCGAAGAACCCCCCTCGGTCCCCCCTTGGTAAGGGGGGAAGGACTGCCTGACACACTCGTCGGCCCGGCGATCACGACCGCCAGAATCGCCACCGGCGCCCGGCAACCGGCGTCGAGCTGGGCAAGGATCCCCCGCTCGCAGCGGACCGCGATGGCCGTGGCCTCGTCGTGAACAGCGCTCACCAGAGACACGAGGCGAGCGTCATCCTTGCGACCTTCGAGGGCCAGGCAACCCTGCCCCGGAGCAGGCAGGCACACCCGCGGGTCAAACGGGTGGGTGACGTGCTGCGTCAGGGCGGCCCGTTTCAGGCCGGCCATCGCCAGGACCGCCCCCGCGCAGTCACCGCGATGGACCTTGCGGATCCGCGTGTCAATGTTGCCTCGCAGGCCAACGAACCGAAGGTCCGGCCGCAGCCGGAGCAACTGGGCCTGCCGCCGCAGGCTGGTCGTGCCGACCACGCTATCGAGCGGGAGCCTGTCGAACAGCATGCCATCCGCCGACACCCACGCATCGCGGGGATCCTCGCGCGTCGGAAAGGCCAGGACATCGAGCCCGTCGGCCAGATCCGTCGGCAGGTCCTTGGCCGAGTGAACCGCCAGGTCAATTGAGCCTTCCAGCAGGGCGCGTTCAAGCTCCTCGGTGAACAAGCCCTTGCCGCCGATTTCCGGCAACGGCCGATCCTGGAGGCGGTCGCCCGTTGTGGTGATGATTTCGGCACGAACCTCGAGCCCGGCGTGGGCCTCGCGAAGCCGCTCGATGACCCAGTTGGTCTGGGCACGGGCCAGTTGCGACCCGCGGGTGCCGACGACAAGCTCGTTTTGCCGGCTTAGCTTGTTCACTTCAACGCTCGGATGACCGCGTCAGTCAGAGAGGTCGTGGAACCTGACCCGCCCAGGTCGGGCGTCAGCACCAAAGCATCACCCCTGCTGAGCGCCAGCTCGCAGGCACTGCGAATACGGGAGGCCGCCGCATCTTCGCCCAGATGTTCGAGCATCATCGCCCCACTGAGAATGCAGGCCAGCGGATTGGCGATCCCCTTTCGGGCGATATCCGGCGCACAGCCGTGCACCGGCTCGAAAAGCACGCACTGCGGGCCGAAACTGGCACTCGGGACCATGCCTGGCCCGCCGATCAGCCCGGCCGCAACGCTGCTGACCATTCCGCCGGTCAGGCTGTCGAGCAGAATCACGTCAAACTGCGAGGGGTTGCGCACCAACTGCATACAGCCGCTGTCGATGATCATCTCTTCATAGTTGATCCGATCCGCAAAGTCGCGATGCACCTTCCGGGCACACCGCAGAAGAAGCCCATCCGTCTTCTTCAATAAGTCGGCCCGATGAAAAACGGTGACCTTCCTGCGATCGTGCGACAGCGCGTACTCGAAAGTGAACTTCGCGATCCTCGTCGACGCCTCGACCGTACAAACCTTCAGGGCCTGGATGACACCCGGAGCGACCTCGTTTTCGATCCCGCAGAACAGACCCTCGGTGTTTTCTCGGATGATGATGAGATCGACGTTGGAGTGCGGAGCCTTCACGCCGGGCATGGACTTGATCGGCCTGACCGCCGCCGAAAGACCCAGTCGCTGCCGCAGTTTCACGCTGACATTGCCGTGCCCGCCGGCGATCGGTGTGCTGATCGGGCCCTTGAGGGCCGTGCCATGGCCGATGATGGCCGCGATGGTCCGCTCCGGCAAGGGGCTGCGGAGGAATTCGATGCCTGTCTCACCGGCCGGCAGGCTGACCCACTCGATATCGACGCCCGCCGCTTCGATCACTCGCTTGGCCGCGGAGGTGACTTCCGGACCGATCCCATCCCCAGGCACCAGACAAACTGTGTGCGTCATGTCTCTTGGCCCTCGTGTCCCGGTGTCGCGATCAGATGTCATGCTGTTATGTCATGACCTGATCGACGGGGGTGATTATAGCCGTCCGCTATCCCCGGGCAATCCGACCGATGGGGAAGCGTGAGGGTTGAAGACTTGCGGGGATGCCAACGGTAAGATGACGATCATGGATCAGAAACCTGGAAGTTCGGCTCGGTCCGGCGACGACGCTCTCGGGGCGCCGACCTCGATATCGCCGACCGCGATGTCGCTGCTTGCCGCATCAATGGCCAGAGGTTTGTCGAGCATCACCAGGGCGGTGCTGGACCCGGCTGCACGAACTCTGATCGACGCTTTGCGGCAACTCGGCGTCGTGATCCTTACGGACCAGGCCTCCGGCCGCGTCCAGATCACCGGCCACGGCGGACACTGGGTCCATGGCGATCTCGAACTCGACTGTAAACAGCAGCAGTCTGCTGCCCACCTGCTGCTGGCGGCCTGCGTATCGGGCCGAAGCCGTTATCGTCTCACGAACCCGCCGGCCATGACGGCTTCCCTCACCTCGCTCGTCAACGCCTTGACCGATCTGGGAGCTCAGATTTACGCCGACCGGTCCGCGTCCGGCCCCGTCATCCAGATCGGGTCGGCACTGTTTGGCGGCGGGCAGACGAGCGTCCGAGACGGCGGGTCTTCCAGCGCCGTCGCTTCCTTGTTGCTGGTGGCCCCGTGTGCCGTCGGCGACGTGTTCCTTGAGATTCCGCCATGGCCCGCTCGGCCGCCGGAGGTGAGTATCGCCCTGCAGATCCTGGCGGATTGCGGGATCACCGTGATCGACGACCAGGCCACTCGCCTGATCGTCCCCGCACCCCAGAGCTCTGCGGCCTGCGAACACGACATCTCGATTCGAACAGCCGTCCGTTGATGGATCGCCCGCCGCCGGACATCCGGTTGCCCTGGACCGCCCCTGAGCGAACGCGTTGGCGTCGGGGCCGCTGCATCCCGAAAAGCGACCCCGTCGAACCAGCCCAGTTCACCGCGTCGCCGCCTCCATCTGGATTCCCGTCCGGCGGCAGTTTATGATCTGCCGACATATTGGCATCGCCGTTGTGTCTGATGGGCTGAAGGCTTTCAACAGGAGACCCGATTCATGGCCGATTCGCCGACCCCAGCCGAGCCATCCTCTGTCGGATCCAAACGTATTGAGGCACTGGTCATCAGGCCTTGGCCGAAGATCATTCTCATGCTGCCGACGCTCTTCGCGGCCCTGATCTGCGGGATCTTCATGCTCTGGTATCAGATGCCGACCCCTGAGGCCAACGCAACCTTCGGCGCCGTGCAACATTATATCGGCCTGTTCTTTCTCATGGTGCTCGCCGTGAACCTGACCATGCTGCTGTACGACCTCAGCCTGAAAGGCTTCATCCTGGTGACGCTCATGATCGCCGTCCTGGTGCTTGTGCTGGCGCTGATTAACCGCAGCGCCGAAACCTCCGTGTGGGCAATCCTGGGCCGATTTCTCAGCGTCAAGGTGGTAGCCAACGACCGGTTCTACTTCCTGTTCGCCATGGTGCTGCTTTTCAACCTCGGAGTCGCCTGGGTCATCACCCGCTTCAACTACTGGAAAGTCGAGCACAACGAGATCATCATCCACCGCGGCTTCATGCACGAACAGGAGCGGCACCCCACCGCCCAGGCCCGGTTCAAGCTGGTCATCGAGGACGTCGTGGAGTATGCGATTCTCGGAACCGGCAAGCTGGTCTTCTACTTCGGCGACAGCAACACACAGCACGAGCTGGGTACCGTGCTCTTCGTCCACCGCAAGGCCAAGAGGCTGGACGAGCTGCTCGGTCGCCTGGCCGTCACGCAATCTGAGGCATAGGGCTCCCACCCGGGCCCGGACCGTGCAGGACCCGTTTCAGCCTGCCCGGCTTCCTCGCCGACAAACATGGCAATCACGGCCACTGGCATTCTGGCCCGATCGCCGTTATGATGGCTGACCTGGACAGAAAACGAGCAAGAAACTGAGGCTCCGATAGACCATGCATTATCCGCGTAAGATCAGTCGCAGGAAGAAGATACGCAAACAGGGCTTTCGCGTTCGCATGCGGACTTCCAAAGGCCGCAAGCTCATCAACCGACAGCGCCGCCGAGGCCGTCACACGCTCTCCGTCATACGCTGATATCCCGAGAGGTCAGTACTCCAGACCAAGCCTGCCCGTGTTGCCGCTGGCGGTCAACCCGCCGGTACCGAGTTTCGGCTGCCATTGGCCGCTTGACCTACCAGTGCCACGCAAGCCAGTGATTTCGACGCCATCATGGAGCGGATGAGCGACGGCCGCTCTTCGAGGGCCGCAAGCCGCGAGATTCGGCCTCTGATGGCGAGCTGAACCGCCGAAGATTCGCCTTCTTGATCCGCTTGACGGAAGCTGAGTCCGGGTTGTGGTAGACATCACTGGTTATGCTGGCCACCACGGGTTGCGTGGCCGGTTGTCCGACAGACCTGATCAGAAAACCGACGATCGTTTTCTCTATCCCGGCCACCTGGCCAAGCATGCGTGTGCCGTGAAGGGCCATCTCGTTATCCGCCTGTCCGGGGAAGAGCTGCACGGTCGAGCCGGCTGCCATCGCACCCAGCGTCTCGGCGGCACTGCGTTCGGGCTCGGCCGCCAGCATCAGGAGGGGGCGATGGCCGTACTTGCGGGCATCACGCATCGAGTCGATGCCCAGGTATTTCGTCCCCGGCGTCAGCCACACAACCGCATCCACGGAGCGGTCGCGGCCGGCGTAGTTCATCGCCACGCTGCCGCCGACGCTGGCACCGACGAGCACAAACCGCCCCGTGTCGACTCCGGGTTGGTCGGCCAGCCACAGGTAGGCCGCCTCCACGTCGCGGTACATCTCCCGAAACAGTTTTGGATCGCGATCCCCCACCCGCTTCGGCAGGTTCATCGCGGCCGGGCCGACGCTCCGGCCGTGACCGCGCATGTCAATGGCAAGCGCGGCGAAACCCGCTTCTTGCAGAAATGGCAGCAGCGGCAAGAGGTCATTATGGTCCCGATTGTACATGTGCAGCAGAATGACGATCGGAGCCTTGCCTTCCGCCTGGGCCCTCGGCGGCACATACGTGCCGTGGATCTCAATGCCTTCGTCCGTGGTAAAACTGACGGGCCGTGTCTCCAGTTGAGAACCCGTCTCCGCCGGGCTGGATGTGGCGGGTGCACGCGCCGCCGACGCGACGCCGCACAGCATCCCCGCACAAACCGCTGCGACTAAAACCCTGCAGACCGCCCACCGCATGCCGCGCCCTCGTCGCGCATCGCCGCTATCTGCCTGCCGGTCCCGGCCAGTCGGAACGCAGGAACCGGCCGTTCCTGCTGATGACCTTCCCATCGGCCTCGACCACCCCCCCCTGCCGCAGGTCGCAGACCATGTCCCAGTGCAGCGAACTCTTGTTGCGGCTGCCGGTTTCGGGGTAGCCCGCCCCCACGGCCATGTGGAACGTCCCACCGATCTTCTCATCGAACAGCGTGTTCCGCGTGAATTGTCGGATCGAGTAGTTCGTACCCAGGGCCAGCTCGCCCACGAAACGCGCGCCCTTGTCTTGGTCAAGCATCTGGATCAGGAACGCCTCGCCCTTGCTCGCCGCGGCTTCGACCACCTTGCCGGCCTTGAGGCGCAAACGCACGTCCAGCACCTCCTGTCCACGATAGACGGCCGGAAAGCTGAACCTCACTTCGCCCTCGGCCGAGGCTTCGATCGGCCCGGTGAAAACTTCGCCATCCGGGAAATTCTCGTGGCCGTCGCAGTTCATCCATCGCCGCCCTTTCACGCCAAATCGAATGTCCGTGCCCTGCGGCGTCTTGATGTGAACCTCGCGGGCTCTGTTGAGCACGTCGCACACCCTCTTCTGGCGGGCGCTTACCTTTCGCCACTCGGCGGCCGGGTTCTTGCAGGCCAGCAAGCCCGCCCCGTAGACGAAGTCCTCATATTGCAGCAGCGACATCTCGGCATCCTGGGCCGAAGAGTGACAAGGAAACTGCGTGCCCGACCAGCGCAGCTTCGCTTTACCCTTCATGGCCGCCCGTTTCATGAAAACATCCATGAACCGCCGCCGGGCCTTGCTGACCGCCGCCTGTTTCTCCGGCGGAACACGGGTCATCGAACGCGTGTTGTCGTTTGCCCAGATGCCGATCGAGCAATCCACGTTCTTGATCTCGTGAACGTTGAGCGGGTTGCTGTAGGCCAGTTGCCTCGGCCCGGCATGCTCGAAAAAGATGTCCGTGCACTCGTCGTCCAGAATGCGCAGCACCGGGTGCCCTCCGGCGATCACCACCTCGCGGTAGAGCGCTCGAATCAGCGGGACGGCCGTCACCGAGCCCACGATCCGCACCACGTCATCCCGCTTAACCGCCACCGAGTAACTCACCAGCACCTGTGCAAGCTTGTCAACTCTTGGATCACGCATGAGGCCGCTCTTGCTCCTGTGTAAGGCATACCCGTGCAGGGGCCGGTCTTGCCTCGCATCAGGCTCGCGCCGGCCTGTGCCCATGGCAGGATACTTCGTGCCCTTTCCTCTCGCAATCACGCGACATTGCACGAAAACAGCCGTCACGATCGGCTTGCATGTCGACTGTCGATCGACAACCTCGTCCGGATGGCCTCTCACCGCGGTTGCTGCGCGTTTTTCAGCAAACCGTTCAGCACTTTCGTCCTGACCGGATCTGCCATCAAGCCCGGCGGCGGGATGTACAGGTGGCGCGACGGGTTCTCGGATGACGAGTACCGCGAGGTCGAATCCCAGTTTCACGAGTTGACCTGCTGCCTGCTCCAAACATGCCGCGGCACCACGTGCAGCGTACAAGGAGCTCAGCCCGCAACCACTTCGGTCATTCGCCACGCCCGAAGGAGTTCCGACACGCTCCAGGCCTGAGCGATGCAGCCACGGGGGGTATGCGGCGGGTCGCCGTCGAAGATCTCGCTGACCGAACCGATCCCCGCATCATCAAGATGGTTGATCAGCGGCTGGAGAAGTTGGCGCATTTTGCGCTTGGCCTCGGGCGAGAAATCGTGAACGCGGAGGTATGCCTCGACATACGGCCCCATCAGCCAGGCCCAGACGGTGCCCTGGTGGTACACGCTGTCTCGCTGATAGGGGTTGCCCTGGTAACGGCCGGCGTACGCCGGATGCCGCGGACAGAGGGATCGCAGGCCATAGGGCGTGAGCAGTTGCCGCTCGACGATCGACAGCACCGCCTGCTGGCGCTCGCGGTCGAGCATCGAGTACGACAGGCTCACAGCCAGGATCTGGTTCGGCCGCACCGCCGGATCCGCCCAGCCGTCACGCACCACGTCATACAGGCAGCGGCACTTTTCGTTCCAGAAAACCCGCCTGAATGCCTGCTCCGCCCTTCCGGCTACATCGGCATAACGGCTCGCGCGCCCGGGCTCGTAGGCCGAGACGCGTCGCGACAGCAATCGCAGGGCGTTGTACCAGAGCGCGTTGATCTCGACCGGCTTGCCCTGGCGCGGCGTGAACACCGTGTCGCCGCACTTGGCGTCCATCCAGGTCAACTGCGTCGATGCGTCGCCGCACGCGACCAGCCCGTCGCCGTCGACGTGGATGTTGAACCTCGTGCCCGCCAGGAACGCCTCGACCACGCGTTCGCAGGCCGGCCCGAGCTTGTCCCGCCAGCAGCCGTCATCGCCGCTGGCCGCCGTGTAGGCATCGGCCGCATGGATGAACCAGAGGCTCGCGTCCACGCTGTTGTAATCCCGGCCGTCGCCGTAATCGCTGAAGCGGTTCGGGATCAGCCCGTCCTGCTGAGCAGAAGCAAAAACCTCCAGGACTTGTCTGGCCTCCGCCAGGCGGCCTGTCTCGATCAGCAGGCCCGGCAGGGCAATGAAGGTGTCGCGGCCCCAGTCGCCGAACCAGGGGTACCCCGCCAGGATCGTCGTGAGACTCGGCCCCTCTGCTCGCTTGCGGCTGACGACGAACGCCCCGGCGGCCTCTCTGAGCCGTTCCTCCTCCGTCGCCGCTTTGCCACCCTCGGCAACGTCGGCGGAGGCAAAGGGCCGGGGCTCCGGGCGGCCGGAAAAGTCCGGAGTGAAATCGGCAACGGCCCGGAACTCGAACTCGACGCTGCCGGTCCCCGTCGTCTTGAACCAGCCTGGTACAAACAGGTCCTCCGTATGATCCAGGCCCCGAGCCGCCTCCTGGCGATGCTCAAACTGTCGCCACCAGTGCGGCTGGCTTTCAAACAGCACGTTTGCCTGCTCTCCCGGCAATCCGGCGGTGAGCCAGACGCGCGGGCCGGTCTTGAAGGCATCGACCGCAACCAGGTTGTCTACCTGCGTGAGCGGATAGCTGCCCTCAAAAAAACGGGTCAAGGCATGGAAATCACGCATCGCCAGGAACGGCAAAAGACCGAACGAAAGAACCGTCCCGGGCGGTCCCTCGATTCGATAACGGATGCAGACCTCATCCCGGTCCCTGGCCAACAAAACACGTTTGGTCATCCTGACGTCTTCGATGGCATAGGTGAAACGCACCCAAGGCATCTCGGCATTGTTGCTCACCGCGAAATCGGTCAGCAGCCGATAACCCTGTGGATGGAACGTCTTGTCGAACTCGAACGTCGCCGCTTCCGAGAACCGGCCGTTGACGCCCACGCGTTCGAGCACCCCGCTGAGAAACAGCCACCGCTCCAACGGCGGACGGGCGGCCGCTACGAGCAGACCGTGATAACGACGCGTCGGCACTCCGGCCACTGTTCCCGAGGCGTAGCCCCCGCGGCCGTTGGTGATGAGCCACTCTCGCCTCAGCAGCCCTTCAAGGCCACCTGAGAGAAGCGGTGATCCACTGGGTGCGTCCATCGTACCTGTCGTCGCATTGTCAAGGACTGCCGTTCCCATCGAACCCCCGGCCTCCAGACGAGATTCGCTCATTATACCCTTATTATCTTATCATCGGCACGAAACCGATTCCAACGCCATTGGCCACCGGCGGCTTGCGAGGGCGGCTCCCGACAGGCATCGCAGTGAAGGCGTCAGGGCACCATGCTCGCGCCCTCGCAGAGGGTGACAGGAATACGGGGGGGGTGCCGCCCAATCACCGCAGGGCTGGAAAAATTGTCCCATAATAGTTACCTCTGGGGGGCCGATTTGAGGCGGTGACCGATCCGCGAATGCTGTCTAGGTCGTCAACAGGTGACCTCAGATAAAAATGAGACGATATTCCGTCTAATGATCGAAGAATTGCGGATGAGAGGAGTCGAACCTCCACGGGGTTGCCCCCACAAGGACCTGAACCTTGCGCGTCTGCCAGTTCCGCCACATCCGCGGCGATCTCAAGGACTTATTTAACGCCGCAGGCCGGTCTTTGTCAATAAACCGGCCTTGAGGGCTGGCTTCCCACCAATCTGTCAGGATTCCAGGCAGCAGCGGGAGAGCCTTCGGAAAGGGTGCTGGAAAGTTTTTATAGCCTTATGGCCAGAGATCTGTCCGTTTTACGCGCATTTTCGTGGATCGTGGTGTGTTTGGGCTGCCGCCCGCAGCAAGGCGGTCCGGCTTAAGACTTTACGGACAGAGATCTGTTCGGTGTACGCGCATGTTGGTGGCTTGCGGTGTGTTTGGGCTGCAACCTGCAAAAAGGCAGTCTGCCTTGGCGTCCGAGAACCAAAGCTGCGGGTCAAACCTTCCGATTCATCCAACAGAAGAAAGGCCCCAGGAAGCTCGCATGCTCAATGCCCTGACCATCGACCTCGAGGACTGGCCTCAGGCGGTCCTCGATCCGAGCCTGCCGATTACCGACCATGTCGTCGGCAACGTCGACCGGCTGCTGACGCTGCTGGATAAGCATTCCGTCCGGGCGACGTTCTTTGCGCTTGGGAAGGTGTGCGAGCGGCATCCGCAGCTTCTGCCCCGGATCCAGTCCGCCGGTCATGAGATCGCCTCGCACGGTTATGGGCATGAACTGGTGTACCGGCTGACGCCTCGGCCATTCGAGGACGACGTCAGGCGATCGATCGAGATCATCGGATCGCAGACCGGCCAACGGCCGTTGGGTTACCGGGCTCCGGCCTTTTCGATCACCCGAGAATCGCTCTGGGCCGGGCCGATTCTGGCAAACCTCGGTTTTCGATACAGCTCGAGCATCTTTCCGATCCGGAAAGCTCGCTATGGTATTCACGACGCGCCGCGCATCCCCCATCGCTGGGGCAATTGTGATCTTGTTGAGTTTCCATTGGCCACGCTGCGCGTTTTCGGCTGCCATGTGCCCGTCTGCGGCGGCGGTTATATGCGACTGCTGCCCTGGTGGGTTCATGCTCAGGCCATCGGCAGCATGAACGCCGGCGGCCACCCGGCCGTCGTCTATCTGCATCCGTATGAACTCGCTTCGGACGAGGTCGGTGTCTTTCGCAGGGCCGGATTGCGCTTCTCCACCCGCCGCCGCGTCATGCAGTCGCTGTGGCGATCGCGTATGCCCCAACGGTTGAGCCGCCTTTTCGATGCCTTCCGTTTCGCTCCGATAACGCAGGTACTCGAAGCGATCAGCTTATCCAGATCTTCACCTACCGTCTCGGCGGCAGTTCCCGGCCCTGCGGCCGCAGCCCTGCCCATGGCCGCCTCACCAACGTACGCGGCGACATGAGGAATTCGCACGCCGGGACGCAGCCTGCGAAAATTCCATGGTGCCGGCCGGCTGTCCGGCAACGCTCGATTCCGGCTCGAACGTCCCCATGTGCCCGAAAGCCTCTTGCTGCCGGGTCGCTATCGGAGTCCGAGAAGATGATTCGCCGGACTGGCAGCCTCGCCGCCTTTCACCGCCGGCTTCTTGGACGCACACGTACGCTGCGGCGTGCCGCAGGTCTCGTAATAAACGCCCGTGAACGCCGCATCTGACCCCATTATTCTCGCACGTTTGGGTCCGCAAAACGAGCTTGCCAAATCACCCCAGTTTTCCCAAAGGTCGTTGTCTGCATTGCTTTTGTATCTTACACCTGTTGTTGATGGTGATCCGGACTTGACGTCCGCAAACAAACAGCAGGGTTGGCACGATATCAGAAGAGGGGAACAAGCGCGATGCAGACAAGGAACCGCCAGACACCGCGATTCTGTACATCATCGTCTCCGGTGAACGACGGAGAATGTCACTCGAACCGCAAGCAGGCGACGCGACACGCTTCTGTCAGCTCTTATCGGCTCCTGGCCGGGTTCCTTCTGCTGTCCTGCTGCCTGGGTCAATCATGCGATCTGGGTCCGTTGTTCGGCGGCGGGTTCACCGGCGGTGATGTCCTCGGCTTTCATCCCGACCAGCCACCATCCGACCAGCCATCATCGGGAGATGTCACTGACAATCCGCCCAATCCAGCCGGTGACGACACAGCCACCGGTGTTCTTACCGCTGACGCCGGAGAAGCCCTGACGGTCATGGAAGGCCAGGAAGTCATTCTGCAGGGTTCCGTCAGCGGTGGTGAGAGTCTGTCGCTCACTTATCTCTGGAAGCAGATCGCAGGGCCGCGGGTGCTGCTCATGGGAACCAGCAGCCTGACGCCAAAGTTTACCGCACCGCCTGTGCTTGCCGATTCGGTGATGACTTTTCAGTTGACCGTGACGGCGGGCACGACGACCAGCAGCGACACCATCGATATCACCGTCATTAACGTGCTGTCTCCGAAGGTCACACTCACCGTTTCACCCAAAGAAGGCCCGGCACCGCTGCAGGTGACCTTCACGGCCAAGTCGGCCACGATCTCGCCTCTACCGGAGGGCACGTACACGTGGGACTTCGGCGATCAGACGGCCACCGCCGAAGGATTGTCCGTCACGCACACTTACGAGAACGGCGGCACTTATGCGGCCAGGCTGTGCCTGACCCTCCCGCCGCCGCAGAGCCAGGAGCCCATCTGCGCGGAGATCCCGGTGACCGTGACCGCGGCCCCGAGCGGTCTGCGCCAGCCCCAATGGCCGCTCAAGACTTCGCGATCGCTCTACACCGATGAACAGATTGCCGAATTGCGGCGCTTGGCGTCGTCAAACCCGACCGCGATGACGATTCGCAACTCCAGCGTTATCTTGGCCGACCCGTGGACACGGTTGTCGAACGAGCAATTGCGAGATTTGCTGCCCGACTCCCGTGTTTGCCGGGATTGGGACGTGTCAGCCAAGGGCTGCCCGGTTCACGGGACTGCCGTTTACCAGTACGGGACATATCCATGGAAGCTGCATCCCACAAATCGCTTCAAGGTCATCTGCCCTGTCGGCGGAGAGGTCTATCCCAGCAATGATTTCGACGCCTATTACCGAAGCGGGATGACGGACTCCAGCCTCTTGACGGGCAAGTACGTCGACAGCGGGCGCGGCTATGTCGCCCCAAACGGCGAGAAATACTGGTTCGTTGCCTACGCCTGTCACTGGCGCTGGATGAGTGAATGGTTGCCGGCTGTGAATCGTTTGGCACAAGCCTATGCTCTGACCGGGAAGCGAGTGTATGCCGAGAAGGCCATCGTCATGCTCGATCGTATCGCGGAGATCTACCCGGGCATGGACTACAACCAGCAGTCAAGATATGCCGAACTGGCTGGGATCTACAAGGGGAAGATCCTCATGACCGTCTGGGAAACCTTCACCCTTCGCGACCTTGCCGTCGCTTATGAACTCGTCTTTGATGCTCTCGTAGGAAGTACCCCTCTCTCACTTCCCTGGCAATCCTCCGAGCAGATCAGAGCCAATATCGAGGCCAACCTGCTCGAAGAAGGCATTGATGCCATCGCCCGCAAGGACATCATCGGCAACTTCGGGATGCATCAGCACGCCCTGGTCAATACGGCGATTGTTCGACAGAACGGACCCACAGCCGCACTGCTTGCAGGCATATTCACCAATACTGGCGACCAGCTTGAAAACGAGGGCCTGAACTACGCGCTGTACAATCTGGTCTATAAGGATGGAATGCCGATCGAGACTTCACCTACTTACTGCTCATACTGGGTCAACGCCATCACCCAGTTTGGAGTTCCTTTGTTGGCGGCGAACATCAACCTGTTTGACGACCCCAAAGTGGAATTGATGCTCGAGGCTCCTCTCCGCATGCTTTGTACGGGCCGGTTCACTCCGGCAAACGGGGATGCCGGCACCATCGACGTCGGGTGGATCCTGCCGACCGCCGCCGCCTACGAAGCCGGGTACCGCCAGTTCGGCCGGCCCGACTTCGCCTGGGCACTTCAGCAGATGGGCGGCCTGGTCGACGGCTTCATCCCCACGCTTGAGGGCTGCCTTCAAGGGCCCCTCGACCTGGCGCAGTTCGAGTCCGATGCCGCCTCCTACAACCATCGCTTGAAGAGTCGGCTTCTTGATGGATACGGCCTGTCTATTCTTAACAACATAGGCGACGAAACGACCGCATCCGTCTACTACGGCCCGCGCGGCGGACACGGACACAGCGATCGCCTGAACATCGAGTTATTCGCTCAATGCAAACGGCTGTCACCCGACCTTGGATATCCGGACCAGATGAACTCCTTAATCCCTGGTGTTTGGGGTTGGTCCAAAAACACCGTCAGCCACAACACCCTGCTGGTCGACGATCGCAAGCAGGACGGCAACATCGCAGGGAAAGTCCTGCGGTTTCATGAAAGCCCGACGGTCCACGCCGTCGACATCGACGCCGCCGGCACTTACGCACAAGCCGATGTCTATCGCCGCACGCTTGTGCTGGTTGACGCCGATGACGACAATTCCTATCTGGTCGACGTATTCCGGGTCCGCGGCGGCGACAAGCACGTCCTGAGCATCCATGGCCCGGAAGGGCAGTTCACAATGGCCGGCACAGCGCTCTCTGCCCCGGTTACACAGGGCACCTTGGCCGGCACAAACGTCTCCTATGGCCAGCTCTACGATGATCCGGTTCTCGGTGCGCCCGGCTATGCGGGCCCTTACTACCACTACAATGGCAGCGGTTACTCCCACCTGTTCTACTGGCAGCATGCCGCGCCGACTGGCCCGATCACGGCCCAGTGGCGCACAACCGACAATCTCGCCGGCCTTCGCGTACACGTACCCGCTCAAACTGGACAGGATGTGATCGTCGCCGACGCTTACGTGTCGCCGCTTCGCCTGATCCCGACGATCCTGAAATACATGCTCGTGCGACGATCCGCCGATGCGTCCGGCAATACATTCATCACAGTCTGGGAACCGACCGGCAGCCAGTCTTTCATCCAGTCAATAAGCGTGAGAAACGACCCTTCACTTGGCCAGGGCAGTGACCAGACCATCGTACTGTCGCTTCAGCGTGCCGGCGCAACCGACACCATTGTAGTCTCTCCGGAGACTGGAGCGACGTTCACCCTTCCATCCGGATTGTCCTGCGATTCGGCTGTCGCCGTGGTCACCGTCTCAAACGGACAGCTCACCCGGGGCTTCGCTGCCGGCGGCACAGGTCTGACCATGAGCCAGCCGCCTATCGAGGTCTCCGCCCCCGCGACGATCACAGGCTCGGTCTCGGCGGCCGACTACGACAACAAAACCGTGACAGTCACTTGCGACTGGCCCGCAACCGATGTTCAGGCACTTGTCGGCAGGATGGTGCGCTTCTATAACGCCGCTCACTCTTGCATGTACCAGATTGTTTCGGCCCAGGCCTCCGGGAACACACTGGTCCTCGGTCTTGGCGGCTCGGAGGTCTTCACCGGCCGCGTCAGCATCCGGAGTGCCGACACGTCGGCAGGCACGGTCACCACGCCGACCAAGGTCCCGGACCCCAGCAACCTTGCGGGCATGCGGCTACTCACCGATGACTTGGCCGCTCAGGCACTCATTGTCTCGATGAGCAGCACAGGGACCATTCAATTGGCGTCCGGCAGCATCATGGCTCCATTCGCCAGCAGCCTGCCTAAGGACGCGTGGATCGCTGATTTTGGCCCCGGTGACCAGATCGAAATCGAGATGTGCGTTCACGTGCCCTGAACAGAAGAGGGGGCTGCGCCAGGCAACATGCGAACGGACCCCATCTGGTTCGAGTACGGCTGGGCCTGGCGAAGAATACGCAGCCTGGCTGTGGTTTGCTCTTTCAGCAGCTGCGGACCCGTGCCGGCAGGATCGGCGCAGCCCACCGCCGCCGCAGATCAGGATGATCCGATCAACCGCCGGACATATGCGCGTTCCTGGCTAGGACAAGAACTGTTCGCATGGATCAGCACCTCAACTCATTCGAACATCGCCCGAATCGAGTCTTGCAGGGGAATGACCGGCTGCCAGCCGCAGTGTTCGCGTATCTTATCGTAGCTCCCATAGACGATATCTGCATCGGCGTTCCCTCTCAGGTAGCTTTGTTCGACAACGGCCTGGACCTGGATCCCCGCACTGCGCATCATCAGATCCAACAGGTCGCCCGTCCTGACAGGCTTTCCGCTGCACACGTTGAACGTCTGGCCTGCGGCCGGCTTCTCACAAAGCATCCAGACTGCCCTTGCCGCATCCCTGACGTCCAGGAAGTCCCTGCTGGCCGCAAGGTTTCCCACCTTGATCTCGCTGGAACCGGAGCGGCGGGCTTCGGCCAATCGTGAGGCAAACGCTCCTGGAGCGAGGCGCGGCGTGACACCTTTGCCAATGAGCTGAAATGGCCGCACGACCATCGTACAGACCTTGTGGACCCTGTGATAATACTCTGAGATCTGCGTGGCGATAGCCTTGCTCAAGCCATACGGTGTCACCGGTGTGCAAGTCAACTGTTCGGTCATCGGAAGCCGGTCAACGGGAACAGAACCGTACTCGGCGGCAGAACCAGCCATAATGACTACTGCACCCGCCCTGTGGAGGCGGACTGCCTCAAGGAGGTTGAGGGCTGAGAGAACATTTGTGCTATAAATACTTCGCCAGTCATCAGTGCCGAATGTTCCGGCGAGGTGAATGACATAATCGGGTGTGACGCTCCTGATCAGGTCAGATGTGCGGTCAGCAGACGACAGATCGACCGAATGGAAGCTGTCGCAGCTCTTCACGCCGCCTCCTGCAATATCGGCGCCAACAACACGAGGACGGTCTGCCAGGCCGGCGAGATAGTCGCACATGTATGCGCCGGCGAATCCTGCCGCACCGGTCACCAGAACCCGCTTTGTCATCTGGATTCTCTCAGGTACAGGCCTCTGTTCTGCTCAAAGAGAGCCAACGCCTGTTCATAGTCGTCAGGCCGGCCTATATCAAGCCACTGACATTCAGCGCGGTGTGTCAGGACGAGCTTGCCGGCGTTCTTCAGGTTTATCATAAGGGTCGGCATGTCGAGGTAGACAGCACGGGGGATGAAATCCAGAGCCGACTTGTGGAACGCGTTGACCCCCATGCTGACAAGGAATTCGAACGACGGCTTTTCTCTATATTGGACCAGTTCGCCGCCTGGGCCAAGGTC
>JAUCQB010000206.1 GCA_030372985.1 Phycisphaerae bacterium
ACGGCGGCAAAGTCCGCTTGAGGAGGCGGGACTCAAGTTGTGCAAGGTATGCGGTGGGGTCTCGACGGAAGCGATAGCGGAGCGACCGGGCCGACCGTCGCTGCTCAAGGCCGGCACGCAAGGCGCGCCATGCCTGCAGATCCCTCGGAGCCAACTCGCGGCCCTCCATCCGTAATGGCCGACCGCACCGCGGAGCAGTAGCCCCGAATCGCCTCGGCCTCGGTATCCGTTCGGGCCTCCACCTGACGCTCGATTGGGCGAATGCCGCGAACCCGCTTCTTGAGTTCCTTTTTGGCATGGCGATCCGCCTCGTAGATCGGCCGGGCCGCCTCCCGAAGGTAATGAAAGTGACACAATTGATGAGCGACCTTGGGCAAGGCAATGGCCACTGCGTTTCGGATGGAGTGCTGGCCATCGGAAACCACCCCGACAATCGGTACGGACAACCCTCTCTTCACTTCCGAAATCAGGACGGCCAGATCGCTCTCCGTACTCGACAACAGGCTTCGGGCCAGCAGGACCTCTCCCGACAAACAATCCCGCAAAACCCATAACACCTCGTGTCCTACATCTGGTGGCAGACCGTCCAGAGCCAGGATCACACGGCCTTGCTTGCACAGGATTCTCTGCAATCGTCGGCTGTCGGACAAACGAAGGGAAGCCAACTCATCGTAGCGGTCGAGCAGATTGGTCACGCTTCGTTCGCAGATACGAATGCCCCGGCTCACCAGCTCCAGGTGAATCTCCGGGACGCTGCGGTGCTGCTGATACCGCAACGCCCCCCCAGAGCGATCACATCCAGTCCGAACTCGTGCTGCGGCAGGGCAATGCGCCCTTCCTCTTCCGGCCGGTACGGCAGATGGTGGCGGGAACATGAGGGATTCTGGCACCGACGGATGTGCAGTCGGATTCGTTGCAGACCTTCCAGGGTCGTCACGGTGCGGCAGTGGGTATAGGCCGACCACATGGTCTTGCCGCAGCGCGGACAACGAGTACCACAAGTGTGCAGCGCCTTCTCCACCGACGCCCGTGGACGGGATCGGGTTCTGGCCATCCATGACCCTCCTCGCTCAAAGCTCTACCCGTCCCCATCAGCCAATTCAGGAAAAGACCTCAAGCGGACTCTGCCGCCGTAGTTTTTTTTCGAGGAAGACGGCTGTGGAATGGGCCGCGGGTTCCGCGTTTCTATGGTTAGCCACGCGGAACGTCTGCGGGGCGATATCGGGTCTCCAAAGCGAAGGAGGAGCAACAATGAAAGCCAAAATCGCATTCATGGGAGCGGTGATTACGGTGTGCTTCATCGGGTGGGCCATAGCGGGCCAGGGCAGACAGGGTGCCCGAAAGGCCAAAGGCATGTGGAGCGATGAGACTGCCAAACCGATGTTCCGCAGCGGTCCTCCGCCCATGCCAGTTATGACGGCCCTGGACACCAACAAGAACGGCGAACTCTCCGCAGCCGAAATCGCCGGCGCATCAGCTTCGCTGCTGACGTTGGATGCCGACAAAGACGGTGTCCTGTCGGCCAAGGAACTGCGTCCCGCGCCCCCGGAGGCTCCGAAGGACAAGGAAAAGCCCCAGCCGGGTGAGCAGATCATGCGTCTGGATACCGATGGGGACGGATTCGTGAGCCTCGAAGAGTTCACGACGCCTGTCACGGCACAAATGAAAGAGGTCTTCGCGAGCATCGACACGAGCAAGGATGAGAAGATCGACAAAGATGAGGCCGCGGCCGCTCCGCCACCGCCGCCTCCGGGGCGAGGCCATGGAATGGGGCCCGGTGGTCGTGGTGGCTGCGGATTTGGGCCTCCTCCGCCTCCTCCCTCAGACGCTGAGTGACCGCAAGCGGGCCGCGGAGGGATTGCAGGTTTGAGAATGCAGGAAAGCCGATGCCGATCTGCTCCTGTTCCTGAGGCAGACGGCATCGGCCTACAATATGGGGTACCCAGCGTACCGGCACGTTTTGTGGAGACGCGATGACTCGCAGGATGCCGACGCGCTTGTGCGGCGAGGAATGACCCCGCTGCAGCGAGGCAATTCAGATGAAAGGGAGTCTCTATGATCAGAATCAGACTGGTTTCTGCGGCGGCGTTGTGCGCCGCTTGTGTGGTAGGTCTCGCGGCGGCCCAGCAGACGAGAAGGCCGGCTGGAAGGACAGGGCGTGGCCGCATGGACTTTCCGCCGGCCCCGCCGAGCCCCGTCATCGAGGCACTGGACGCGGATAAGGATGGGACCATCTCGGCTGCGGAAAGGGAGAAAGCGGCTGCGGCGCTGGCCACACTGGATCACAATAACGACGGCGACCTGACGCCCGAGGAACTCCAGCCCTCGTTTGGTGAGGGTGGCCCGCCGGGCATGGGTGGCCCGAGACGCGACGGCCAAGGACCCGGCGGCCCGCCGCCAGGGGGCCGTGCCGCGACTGTCGAGTCAACAGCGGTGCCCAAGGACGAAGGCGAGAAGAAGATCCTTGATCTGCTGACTAACCTGAACAAGAACCCGCCGCGAGGGGGGATGAACGTGCCCGTGGAAGACGGCCGGCTGCTCCGCCTGCTGACCGAAGCCATCGGCGCCAAGCACGTGATCGAGATCGGGACTTCAAACGGATACTCGGGCATCTGGCTCGGCCTGGCCTTGAAGGCGACGGGTGGCAGGCTCACCACCTTCGAGATCGACGCTCAGCGTGCCGCTCTCGCCCGCCAGAACTTCAAGAAAGCCGGCCTTGACGGGCTGGTTACGCTTGTCGAGGGCGATGCCCATGAGAAGGTCGCGACTGTAAGGGACAATATCGACCTTCTCTTCATCGACGCGGACAAGGAAGGCTATCTGGATTATCTCGAGAAGCTCCTGCCGCTTGTCCGCCCCGGCGGTTTGATCGTCGCTCACAACGTGAGGCCCGGCCAGGGCGACCCGGGCTACCTCAAAGCCGTTACCACCGACTCGAAACTGGAAACGCTGTTTCTTCACAGTGAAGGCGCCGGAGTCGGCGTGACTCTCAAGAAACGCTGATCGGCCGGTCGGCGGGTGCTGCTGCTCCACGAGCAGTGCCTCTGTTCCTGCGCGCGGCCATGATCTCCCAAGTCAGCGGTTGGAATTCACCGAAACTGGTTTTTCGGCTCGAAGTCGCGATGATGACGTCGGGACGGAGGAGCCCATGGACGTTCCTGAAGAGCAGATGCACCGCGGGTTCGGGCCGGCCACCACCACTTTCGTGGTGATCGCCAGCATGGTCGGAACGGGGATCCTCGTTTCGCCCGGCTACATGATGGCGTCGCTCGGCAGTCACACCGTCATCTTCGGGCTGTGGATTTTCGGCGGCCTGCTCGCGCTGTGCGGTGCTTTATGCGTGGCGGAGCTTGCCGCCGCCTTGCCTCGGGCGGGCGGCGAGTATGTGTACCTGCGCGAAGCCTACGGGCCGATGCCGGCGTTCCTGTCGGGTTGGACATCATTTTTTCTGGGTTTTTCAGCTCCGCTCGCCGTCACGGCTCATGTGGCCGCCAATTATCTCCTGCAGGCCTTCGGGATGGTTGCGGGGGGATCGGACGTGTCTCTGTCCACGCAGCTCCTGGCCGCTGCGATCATCATCCTGGTCACCGCCCCCAACCTTCTGGGGCATCGCCAATCGGCCTGGGTCCAGAACCTGACCACCGTCGTCAAGCTTGGCGTTTTTGTCGCGGCGGTTGCGGCCGGGTTCATCCGCGGAGGGGCGACCCTTCAACAGATCTCCGGCAGTCGATCACCGGCCCAAGTCGAACTCGGCGTCGCCGCCTCGCAGTTGTTCTACGTGATGTTTGCCTACAGCGGGTGGAACGCGGCGAGCTACTTGGCAGGCGAAGTGAAAAAACCGGCGACGACTCTGCCCCGCTCGCTGCTGCTCGGAACCGCCGTGGTGACCGCACTGTATCTGGCGATGACCCTGTTTTTTGCCGCTTCGGTGCCGCTCGCGGAGGTGGGTGTCGAGAACGCCGAGCAGGTTCCCCGGATGGCCGTCGAGCGGTCGCTGGGGCCGCGTGTTGCGGGCGCGTTCTCGGCGGCGGTCGGGCTGACGTTCCTGGCCACGGTGAATGCGTTTGTCGTGACCGGACCGCGGGTGTACCTGGCGATGGCTCGCGACGGGCTGTTTCCGTCGATCGCCGGGCGTCTGAGTCGGCGAGGGCAGGTGCCGGTCAATGCCACGCTGGCCCAGAGTGGCTGCGCCATCGTGATCCTCTTCTTGACCGCTTTCCAGAGTCTCTACCAGTACGCGGCCGTGGGGTTGTCGCTGTTTGCCCTGCTGTTCATTGGCGCGGTGTATGTCCTTCGCTTCCGACGTCCGGAGATGCCCAGGCCCTTTCGGGTTCCAGGGTATCCCGTCGTGCCGGCCTTCTTCATGCTGGCGACGCTCTTCACGGCCGTCTTCGCGTTCAAGCAATGGCCGATGCCGTCGCTGCTGAGCCTCGGCAGCATTCTGGCCGGCGTGCCGGTGTACTACCTCTGGCGCAGGCTTCGTTCGGCACCGACGTAGAACAACTGGTCTTGTATCCCACAGCCTCTCACAATAGGCTATTGGCTGTCTATCGGAGGGTGCGCTGAATCTTG
Source organism: Phycisphaerae bacterium (assembly GCA_030372985.1). Classification (GTDB taxonomy): domain Bacteria; phylum Planctomycetota; class Phycisphaerae; order UBA1845; family PWPN01; genus JAUCQB01. Next base: position 4,573 of record JAUCQB010000206.1, read on the forward strand.
GGTCGCAGGGCGGGCGCGGCAGCGGGAATTCAGCCAACAGGGAAAAGCACAATGGCTGGGTCAGATACCGGGGAGCAAGCCATCCGTGGCTGGCCACCCATCATTGCCCGCCGTGCTGTTTGAGAAACTCTTCCAGGCTGTCGCGGAGTTGAGCGGCGTCTTCGAATCGCTCTTCGGCCACGGCGTCGGCCAGTTCCTGCTTGAGCTTGCGGATCGGGTCCACCGGCAACTGCCTGCGAATCTCCCGCCGGAGGGCCTTGAGGATCACGGTCTCGGGGCTGTGATTGAACGCCTTTGAATCCGCGTACTTCTTGAAGAAGTCGCGAATGCCGACCAAGCCTCGCTCGACGTGAGCCAGGGCGGTGAGATACTGGCCGCTGGCCATGGCCCCCAACGCCTTGGCCCGGGTGTTCATCATGATGATGTACGGCCGGTGAGCCTCGAGGGCGATCCGGTCGCCTTCCTGCTCGGCGTACTTGGAGCACAGGTCCAGCACGTCCAGGTTCCGCTGAGTGTCGTGGACGACCCTGTCGTACTCTTCCATCGCGAAGCTGGCCAGGTATCGGTGGTAGTATTGAAGGCTCTCGTCGCGGATCGCCAGGCAGTCATCGGCCGACAAGGTGAACCCCAAGTCCGTGCCGTTGCGCCGTTTGTGAGATTCCAGCCGGGCCAGATGGTATTCCAGGAGCGATTCGTAGTTATAGGGGCGCTCGCCGTCCGGCCGACCCTCCGTCTCCATCTGCAGCACGCCCAGATCGATACGCATCTGGATCTTCACGCGGTTGTCCAGCCCGCGGATCTTGCGGACCTTCACCTGACCCGACTCAAAGGGCCAATCCTGGATAATCGGGCGCAGATCCTTCGACGGCATTCCTCTGGCTCCATGTTTCCTGGCGGCTTGGGTTCAGGGGGCATCCACGAGCTGCCTCCAACCCCACTATATCATACGCGTTGAGAAGAGGGGACTCCACAACAAACGCCGCGGCACCAGCGGGTTGCCGGTGGTCGGGCAGAGGACTAGACTCTCTTGCGAGCGATCCTTAGGACCCCGAGTCGACGCCGGTAGCGCCTGCATGCCGGTGGGATGCTGGATCCTGGCCTGGTTCCGAAACTGTATCTATTGAAGCCTTTGTGAGAGCGTGTGGTAGTCGGGTCTTTGACCCCTTAAGCCTCAAGGAGAAATCAACATGAAAAACAAATGGGCGATACTGACAGTCGCGGCAGTGGCGGCAGGCGTATTTCTTTACGGTCATTCATCAGGGGCTCAGACCGACAAGCCCGCCGAACCCGGACAGACGGCCCCCGACTTCGCGATCAAGGACGTCTATGGCAAGGAGTTCAAGCTCAGCGATTTCAAGGGCAAGATCGTCGTACTGGAGTGGATCAACAAGGGTTGTCCGGTCAGCCTCGGGGCTCACGAAAAGCAGCAGATGCAGAAAACCTACAAGAAATATGCCGCCAAGGGCGTGGTCTGGCTGGGGGTCGATTCCACGGAAGGCGCCAAGCCCGATCAAAATCGCGTCTATGCCGCAGAGCAAGGTCTGGCGTTTCCGATCCTTCACGATGCCGACGCGAAAGTGGCCAATGCCTACGGGGCCAAACGAACACCCCACATGTTTGTGATTGACAAGGAAGGCAAACTCGCCTACGCCGGCGCCATCGACGACAAGGGCGACAAGAACTACGTCGCGGCTGCCATCGAGGATCTGCTTGCCGGCAGGACCGTGGCCAAGCCCAAAACCGACGCTTATGGCTGTGGCATCAAGAACTCGAAACTGGCTTCCTGAGAATCCTGGGCAGTCTTCCTTCGCGCCGACCCCCGCTTCCGTGGGCCCTGCTACAGGCCACGACGGAGGGTGAGCCCCTAAATCAGACGCGTCGGAGCGAGGCCATCCAAGCCTTGCGGTGACGTCAAGGCGTCAAAATGGGTCTGGAGCCCCCGGGGTGCCCTCGGACCGATAATACTCAGTTCTAACGGCTTAGGCATTGCTTCGGCGCCTCGTGAGGCTGGTTCAGTTGGTTTATGAGCGGCTGTGATTTCTCAATAACCATCAGGCCTATTAGGGTGTCGTTAGGCTCTGTAAGTGCTGCAAGATCAATTAGTTTGGAGACTTGTTTTGACCTGGACACATCGGTGACGTATAATGCGCCACGAGGCGTAACCCTAGCTTACGGGAGAGAGAACAGCGACGATCGGCGACGGCCGGTCGTCGCCTTTTTTTGGCCCTGTCGCCATCGTGCCTGCTCGTGACCCACTACAATTGAGACGAGCCTCTCGGGCGTGGCGAGGCTTCTGGTGTCCCGGCACAGTCGGCCCATTCAGGCTTTTTCCTTGTCGGCCATACGTCTTTGCCGCGACTAGAGGCCTCAAAGGCGCCTCAGTGCCAGCCGGATTGCAGCTGGCCCGGGGCGTCAGTCGGCCTCAGCTTGCGGCTCGTCGACGACAGCGTTAGATTGGTGACCGGCGCGAGGTGAAGCCCCATGAGAGAGCATACCACTCGTAAGATCTACAATGTGTGGTCTTACTTTTACGATCTGTTCTGGCCGTCGATCGTGCATCGCCGGACCACGCGGGCCATTGAGCGGATGTGCATTCAGCCCGGTGATCGGGTGTTGGATATCGGTGTCGGCACCGGCCTGGCCTTGGCGTCGTATCCCAAGCACGCCAAAGTGGTCGGTATCGATCTCAGCGAAGGAATGCTTCGGAGAGCCCGCAGGCGAATCGAAGAACACGGCATGTCCTGGGTCAGGCTGACGCTGGGGAATGCTCTGCAACTGCCGTTCGAGGACAACGTTTTTGACCACGTGCTGTTGAGCCACGTGGTGACGGTCGTGAGCGACCCGGTCAAGTTGATCGAGGAGACCCGCCGGGTGAGCAAGCCGGGCGGGCAGGTGGTGATCATCAACCACTTCCGATCAAGCAATCGGGTGTTTGGGACCATCGAGAAGTGGCTATGTCCGCTCTGTCAGCACCTTGGCTGGCGCAGCGACCTGTGCTTGCAGGAACTGGCCCAGGCGACGGGGCTGGAAGTCGACTTCCGCTACAAACTGGACAACATGGATCTGTTCCAGACTGTTTTCATCACCAACCGGCCCGCCTCACGGCCGGAACGACAGTCTACTGCCGCATGAGGTGCTCCACCAATCGGGGATGATTGTGAACATGCATACCAGTGTCCGCAACCGGCTGTGTCGGTCCGATCGGCGTTTCCTGGGGATGACGTTGCTTGGTCTGGGGGCTCTGACGCTGGCTACCGGTTGTCAGCAAGGATACCGGTGGGATCTCGGGGATGTCGTGAAAGCCGAGCAGCGGGCCCGCGACGAGGGCAAGATCCTCTTCATTTTCTATCAACTGTGGACGGATCCGACCTCCAACCGGATGAAGGGCCGCGAATTGCTCTCCGCCCCCGAGGTGGAGGCTGAATTCAGGGACACGATCAACGTCCTGGTTGACCGGGATTTTGGATCGATGTACGTCGGCTCGCTGCGAAAATATCAGGTGACCAGCTACCCTGCTTTCATTCTCGTTTCACCTGACGGGAAGTACCGGTCACTGACCGGTGCGATTCCCCAAAACCAATTCCTCGAGTGGGTCCGCGATTTCAAGTCCCGGACGAGCCCGCCCACTTCGCCGCTCATCAAGCCGATCGGAAAGTGACAGCCCTTTGCCGGCCCGCCATGCCGTGGCGGTCGGTTGTTGTCTCGCCGGAGTTGGCGCGGGCGGTGTCTCTTCTCTATAATCAATCTGGTTTCCTGTGATGACCGCCGCGGGAGGTTTGTCAGCCAGGTATCTTGCCTTCGGGCAAGAGGAGACGGCATGATGCATGAGACTCGGCCTCAGAAGACCAAACTCAAGACCGTCGAGCCGCTCGGTAAGCGCGTCCTGGTTCGCAAGGACGAAGATCGCAAGAAAACCAAGGGCGGCATTGCATTGCCCGACAACATCGAGATCCCGACGATCACCGGGCGGGTGGTGACGGTCTCGCAGATGCTTTCGAACGACAACGATTTCCCCGTCCGGCAGTACGACCGGGTGTTATTCAACCCGAAGAACTCGATTCCTGTGGATTTTGAGCCGGGCAACCAGTTATTCGTCGTTCCGCTCGATGATATCGTGGCGGTCTTTCGCGACCGCCGTTGAGACAGACCGCTTCCGAGTCTGATTCATGCACGGAGCCATCAGCCCTTTGCCAGCCCGGGCGCTTGTCGGCATGGTCCATCTGGCCCCATTGCCCGGGAGTCCCGCCGCCGAGCGGCCTCTCAGCCGGATTATTGAAGCGGCATGCGAGGATGCCAGGCTTCTGGCCGACGCGGGGTTCGACGCCCTGATCGTTGAGAACTTGGGTGATGCCCCCTTCAGGCCGGCGAGCGTTGATCCGCATACCGTTGCCTTCATGACCATGGCGGTGCGAGCGGTGATGAGGGCGGTCTCTCTGCCGGTCGGCGTCAACGTGTTGCGAAATGACGCTCTGGCAGCCGTGGCCATTGCCAGCGTGTGCGGGGCGGCCTTCGTCCGTATCAACGTGCATACGGGTGTCTATGCCGCGGACCAGGGGCTGATCGCGGGACGGGCCGACGAGACCCTTCGATATCGGCGCCGCCTGGCCGGTGGCGCACAAGGCAATCCGGCTGCCGCGATGCCCGCGATTCTTGCCGATGTTCACGTGAAACACGCAATGCCGCTGGGCCCCCGTCCGATCTCGCAGGCCGCCGAGGAAGCCGCGCACCGGGGCCGGGCAGACGGGCTGATCGTCAGCGGTGTCGCAACCGGAAAGCCGACCGACTTGGCCGATCTCAAGGCCGTCCGAGAGGCGGTTCCGGACCGGCCGATCTATGTTGGCAGCGGGGCGACGTCTGAGACTGTGGCCGAGTTGCTGGCCGTGGCAGACGGCGTCATTGTTGGTACCGCCATCAAGCAGGGCGGCGTGATCACCGCCCCGGTCGACCCGGCACGGGCTGCGGCTTTGATTCAGGCGGCAAGGAGGTGAGACGATGGCAGCCAAACCGCGTATCCACCTGACCGCGGTTGCCAGTTACGCGACACAAGGCATGCAGTTGCTCGGTATCCGAAACGCCGGCGAACTGGTTGCCCTGGCATCCGGCAGGCTCAACGGCCGTTACACGGTGACGGCCAACGGAGGGATGATCTTTGCTAAACAGGACGAGATGCACGGCGGGCGATCCGACGACGCCGTCCGGGCCCGCGAGATCGAGACGGTCCTGGCGGACGACGACGTGGCCGCGCTGGTGACCGTGCGGGGCGGGTCCTGGTTCACGCGCATCCTGGAAAAGATCGATTTCGACGTGCTGAAGCGGCGTCGCAGGACGATCCACATTTTCGGCTTCAGCGAGATGACCAGCCTGATTGCCATTGCCGGGCGTTATCCGAAGGTGGTGGGGCTGCACGATCTTGGGCCGTTGTTCCTGTTCGATGGGGTGCGCCGTTTCATGACCAAGCGGGCCGATGCCTATCTCCAGGCAGCCGAGATGCCCGTGGATCCCGCCCACTGCGCCGGCTTCGGCGCCGGTTGGGCGGCAGGGACCTATCGCGGGATGTTCGCCGAATTCATCGCCGAGGTGGCGGCCATTCTCGACGGGCGCGGCTCGCCGCGGGTGCCTTCGGGCCGCCTGCTGGGGGGAAAGCTACCGGCCGCAAAGCCGATCACCATCGTCGGGGGCAACATCAGCGTGATCATGCCCTTGATCGGCTCGCGGTACGCCGGTTTCATCGACCCGGCGGGCAAGTGGCTGGCCCTCGAAGAGATTAACGAATCGGTCGGAGCCGTCGACCGCATGTTGGCGGGCCTCAAGCTGGCCGGTCTGCTGGACAGGGCCGAGGGAATCATTCTCGGCAACTTCCGCGACGGCGACGCCAACCTCTCAAAGGCGGTCTTCGAGGCTCTCAAGCGTCACCTGCGGGCCTCGCGCAACCAGCCGGTGATCGAGCTGACCAACTTCGGTCACATCTACCCGATCGCTCCGCTTCCGATGCACCGCGAGGTCATCCTGCGCTGCCGCCGACCGGCCCGCGGCCAGGCCCGGGTGAGCATCGAGATTCCCTGGGATAGGTTGGGCAGAAAGTAGGAAGCCGTCGGCGGTCGGCGGTCAGCGGCGTTCGAATCCGGTGCCCGTGTCGATTCCCGGCAATAGGCGGGGACGTACGGCTTCCCCGCCGCCGATCTCCAGGCGATGGGGGGCGTGGTCCGTGGTCCGATTTCCCTGCAAGTACGAGCTGCGCGTCCGGCAGAGCGCGCCCCACAAGTCTGCTCGAACCAGGATGGTTTCTACCCGAGGAACTGATCAAGTGCTTCGTCTTGCATCAGTTCGAATGTCTCCTGCGTCAAATTCATAACCAGGCCGATACGCCGCGGGGGATGGCTGGCAGCGTCCTCAAAGACGCGGTAGAAGCAATCTATACCGTCGCGGGTCTCGCGCTGTGTGTCTTGTCGCCGGACATTGAGCCAGCAGGCTGCCTGGGGGTGATTCCCGACTTCCAGCAGGGTATACAAGGCCTCGGTCGTCGATTCGGCTCCCGCGTTGCAGTTGATATGTCCCTCCTGGTGGAGTCCGTCATAACCGCGTCCGGTGGCCGGATCGTACATCGGTTTGCCCGCCAGGTTGTTGCCCAGAAACCATGAGCCCGCCAGCCCGGCCATGATCGCGTAGCGCTCGTCGCCCGTGGCCTCAAACAAGCGAACCAGCCCGACCGCCACCGCCCGCACGCCGTAAGCGACTCGCTCGAAATAGCGGATATTGTGCAAATCATCGAAGGTCAATGAGTGCAGGTAGCCCTCGACCAGCAGGCGGGGATAAAAGTGCTCAGCCTCCATTTTGGCACTGGTCAGGATCCCGGCCTCGGCCAGGGCCTGCGTCTGCGAGTTGCCCCACAGGTGCCAGCCGTCGCGCCAGGAGGCGTGCATCCCGTAGGGCGACTGATTCATCGACCCGTATCGCATCATCGAGATGCCCTGGGCGAAGCGGTTGATCATTGCCTGAATCTCGGGCGACGGGCGGGCCTGATGGTACGCCGTCAAACCGAGCAGCAGTTCGCTGGTCGCGTCCGCGCCATCATTGTTGACCAGCCACGTCGGAATGACCCGCCCGCGGTGGTGCTCGCATTCCGGGTAACGCTCCAGCAGCCGTGACAAGGCCGGCAGGCAGCGGCGCAGGCTTTCCTCGCACCGGGCAGCCATTGCCGGATGAGACTCCTGTAAAGCCCGCACGCCCGTGCCCAACGCCCAGATCGCCCGCACCATCCACCAGGTCACGCCGTCGGCCCGGCTGCGCTCATGATTCCTGTTGATGTCCAGTCGGTTGGTGTACACGAAGTTGTAAAACAAACCCTCCGGCGTCTGCATGTAGCCGATAAACCGGAGGAGCCCCTCGGCCTTGTCTCGCGACTGCTCGTCACCGGTGATCTCGAAATGCCGCAGGTAAACCACCGCCGCCCGAGCCGCGTCGTCCACGCAAGCCGTCCCTTCCTGAGGATCGGCCGTTCGCTTGTAGTCCGGGGCCGGACAGTAGATGTGGACAATCCGACACGCCTCACCGTTCCAGATGACCTCTTCGCAGAGATGGTCCAGGTGAGCGAAGTTGACCAGACTGTGATGTGTTAGTCCCATGTGCCCGCCCGGACCGCGCATGACGTCGCATGTCTGGCACGCTAAGAGACCGGAATCGGCATGATGTGTCAAGCCCGCGACTCTGCCCGGCGCAGTGCCCGTCGTCGGCCTTTCCATCGGCTCGAAAACTCGGCGAAAGTCGCCTATCCTCATGCCGGTTGACGACAACGTATGATGTCGCAACAAACCAAGGAGGTCCGATCATGATCCCAACGCGCGTCCATCCAATGCCAGTCCGATCCCGCGTCCTCGCCGGGATACTCGTTGTTCCTCTCTTGACGATGGCTGCCGCCCACGGTGCCGAGTTCCGCCGCCTGTCCGTGAAAGAGTACCGGGACAAGATGAAAGCCGGATGGATCGGCCAGATCGCCGGCGTTTCCTGGGGGGCGCCCACCGAATTCAAGTTCGCGGATAAGATCATTCCCGAAGACCAGATGCCCGCATGGAAGCCGGAGATGATCAACAACGCCTTTGGCCAGGACGACTTGTACGTCGAGATGACCTTCCTTCGCTCCATGGAGCAATACGGCCTCGATGTTCCGATCCGCCAGGCCGGCATCGACTTTGCCAACAGCAAGTATCCGCTGTGGTGCGCAAACAATGCCGGGCGAAACAACCTGCGCGACGGCATCGCCCCACCCGATTCGAGCCACCCGAGGTTCAACAAGTGTCCGAACGACATCGACTACCAGATCGAGGCCGACTATTCGGGGCTGATCGCACCCGGTCTGCCGAACGTGGCGATCAGGCTGGGCGAGAAGTTCGGCCGGCTCATGAACTACGGCGACGGGGTCTACGGCGGGCAGTTCATGGGCGGCATGTACGCGGAGGCGTTCTTCGAGAGCGATCCGGTCAAGATCGTCGAGGCGGGTCTCAAATGCATTCCCGCCAAGAGCCAGTACGCGGAGATGGTCCGCGACATGCTGGCGTGGTACCGCGAGGATCCCGGCGACTGGCAGAAGGCCTGGCAGAAGTGCCAGAAAAAGTACCGCGAAGATCCGGAGTACCAGAAGGCGTCCAACGGTGGCATCGATGTGAAGATCAACGGCGCCTACGTGCTGATGGGCCTGCTCTTCGGCAACCGTGATCTCGACAAGGCGATCACGATCTCCTGCCGCTCCGGCCAGGACTCGGACTGCAACCCGTCGAGCTCGGGCGGTGTGCTGTTCACGACGATCGGTCTTTCGAAGCTGCCGCCCCGCTTCACCGAGAAGCTCGACGAGACGAAGGTTTTCAGCCACACGGCGTACCATTTCCCCGGCCTGCTGGACGTTTGCGAAAAGCTCGCACGGCAGGCGCTGGTCCAGGCCGGCGGTCGAATCGAGAAGGACGCTGCCGGCGAAGAGGTCTTCATCATCCTGGTGCAGGCGCCCAAGCCCAGCCCGCTGATGTTGAGTTGGGAACCCGGGCCGATTGCCGGGAGCATGTTTACCGAGGAGGAAATAGCCAGGATTACCGAGTTGGGTCCCATACGGGCGTTCGAGAAGTTTGCCCCCGGCTGGAAGATCCGCGACTGCGGCCGAGAAATGAACCCCGGCCTGCATGACGAAGTCCGCGGCAAGAAAAACGTGTATGTCAGCCATCCGCTGAACGAGAAGACCGGCTGCACACTGTATCGGTCGCTGGACGTCCCGGCGAACAAGAAGACCACCTTGCGGCTCGTGGTCGGCCATCACAAGGAAGGGGACTGGTTGCTGATCGTCAAGGCCAACGGCGAAACGCTCATGGACAAACTGGTCGGCAAGGAGTCGACGACTGACGGCTGGATGACCATCGCAGTAGACCTCAGCAGGTTCGCGGGAAAGAGCGTCAATCTGGAACTGGTCAACCAGCCCAATAATTGGGAGCGTGAAGGTGCCTACTGGGCAGAAATCGCCGTGGATTCACAGTAGATGTGCATGCTCGAATCCAGTGTGCGACCGGCATCTTGCAGTGTGGGACCTGCAGTCACCCGGCATCTTGCCGGTCTAAAGCCGTCCCACTTTGTTTCAGGCTGCGATCCCGGCCATCCGCCTGGTGACTGCCGGTCCGTCTGCCCTCACGGCTTCTTGTTCCGTTTGGCCGCTGGTGTGATCTGCGTCCCTACTTTGCGGCCGGAGCGGTCGTCGAGGCGGGCGGGGCAACAGGCACACGTCCGGTCCGATTAGCCGACTCGAACAGGCAACCCGCCAGGGAAGGCTCCGCAAAGACGAACGGCCGTGTCGCCTCAGACAGGTCGTTGCCGATCACGCTGATTCGTTCGCACCCTTTGTCGATCCAGGTGAACACGGGCGTTTCCATGGGGGCCACACACTCGCTGATGAGCGCGCGGCTGACATCCCTCATCGCGATGGTCGCCTGCGTGCCGGTAGTGCCTTGGGCACGCAAGCCGCTCAACGCCAGATTGCGAACATCGTCCAACACCAGGGCCGGCCGCTGGTCGGGCTTGTCAAACCGAACCGCAACGTCGCGAAGCGTCAGGCCGTCCACATGACGGCAGTAGAAACCGTAGGCCGGCAGGATGCCGAACATGTTGAACTCGGGGTAATCGGCCGGCTTCTCGGGAACCTCGCCTGGTATCTGCGAGGCGGGTGCGCCGCCCTCACAGGTCAGGTGGATGTTCGACAGCGTGACATTCTCGATGAGGTGGTCCGGCAAACCGACGATGGACGATCCCGTCCGATCACACCCCGTGGCTACGACGTTGCTGATGACCACGCTGCGAAGCCGGCCGACGCCTGGGGCAGACATCTTGTCCTTGAAGGGCCGGGCTCGATTGCCCAGGCGCAGGAAGATCGGCGTCTCCACGTTTTTCATGGTCACGTTGCTGACGATGACGCCGTCCAACGTTCCGCCGTCTACGATCAAAAGAGCGATGCCACCGAGGTTGACGTCGTACATGGCGCAGTTGCTGAAGGTGATGTTCTTGAATCCGCCGTTGGTCTCGGTGCCCAGCTTGAAACCGTTGCACGCACTGCTCAGCACACAATCGCTGATGACGACGTTTTCGCAAGGCCGGTCGGCGGTGCTCTTGAGACAGAGCGCATCGTCACCGGAGGAAATGTTGCATCCGATGACCCGGACGTTTCGGCAACAGTCGATGTCCAGCCCGTCGTTGTTGTTGTTGGCCCGGCTCCGCACGGTCACGCCGCGGATGCTCAGGTTGTCGCATGCCAGGTAGTGCTGCACCCACATGGGAGAGTCCCGCAGCGTGATGCCCTCCACCAGGACGTTGCGGCAGGAAACGAGCCGGATGATGTACGGCCGCCTGCGATAGCCTCGATCGGACGCCGAGACGGAAAAGGCCCGGTCCGAGCCCTGCCCCTTCATCACGCCTCTGCCCGTGATCGCGATATCGTGCAGGTTCTCACCCGCGATCAGGCTCTGGTGAACATAATGGTCGGTGTAGGAGCGAAAGGTTGTCTCGTTGGAAGGGTAATCCGCCAGGTCCGTGCTGCCCAGCAGGGTCGCCCCGGCCGACAGGTACAGCGTCACATGGTTGCGAAGATAGATGGTACCCGTCAGGTAGATCCCCGGCGGAACGAAAACAATCCCCCCATCCGCCTCGTTGGCCGCATTGATCGTTTTCTGTATCGCCTCCGTGTTCTTCGTCTTGCTGTCGCCTACAGCCCCGAATTGTGTGATGTCGTACTGTCGCATGCGACCGGCAGCGGTAGAGGTCGCGGCGGCCGGCATGCTGGTCGCGGCATCTGAAACCGCCGCGAAACAACCGCTCAGGACCACGACCGAGGCCGAACAGAGAAAGAACATGGCAACCTCCTGCATACGACATGTGAACAGGCAGGATATCGTCTCCTGCCACGGACACAAGGACCGCCGAGTGTGCCCTCGACGCCGGGGCGGCGGAGCGGTACACTCCCGCCTGTCTTGTTGGGACAGCCCGCCGCATGGTTACCTCGGCGGCTTTTCGGGAGCCAGGAACATGAGCGATCAACCGAGCGTGATTCAGTTCGAGGACTTCGTCAAGGTGGACTTGCGGGTGGCCAAGGTGCTCGAGGCCTCCAACCATCCCAACGCTGACAAACTGGTGGTCCTCAAGATCGACTTGGGGTATGAACAGCGTCAGATCTGTGCCGGTCTCAGGGGGCACTACGACCCGGCCTCCCTGGTTGGCCGGAACATCATTGTCGTGGTCAATCTGGCACCCCGGATGATGAGAGGGCAGGAGAGCAATGGCATGCTTCTGGCGGCCAGCAGTCCGGACCATACGCGGGTGATCCTTCTCCAGCCCGACGCAGACATCGAGCCGGGCTCAAAGGTAAGCTGAAACCTTGCCTCTTGTGCCGCGCGTAAGTCCTTGTCTACACGAAGGCTAGGGCTTTTCGGGCTGCGCCGTCGGGGCCGGGTACGGGAAAGGGTTCACCACAACCCTGACCCCAAGTCCCCCATCCCACGCGACTTGCGATGGCCGCCTCGCCACGGCATGCTGCGACGCCTTGACCTGAGATCATAATCCGCTAAACTGTGGGGCTCTGCCCTGCAAACGGGAAATAGGTCGGCAGAGAGCCCACAGTCCGGTTAGGGAGTGGTTTGCACGCATGTATACCGCAGCAATGAAGAGTTATGTCGCCAAGACAGGAGACGCCGGCGGCGAGTGGCACCTGGTGGATGCCGACGGCAAGGTCCTGGGGCGATTGGCCGCCGAGTTGGCCACCATTTTGATGGGCAAGCACAAGCCGACCTATACCCCCCACGTCCTGACCGGCGACTTCGTTGTGGTCATCAATGTCGAGAAGGTCAGGCTGACGGGCCGCAAGATGGAGCAGGAGACATACGATTACTACACGTATTATCCCAGCGGGCATAAGATCGTCCCGATCGCCAAGCTGATGAAGACCCACCCCGATCGGGTTCTCCGACTGGCGGTCCGACGTATGTTACCCAAGAACAAGCTGGCTACTGGGATGCTCAAGCGACTCAAGATTTACCGCGGCAGCGAGCACCCGCATGCGGCCCAGCAACCCAAGCCGCTGGAACTGACCAGGGCGTGAATTCGTGAGGATGGATGATCGGCCGCCGGTGAGGCGGACGAACCGATTTACAGACGGATGCTTGCATCGATGAGCGAAGAAGTCAAAGACAAGGCGGCACCAGCAGCAGGTTCGGCGACCATTCCGGAGCCGGATCCTAAGAAGAAGTACTTTTGGGCCACCGGCCGTCGGAAGAAGGCCGTGGCCCGCGTCCGGATCCGTCCGGGTACCGGCAAGTTCGAGGTGAACAAGCACCCGATCGAGCAGTACTTCAAGGAGGAACGCGACCGGCAGGACTGCCTGGCCCCGTTGCGTGCGGCCGATCTGATCGGCAAGGTTGACGTTTTCGTCAACACCACCGGCGGCGGACCGACCGGCCAGGCCGGAGCGGTCGTCCTGGGCGTCGCTCGGGCGGTCAAGCTGGCCAACAGCCAGTTCGATGGGGCTCTCCGTGACGGTGGCTACCTGACCCGCGACAGCCGCATGAAGGAACGCAAGAAGTACGGTCTCCGCGGCGCCCGCCGTGGCACCCAGTTCTCCAAGCGTTAATCGCGACTGGTGCAACCGACACCCTGTCGAGCCCCTGTCTCT
>JAUCQB010000207.1 GCA_030372985.1 Phycisphaerae bacterium
ATACGAGATACACAGCGCTGTCTCGTGGGCTCGGAGATGTGTATAAGAGACAGCCCGCAGGCGCGCCGGCACGACGTTTCAGCCGGGATCCCAGGCGCACAAAAACCCCTGGCCGAAGTCGACCCTCTTGTCGCCTGATGAACCCTGTTGGGGTCCCGGAATCACGCCAGGCCGCCCGATCGCACGGCTGGCAAAGTGATAGGGAACCGGCCCTGGTTGCCGACCGGACCGGCTCGTATCTGCCTCGGGGCGGTCCGAAAGTCCACAGGCAGAAACACATGTTACCCGAGCCGCCGGGGGGCCGGCAAGTCCGCCCAGCCCGCAGGGCAATAGCACCTTGGTCGCGGGCGGGGGGCGGTTGTTGCATGTCGGGCCGGACTTGGATATACTACATGGATAGCCACGCATGTATCACACGTGCAGTACGACATGCTACACTGGAACTGCTTCCGGAGGAATATGAGAAATGGCAGCACCATATGATGGGAAGTCCATTTTGGTCGTAGACGACGATCCGGACATCCTGACCGCGATCGTTGAGTTGTTCAAGGAGAGCGGGGCGGAGATTACCACGGCGTCCGACGGCAATACCGCCGTGAACCTGGCGATGAGCAAGAAGCCCGACCTTCTGATCCTTGACGCCATGCTTCCGCGACGCAGCGGCTTTTTGGTTCTTGAAAAGCTCAAGGCCCGCAAACCCCCGGGAACCAAGCCGTTCGTGATCATGATCACCGGCAACCAGGGCAAGCGCTACCAGGAGTGTGCCGAGACTTTCGGCGCGGAAGACTTCATCAACAAGCCGTTCCGGATGGACCGGCTGCGGCAGTCGGTCGAGGACCTGTTGGCCAAGGCCTGAGCGATCGATCCATTTGCCCTGCTGGACTGTTGTCAACCCAGGCGTGTTCGGGACCAACCGCGCACGTCTTTTCTTTGCGCGGCGTTGCTGAAGGCCGTCAAGAGGGATAGAATACCCTGATGGAACGTTCCAAGGTGGCGATACTGCGCACGCGACCCGCGACAGTCCTAGCCGACTATCATGAGCTTATGAACCTGGCCGGATATCGCGAGATCCTTGACCCGTCGGCGGACACCGCCCTGAAAGTCAACATCTCCTGGCATTTCTTTTATCCCGGCAGCAGCACCACGCCCTGGCAGCTTGAGGGTGTTATCCGGTCGATGAAACGGGACGGGTATGACCCGAAACTGATCCACGCGTGTCACAATCGAACGGTGGTCATCGATGCTCACCTGGGGGAGCGGGAGAACAAGCAACTGAACGTGGTTCAGGCCCACGGTCTGCGGAACGTGCACCTCTACGAGGGTGAAGAGTGGATCAGTATCCGCGACGCGGTGGGCGACCTGACGACGAAGTTCCTGTGCCTCAACGAGGTCTATCCCAAGGGCTTCTCGATCCCGCGGCGGTTCATCGGCGAGAACATTCTCCACCTGCCGACGATCAAGACGCACGTCTTCACGACCACGACCGGTGCGATGAAGAACGCTTTCGGAGGTCTGCTGAACGAGCACCGTCATTGGACGCACCCGGTGATCCATGAGACGCTGGTGGATCTGCTGATGATCCAGAAGAAGATCCACCGGGGCGTGTTCGCGGTGATGGACGGGACCTTCGCCGGTGACGGGCCTGGACCGAGATGCATGGTGCCGCACGTGAAGAACGTGCTGCTGGCCTCGGCCGACCAGGTGGCGATCGACGCCGTGGCGGCCAAACTGATGGGTCTCGATCCGATGAAAGACTGCAAGTTCATCCGGTTGGCCCACGAGTTGGGGCTCGGATGCGGCGATCCTTCGCGAATCGAGATCGTCGGCGACACCGAGGCCGCCCGGGAGAACTGGCGCTTTGACGGCCCCTTCAAGAAGATGACCTTCGCCAGTTCTATGCAGCACAAGATCTACTGGGGCGGGCTCAAGAACACGGTCGAGTGGTCACTCAAGACATGGATGGCCCCATGGGCGTATATTGCGAGCGTGCTCTACCATGACATGTACTGGTACCCGTACAACGGCAAGAGCCGGGTCGAGGAGATCCTGCGAAGCGAGTGGGGCCGGCTGTTCCACAACTGGGAGAAGCTGACGCCCGACGAGAACGGCTGGCCGGAGGTGGGTACCGAGCCGGCCAAGCTCGACCGGAGCACGCTTCAACTGATCAGCAGGGCGTTTCGGATTCTTGGAACCTGCGTAACCGAGGCGCCGGAGACTCGCCGGCTGCGCAGGCGGAATACGGTCACCGCGGCGAGTTGACGCCGTCTTGCCAACGAAACACCAGTATTCGCTCCGCAAACCTGCACATCTCGGGTTTTTCCGAATTCCAACAGGTGGTATGGTTGGCAACGGGATGCCCCACTAATAGCGACTCTCCAGGCGACACCGTCAAGACAATCTCCAGATGCAGGGTGCGCTGAGCGGAACGGGACCACCAGAAGGCGTTAACCCAGGCGCGGGGAAGCTCACTTGTCCCCGCCAAGGCGGTCCCGAGGATGGGCGCTTGCGAATATCTACCCCCCACACACACGCACACACACAACCTTGGCCGCGCGTAGGTTCGGCATCGCCGGGCAATTGCCTGGCGGCGAGATCGTCGCCCGAGGCGCGGCTACGGCCGGCCCTGAGATTGCACGAGGCCCGGTTGCGCCGAGGTTGGCGAAGACGCCCGGTGGACCGTCAGCCCTGCCTCGGCTGGCATGACCAGCACTTGCCCCCTGTGGCCCAGTGGTCGGAGTCTATCGGCTCTCGGTGGGGCGGCGGAACCTCTTGCTGTTCTCGGAAGAGGGCAGTATCATCAAGCTCCGATCAGAAGTTCCATGGTGTTCGCTTCAGGAAACCGACTGCTTTCATCACAAGGAGACTTCGATCATGGATAAGCCCAAAAGATCTTACTACTTGCCCGGCAAACTGGTGACGGCTTTTGACAAAGAGTGCTCGAGAGCGGGGTATGTCAAAGAGAAGGTCGTGGCCGCCGCCATGTTCGAGTTCTTGAATTCCAGCCCGGATCAGCGAGCCACGATGTTTAACAAGCTCGACAAGTTCCTCAGCAAGAAGGGCTGAAGTGAGAATCTGGCGAATTGCGGCGTTTTCGTTCGCCCTGACATGTTCTCTGCGAGCAGAGTTTGCCATCCGTGACGGCGATACGGTAGTCTTCCTGGGCGACAGCATCACTGCTGCACGGGGCTACGGCAAGGTCGTCGAGAACTACACACTCCTACGTTACCCGGACCGCAAAGTTCGTTTCATCAACGCCGGCTGGGGCGGTGACACGGCCGCCGGCGGCGCTGCCCGCTTTGAGCGAGACGTTCTCAGCCGCGGGGCTACACTCGTAACCGTGGCATACGGTGTCAACGACATCGGCTGGGGCGGCAAGGCCGACGACGAACACAAACAGAAGTACCTCAACGGCGTTCGCGATATCGTTACCCAGTGCAGAAATCGCGGCGTTCGCGTGTTCATCTGCTCGGCGGCGATCACCGGGGCTGAGCCCGAGAAGAGCGAGAACGACTACCTCCAGCGGATGTGTGACGAGGGCATGGCTCTGTCGCGATCTCTCGGCGGCGGCGCGATCGACGTGCAGCGGTCCATGCGCGAGATCCAGAAGCGGATCTGGACCGCCAACCGTGAGGCGAAGGAAGACAAGGACAAGCACACTCTGCACGCCGCCGACGGCATCCACCTCAACGATCTGGGCCAGTTGGCGATGGGATTCGCGATTCTGAAAGGCCTCGGGGCCCCGGCCGAGGTCTCTTCAGTGACGATCGATGCGGCCGAGGGGCGAGTGGCCGAGGCCTCCGGCTGCAAGGTGTCGGAACTGAAGGTGTCCACCGAAGGCGTGGAGTTCCATCGCCTCGACGAGGGACTGCCGTTCAACCTTGGTCCGCTGGGTGCCCTGCAGTTTCGGTTCATCCCAATCCCCGACCAGCTCAACCGATACATGCTGGCGGTCAAAGGGCTTTCGCCCGGCCGCTACCAGCTCACCGTCGCAGGCCGGGAGGTCGGCACCTGGCCGGCCGAACGATTGGGGGAAGGCATCAACATCTCCTCCGCCACGCCGGACGGCTGGGTTCCGGGCGGTCCGTGGGATGCTCAGGCAGCCACGCTGATCATGCTGACCGACTCGCGGAACCAACTGGTTCAGGCCGACAAACTCTCCGGCCTGTATCTGGGCGGCAATCCCAATCTTGGCGATGCTTCGCGGCGAATCGCGGATATCAACGAACGGATGGAATCACTCCAGAGAACCGTTGCCAAACCGGTACCCTATCGGTTCGTTCTCAAACGACTGCCGCCGGCCAGCCGGCCGTGACCTGATGCGGGAAGGAACACGTAGTTGACATCCAATGTCCTGTCCAAAGATCCGTCGATATCGCAGATTCACAATGGTGGAGGTGCGGCCCGATGGTTTGTGCTGATCGGGGCGGTGGCGGTTCAGTTGATCCTGGGGACGGTCTATGGCTACAGCATTTTCTGGACGCCGCTGCAGGAGAAGGTCTTCCCATCGGCCCTTACGCTCGAGGAATTCGAGGACTCACCGCAACGAGTCACGAAAGGACCGCCAATCACCGTGGAGGATGAGGCGGCGGCGCGGAAGGAACATGACCGGCGGGAGGGGCTGCTCAAGTACATCTTCTCGACGTGCTATGTCGCGTTTGCCGGGGTGATGCTCTTCGCCGGGCGGATTCAGGATCTCAAGGGCCCGCGGTTCACTGCGACGATCGGCGGAGTGTTGATCGGAGCCGGTTTTCTGACGGCCGGATTGCTGCTGGACTGGATGCCCGGTCCGTGGTTGAAGCTCATCTTGCTCTGGGCCACGGCGGGTCTGATGGCCGGGGCGGGGATTGGCTTCGCATACGTCTGCCCCATCGCGGCGCTGATCAAGTGGTTTCCGGACAAGAAGGGACTGGTCTGCGGCGTGGCGGTCGCCGGGTTCGGGTTCGGGGCCTTTTTGTTCAAGGGCCGCAGCCTCTTCGGGGCGCTCGGCTTCATCGAGCGGTTCGGCATCGAGCGGTTTTTCATCGTACACGGCCTGGTCTGCCTGCTGGTGGTCACGGCCGGGGCGATGATGCTTCGTAACCCGCCGGGCGCGGCGCCGGGGATCGGCCGGGATTCGACATGGCAGCAGACGCTCCGACGGCCGGCGTTTTACGTTCTGTGGCTGATGTTCTTCAGCGGCGTGCTCGTTGGGCTGACGGTGATCGGCATCGCGGCCAATTTCGCCGGTGAGCAACTGGTTAAGGCACGCCTGGCCGCCGGGGGGGCTCTCGATGCAGCGGCAACGAAGGCGCTGATGCTGAAGGGGGCGGCGGCGGTCGGCTGGCTGGCAATCTTCAATGCCGCCGGGCGGATTGCCTGGGGTTTCATCTCCGACGCTGTCGGCCGAACGCCCGCGTTCGTGGCCAACTTCATCGCCCAAGCCGCGGTCATGCTGTTTCTGGCCAAGGTGAATACGGAATTCTCGCTGGCGGTGGCCGTGTCGATTGTCGGGTTCAACTACGGCGGGTGCCTGTCGATGTTTCCTTCCGCGACAGCCGACTACTTCGGGGCAAAGAATCTCGGGGCCAACTACGCGTGGATGTTCACTTCCAGCGGTGTGGCCGGGCTGTTGGGCATGGTCGCCGGCAACCAGTCGAAACAGTGGACCGGCAGCTACGAGCCGGCGTTCATCGCGTTTGCCTGCCTGTGTGTGGTATCGGCCGTCCTGGCCGTGGGTTTGTGGATGCAGCGGCGACGGACGCCTTCTGGAAGCCCTGCCGTCTGAGACAGGGTCGCTCCTGGTCAATCACGAGCCGTTCACGGGTTCATGTGCCTTCCGACCATAGACTCGCTCATATGCCTTGCAGTATGGGCAGAGGCTGCCCTCGACGCTCTTGACCAGCCAGAAAGCAAGCCCCCGCTGCTTCGTGCGAGCGCGACTGCACACCGGGCATTCCACGCAGCGCTGAGCCATTTGACGATCCCGCGGGCTGACAGGGGGTTGTTCCATTCTCACTCTTCCAGGCGCTTGCGCCATTTCTCGATGGCCTGCAAGGCGTCGATCGGCGTCAGCTTGTGGGGATCGAGTTGGCGGATCTCCTTGATGACCTCGTCGGCCGGGTCGGCAAAGAGCAAGAGTTGATCGTCGCGGCGGTTGCGGCGGGCGGTGCGGCGCGGAGCCCGGCGGGTAGCCGAGAAGTTGGCCTCCAACTCGGCCAGGATCTCGCGGCTTCGGGCGACGACCTCCGGACCGACGCCGGCCAGCTTGGCGACGTGTACCCCGTAGCTGCGGTCGGTCTTGCCGCGAACGATGCGGTGCAGGAACACGACCTCGTCCTGCCACTCGCGGACGGCGACGTTGTAGTTCACCACGCCGTTCATGTACTTCTCCAGCTCGGTCAGCTCATGGTAGTGCGTGGCGAAGAGTGTCCGGCAGCCGACGCTGACGACCAGTTGCTCGGCGATCGCCCAGGCCAGGGCCAGCCCGTCGAAGGTGCTGGTGCCGCGCCCGAGTTCGTCGATGATGACCAGGCTGGCCTCGGAGGCGTTGTTGAGGATGTTGGCTGCCTCGGTCATTTCGACCATGAAGGTGGACTGGCCGCGGGTCAGTTCGTCGGAGGCGCCGATGCGGGCGAAGATTCGGTCGGCCGGCGTGAACCGCATCGACGCGGCCGGAACGTAGCTGCCCGTCTGAGCCAGCAGCGTCAGCAGGGCGATCTGACGGATGTAAGTGCTCTTGCCGGCCATGTTCGGGCCGGTCAGGATGGCCACAGCTGTCTCTTATACACATCTCCGAGCCCACGAGACAGCGCTGTGTATCTCGTATG
>JAUCQB010000208.1 GCA_030372985.1 Phycisphaerae bacterium
ACGAAGAGCGCCCCCGCGGGGGCCAACCCGCGGAGGCGCTTGAGTATCAACGTCTTCCCGGACGTGACGACGAATGGGCTGATTCAGATTAAAAGGCAGGTGCTCTACCGACTGAGCTAACGGGTCAATCCATGCCGCAGGGAGGGCAGGTTAGCGCAGGCGGACGGCGGGCGCTACGGGCGCGGCCAGGGGCCGTTCTTCGGCTGGAGCCTCCAGTCAAAGCGTTGTGGAGTTCCCAGGGTTTGGTGGACAGGGCTGGCATCCTAGTGGCCCGGGAGGGCGATGCCGATGTCCACGAAACCAAGTGCTGGGCGAGTCCGCGCGACGTACGAGTTCGTCAAGACCCATCGCGACAAGTACAGCGTGCAGATGATGTGCCGCGTGCTCGGGGTGGCCTCGAGCGGTTACTACGAGTGGCTGCAGCGACCGATCTCGAATCGAGCCCAGGAGGACGCCCGGCTGCTTCGGCTGATCCGCGCCTCGTTCGTCGCGAGTCAGGGCGTCTACGGCGCTCCACGCGTCTTCCTGGACCTGCGCGAGGCCGGGGAGACTTGCAGCAAGCATCGCGTCACACGGCTCATGCGGCTGAACAACCTGCGCGCCCTGCATGGCTATCGCACCCGACGCTGGTCGGTCGGCAAGCCGTCCGCCCTGATTCCGAACATCCTGCAACGGCAGTTCACGGTGACCCGCCCGAACAAGGCCTGGGTGACCGATATCACGTACATTCGGACATGGCAGGGCTGGCTCTATCTGGCGGTCGTCATGGATCTGTTCTCCCGCAAGATCGTCGGGTGGGCGACCGGCCCCACCATCCGCCGCGAACTCGCGCTCGACGCCGTGCTGATGGCCGTGCGTCGCCGACGCCCGCGCGGCACCCTGGTGCATTCGGATCAGGGCACCCAGTTCGGCTGTGACGCGTGGCGCCGCTTCTGCCACTCCAATCACCTCGAGCCGAGCATGAGCCGGAAGGGCAACTGCTGGGACAACGCGGTGGCGGAGTCGTTCTTCAGCAGCTTGAAGAAGGAACGAATCAAGAAACAGATCTACCGGGACCGAGCGCTGGCGGTGACCGACGTGGCCGACTACATCGTGACGTTCTACAATCGAACGCGGCGCCACAGTCACCTGGGAGGCTTGAGCCCCGAGCAGTTCGAAGCGGCTCACAAACCTCGGCGCCAGGGTGTCCACTGAATCCTGGGAACTCCACATCCTCTTGCCGAGCTGGAGCGGCGGGCCGAGCGCGTCCGTTCCCTCCCAGATCTCACGGATCTTCCCGCCCTCGAGGCGCAGGAGCATCGTGCCGTCGGCACGGATCAGCATGTCCCCGGAGTCCCGGCTCGCGGTCAGCATCCACGCGACGGCGACCATCTCGCCCGAGCCGAAGATCCTCTCGACCGCGATGCGAAGGTCGGGGTACTCGGCCCGCAGCCTCACGAAGTCATCGTGGCTCGTCGGATCGAACCGGTAGAAGTTCTCGGTCCGGTGGAACGCGTGGTGCTTCACGATCGGTGCAACAAGCACCTCAAAGGCGCTTGAG
>JAUCQB010000209.1 GCA_030372985.1 Phycisphaerae bacterium
TTCGGAACTCGTCGGCAGCGTCAGATGTGTATAAGAGACAGCGAGAAGGCCACACTGGGCTTCTACGTGACCCGGCACCCGCTCACCTCGCACGAGCAAACGCTGCTCAAGTACGCCACCGCGCGGACGAGCGACCTCAAGCGGTACGACGACGGGGCGGAGGTTATCCTCGGCGGACTGATCAGCCGGATGCGCACGGTGCTGACCAAGAGCGGCCGTAACGCCGGGTCAAAGATGGCCATCATCACGCTCGAGGACCTGTGGGGGCAGGTTGAGGTCGTCGTGTTCTCGAAGGACCTGGAGAAATACCAGGCGCAACTGGTACCGGAATCCCTGGTTTTCTTCAAAGGTCGCGTGGACCGCAGGCGGGAAGAGCCGTCGTTGAAGGCGACGGAGGTGACTCCGATGGAACTTGGCGACGAGCGGCTGAGTTCGTCGGTGCTGCTGAGGGTCAACTGCGTCGGGGCGGAAGCCTGCCTGCTCAAGCGCATCCGCGACACGATCAATCGATTCCGGGGTGACCGGACGGTGCTGATCGAGATGCTGACCACCGGCAACCTGAAGGTGACGCTGCGAGCCAACGGGCGAACGGGGGTGACGCCGACAGCGGACTTCTGCCGGGCGATGGAGGCGGTTCTCGGGGAAGGATCGGTGGTGGTGACGGGTTCGGGGCGAAGCCTGGAAGCACAGGCCGGCTTCGCCGGAGGGAGGCAGGAGCATTCGGACGAACCGACCGTGTACGCGGAGGACGTTGACGACGAGCCTGTCTGATCCTGAGGCCGCGCCGCCGCCTGGTGGAATCAAGCGTCCTGTCGGATAGAATAGCGCGTGGTGACCACGAGGGTGCAGACATGAAAACGATCAACCGGCGTGAATTCCTGGGACTCGGTGCGGTGACCGCAGCGGCTGTCGCGGGCCAGGTGTTCGGCGAGACGGCCACGACGACCTCGGCGCCCGTGATCCGGCGGGCCCTGAGCGCCCGTGACACCGTCGTACTGGGCAAGACGGGGATCAAGGCATCGCGCCTTGCGATCGGAACAGGTTCGAAGGGCGGAAGCGTTCAGCGAGCCCTGGGCAGCGAAGGCATGATCAAGCTGCTGCGGCACGGCTTCGACGAGGGCGTCCGCTGGTGGGATGCCGCGGATACGTACAAGTCACATCCCTACGTCGGCGAGGCGATCGGACAGGTTCCTCGGGATAAGCTGGTCATCACATCCAAAGTATGGTCACACACGCGAGACCATGCCTGCCGCCCGCCCCAGGACATTCGCGCCGACATCGAGCGGTTCCGCAGGGAACTCAAGACCGATTACATCGACGTCTGTCTGCTGCATTGCCTGACGGACCCGGCGTGGCGAGAGAAAATGAAGCCGGCCATGGAGGTGCTCAGCGAAGCCAAACAGAAGGGTCAAATCCGGGCGGTCGGGTGCTCGTGCCACACGATCGAGGCGCTCAAAGCCGCTTCCGAGGAACCCTGGATCGAGGTGATTCTCGCCCGGTTCAACCCGTACGCCGTTTTGATGGACGTGGAGAAGCAGGACGAGGTGCTGAAGGTGGCCGCGGTCCTGGAGGCAGCCCACCGGCGAGGCAAGGCCATCTACGGGATGAAAATCGTCGGCGAAGGGGCGTTCAAGGGCGACCAGATCAACGAGTCGCTGCGTTTTGCTCTCAGCAAGCCGTTCATCGACGCGTTCACCATCGGCTTTGCCAACCAGGGCGAGTTGGACGACATGATCAAGCGGATTCAGCGGGTCAGTTCGTGGGCCTGACACAGTTGCGGATCTGCCGGAGCCCAGGAAATCTCCTTCCCCGGAGCACCGCCACGGCCCCTGGCCGACGGGCAAACATACTCCTCAGGCGAACCGCCTTCTTGCGGGCCGCAACCCAAGCGCACTGCAATCCGGAAACATGCGCGCCGGCCGCACAGGTCTCTGGCCGTCAGGTTCTATGGTACAGTCTGCGAAGCCGCGGCCGTGGTTGTTGTCCTGTCCCTGAGAACGGGGGCGGCTGAGTCTACTTCCAGCTCGCGTTGGAAGCCTTGGTTGACCAAGTCGCCCAGATCGAACCTCAGTCGCTGGTTTCTTGATACGACCCTGGCCTTTCTCGCCAGCGTTCGACGTTCGATTCGCTGTTCCTGCGGCAGGGCAATGACGATTCTGTTGCCCGTGCCTGGTACATCGAGCAGACAGACGCTGGCGAACACGCGCTGGTAGGTTCTGATCATGGAGTCATAGAGCGGATTCAAGCCTCGGCTCCAGAGATTCGCGACCACGACGCCGTTTGGGTTCAGGGCACCGCGCACGGCCTCGAGGAACTGCTGCGTGGCCAGGTGATAGGGAATCTCCTCGTCGCCGTAGGCATCAAGGAAGATCATGTCGTAAGGTTTCTCGCGCTGCTCGATGAACCGGCGCCCGTCGGCCACGTGTACGCGCATGGTGGCATCCTCGCGAAAGCCGAAGAACTCCTTGGCCACCTTGACGACATCCGGGTCGATATCAACGACGTCAATCATCGCTTTCGGATAGTGTTTGTGCAGGATGCCCGGAATGGTGCCGCCGCCCAACCCGACGACCAGCACGCGCTTCGGCGGCTTCACCAGACCGAGCCCGACGAGCATGGCCTTCGCGTAGGGCAGTTCGATGTGGTCCGGATCGCCGACCTTGACGACACTCTGCCGGGCCCCGCCCCGCTCGAACAGCAGGCTGCGCAGTCCGCGGTCGTCCTCGGTGACCAGGATGAGAGTGTAGGGGGATTCCTTCTCGTAGAGCACCCTCTCGCCCGACCGGGCGATCGCGCTGAGGGGCAGGGTAGCCAGGAAACCAAGCAGCAGGAGCTTTCGGCGGGGCATCGGTCGCATCCTCGTCACGGTGGCCTCCGGGAAACGGCTATTGTCCACCGCTTTGCTGATTGCGACAAGGACGCGGTTCGCTCGGGTATGGAGCGATCGCGTGTTGTTGACAGACAGTCAGATAGACGATTCGGTATTGCCCACGAGCTTTTCTGCGGGTACCGGGTTACTGGCGGGTCGGCCTGGATTGGGCAGACCAGAAGGCTCGGTCTCGGGCGGCTGCCTCCAGCTTCTGGACATCCTCTTCCAGGAGACGGCCTTCCCGCAGCAGTTGGTGGATCACGTCGTTGGAAGCGGCCCGGTAGACGTCGCGGGTCGGGTAGCGTTCGAGTATCGAAAGCCGCGGATCGCGGGCTTGCCGCCTTTCTTCGGGCGTGCGAGGGAACGGCCATTGCGAGCCTTCCCACCGGGTGAGCATGCGGTCCGCGCCGCAGGCGGGCGGGCGAAGATTCCATCCCACATACGTGGCCAGGGGTACGGCCAGATCAGGCAGGCGGATTCCGGCCCGCTCGTTCCCGTCGGCGTCGACGGCCGGGACCAGCGTGGGGTAAGCCTGGCCCACGAGCGGGGGCACTCGGTCAGCGATTCCGTCGGTCAGCCATCGCGGCCCGAGATCCAGCCGCAGCGGTGCGTAGCAGGATTCGGGGAGAAGCACTCCGGGAATCCGCGGGAAGGCCGCGAAGTACGCTTGGGCCTCGATGAGTGTACCGTCGGCGATGCGCGGGTAGCAGCTTTCCGGAGGTCTCTCGCCGGCGGCCACCCATCGGTCCAGGGCCACGAGCAGTGCTCGCAGCAGCGGTCGGTAGTCGAGCGTGTTCACGGGGTATCGCCAGGCGCCTTTGTTTTCGGGCGGGAAGAACAGGTGATGCCCGCCGGCGATGTGGTACAGCCGCACGTTTGGGTCGAGTTCCACGTCGTATTTGCCCTCGACGTCGGTGTGCAGGAGCGATGCCCCGCGTCCCCAGTATTCGGTCGAGGTGCTGGTGATGAACAGTCGCGGCAGGTGTCCCGATCGCCGCGGTTGTTCGAGCCAGTCGCCCTCCTGCCCTGTGAGCGGGTCGCGTTGACGAACCGTGGCGAAGGGAAACGCGTCAGTTGGGAACAGGTGCTCCTCGTGCTGGCTGCCATGACGGGTGACCTGGGCGAAGCGGGCATTGAAGATGGCCTTGCCGGTCCCACCCACGTGCCCGAGCACCGCGTCGAAGACGATCCGCCCGGCCTCATCGCTGTTGAAATCCTCCTGGAGAACGTGATTCAGGAGCCGGGCCGACTGTGAGATGCCGAAGGCGCAGGCACGGTCGAGCCTGCCCGCCAACGGATTGGGCCGGCCGTTGCTGTCTTTCGCGGCGTATCTGAAGAAAGAGACCGCATCGCGAACCGACGCCGCGCCCAGGCCGCTCACCCGCGGGGCTTTGCCGACGTAGACAAGGTCATACAAGTAACCGGGCTCAAAACCCTGCTTGATATGCAGATGGGCCGGATCGGGCACGGCCTTGCCGTTCTCCCAACGGGCGAAGGCCCATTGATCGCGCGGAATCTCGACTTCGGGCTGCGAACGCCGCGGACGCACGGTCAGCCGGGCGTCGGCGTTGGAGAGACTCGCCGAAGGATAGACGCTCGTATTCCCGCCGCACAGCGGGGCGCTGAAGCACTTCTCCGAGACGCAGATCTCCGAGTAGATGCGACCGGTGATCGTGGCGCCGGACTCCGTCGCCACGGGCAGATCGATCGTCATTCGGTGGTCGCCAGGCAGGACGTCGCCGTTCCATCCGGTCCAGAGGATCGTGTATCCGCGGCGCATGAGAAAGCCGTTGCCCGCGTCGGCCAGGCTGCGAGGGTCGTTGCTTCGCGCCTCGTTGATCGCCGCAAGAATCAGCTTGTTTCCACGGTTGTTCACGTCGTAGAGCAGGCAGCCGTTCCCTTTGCCTGGGTTCGCCGGCGCCAGCAGGAAGAAGTCGGCCCGGAACTCGACTTGTCCGGCCGAGTTGCGCGGAGCGCGTCTCAGGTCAACGATTCGCGCGTTGGATGGGTGCGCCGGGTCAACTGCCAGGTGAAGGCTGCCGGTGATCCTCTCGTATGAACCGGCATCGCCGAACGCATGTTCGGCCGCAAACGGTTCGCGCTGCTGAATCTCGAGTCGAACCACCTCGGCCTGGCCGGTGGCGGCCAGAAGGCTGGTCGCCAGCAGGGCAGCAAACATCACAGATCGGCAATGGGACCGGATGAGGAAAGCTGCCAACACGATCGACTCTCCTCGTGCGCTCGTGAAAGACGACGAGGCCGGATGGTGGATGCCTGGAGCGGCAGGGCTCCGACCGTGCCCTGCCCCTCTGCACACACCGCTAAGCATGAGTCGCGGTCTCCGGCTGGTGGTCCTGGTGCATCCAGCGTTTGAGCAGCGGCACCAGGGCGAAACAGATGACTGCGGAGATGATGGCCGCGATGGCGATCTTGCCGAAGACGTTCCCGTACAGGTGGACCGTCTCGGTCGGCGGCGGCACCACCATCCCGCCTCCTTCTCCCTCGCTCTTGACACCCGTGAACTGGGAGATGATCGCCGCCAGGTATTGCGAGTATGCGGTAGCCAGGAACCACGTCCCCATGACGGTGCTGACCAGATGGACGGGCGAGAGCTTGGATATCATCGACAGGCCGACCGGGGAGATGCATAGCTCGCCTGTGGTCTGGAAGAGATAGCCGAGGTACAGCCATGAGAGGAGCACCATACCGCGTTCGTTCGAGGTCCGGGCACCGTACCAGAAGACGGCGAATCCCAGGCCGAGTTGAAGCAGTCCGAGCGAGAACTTGACGGGCGTGCTGGGCTCGCAGCCCCGTTTGCCCAGAAAACCCCACGTCGCGGTGAAGACCAGGCCGAACAAGAGGATGAAGATCGGGTTGACCGACTGGAAGGTGCTGGCGGGGATTTCCTCGACCCGTCTGCCCACGCCCATGCCGAGGTTGTCTTCCGCCACAGTCCACCAGATGGTGAAGTCCGGATGGTCCTTGTTTTCGTCGCGGAGCTTGTCGAGCATATTCAAGGTGAAGAGCTGCTCGCCGTTGTGGTAGCCGAGCTGCTCCTGCGTGGGCTGGATTTCGATGGTCCGGCCGATCTGCTCCGGCGTGATATGTTTCCCTTCGAAAACGCGGTCCACGTTGCGGTCGGTGAAGTTGTTGACGGAACTCCCGGCCTGCTCGAAGAACGCCCAGAAGAGCATCGAGAAGAAAGTGAGAATGAGCACGACGAACATTCGCTGTCGCGGGATCGTGTCGAGGCGGACGATCTCAAGCGCCAGATAGACGACGGCGGTCAGACCCGCGAGCAGGAGGACGAGTCCGGCCGGCCGGCTCATCTCCTGCACGAAAACGGCCAGAATCTGTACCAGGACGCTCTCGCTTGCGGCGAGCTTCTGGGTGAATTCATCGGAAATCAGCGTCACGGGACGATCGTTGGCGGTAAAGAAGGCGAACCCGGAAACCAGAAGCACAAAGACGACCAGCGCCGCCAGGGTACCCAGGTACACGGTCGACTCGGCACTGATCAGGCCCAGGACACGTCGACGCAGGCGTTCGGGATCGGGAGGTGCGCCGGCCTCCTTGGGCAGACCGCCGCGTCCCAGGGCCACCCAGGCCACGACGGCGGCGACCAGGAGAGAAACGCCAACAAACACGTTGATTGCCGTCGAGAAGGGGTTGTCGGGGTGGCACCAGAAGAGCGTCACCGCCGCAGCGATGGCCCCCGCCATGATGACGATGCGTGCGAGCCAGATGCTCGTCGACGACTCCTGGATCATGCCTTGCCCGAGTTCCCGGAATGTCATCCATCCGGCCAGCACAAGGGCGGCCAGAAGGACGTAGTTCGGGTACATCCGAAACGCTTCGTTCGGCAGCTCCATGTCGGATACGACAAAGATGTTGAATGCTGCGGCCAGGGCCAGGAAGAACATCGAAACCTGCGACACGAGTGAGGGAGCCACGAAGACCGCGATGCCGAGGAGCATGCCGATGGTGGCCAGGCCGAAGCCGTAATGCCAGCCGATGGTCTCGCCGATGTAGCCGCACAACAGGGGCGACATTGCCGCCCCGAGATTGACGCCCATGTAAAAGATGGTAAATCCGCCGTCGCGCCGGGGACTGCCCGGCGGGTAGAGCGAGCCGACGATGGTTGAGATGTTCGGCTTGAAGAAGCCGTTGCCACAGATCAGCAAAGCCAGTGCACTGAAGAAGCCCACGCCGGTCTGAACCGTCATCATCAGGTGTCCGGCGGCCATCAACAGCCCGCCAAGCACTACGGCCCGCCGTGCCCCCAGCAGCCGGTCAGCCAGCATCCCTCCGAAGAAGGGTGTCATGTAGACCAACGCGGTGTAGGAGCCGTAGATGGCGTAAGCGTCGCTGTCACCGTACTGGAGGAACCCCTTCAGCATGTACAAGACCAACAGGGCCCGCATGCCGTAGAAGGAGAACCGTTCCCACATCTCGGCGAAGAACAGGGTGAACAGTCCGGTCGGGTGACCGAGCATGGTGCGGGACTGGGGGATGTTCGCACTCGCGTAGGAGACGGTCATTTGCAGGGCTCCTCAGAAGAAAAGGGGCCGACCTTCAACCTTCTTGAGCCGGGGCTTTCATCGGCCGGGCGGATTCTACCGGATGCGCCGCGACCGGGCAAAAACGGTCGCCTGCGAATGAAATCAGCCCTCCTTTCGGGTAAGATAGGGATGTGAGAAACAGGTGCGGGGCGGCTATGACAGCCGTGCCCGGCGATCAATAGCTGGTCCCGCGTCGATGGGGAAGGAGACACGCGAATGCCGGCGAGCTGTCGCTTCGCGGCGAGCATCCTGGCCTTAATGCTCATGGATCCCTTCTTGGTTCCAACTCGCGCGGAGAACCGCGGTTTCGTCCGCCGAGACGGCACCCACTTCGTGCTGAACGGGCGGCAGATCTACGTGGCGGGCACGAACAGCTACTACCAGATGATCCATCGGCGCACCGGCCATGCCGGCGCGGATGAGGTGCTCGATGAGATGCAGGCCCGCTCGCTGACCGTGCTGCGGACGTGGGCCTTCCAGGACCAGGTTGAGAAGGAGGGCTGCCTGCAATGTGCCCCTGCCCGCCGACTCGGCCCGAGCGAACGGCCCATCGATTTCATCGATCCGGAGACGCTGGTCGCTCTCGATCAGACGCTGGCCGAGGCCGACTCTCGCGGCATCCGCGTGGTGCTGACTCTGGTCAACAACTGGGAAGACTACGGTGGGATGAATCGATACACCCTCTGGCGGTTCGGAGCGGTGAACCACGATGCCTTCTACTCCGACGCGACCATCGGCACCTGGTTCAAGGAGCTGGTCGCCCTGCTGGTCAACCTCGAGAACACGGTGAACGGCCGGACTTATCGCGATGACCCGACCATATTCGCCTGGCAGCTGGCCAACGAGGCCCGGTCCAGCTCCGCCGCGTCGGCCGCGCTCAACGCCTGGATGGGCGAGATGAGCGCCTATGTCAAGAGCCTCGATCCCAACCACATGGTGAGCACCGGCATCGAGGGCTTTTACGGGCAAGGGCACGCGGACCGCAATACCGACAGTTGGATGTCAGTGTACGGGCAGGATTTCATCGACAACCACCAGCACGCGACCATCGATTATGCGACCTGTCACATCTGGCCTCAGAATTGGGGCTGGGACCCGATCGGCAGCATCTCCGCGGCCATGACAAAGGCTGAGCGGTATCTCCAGCAGCGCATGGATGATGCCCGCGATGTTTTGGGCAAACCGCTGATGATGGACGAATTCGGGATTCCTCGCGACAACTTCGGCACGGGAGGCAGCGGCGGGCCGACAACCGTGCGGGAGCAATTCCTCCGCGACCTGTACTACCAAGCCTGTGCCGCCTCCGCCGCAGGCGGCGGGGTGTTTGCGGGAACCGCTCTGTGGATGATCCTCGACGACCCCACGGCCTCCTGGGATGATGGCAACGGCGTGTTCCTGCCTCAGGACGCCGCTCTGGACGCGGTCATCACCGCGCATGCTCAGTACCTGGCCGGCCTGGCGGACCCCGATCTCAACCACGACGGCAATGTTGACTCGGAAGACGTCACCATCTTTCGCGCCTGCCTGACGGGACCGGCCAGCGGTCCGCCAGTGGGCGACTGCGACGGTGCCGATCTCGATCATGACGGCGACGTAGACCAATCCGACTTCGGCGGTCTCCAGGCATCCCTTGGATCTTGAATCTGCTCCGCCTTGTCGCGAGACGAGCGTGGCTCGTACGAAGGATATGACAGAAGCGGTCGCAAGCCGTCAAATGCGCTGTGGCCGCTCGGACTGCACGGTCGGGCGGCTTACGGGCCCGCACGGGGCGTCGTATTCAGGAGACTGCGAACGCCGGTTGAGGACGAGAGGTCAATCTGCTTTCCGAAAGCCCTTCGAGGCGAAGGAGTAGTTGCCCGGACTGATCTGGCAGACGGCCGCCCCCTCGGACATCTGGAGGAACTTCACTCCTTCGGCTGTGGCGGCGGGTTTGCCGCCTTCGGTCACGGAGTTGGGCGAGCGGGTGGGGATGTGCACCGTGGCCGTCGTGTTGGGCGGGATGGTCAGAGAGTCCAGCCTTTGCGATAGTCGCGGCGGAGATAGTCGTTGGCTTTGGACACGTTGGTGACCTTCATGTTGGCGGCGTCCCATTCGATACGCTGGCGAACGCGAATGGCCAGGCTGCCCAGCAGGACCATCTCACTCAGCGGGCCGGCGTAATCGAAGTTCGACAGCGTCTTGCCCTCGCCCTTGCAGGCCCTGATCCACTCAGCATGATGCTCGCCGGTGACACGTGGCAACGTCGGCGCCGGAGGCTCGTAGTCCTCGAACCCACTTCCCCCCTTACCAAGGGGGGACGCAGGGGGGGCACCACTTCCCCCCTTACCAAGGGGGGACGCAGGGGGGTCACCACTTCCTCCCTTGCCAAGGGGGGACACAGGGGGGTCACCACGCAGCAGCCTGTACGTCCAACCATACTCGTCCGGCACGAACAGCGTTCCCTTGTCACCGATCAGCAGCGCGCCGTTCGGCGGAACCAGCGGTGCATCCTTCATCGGGTGCCCCACCTCCTTCGTGGAGGTGGGGGAGCGATGATCGCTCGGTGCCCGGGTGCCACTGGCGGCTTGCATGTCCGGCGCAGCCTCGGCGAAACCGGGCCCACCAGTGCTGGATCCCATCGCAGCATTCACGAAGCCTGTGATCATCTCCTTCGTCTTTGCAGGCATCCGCGTTCCGCCGTCGTACCATGTGACCTTCACCGGCGGCAGGTCCCCGCGAGCCGGGAACTCGTACCGCACGATGCTCCACCTGTCTCTTATACACATCTGACG
>JAUCQB010000210.1 GCA_030372985.1 Phycisphaerae bacterium
GCATCGTAGCCCATCTGGAAGGGGGCCTGGCCGGTGACACCCTGGAGGATGTCGTCGTTGGCCTGGAGCATCTGGCCCATCTGGTTGTTCATGTCGGTGCCGAAGACGAACACCTTGCCGCTGAGGCCGAGGGTCTTGACCGCATTGGCGTGGGCGACGGTGCCGCCCTCGTTGGCCGCCCAGAGGACGTTGATGTCGGGGTTGGCCTGGAGCATGGCCTCGGCGACGGGCTGGGCCTTGTCAGCGAGCCAGCCGGCCTGGTCGGCCACGACCTGGGCGCCCGGGACCGCCTTGAGTTGTTCGATGAAGCCGGTCTTGCGGGGCGGGCAGCCTTCGAACTGGTCGCAGTTGAGGATGCCGATCTTGGCCTTGCCGCCGAGCCTTTCGGTGATGAACTTGACTGCGGCCTCGCCGGACTTGATGCCCAGGTCCTCGTTCTTGGTGACGAGGTAGGCGGAGGGGATGGTCTTGTCGCTGACGCAGGTGTTGAAGCAGATGATCTTGATGCCGGCTTCCTTGGCACGCTTGAGTGCGGCGACGGAGCCGTCGGAGGAGATAGGCGTGATGACGATGGCATCAACCCCGCGGCTGATGTAGTCGTCGATCATCGAGGCTTCTTTGTCCAGCTTGTTGTCGGTGTTGCCCAGGATGACTTCCGCACCCAGTTTGTCGGCTGCGGCTTGGATGCCAGCCTGGACTGTCTGCATGAACGTGTCGGATTGGAACACGACGCCCGCGATCAGCGGTTTCTTCGCGGCCGCCGGCGCGGGGGCAGCCGATTCGGCCGGGACCTCGAAGATGGCCTTGCCTTCGGTGTCGATGAACTGCTTGATCAGCGCATCCATCCCGCGGCCGAAGAAGATCGTCGGGGTATTGGTCAACTCCGCCACCTGCTTGCCAGCCAGGACATCCAGCGCCTGGTTGAGTGCATCGTAGCCCATCTGGAAGGGGGCCTGGCCGGTGACACCCTGGAGGATGTCGTCGTTGGCCTGGAGCATCTGGCCCATCTGGTTGTTCATGTCGGTGCCGAAGACGAACACCTTGCCGCTGAGGC
>JAUCQB010000211.1 GCA_030372985.1 Phycisphaerae bacterium
CAGCATCGCGCTACGGGTTGGGTGACTGACGTGCAGGCGGTCAACAATGTGGAACGCAGCGGTGACATTCGGCGCATCACCGATCAGGCCGCGCGCAAGGAGTTGGGATTATGAACGAAAGCATGACCGTCAAGGCGGTCCTTGATACTGACGAATGGGAGCTTGACGTTCTCGGCTGTCCGTATGGCGGGCCGAACGGTGGCAAGGACGCACAAGGCGAATACTTTGCCCAGGATACCAAGTTCCACGAAGACCGGTTCGGCCTGCCGCCTGTCGTCTATTACCACGGCTACGGCGACGATGGCCGGCCTGCCTCTGAACCGGTGTTTATCGGGCGCACGCTCAAGCGCTGGCGCGATGCAGCCGGTGAGTGGTTTCGCGTGCGGCTTGACAAGGCCAGCGCGGAGGCAATGCGCGTATGGGACGCGGCCAAACAAGGCGCAGCTCGGGCTTCTTCTGGAGCCGTGTCGCACCTTGTCAGAACCGATAGTGACGGGCATATCCGACATTGGCCGGTGGCTGAATTGTCGATCTTCGAGACGACGAACGGTAAGCAGCCGGCGAACGCCTACGCGGTGGCAATGATCGCCGCCAAATCACTGTGGTCAGAAGCGGGCCTAAGCCTGCCTGATATAGACGAAGCTGAAACCGTAGCGGTCGCGGAAGGTTCGCCAGTTGGCGAATATAGCACGACCGGGGGCCAGCCAGTCACCTATACCATTACTGAGGAGCCTACAATGGACGAGATTGAGAACAGGGTGGCTGAGGCTGTGAAAGCGGCCATTGCTGCCGAGAAGGAAGCCCAGGCGCGCGAGGCTGAGGCCGCGCGTGTCAAGGCACTGGAAGCGGAGAACGCTGCATTCAAGGCGGCGCAGGTGGCCGACAATCGTCTGCCGTCTGCCATGCCCTACGTGACCAAGTTCGCGGACACGAACAAGTTTGACAACCTGACGCCTGCTGAACACGCCTTCCTGATTGACGTGGCGCGGCAGTCCTACCGCACCGGCGCGATGAAGAACGCAATCTCTGACGCAGCCGTGCGCGGTCTCGCGTTGAAGATGGAAGCCGAAGCCGGCAAGAGCGCCGCCGCCGCGCAGGGTCTGAAGGCGTACAAGCTGTTCGGACCCGGCGAGCAGATCAAAGCCAACGAGATCAACAACTCTGGCCTTGCCAGCTACGGCGACGAATGGGTGGGCGTGCAATACTCGACCGACCTCTGGGAAGCGGTGCGGGCCGGTTCGTGGGTTGTGGCAAATATCCCACAATCGGAAATCCCGCGCGGCTACGAGTCGAACACCATCCCACTTGAATCGGTTGATCCGACCTGGTACAAGGTGGCGCAGGCTATTGACAACACTTCAGGCCGTCCTGACGTGACCGTAACCTCCTCGAAGGTAGGCACGGCTAAGAAGGACATCACCCTCGGTAAGATGGGTTGCCGGGTGATCTACTCCGGAGAAATGGAAGAGGACAGCCTGATTCCGTGGGTTCCCAACGCCATGCGCCAGATTCAGGTCAGCGGCTCGGAGATCATGGAACACGTTGTCATCGACGGCGACACTGAGACTGCCGATAAGACCAACATCAATGACATCGCGGGGCAACCGGCTGGCACGGAGACCTTCCTGCTTACCAACGGCTTCCGCAAGCTGCCGCTGATTACCAACACGGCGAACGCCCGCAACGGTGGCGCGATCACCGCTGCCGACTTCGTGGAGACGGCCATGCTCATGGGCCGCGCCGGCATGTACGCCGCCGACCCGTCGAAGGTGAGTTTCATCTGCGACCCGCACACCTTCGCGAAGGTGGCGCAGTTGGCCGAGGTGTACACGAAAGACGTGTATTCGCGGCCGACGCTGGAGAACTCCTTCTTTGCGCCGCTGTACATCTTCGGCTACATGGTACGGCCTTCCTGGTTCATGCACAACGCTGGCGTCCTCATGGCGACCGTCACCACGGCGACCTACATGAACAAGGCCAACAGCGCCGGCAAGATCGACCAGGACGTTGAGGCAAACAACACGCTGGGCGCGCTGCTCGCAGTTCGC
The DNA here is from genome assembly GCA_030372985.1 of Phycisphaerae bacterium. Lineage (GTDB taxonomy): Bacteria > Planctomycetota > Phycisphaerae > UBA1845 > PWPN01 > JAUCQB01. The sequence goes on from JAUCQB010000211.1 coordinate 2,049, forward strand.
TGGGATCAGTGGGCGCTCAAGTGGAAGCGGCGCATGACCATCGAGACGCAGCGCATCCCGGAATCGGACGCCACGCAGATCGTCGCGTTGGCGCGTTGGGGCCTGGGCTACCGTGACACGGATGC
>JAUCQB010000212.1 GCA_030372985.1 Phycisphaerae bacterium
GGCTGTCCGATAAACTGTCCAGAGGTGCGCATGAAAAGCGCGCCGAGGGGAGCTATCGCCTCACATGGCCGACGTACTCGATCAAGCGGAAGTCGATGCACTACTTTCGGCCGTCGCGACCGGCGCACCGGAGTGCGGCGAGTCCGAAGTGTTCAGCCGCGCGCGGACCAAGCCGCAGGACGTCCGGACCTATGACTTCAAGCGGCCCGAGCGGGTCAGCAAGGATCAGATGCGATCGCTGGAGGCGATCCACGAAGGATTCGCTCGCAACTTCGGCGCATCGCTTTCCGCCTTCCTTCGGACGATTGTTGAGGTCCGCGTCGCCACCATCGAACAACTCACTTACAGCGAGTTCATTCACTCGTTGCCCAACCCGACCTGCTTCAATCTGCTGAGTTGTGCGCCGCTGGAAGGGCAAATCTGCCTGGAAATCAGTCCTCTGATCGTCTACCCGATCATCGATCGCCTCCTGGGGGGGTCTAACGCCGAGTTGTTCATTCCCCAGCGGGCCTTGACGCTGATCGAGTGGCGGCTGGTGGAGCGGATCACCAATCGAGCGGTGTCCACGCTGACCGAGGTCTGGTCGGGTCTGGTGGATGTGAAGTTTGAGCTGGCCGAGACCGAGTCCAACCCGCACCTGGTGCAGATTGTGGCGCCCAACGAGGTTGTGGTCGTCATCGGGCTGGAGTTGAAGATGGGTAGCAGGGCCGGCACGATGACCTTCTGTCTGCCGTTCAATGTGATCGAGCCGGTGATGACGAAGTTGGCCACGCAGGGCTGGTTGGCTTATCAGCGCAAGGCACCCAGCCAGGAGCAACAGCAACGTCTGGCGTCCAACCTCAAGCGGGCTGAACTCGACGTTCGCGTTTTCCTGGCCGAGACCACGATCACCATGGACGACCTTCTCCATCTGCAGCCGGGCGACATCATCCGAACGGCGAAACCGGCCAGTGCCGAGTTGACCCTCCAGGTGAAGGACCGCAGCAAGTTTGCCGGCCGGGTCTACCAGAACAAGGGAATGCGTGTATTCCGCATCACCCGGCCCATCGAGGGCGAAGAACCGCTCTGATTGTCGTCCCAAGCTTCCAAGCAGCCGGTTACCGGTCTTCGGTGTTGAAACGCATGGCCGGCAGTACATGGCGACCTGCCTCCGAGCCGGCCGTTATTCTTGCATTACGTCACCTCGCCAACGTGACTGGCCATACCCCAGCGTTCACCAGGTCTCTTGAAATGTGGCAGGCCGGTCGACGATCAGCTATGGTTCCCGTTCTCAGGTGAGGGCTTGGTCTCGTGACGGGACATGATCGGGTAATGGGTGTGCTGGAGGGCCGGGGTGCGGATCGGACGCCGCTGTTGCCGATCCTGCACTCGGGCCTTGCCGGTTTGTGCGGTGTTCGGCTGGGCGAGTACTTTACGGACGCCGCGACCATGGCTCGGGTGGCCGTCGAAGGATGCCGCCGATTCGGATTCGATGGCGTTCAGCTTTCCCTCGGAGTGACTGGAGAGGCTGAATCGCTCGGTGCCAAGGTGGATCAGCCGCCGGACGGCGGGCCAGTGCTCCGGCAACACTTGCTGGCCGACCTCTCGAACCTGGACAAGCTCAGGCCGCGTGATGCGGCGTGCCGGGGGCGGATGCCTTTGTTCCTCGACGCTCTCAAGCGGATCAGAAGCGAGGCCGGCTCAACTCTGTTCTCGCTGGCCACCCTCAGGGGCCCGCTCAACATCACCGCCCAGCTTCGCGGAATTGAGGACACTCTCGTCGACATGATCGAGAGGCCGGACCGGATATCGCGGGTCCTCGATTTTGCGGTCGATGTCGCCATCGCTGCGTCACAGGCGACCCTCTCGGCGTCCGCCGACGGCGTGATTTTCGGTGAGGCCACCTGCTCGCCGAATTTCATCTCACCCGAATTCTACAGACGTCTGGTCTTGCCTCGCCACGTGCGTCTTGTGCAGGCCCTGCGCCTGATGGGCTGGAAGGTCATCGGTATTCACGTTTGCGGGAACATCCTGCCGATTCTCGATGACCTCATTTCAACGGGTGCGGATCTCATCGACGTTGACTACCAGGTTCCGGCCGGCCAAGCGATTGAACTGGCCGGGGGGCGAGTGACGCTGCGTGGCAACCTCGATCCAAGTTCGGTATTCCGGTTCGGTGACGCCGCCAAGGTCAGAGCGCAGACACGCGAGTTGTGCCTGGTTGTATCGGACGCCAGGTGGATTCTCAGCGGCGGCTGCGACATTCCGCCCGGTACGCCTGCGGAGAACCTTCAGGCCTTTGCCGAGACTGCTCGAGGAGTTTGAGTAGGTTGAATAGTCGGTTGCTGACGCGGTCCAAGTCCGCAGCTACAATGGCGGGTGCTGGTCCGAAACCGGTTAGTGGTCGTCGCGGGCTGCGGACATCCCGCGCGGCACGTGCTCTGATCCTTGCAGGAGTCTGATCCGTGAGTGGCTCCGTTCAGTCAGTTCTGGCAGTGCGCATGCCTCAAGTCAACGTCAATGACGAAGAGGTGATTCTCATCGGCTGGCACGTCGCCGACGGCATGGCGGTTGCCGCAGACCAGCCGTTGTGCGAGATCGAGACGAGCAAGGCCGTGGGTGATGTGCCGGCGCCGGCTGCCGGTGTGGTGAAGCAAGCTGCGGAGGTCGGCGACATCATCGCAATCGGCCAGGTGTTTGCCTACATCGGACCGTCTATCGAGGCCATTGATGCTTTCATCACCGCACAGGGCGAGGCCTCGGCCCATTCGGTCGTGGGGGTGGCGCCTGACTCGTCGCGTGTCGGCGCAGTTGACGCGACGGCCGGGGCAATCGAAATGGCCCGCAAATACGGGCTCGATCTGGCTGTGGTGCCCGCTTCCGGGCGGGTTCGCCGATCCGATGTTGAGCGATTCATTGCCGAGAAAGGGTTGGCCGCGCCGGTTGTCAGAGCCACGACCGCCCACGAAGTGCTCAGTCTGCCGCCGGCGCTGAAGGATAAGGTCGTCGATCAGGGCCCGCTGCCGGATCATCTTCGATCGATTGGCGAGCACCTGGCGCGGACCCAGTCGCAACTGGTTGTGGCTCACGTGGTGATGGATGTTTGCGCGAAGGGCGCGGCCGACTGGATCGAGTCGCGGCGCAAGGCCGGCGTGATGACCGGTCCGATACCGGTCCTGCTGCATGCTGCCGCCGCTGCGATTGCCGCCGAGCCCAGGCTCAAGCAGTTCCGTCTTGGCGGGCATGCATACTCGTATCGTGACGTCGACGTTGCATTCACCGCCCGAAGCGGGGACGGCCGGTTGTTCACGCCGGTGATACGCGGCGTTGATCGTCTAGGTCTCGATGATCTCGCCAAGGAATGCGCTCGGCTGGGCATGGCTGTCTTTCGAGGGAGCCTCGTGGTCGCCGACATGTCCGGGGCTTGCATGACGATTTCCGTGCTCAGTGATCATCCGGTCCGCCTCCACGTGGGTCTGCAGAACGCTTGGCAATCGGCAATCCTGACGGCCGGGGCCGTTCATGATGAGGTTCGCATGGAGGAAGGCCGGCCGGTTTCCGTGCCGGTGATGACGCTCACGCTCTCGTATGATCACGGATTGATGGATGGCTGGGAGGCCGCAATTGCTCTGAATGCCGCCAAGTCGTGCATCGAGGCAATACGCCCCTGATGCTTCTGCCGTTGCTGGCACATTGTTTGGGCCGCATCGTACATGGCTGACGAGTCTTCGCGATCATCTCTGAAACCCCGACCGGTCCGGCCCGAAGACGCAGTCTCGCTGCACAAACTGCTGGTGGCTGAACTGCCTGATATCCCCGCCGACCATCAGAGATGGCTCGCCAGGTGGAACTGGCAGTACCGAGACAACCCTTTCCGTCAGGACCGTCCGGCCGGATGGGTCCTGGCAGACGGCGAACGAGTGGTGGGGCACCTGGGGGCGGTGTATGTGCCCGTGATTGCGGCGGGGCGGTCTGCCGTCGGCGTCATCGGGGCGGACTACGTTGTGTCACAAGATGCGCTGAAGGCCGGCGGTACGTTTGCCGGCCTGCAACTCGCTCAGGCCTTCTTCGAGGGAACCAGCGCCTGCCTGCACATGGCCACAACGGCCAACGAGAAGACGGGTGCGGTTTTCGGGCGGTTCGGCTGCAGGCCGGTGGATTGGACGCGTGAATTCTTCCGCGCATCGACGTCGCTTGTGCAGCAGATTCGCACCTGTCGAGGCGGAGCGAATCGCGTGGTGCGACGGC
>JAUCQB010000213.1 GCA_030372985.1 Phycisphaerae bacterium
ACGAGATACACAGCGCTGTCTCGTGGGCTCGGAGATGTGTATAAGAGACAGCCCTCCGGACAGGCCGACTTCATCACCCGGTCCGCGATTTCGGTGATCTCGAGAATCGGATCGACCTCAGCCTTGACCTGCCGGAGCTGATCGAGCCGCTGGAGATCCGCTACGAAAGACTGAAGATCACTGAACGCCATGATCGCCACTCCTGCCCCACAGGGAACTTACTGTTCGCCTCGCACCCGTTTGCGAACGGCGTGATATGCCGTGATGACCGGGTTGTTCTTGACCAGCAGGCTCATAATGAACTTGCGCGGCACGTAGACCACCTCTTCGTTGGCCAATGACCCGTCGGGCATCATTCTGCCCGTCTTGGTGAACAGCGGAATGCGCCCCTGGCCCGATTCGGCCCAGTACCGGCTGTCAAAATCCGCCAGGAAATCAATGCCGACGTCATAGGAGATATAGCCCTCGGCGTTGCTCTCGCCAACCATGTAGACGCTGTAGAACCTGCCCTGGAAGATCATCTGGTGACGGATGCGCCCGTCCTCGTACTTCTTGAACCACGAATGCATGTACGAGAACTCGAAGGTCGCGAAATTGAGTCCGGGGAAGATGCTGGTCATCCACAGCGGCGCGGCCCGCCCCGCGACCGAGCCGCCCTCGATCATCAATTCGCCCTCACCGACCTCGTAATTGGGCTCATCGGCGGCCGGCAGGAGCTTCTGGTAGGTTTCATCGGTGATCGTCAGCGGTCCCGTGGCTTTCATGCCCGGGAAGGTCAGGGCCAGATAGCGATCCACAAGGGGGCCCGGCTGGACCCGGTTGGCGGCGTATTTCAGGTAGAATGTCGGGTCCGTTCTCTTGAGATCGGTCGTAAAGGAACCGGCCACCGTTCCACCGTCCACGATGGCTCCGAAATCCATGTTGACGTAGCCGTCCTTGACCGCCACGCGGTTGACCGCCGCATCGGCCTCGATCTGCACGTCCTGCGGCAGAACGGCCGTGCCCTGGTCGACGCGGAGATCCAGATCCAGGTCGAGGCGCTGAAGCAACTCGATGATTTGCCGCTTCACTTCCGCGGCCTCGCTCTCAGGTTGAGAACTGGTCGATGGTGCAAGCGGCAGCTTCCTGATCAGCGCGGCCAGTTCCAACTGGTCAAAATGCTCGAGCACCATCCCCAGCCGGGCGCGCCGCGGTCGCTCGCCGTCCTCCGCGTGGATCACCCCGGCGATGCAGCCCCGCGACCTGCCCCACGAAAAGGCCAGTTGGTCGAGGCGGAGCAACTCTTGGTCCAGGACAACCCGCCCGTCCAGGCCAAAGGGTTCACTGCCCGTGCCGACCAGCAGTCTGTCGAAACCCGCCTCGATCAGCGACACGTCAAGCTGTTGCGGCGTGCCGCTGGCAACCGCCCGGCCGAAAGCGACACCTTCCAGCATCTCAAAACGGCAACCCGGCAATGCCTCTCGAACGGCGGAAGGATTCGTCAACTGAAAAGAGCAGTCCACGTCGAGTTTCTGCGGCTGCCATACGCCGCGCGGGTCGACGGTCGCCTGCAGCAGGCCACCCATCTTCAGCGTGTTGCCGTTGATATCGATCTCGACGTCCTTTGCCTCGAGGTCGACTCGCTGTGACCCGGGCGAGCGGGCCGCTGCAAGACTGAAGCGGGCTTCCGCGGGTGTTCCAGGCGGCTTTGAGAAGGTCGGAGCGAACCGTTGGCTAAGGTCGCAGGATAAGCCGGTGTGCTCCGCGTCCAGACGGCCTTTCAGAGAGAACAGGTCCGCATCCAGCACAGTCTCAATACGCCAGCCCGCCTCGCCCGTGAGCTTGAGCTTTCTGCACCATTCCCCCAGAACCGGATCTTCCGTCCAAAACGGATCGTCGGCTCTGATTCTTCCGGACATCTGCAAGGCCGTCGCCTTGATCCGGGGGGACAGTCGTTCATGCCCGATCGCGTGCCGAGCCCACTCCAGAAGACGGAAGGATGGATCTCCCGGATCGACGGCAACAAACCCGGACAGCTCCTCGATCGCCAAACCGCCCATCTGAACGGAACCACCGACCAGACGGAACTGACGGTCCGCGGTTGCGCCGGGACACTCTTCGGTACTCCACTCAAGCCGAAGGTGCGCGGGCGTCTCAGGCTTCTTGACCAGCGGGACGGAGCCGCCCAGTGTCAATCCGGCCCCTGTTGCGTCGAAGGAGAGAAGGCCATTGAAACGACCGTCTGACAAGAGACTCTGGCACTCCATCCGGACGCTGCCGGAGGCTCGGGCTCTGCTCAAGACCTCGCGGAGCGGCGGTGACCATGCAGCAAACCGCCCGAGGTCGTCGATATGGGCGCGCACGGTCACGGTCTCGAAGTCGTCGCCGCAGTCCTCCTGCCGGCCTTCTGAGAAGATGAGTGAGCCGTTGATTTCACCCGCCGGTTGCCGCAGCGACGCATATAATGATTGCTCACATCGTCCGGCTTTAGACTGACACTGATGGGCAAACGCAAGATCCACAGGCTCATCGGCCGACTTATCGAGCACATCCTGCCACCGTGCCGCCAGACCTCGGGCGTTCAGCGTCAGCTCATTACGTACCAGCCAGTCGCCGGCCCCGTCGATGAACCTCCCCACGATCGACAGAGCCGCATCTCCTCTGAGACTCCCTTCGCCGATCGCCGTGATGACGTCGGGAAACAGGCCGGCCAACGCCTCGACCCCCTGCACGCTCAGCGGCAGCTTCCACGTCGCGTCAAGAACTGCTGCGGCACTCGCGGTCTCATCGCCATCGGCCGGATGCCCCTCCTCCCGCGTCGCGCGGATCTCCGCGCGTGCTTGGTCTGAACTCAGATGAACGCCCGCTCGCCCGTATGTGACATCCAGGACCGGATCGGCCAGCCGCCCGGCAAACTGGTGCGGAATTCCCAGGCCGGCCTCGAGCAACAGGGGCTGGCCCGCGGGCTTGACCATCAGCCGAGGCCCGAGATCCACCGCCGTCTCGGCCGGTATCTGAACCGACAGCTGCAGACGCGACTGACCATCCTGCGGAGTGAGTGAGAACGCCATCTCCGCCGGCCCGTGTCCCTGGAGAAGGTCGCTCGGACGTCGCTCCGCCGGCCGCAAACGGGCAATCTCGGCCAGGTCCTCGGTGCGGATCGCCAGTTCATACTGGAGAGTGGGGAATACGGCCGCCAGCCAATCCCATCCGTCACCAACCTCCGTCGTCGGGAGGACCATTTCTCCGCGACATGCCAGCGTCGTGCCTCCGATCGACAAGGACAGTTGCCTCTGGGTGTATTTGCCTGTCTGGCGATTGTGGCTGGCGTCCACGTGAAGCCGCTTGGGAATGCCCGAATCGCCGCACAGATACTCCGCGGCCGCCGGGCCGAGGCCGAACCTGATGGACCGGCCCTCAACGTCGGCCACGAGGTGATCTTCATCCTGGCGGCGGACGAAATCGAGCGACAGGTCTGCGGCGCCCTCGATTCGAACCATCGCCGACCGCGTCCACTCGGCCACATCCGGAAACTCGCGGCCAAGCGCAACCCAGTCTTTCACCCGGCCGGTCAGACGGGCGGTCAAGGGAATGTCTCCAGCCGGGTCCGTCGCCAATGCCGGCTGATCGGCATTTCCTGCCCCGCGAACGTGAATCGCCTGCGTTTCGTAATCAAACTCGTACAACGCAAGCCGGTCGGTGGGCGGGTCCCACAGCCCCTTGCCTGCGAAGCGCGCATCCGGCACCTGCGCAGGCCGCGTGGTTCCTCGCTTGAGGATTCGCACGCTGCGGAGGGTGATCGACAAATCGTAGTCAATCCGTAGATCGGGCTGTACGGAAAAAGCGAGTCTGCCGTCGGTGGAACCGTCGAGCTGCTCAATCGGAAAGTGCATCGCCACCAGGAGCGGCAGATCGGTGACGGCCAGGCCCTCCCACTCGATACGGGCCTGGCCATGAAGTGCCACGTCTTTCCGCAGCTTTGGGGTGATGACTTTGCCGTCGACGAGCAGGCTTGCGGTGGCGGTTTCGCCCGGTCCGAGATCGGGATCGTCGCGATGAATAACCGTCTGGCCGGATACAGCCAGAATCCCGGCGGGCTTGTCGATCTGGCAGGTCAGATCGTCGATACGAAAGGTCTGCACCAGGGTGGGCATCCGGAGATGGCACGCCGCGTTTCGAACGCGATATTCCCAGGTGGGGAAACCGCTCTGGCCGGTTGCGCGAGTTCCGAGATCCTCCAGGCTGATCAAGCGGCCGTCATCGTCGAAAGCCAGCCAGATCTCCGGTTCGATGATCTCGAGACGATCCACCCTGCCGGTGCGAAGGGTGGTCAGAGGCGTGAAACCGCAGGCAATGCGGCCGACGCGGGCCAGCAGTTCGTCCTGTTGGCCGCTACGTTCCGCGATTGTCACGTTCTCAATTGAAACGCCCTGCCGCCATCCGACGCGGATCGCTCCGATATGCACCTTCCGGTTAAGGCTCGTTGAAAGCTGCTCCTCGAAACGCCTGGCCAGCCAGCCGGTGGGCAGCCAGCAGGGCAGAGTCGCATAGCCGATCACCATCAGGGCGATAAGCGAGAGGCAAACGCGCAGCAGCCACTTCCGGGCGGATCGCCGCACAGAGGGTTCAGAGCCCGGCTTGGGGGCCGGGATATCCGGCCTGGACTTCTTCTTGCTCATCTGGGAGCCGATTGTAGTAGGCGCTTCGCTGGTCCACAACGGAACACATATCGGGGAGAGTGAAATCGAGAGGCGAATGTGACAGGATGCCGGTAGCGTCGAATCCCGTCGGCCATTGGCGGACATGGAGAAGGGCCTGGCGGTTCCCGCAGCGGACCGATCTCAACACCGGGGGGGTACGCGGGTGGCGTCCAGGACGTTGTGGCGGGCCACCAGGCCATAAGCGATCCGCTCGATCGACAGCGAGATGTGCCGAGCAGGGATCTGGCAACTGTGGCATGCCCGCGCTTGCGTTTCCAGCCGCCGGCCAGGCGGTGAAGAGCTAATATACTACTTATCCCTCTTAACGGGGTTAACCAGCTCGCCGATTCCGTCGATTTCAACGGCGATCGAATCACCCTCACGCAGGAACACGGGGGGCTTGCGGGCGCAGCCGACGCCTTCGGGCGTGCCGGTCATGATCACCGTGCCCGGCAGCAGGGTGAACTGGTGCGAGAGATAGCTGATCAGCCGGGGCACCGAGAAGATCATGTCGGCGGTGTTCGACTCCTGCATGACTTTGCCGTTCAGGCGGGCTCGAATCGGGAATGCGTTGGGATCCTGTTTGGGGTCGATCAGCAGACATGGCCCCAACGGGCAGAACGTGTCGAAGCCCTTGGCCCGGGCCCACTGCTTGTCCCGTCGAATCTGGCAGTCGCGGGCGGATACGTCGTTGCCGCAGGTGTAGCCCAGTACGTATTCGAGGGCATCAGCCTCGCCGACCTTCCGGGCCGTCTTGCCGATGACCACGGCCAACTCCGACTCGTAGTCCACCTCGTCCGGTGCGTCGACGGGCAACAGAATGGGATCGCCCGGCCCGATCACACTGGTGGTCAACTTGACGAAAACCAGCGGAAAATCGGGCACCTGCTGCCCGCCCTCCGCCGCGTGCCGCCGGTAGTTCAAGCCGATCGCAATGACGTTCACCGGCGTCACCGGAGCCAGCAGCCGCCTGATCTTGGAGGTCTGGGACGTGACTTCGTGAGGACCGCACAGATCGCCGCTGATCAGCCTGGCCTGGTCCGGCGCGATCCATTCGCCAACGCACACTTTCCCGGTCGGATCTTCAAAGCGAACAACTTTCATGGCAACTCCTGGAAGCGAGACCACAGCATGGGTTCGAGCCCGGCCGCGAGCCGAACGAGCAGGTCAACATACTGACTGATCCGCAAGCAGGTCAACTGCCTCGATGCTTTTGGCGCCGGTTTTCCCGAGAAGGGCATGACAGGGAGCCCGCTTGCCTGCTATGATCCGCATTCTGACCATCTTCTCGGAGACAACGTCATGACTCGGTACCTGCCGCCCGTTCTGATGGGCCTTGCCCTGACCAGCCTTTCACCAGCCGCAGATCTCCAATTCAAGAACCGTCTTCTCGGAGACCTCGTGCGGCAAGTCCCTGATATTCTCAAGACTTACGATGCCGAGACCGGTCACTTTGGCAAGGGCATCTGGATCTGCACCGACCAGAACGTCATGTTTCCGCTGGCGGTGGCCTATGCGCGACAGGGAGAGGGCAACAAGTACTACAAGGACAAGCAGTTGCTCGAAACCGTCATGAAGGCCGGTGACGCCCTGATCGCCGATGCCGACGAGGACGGCAAGTGGGTTTTCCGCAAGAAGGACGGCAGCGAGTGGGGCAAGATCTGGATGCCCTGGACGTACTCGCGGTGGGTGCGCGCCTTCATGCTGATCCGCGATGATATGCCCCCCGACCGTCGCGCGGCCTGGGAGAAGGCCCTGACGCTCGGCTACGACGGCATTGCCCGCGGCCAGTTGGGCCACGTGCACAACATTCCCGCCCACCACGCAATGGGCTTGTACTTCGCGGGCAGGGCGCTCGACAGACCGGAGTGGTGTGAGAAGGCCGCCGATTTCATGAAGAAAGTGGTCGGTGCGCAGTTCGAAGGCGGGTATTGGTCCGAGGATGCCGGCCCGGTCGTCCGGTACAACTTCGTCTACATTGATGCCCTGGGCACGTACTACTCAGCTTCCGGCGATCAACGCGTCCTGCCGGCCATCGAGAAGGCCATCCGCTTCCACAGCATGTTCACCTATCCCGACGGGTCGATTGTCGAGACCATCGACGAGCGCAACCCGTACCACGACGGTGTGCATCCCGCCAACGCGGGCTTCACCCTCACGCCCGCGGGCCGGGCGTTGCTGCACACGCTCTGGGCCAAGCTGGGCAAAGAGCCGCTGTCGAGCGATCTGATTGCCGGCCTGCTGATACACGGCCAGGAGGGCCCCATGGATCCGTCGCTGCTCAATCCGAGCGGCTCGCTGGAGGTCATGACCGAGAAGGGCCTCGATCGGGCGGCGGTCCTGCGGCGAGGACCATGGTACGTCTGCGTGTCGGCCTACACCGCGCCGATTCCCAAGTCGCGATGGCACCAGGACCGCCAGAACTTCGTGAGCATCTTTCACGAGAAGGCCGGCCTGATCATCGGCGGCGGCAATACCAAGCTGCAACCGGTCTGGAGCAACTTCACCGTCGGCGACATGGCCCTGCTCCAGCACAAACCCGGCGACGAGAAACCCGACTTCCTGCCCAAAGGGCCGCTGTTTCACGTGCCCAGCGACGCCAAGCTCATTCGCGAGCCGGAGTTGGGCCTGGATCTGACCTATGGCAGGCAGGTCTGCCGGATCCGCATCCGGCCGAAGGATGACCACCGGCTGGAGCTGATTCTGTCGGTACCGGGGCTTGGGGATGACCCCGTCGCCGCTCACCTGACGCTGCTGCCGCACATGAAAAAGCCGCTGGAGACGCCCGGCGAACAGAGCGTGACGCTTGGTGACGCATCTGTTGCCTGGACACCCGCGCAGGTCGCCGAACGAGTCTCACACGGCGCCGCCCGTCTGCTCGTTCCCGACACTGCGAGCCTCTTCTGGCCGGCCCTGCCGCACAACCCCTACCGCAAGGACGGCCGTGCCGAACCCGCCGAAGGCCGAATCGAGATCCGACTCCCGTTCGACCGCCGACATACGGAATATACGGTGGCTCTCGAAGTGCCCGGGTAACACAACGTTGCCGAGATCCTCATGCGTTTTCTTGCAGGAGCGGCTCGCCACGGCGGGTTTCGCTCTCCGAGACTCCCAGCCGCGATTCTTGACGAGCCCGGCGGTTCATCCGCCGGGTGTTCCGTCGGCAGAGCCGAGACCGACGGCACAAGGCGCTCAGCCTCTCTTCGCCCGGGGCCGGCTGGTGCGCGAGGGTGAGCTCGTAGCAGAGCCTGTGCCTGGCGCTGCTACTTCAGCGAGTTGATTTCGCTTTCCAATTCTGAGAGGGTGCTGAGGATCCAATCCCATGAAGGTGGTTCATCGAAAAGCATCGCGAGCATGGCTTGATAATCCCGACGCAAATCGGGCTGTCGGTGTTCTGGGGGTACGAGTCGGAACGTTCCAGGAACAGCCAGGTCATATCTGGCCCATCTGCTGTAATAGAATTCGGACTTGTGCCGCACGACCCGCTTGAGCAGTCCCTGATCGGCCAAGGCCCTCGGTTTGACCGGCGAGAGTGCGAGCATGGCCGTGTCGTAGTAGTGACGGGAATGGCGAGAGATCAGCGGCTTGTCCTGCGGACGATGGTATTCGGCGTGAAGGATGGTGGCCTTCTCCCAGAACGTCCGCTCCGCCGTGATCGCTTCCACAACACAATCCGCCGAACCAAACACATTCGGGAACTGCTCCGCCGCGAACGGTCGCAAACGGTAAGTGTCACGCGGGACGAATTCCGCATGTGTGCCGGGCTCCAGGATGACCATCGGTCGAACGTATGCGACGGCTTCGCCGGCTCGAAGACACGGTGGGTACGCGAACTCCACGAGCGAACTGTTCGAGTCGCTCTGCCTTGTCCGCAACTGCCAAGTCGATGCATCGGTGAGCACCGACTGGAACTGCTGTTTGAGCATCGCGAGCAACTCTCCCTCAACATAAGCGCGGCAGGCGACGAGCATCTCGTTCAGGATGGCCTGCCGTTTGGTTCGAGATGCAGCGGTCGCCGGATGCCGATTGCCGGTGAATCCCAGCATTTCAAAACTGATCGCCAGGTCGATGTCTTCTGAGAACCGGCGGATTACATTGAAGATTTTCGAGAGCGATGTGCCTCCTTTGAACAGAATACTGCCCCTGAGCTTCTCGATGCCGAACAACTGTTTGAGGGTCCAGCAAACCCAGAAGTCCTTTTCCACCAGCACCGCGGGCAGCCTCATGCGATTGCCCGTCTCGCGGAACAAGTCGGCACGAAATTCGGGGCTGTTTTGGGCGACGTTGTCCATTACCTCGTCCCTTGAACGATCCGCCGGGCCGCCGTATAGATCCAGTCCGACGAGAGACGCGCATCACGAAGAAGCTGGCGCTGCTCGGTCTTCGACAGACGAGATCGCAGGATCTCAATGGTCTGATGGCTGATGCTCTTCTCTCCAAGGTATCGGAGCGCTTGAATCGTTAAGGCGGATGCCGGACCCGTAACGCCTATCTGCTTGGGACGGGCGTGCTTGAAGCGAATCGTCAGACGACCCACCTTGACCCGTCGGGTCGGCCCGTCGGACAGGTACGTCAGGTGGGCTGGAACCTGGGTGGAAAGGCCGAGCATGTTCGCGGCGAGAGCCCCATCGGGGACGATGTGCCAACGGTATCTCCGGGCGATGGCTTGTGCGATCTGATTGCTGTCGGGGCTCAACGGTCCACCCAGGAGATCGCTGCTCTTCGGATACTCGTAGAGCCCTCGGCTGAGTCGGCGGATCTTGCCTGCTTTAGCCAGTTTGGAGAGCGCAACGTCAACGGATCCCCGGCTTCCCAGGTCGAGGAGATCCTTGGGTGTGAAAACACTCCCCGGCCCCAGCCGGCTAATGCGAGTCTCGATCTTCCTTTGGGTGTTCTGCATGTGGCTCCGCCATCCCGTTCGTCGTTTAGAGATAATATAGCAGTTTTTCTAAATCGTCAACAACATATGTTCTTGCAAGATTAGTTCTCATAAGGAGTTGCAGAAACTACAGCATATTTGTTGTAAATGCAGTAATACAGACAGGATTGGCCCATAAAAACAGCCGTGCCGAACCCGCCGAAGGCCGAATCGAGATCCGACTCCCGTTCGACCGCCGACATACCGAATGCACCGTGACGATCGAGGTGGCCAACTGAGGTCGGCCGGGTGATGATTGGTGCCGGAGCGGTTTCGGAAAACCAACCGGGAGGCATCGGCGATGACACAACGAGGCAAGTGCTCGAGCATCGCGATCGGGCTGCTGTGTATGAGCATGCCGGGTTGTGCGGGCGCGTTCCTTGGTGCGGGCGAGTTCTTCGGCAGTCTCGGCGACGGTCTGACCAGCGCCGGCACGTGTTTGAGCCCCCTGGCGCCCATTGACCTGAACGCGGTGTTTGCCGAGGCCCCCGCTGTGGACTGGGTTGACGGTGTGGCTGAGGTCACCGACGCACCCCAGCCCGAGGTGATAGCGTTCTTGAGCGGGCAACTCGGGCAGGACGTCAGGCCCGTGGATTATCTCTCGCTGCGTCTCTACGAGCTTGGGTCTCTGGCCAAAGGTGAGGTCATCGAGATCGAGCCTCTCGGCGACGTCGTCGCGTGGGTGAGTCTGTACGATCGCGACTACACCCTCATTCCAGGGGGCAGCGTGCGTGACTTCGACGGCCGGCTGCGGGTACTGCAGATCCCGATCACCCGCGACACGGCCTCTGTTTATCTCCGCCTCGATTTGGGAGTTCTGTCGGAGAGAAACGAACCCATCGCCCGTCTTGCACGGCTGCAGGGCGTGACGCGGCCGACACCGCGGCAGCAGACAGTCGTGCTGCACTTCGGCGGTCAGGAGGCTGTCACCTTTCGCAATGGGTTGATCGCACCGATTCGGATCGGCGCCATCGATAACGCCGTTGTCCGCAACACGGCCGTTGAGCAATTTCGGGCAGTCTACGCTCCGTACGACCTGATTGTCTTGACGGACGAGGACCCGACGCCCACAGAGCCTTTCAGCGTAATCTACATCGGGCCAAGCGAGTTACCCTTGTTCGGTTACGGCCTTGCGGAGATCGCCGACAGTCGCAACGCCTGCCCGGACGACGTCGCCCTTGTGGATGCGAACCAGCCGGCATGGCAGCTGGCGCGCCTGTTCGGGCGGGAAGTCTACGGCCAGGCCCTCGGAATGATCGCCGCACACGAGATGGGCCACCTGCTGGGCCTGGAACACGTCTCCGACCCCGATGACCTCATGACCGGAGCACAGTGCCAGGGTGCCGGCCTGAATTTCGAGCGAATGCTGTCAAGACAACTCAGAAGATCGCCGCTCACCCTCGCCTCCGCCGACCTTCAGCCTTGGACGCTTGGTTACCAGGACTCCGTCGCCTACCTCACGGACATCCTCGGTCCGGCGCCGAATCCAAGTGCCCATGAGTGAGAATGCCGGGTGCCGTGGCCACGCGGCCAAGGGCCCATTCGCTGGCCCCAGAATCCATTCTGGGGCCTTCTGCGTGAAGGATTCCTATCCTCATTGTCACCGAACGCGGAACGGATTCCGCCACGCGAGGCGGCCCGGAAGGGATTCCGGGCCGAGCGAAAAGGAATCCCGGGCCGAGCGACCACGCGGGGAGCAGATACATGGCCACGCAAAGCCGTGGCCATGCCACCCGGCCAAGGGCCGATCCTATCGCGTTACCTTCACGTTTTCCGCTTCAACACTGATCCGACCGTTTGGTGTGTCGATTTCCGATGGCTTGTCGCCGAAATTCACCGCCACCGAACACTTCGCATCCGGAAGGTGAACCACGATGCAGGGGAATTCGCCGCTCACGGTGCCGGTCGGCCTGGCCGGTGTGCTCGCCGGGTCGCAGTACATCGCCAGCACCGTCTTGCGGAACCACTCCTGCGGGCTGACGATTCGCGGGTGGTCGTAGGACGGCGGGCCGAAGTACAGTTCGTGCGCCAGCAGCGACTCGTCCACGGCAAACCTGTCCTCCGGATACACCATCTGGCTGCGATCGGCATATCGCTGCCGCTTCTGCATCAACTGGAACGAACCTTCGCCGGCCAGTGCGTGAATCGTCATCTGCTTCTCGATCGTGATCGAGCGAGCCTGCAAGTCGTGCCACGTGTCGCTGCACTCGGCCGGTTTGAAGACATGCTCCTTGCCGTCGACTGCCAGGCTGACCTGGTGGTCGTTGTAGATGTCGCATGCCAATCGCAGGCCCAGACTCCCTTCGCGGAGCAGCCAGATCTGGTCCTCAGCCTTGGACCAGTCGAACAGCAGCGTCGGCCCGCCCGCCAATGCGACGAGTGCCTGGTGCTGGCGGACCATTGGGAAGACCTGGTTGTCCGGCCGCCCGTGGATGACCTTCTTGCTCTCACGCCCGATCCGTCCGGTCGTCCAGAACCCACCCTCATCGAACGCCCCGATCTTGAACGACTCCAAGCTGAACTGCGGCGTAACGCCCGTCGCCTGGATCATCCCCATGCCGTTGCCGTTGTACCGCAGCAAGTGAGGCAGGCCCACCGGCTGAACGAGCATCTGCCACCACCCGAACGCCGACCGCCACGCGACGCTCGAGAAGCCGTGAGCGTCCCGGTGCCATGCCATCCGCACGTTCGGCTCGTAATAGGTGCCGACATTCCGTTCTTTGAACTCTTTCACGCTGGCGGGGGGAGCCATCGGCTCGTGCTTCATGTGCTCCAGCAGCCACAGCGCCTGGGCCAGCACGCAACCCTCCTGCCCTTCGTACCACGAAAAGTCGTTCAAGCGGAACCGCAGCAGCGACGACAACCTGGCCGCCAGGACGCTCCCGCCGCCGAGTTCCTGCTGCAGCTCGATCATCTTGATCCACTCGTCGGCCATGCGCGTCGCGTCAGGGTCCTTGAAATGAGCGGCCGCGAACAGATACGCCGGCATCATCTGCGTGTTGCCGTAACCGTAGGTGATCCAGTCGTCGCCGGCGCAATGAATGAACCGTCCGGTGTACAACGTGGCCTGCTTGAGCCGATCGTAAGCGTACTTCCAGTTGTGCAGGTAAACGTCGGGATTGCGCTGCGACTCGGGCAGTTGCTGATCCATGACATGGGCATACGCCTGGTAGGCCAACGGCCAGCCCATGTAACCGGGATGGTAGAAACCGTGATGCTCCTGAATTCCGCCCGGCTCGAAATTGGCCGCCCTGACTCGCTCCTTGAGAGGCTTGCCGCCGACCACCTTCTCCGAGGTGATATCCGCGGGCATGCAAATGGCGTTGAGGCTGTACTCCATGGCCGATTCTCGCCACGCAGCCTGCCTTGGTGAGTCGGGCATCGCCACGCGTGCCATTTGCAGGATGGTTGCCGACCACGCGTTGGACTCGCCGCAGGAGTGGGCCGGCCAGATCCCAGGCCAGGTCCGCCACTTCTTGCTGATGCCGTACTCGACCTGCTTGTCTGCTTCCCAGACCAGAATCTTGAGCATCTGCTCCTTCTGATCGGGCGGCAGCGAGTCGAGCAACAGCATCGCGTCGGCCACCGCGAACAGATCGGCGTGCCAGTCGTCGGCCATCGACAACGTCGCTCCCCATTTCTGGATGTCCGGCCGATCGACCGCGTTGATCGCGATGTGCGTGCCGAGAACCAGTTTGACCAGGCCTCTGAGCGGGCGTGCGACGTCTTCCGGCGGGTCGGCCCGTTTGAGCCAATACCCTGCGGCCGCGGCGGCAAACGTGTTGCCCGCCACGTCTCGGTACGGATTGTTGCCCGTGCCCAGCGTCGGATTCAGCGTGTACAGGTCCGTGCCGGGGATCTCGTAGAGGTACGTCGACAGCCAGCGGCACCATTGGCCGAGAGCCTTCTCCAGACGCGGCTGGAAGCTCTGAACGACCGGATCGGATGACGTGTCTCCCTGCTGTCCCGCGGCCATGCACCACGAGGCCGCCAGAACAACACTCGCCACCAACACCAACAGGGCCGGAGTGTGCTTGCGTTGCGACATGACTATCTCCTGAAGTACTGCGTGCGATCGCTTGAGACCAAGAGCATAGGGTAGCCTCGGAATCACCTCATGAGCAAGACCGACGTTACGGAATACCAGCGACCCTGCTGGACAACCCGGCCTGCCTTATGGATGATGGTTCGCACAGATTCGTTGAGGAACTCAGCCGCGGAACAACGGTCCTGCCGCATCCGCCGCACATTCCGGGAGCATGTCGCATGTCCTCTGCAACACCAACCAGAAGAGAGGTTCTCTCCGTCATCGGTCATACCGCCGCAGGTCTGGCCTTCGTCCCGGTCGCAGGCTCCGCCCTCGGCGCGGATGCCGGTTCACGATCCGCGATCCGGGTGGGCATCATCGGAGCGGGCAACCGCAGCGGTGCGCACATCGCCCCGCTTAAGGCGCTGCCTGACCGCTGCCGGATCACCGCCGTCTGCGATATCGAGCGGGCCAGGGCCGAGGCGGCCCTTGTGAAAGTCGGCGGCGATGCCAAACCCTTCACCTCCCATACCAACCTGCTGGCAGCCAAACTGTGTGATGCCGTGTTTGTCATCACGCCCAATTACACGCACAAAGAGATCGCCGTCGATGCCCTTAAGGCCGGTTGCCATGTGCTGTGCGAAAAACCCATGGCCACCACCCTGGACGACGCCAGGGAAATCGTCGACGCCGTGCGCAGCAGCAAGAAGGTCTTCTCCGTCGGCCTCCAGTTCCGCTTCGCGAGCGTCTACCGCAGGGTGCGCGATCTGGTCGCATCGGGGGCAATCGGCGACCTCAAATACGTCTGGGCCGAGGAGTTCCGCGGCGACTGGGCCCGGCTCTTCAAGGATTCCCAGGAAAACGCCCGCCGCAACTGGCGTTACTACCAGAAGCTCTCCGGCGGCACGCTGCTCGAGAAGAACTGCCATGATTTCGACATCCTGGGCTGGGTCATCGGCAACAAACCGGTCCGCGTGACCGCCTCCGGCGGCAACAGCGTCTATCGCGACCGCGAGACCATCGATCATGCCAGTGTGACGGTCGATTACGAGAACGGCGTCCAATTTGCCCTCGGCGTGTGCATGTTCGCCAAGGTCGGACGCTATCAGACAACACTTGTCGGCACCGACGGCATGATTGAATTCCCTCGGGGCGGCAACCAGGTCACCATCCGCAGGCCCAAGCAGAAAGATGAAGTCTTGCGGCTTGTCGAGCAAACTGGCGACTCTTACGGCCACCACGGCACCCGTGAGCTGCACCTCGATTTCCTCGATGCCATCGGCACCGGCCGGGCTCCGCTGACTAACGTCAACGTCGGCTACGACGCCATGCACGTACCCATCGCTGCCGAGGAGGCCATCCGCAACCACCGGGTCATCGAATTCAAGCAGGTCGCGAGTTGATCGTCCTTCCCGAGATCGATGAACATCTCTTTCGGAGATGCCGCTTGCGGTGCCGACGCCCTCGTCGGCACTTCCGGTGTAAGGCGGCCGTGCCGCATGCCCACGCCGAGCCGTGGGCATGGCACCCGGCCGCTGGACCCGGCTTCCCATCCGGGTCCCCCCCCCCTGACGATTCCCATCGTCATTCATGCGGAAATGCGGAGAGGATTCCGCCACGAGAGGCGGCCCGGAAGAAATTCCGGGCCGAGCGGACGATGAGCCATGCAGGAGCCGCGCTCGCGAGCCAATACTCCGGACAGGAGACAAGAGGGCCTTGCCCGCAGATCACGCAGATTGAAGCCGGGAGAGGTGTCAAGGCTGCCACCGTCTCGCCCGGCAAGTGGATCATGCATGCCTTCATCCATCATCCTCTTTTCCATTTGCGTCCGTCTGCGTGATCTGCGGGCACATTCCTTCTTCCAGCCTGTGCCTGGTGATCCCCCCTTTGCCCTGCCGGTCCGATCAACGGGATGTGGCACCGCGCCAAGAACTCTGGCCCCACTGTGAGGGTCTACGCGTTCAAGATAATGCTTGCCCGCGAGCGGCAGATCGGGTAGCTTCTTAGCAGACCCGGCGGCAACCAGCCCAGGATTTCTGGAATAGCGCCGTTGCACGTTGCCGGTGACATATCCGTCCTGGACCGCACATCAGCCCGCCTGTTCCCGAAAGGAGCACACCATGCGCCGCTTGATGCTCTGTCTGCTGACGGTCACGTTCTGCACGGGCCAGATCTGCAATCAACAACCTCCGGACGATGACGACATCGACAACGGGGACGGCCCCATTATTTCCGTTGACGGCGAGGCCATCATCGCCGATCACCTCGCCGCCGCGGCCTTTGATGACATTCCTGCGGCGACGATTCAGGCGATTCAGACCGGCTACCGCATCGGGTACGGCCACACCTCGCACGGCAGCCAGATCGTCACCGGCATGGAGATGCTCTTCGCCGAGAACAGTCAGTATGCCTTCAACGCAGGCGAAGGCTCGCTGGTCCTGGAGGAGCGAGGCGATGTGGACCTCGGTCATGAAGGCAACCTCGACTGGGTGGATATCACTCGCGACGCGCTCGATCAACCGGACAAAAACTTCAACGTCGTGATGTGGTCCTGGTGTGCCGGGGTGAGTGATAACACGGAGGCAGGAATCGATGCCTACCTCGATGCCATGAACCAGCTCGAAGCGGACTACCCCAACGTGACCTTCATTTACATGACCGGCCATCTGGACGGCACCGGCCCAAGCGGAAACCTCTACCTGCGCAACAACCAGATCCGCAACTATTGCCAGACCAACGGCAAGATCCTGTTCGATTTCGCCGACATCGAGAGCTATGACCCTGACGGAACCCACTACCCGGACGGCTCTGATGCGTGCGAATGGTGTGTCAACTGGTGCGCCACACACACCTGTCCGACCTGCGCCGAGTGTCAGCACTCCGAGTGCTTCAACTGCTACCAGAAGGGCCGCGCCTTCTGGTGGCTGATGGCCCGCATCGACGGCTGGGAGGGCACCTGAAAGAGGACATTCTCATTGTTGAGAAGTCGCCCGTGGCTGTCCTGTATGGACGACGATGAGTGACGGGAGAAAAAGACGACATCGTCAAAGGGAGCAGCATCGGAGAGCGCCGTGTCAAAGGCAGACTCAACAAGGCCGGATTCAAGGGCGTTGCCTCGGTCGAATGCGGCATTGAAGAAGAGGCCGTCCGCTCGCTGGCCTATATGAACCAAGTGCTCAAAGAACCGGACGCCTGACCGTCTGACCGGAGTTGTGGGCTGAGGTTTGGCCGATTTAAGTCGTGTCTCTGATGCCGACACCGCAGGGGGAAACCGTCCGTCAAAGACATCCCAGACGCCTTCCTGAACAAGCGAAGGAGGTCCCACAGGGGTGCCCTGAGCCAATCCGCCCAACACGCGGCGGCGGTGTCGCCGCACCACTCGAACGAAGCCACACCGCCTAAATGGAGTTAACGGCGGTGACGGTCTTTTCCGGCACGAAGTCGCAATCGGGGCAACCATCCGCTAGCCAAGCGCTGTCACATCCTCAACGGGACAGACGCCTGGCTTATGGGGCATTTCATCCATTACGACAATTATTACATGGAAGGTAAGTGACGGATAAGCGTCACCCGCGGTGAGAGCTTAAGGAAACAGAATCTCATTGAAACCCGTAATAATTCGCAACCATTTGACTCTAACCTCGTATATAACATATACATAGCCCACTGGGGCGGTGATGGGCAAAAAGTCTATTTTGGCGATTTTTCTCTTGGTTTCGTACCCGCAACGGGTTATAATGCGGGTCGATCGAATCCAGCCCACCCCCGCCTACGAGGAGGGAGTAGCCGCCGCGGTGGGTAGCTTGAGGAGAGCTAGAGGCGGCACTCACCATCCCTTTTAGAGATGGCAAGGCGCGTGTTACGCCTGTGCAGGGTGGTGAATTGGGCAAGAGCCGCGCTTGGGGCGCGGCGTCGATTGAGACAGGGGTGTCTCGAAGGAATGGATAACGTGGAACTGGGCCAAACATTGCAGCGCGTGGCGGACGCTAAGTTCGTGCTGTACCGCCGCCGGCTCCACCCGGAGCTGTTTCACATTCACGAAAGCAAGCACCTGGAGCGACCCGCTTACTCGGCGGACATCTGGGTGATGGGCCTTTCGCATGCCGTCACGGTACAGGCTGACTCGCGCTGCATCACCGAGGCGACGACCGACGACCTGGAAGTCCTTCCCCAGAATGGACTTGTGACTTCCTTCCAGTTTCGTGGCGAACGCGACCACGTCGAGGATTTCGATGACGGCATGAAGTACATTCTCTCGACTCAGGTCGAGCGGATGACTCAGAACCTCTTCCACGCTTCGCACCGCGATCTGATGAGGTATGCCAGCACGCGCGGGCTGCTCGTCCGATTCACCGAGTGGGCGCAGGGCGATGAACTCGTGCCGTTCACCTTCATTGACTATGAGGCTCGCGATCGCGAACTGCACGTGCAGTCGTTCCACGTGTTCCCGGCGGACTACACGATACTGAAGACGCAATCGATCGTGGAAATCGGTCGCGTCCCGGCGCCGGGCCGGCCCGCAAAACCGGTCAACGGCCACGGCCGGCACAACTGAAGAGGATCACTCGCATTTTCAGGGGCGGATCGGTCATCACGACCTTTCCGCCCTTTTTGTCTTCTGAGACGGCTCGTCGACGTGCCTCACGCGTGGATCCGATGGCAACCGCACTCAGGCGGTCGTCGAGGCGGAAGCTGTTTCTTCTGCAACGCCGTCCGGCGGAATTCGGTCTGGGCCTTCTCGGCGGGGCTCGCCGGCTTCTCGGATTGCCTGGACGGCCCGGACGGAGCGGGCGGCGGCTTCAGCCAACCGGCTGCGGGCTTCGCTCGGTATGCGGGTACCTTCAAGCGTTTCAATGGTCATTCCGACCTGCTTCTGGACTTCGAAGAACGCCTCCAACTGGGCAGGCAGCTCGGTCGCCATCTTCTCAGCTCGGCAGAGGACCGATTCCAACTGAGAGACCTGCTCCTCGGCTTCAGCTCGTTTGGCCGTCAGGTCCTGTACTCGGCTTGAGCAACTGGCTTCGGCAAGCTCCGCATGCTGCTGGACCTGTGCCAGGTTGAAAGAGAGATCAAAGGCGGCAGTGCGGGCTTCCGCGGTAAGCGCCGTCATCCGGTCGATCTGCTCCCCTGCTCCCACGACAGTCGACTTCAATTCCGCAATTCTGTTGTCCAGAGTCTGCGACTGTTCGCGAATACGCGCCATCATGGTATGAGCGGCCTCTCGCTGGCGATCGGCCGCCTCGGTCGTCATCGTGTAGACCTCGTGCAGATTGTCGCCGGCGTTTCTGGCGGCCTTGATCCACCGATCAAGGGATTGCGTCTGCTCGCGGATCTTCTTGGCCAGCGTTTCGGCGGCCTCCGCTTGCTCGGCGGCCCCGGCCTGTACGCGGGCGTATACTTCATCCAGGCGCTCGGCCACCACCCTGGCATCCGTGGTTCTCGAATCGAGCATTGCGGTCTGCTCGGCGATTCGGCCGGCCAGGGCTTCCGCCGCTTCCGCCTGGTTGGCTGCGGCCTCGGTCATCCGTGCGTGGACCTGGTCGAGCTGTTCGCCAGTCTTGCGGGCATCGCTGATGTGGCCGTCAAGGTTCGCCATCTGCTCTTGAGCCCGGTCGATCATGGCATTGATCGCTTCGGTGTGCTGAGCCGCCGCTTCCGCGGTGCGGCCGGTCATCGTTTCGAGATGTTCACCGGCACTGCGAGCATCTTCGGTCTGAGCATTCAGGATACGCATCTGTTCCTGTATGTTTTCCATCAGGGCGCTCGCCGCTTCGATCTGTCGCCTGCTGTCGACCGAAGCCTTCTCGTGGATGCTGGCCAGATGATCAGCAGCGTCCTTTGCGGTTGTGATGCACGATTCGACCCTGGCCGTCTGGTCGATCAGCCGCTCCAGCACGGCGTTTGAGGTTTCCGTCTGTCGACCCGATGCCTCCATCGCCCGCGAGGAGGCCTCCTCGATCCGGTCGATGACGGTTTGGCCTTCGTTGACGCGGGCATCGAAGCTCCGCGATTGTTCCTGGACACGAATGGACAGGGCGTTCATGGCGTCCAGTTGCGCCGTCGCATTGGCGGACAATCTGCCATAGACGTCCCGGAGATGCTCGCTCAACTGTTCGGCGTTCTTGATGGTGGAGCTCAATGTGGTCATTTGTTCCTGGCAACGCTCGGACATGGCATCGGTCGCTTCCGTCTGACGGGCCACAACCTCGGTCGAGCGGGCGGCGGCCTCCTCCAATCGGCCTGTCACCTCGCAAGCCGTATTGATGCGTGTGTCCAGTGCCTCCGTGCATTCACGGGCACGTGTAGCCAGCGCCTCGGCGGCTTCGATGTGACGATTGCTCGCGGCGTCAGCCCGGTCGTGGGCTTCATTGAGGGCCGTCATGTTGCTCTGCATCTGGCCGATGTAGGCCCCCAGAGCATCCTCCTGTGACTGGATGCGGCCGGCCAGGCCGTCAATCGTCTGCAATTGCCCGTCGATGACCCGCCCGACGCGGCTGCAATGCTCGTCGATGCGGGCGGCCGCGGTGTCCGCTGCCGCGATTCGCTCGTTCAGACGCTGCGATTGCTGTTCGATTCGCTCGGTCATGGCGTCTGAAGCCAGGAGCATTTCATCGAGGCGCCCGGCGGCCGACGCCGAATCCGCGGTCCGCTTCTCGAAGGCCTGAATCTGGTCATCGAGACGGCGGCCCAGCGATTCGCCCTGCTCCAATTGCCGATCCGCAGCTGCGACAGCCCGAGTACAGGCGTCCTCGAGGGCTGCGGCGATTCCGTTGGCATTCTCCATCCGATGGTCAAAGGATTCGGTCTGATTCTGTATGCGCTGAGCCAGCTCCGAGCCCGCCCGCAACTGATCATTGGTTGCGGCCGTGGCCCGGTCGTGCACATCCAGCAGCCGGGTCGCGGCGCGTTCGGCATCCGCCAGACGACCGTTGAACACCTGGGTCTGCTCGTCAATGCGGCGGGCAAGAGCCGTCGCCGACTCCATCTGTCCGGTGGTGAGCGTCAGGGTCTTCTCATACACCGCTTCGAGGTCCATGACGACCTGTCGCATCTCGCTGATTCGCACGTCGAATGTCCTGGTCTGCTCGTCGATTCGCTGCGAAAGGCCGGAAACCTTTTCGACAAGCCCGGCGGCGGTCTGGGTCGCCGTTTCAACGGCCAGGCGGGTATGTTCAGCCCGTTCCGCGGCCCCGTTGACCTCGATCCGCCTGGCTTCTGCCGATTGCGAAGTGCGGACCAGCGTGTCATGAGCCTCGACCGCCCGACCGGTGCAGTCCATGAGCTGATCGCGCAGTGATTCCACCGCGACCGACGTGCTACCCAACTCTTCCTGCCGCCGGTCGGCTCGTTTGATCACCTCGGACAACTGCAGACTTCTCGCGTCGAAGGTCTGAAGCGTCTCGGGGTTGTAGTTTGCCGCCAGGTCCTTGTGCAGCTCCCGAAGGTAGTCCGCCACGCTTTCGGCGCTGCACAGCTTGGCATCTGCGATGCGAACCTGTTGCTGGACCTGCTCGTACAGTTCGCGGCACTGCTGGACGGTGCGATCGAGCAGCATGCGGGCTTGCACGCGCTGTTCCGTGATCGCACGGATGGCATCGCGATCGTTGTCGCACCCCGGCCCGAAGTCCTCTGTCTGTGCGATCGAATGACTTGCGGCAAAATCCGCAGACGACGTCTCACCGGCGCCTGTCGTCATGTCCATAGGTTCCTCTCCCGATGAATCAACGCCTTTTTCATGTTGCATCACATCACCTTTTTTCCCTGGCACCCGGCAGGCGAGACGGCCGCGGATCGATCAAAGCGGAGACAGGAGTTTCACTCAGACGGCAGAACTCGTTGTACATGCGTGTACGCCTCACCATCCATGGTCAAGTTCCCCAACACATAATCGGACACTGCCTTCTCGGACCTAAGCTACCAGCCGGCGAAAACGGCCGTCTGAAAGCTTTGTTTTGCGCGCGTTTGCGGGCGCCGAATCGCCGACAGAGTTGCCGCGTCCGGGCGGGGCTCCTGCGGCAGACGTGTGCGCGTTCCTGTTCTGTCATGCGTTTTTTTCCCGGACGTTCGTCGATTCGGCCCGTCGGGGGCGTCGAAACCAGGTCGGCACCAGGTCGAGTGGCAGACCTGCCTTCGGCGGCGGAGTTGCATTCCGGCCGCCCGGGATGACAATGTCCTATAAACAGGGTGAATCCCTTGCAGGGCGAGGCGGACAGGTTTAACCAATTCCTGACATGATGCTCACGTCAGATTAGCGAAGCGTTTATAAAAGGGGCTTCTCGACTGATGCGAAAGGGACCATCCGAATCGAGGACACGCGGTCAAAGGGGCTCCGGGTTCGGTCTCTGATGCAAAGGATGGCTGATGGCAGCGAGGAAGAAAAACATTCTCCTTGTCGAGGATGAGGCCGACCTGGCGGAGTTGGTCCGTCACAACATGGAGCACGAAGGGTATGCCTGCCGCGTCGTGTCCAACGGCGGTTCGGCGTTGACCGAAGCGGTCGCGCACCCTCCGGATTTGATCCTGCTGGATCGAATGTTGCCGGGGATGTCGGGTGACGACTTCATCACCCATTTGAAGCGGGACCATCGAGTGGCCTCAATTCCCGTCATCATGCTGACCGCCAAGGCCGAGGAGGCAGACCAGTTGGTCGGGTTGGGCCTCGGGGCTGACGACTACGTCACCAAGCCATTCTCGATGAAGCTGCTCCTGGCTCGTGTGGCAGCCATGTTCCGCCGCATGGAGATCACCTCAACCGACCAAGAGGTTCTGACGAGGGGGCCCGTCTCGCTTGACAGTAGCCGGCACGAGGTCAGCGTGGCCGGCTCTCCGGTTCAACTGACTGCGACGGAATTCCGACTCCTTCGCGCCCTCATGGCCGCAAATGGCCGGGTCCTCAGTCGTGCCTATCTGATCGAGAACACCATGGGCGTTGGGGTCGCCGTGACGGACCGAACCATTGACGTTCACGTGACGGCTCTCCGCAAAAAACTGGGCAAGGCAGCCCGGTGGCTTCAGACGATCCGCGGCGTCGGGTACGCTTTCCGCGAGGGCCCTTGATGGCTCGCCCCGAAAGGCATGACTGATGAGAGGACCGCGTTCACTGTTCTCGAAGCTGTTTCTTGGGAACACCCTGCTGATCCTCGCCGTTCTCGGGACTTGTGCATACTTGATCGTCCAGCATGTTCAGAGATCCTACGCCGAGCAGGTCCGCCAGGAACTTCGGCTTCACGCCCACTTATTGGAATCGGTGATCCGCGGTCAGTTTGGCCCGGACCAGGCGGACGATTTGGATCGGTCGGTCAAACAATTCGCTGCCGCCACCGACAACCAGGTCCGGATCACGCTCATTCTCCCCGATGGTCGGGTCCTGGCGGACTCGCAAGCTGCGCCCGGGACGATGGAGTCACACGCCGCTCGCCCGGAGGTGATACAGGCGATCGCCTCAGGCTGGGGCGAGGAAATCCACTACTCGAAAACGCTTCAACAATTCCAGAGGTATGCTGCGCTTCGGGTCGGGCCGGCGGAGGCTCCGTCGGGAGTCATTCGCGTCTCGATGCCGGTTCGCATGATCACGGCCAGAGCCAACGCCTTCAGCCGAATCGTCTGGACGATCGTCCTGCTGGGAGCGCTGGCCGCGATCCTGTTTGCGCTCGGCCTGGCTCGTTTGTGGAGCTGGCCGATCCGGCGGATCACGGTGATTGCCCGGAGTCTTTCGAAAGGAGACCTTTCGGCCAGGGCCCGGGTCGCCGGCCCCCGTGAGCTGGCCACGCTGTCTGCTTCGCTCAATGACATGCGCGATCACATCGCCGACCAACTGGCGACCATCGATCGCCAGCGCCGCACACTGGAGTCGCTGTTGGCCCAACTGCACGAGGGAGTCATTGTGGCGGGCAGCAACGGACGCATATTGCTGATCAACCCGTCGGCCGTCCGGATGCTGGGTATCAGCGGCGACCCGGCCGAGAAAGCACGCTCGCTGCTCGGACAGGCCATCGAACAATGCGTTTTACAGCACGACCTGCAAGAGCTGCTGTTGGAACCGAAACGGGGCGGCAGTGCGGGAACCGACAAGCCCGCGGATGAGCCGTCGGTCTCCCGTGAGGTCCGGATCCAGATCGAGGAGGAGGACGGCGAGCTCGTCTTGATGGCCCGCGCATCCGGCATCGTCCTGCCGGTGCCTGCGGCCAATGGCGGTTCGCCCGAACGATCGGATATCGGCCGCATGCTGGTCTTGTCCGACATCACGCAAATCAGCCGAATGGTTCGGATCAAGACCGATTTTGCCGCCAACGCCTCACACGAACTGCGAACGCCGCTGTCAGCCATTCGGGCCGCCGTCGAAACGCTGCTGGGTCTCGACCTCCAGAAGGATCAGGAATCCGCGAAGCGGTTCCTGAGCATGATCGACCGCCACAGTACCCGTATGCAACAGATGGTGTCCGATCTGCTCGACTTGTCGCAAATCGAGTCGTCTCCCGGCCAGTTCAGGCCACAGACGCTGACCCTGCCGGCGGTGATCGACGATCTTCACGCCCGCTTTGCCGAGAAGCTCGCCGCCAGGAACCTCGAATGGTCGCTCCAGGCCGACCCCGAATTGCGGACCATCGAAGCCAGCCCCCACCTGCTGCGTGTCGTGCTCGACAACCTGGTCGACAACGCGATCAAGTTCACCGGCCCGGGCGGCCGCGTGCAAATCTCTTCCCAAAAAGCAGTCAACGAAGCCGGCAAGGTCGATGCTGTCATCATCTCGGTCGAAGACACCGGCTGCGGCATCGCCGAGGAGGAACAGGAGCGGGTCTTCGAGCGATTCTACCAAGTCGAGAAGGCCCGCAGCGGCCCCGACCGCGGCACCGGCCTGGGCCTCTCCATCGTCCGGCACGCCGTGGCCGCCATGCACGGCCGCGTCACTCTGACCAGCAGGGTGGGCGAGGGAACCTGCGTCACCGTTGCCATACCGCAGCGGCTGTAGCACCAGTGACCATTTCGCGTTTGCGGCTTCCGTGACAACTCATACCCTGTTGAGTGATGCGCGAGCGAAAACGGCTCTGGCGGCACAGAGGGGAATCGCCAGGGCCTCTTATCCATACCGTTTCTGTCCCGGGACAACTTAGCAATCTTAATCATTTCTTAACGCGCGGTGAACCCCGCCTTAACGTCCGGTGCCCACAATTGGGGGGGTGGAAACAACTGAGATGAGGATGGTAAGACCCAGGCATCATGGGAGAACCGCCAATGAAGAAAGCAACAGCGTTTTGGGCAGGGGCAGTCCTGGTGGCAGCACCGATTTTCTGCACCGGCGCGGCTCGGGCCGAGGACACAGCCAAGGACAGGAACAAGATCGTCATCGACGGTTCGACCACCGTCGGGCCGATCGCCAAGGCCTTCGCCGAGTACTACACGAAACAGAACCCCGGCGTGAACATCACCGTGAGCGAGTCGGGTAGCGGCAACGGGGCCAAGTCGCTGGTTAACGGCACGTGCGACGTGGCCTCCATGTCACGGTTCATGAAGGAGGAGGAGTTCAAGACGGCAATCGAGAAAGGCGTTACACCGGTATGCCACACAGTGGCCGTCGACGGGATCGCCGTCGTCGTGCACCCCAGCAACCCTGTCAAAGGATTGACGGTGGCACAGGTTCGCGACATCTACACCGGCAACGTCACAAACTGGAACCAGGTCGGCGGCCCGAACGCCAGAATCGTGGTCATCAGCCGCGACAGCAGCAGCGGCACCTATGAGAGCTTTGAGACCCTGGTCATGAACAGGGAGAAGATGGCCGGCTCGGTGGAATATGTCGGCAGCAGCGGCGCGATCCGCCAGCGGGTGCAGTCTACGCAAGGGGCCATCGGCTACGTCGGCATCGGCTTTACCGACCGGACGGTCAAGACCCTCGAGATCGACAAGATCATGCCGAACAAGGCTACCGTTGCCTCCGGTCGATACCCCATTGCCCGGCCGTTGTTTCTGTTCACCAACGGCTACCCGGCGATGGGCAGCCACCTTTACAGCTTCATCAACCTGTACCTGAGCAAGAAGGGGCAGGAAATGATTGAAGCCATCGGCTTTGTGCCCCTGACCGAATACTGATCCGCCCGCATGGGATTCATGGTCGGTGGTCAGGTCGTGACGGTCAGGCAGCAAGAAGGGACGCGGTGTAGATGGAGCCAGTCGGCGGCATAGGCGGACTGCGAACCATGCGCGGGCCAAGCCTGGTCATCAGCAGGAGGGCCGGCTTCGCCCGCTGGATGGCCGCTTGGCTGGGCCAGGGATTGCTCCTGGCCGTCACTTGCAGCTCGATCCTGATCGTCCTGTTCATCTTCTACTTCATTGCCCGCGACTCGATTCCCTTCTTTCGGGCTCAAGGATGGTCGGGAGCCAAGGAATTCTTTACGAGCACCAGGTGGTATCCCACCGGCTCTCCCGCGTCCTTCGGGGCTTTGGCCATCTTTTATGGCAGCGCGATGGTCACCCTCGGCGCCACAGTGGTGGCCGTGCCGCTCGGTGTGGCGGCGGCCGTGTGCCTGAGTGAAGTCCTGCCCTTCTGGCTGCGGCAGTGGACCAAGCCGGTCATCGAACTGCTGGCCGCGATTCCGTCCGTGGCCTTCGGCTTCTTTGCACTGGTCGTCTTTGCCACGCAACTGCAGAACAACGGCGGAACCATCCTTTCGACCGCCTGGTGGTTGATCGCCACTCCGATCCTGGCGTTGGCCGTGTTCATCGCCACCGAGGTCACCACCGCAGGTATCCAGACCGCCTCCGCTCGCCGCATCGCCAGGGGTATTGTCGGGATGCTGCTCGTGTGCCTGGCAGGCGCCTTCCTCTGGTGGGTGTCTGCCATCCTTCGGGCACTGCACATCGACAGCGGATGCAATTCCCTCAACGTGTCGATCATCCTCGGCATCATGGCCTTGCCGACCGTCGTGAGCGTGTCGGAAGATGCCCTGCAGGCCGTCGGCCGCGAACTCCGGGAGGGCTCATATGCCCTTGGGGCCACCCGCTCGGAAACCATGCTCCGCGTCGTCATTCCCGCCGCCAGAAGCGGTATCTGCGCGGCCGTCATCCTGGGGATCATGCGGGCTGTCGGCGAAACCATGGTTGTCTGGATGGCCTCCGGGAACGCTTCCAGAATCCCTTCACCGCCGTACAACTTCCTCCAACCCATCCGCACACTGACGGCCACCATCGCCGGCGAAATGGGGGAGACCGACCAGATGACCGGAGCCGCCCATTACAGCTCCTTGTTCCTGATGGGCTTTTGCCTGCTGGTCTTTTCATTCGTTTTTAACCTGATCAGCGAGGCCATCGTTCGACGCTCGGTTACGGGCAGGGGAGGCAGGCGCTGACCATGGCCCTGACGTCGCGCACACTGACCGATCGCCTCTTCACCTTCATGGGTATCAGCTCGATTCTTCTGCTGGCCGCGTTCCTGCTGGTCTTGCTCACTCCCATCACCGTTCGCGGAATCGGGGCGTTCGTCTTCCGCGGCACCGTGGAACACCGCCGCATGCAACTCGAACTGTTCGAGGCCGGCAACAAAGCCGATCTCGAAGCCGAAATGGCCATCGTCTCCGAGGCCCGCAGGCCCGTGTACGAAATGATCGCCGCGTTCGAGAAGGAGATCGAGTCAGAGGGCTTTCTCGCCTCGCGCAAGTATGCCGAACCGCTCCAGGCGGTGAAAGACGAGCTGCACCTGCTTCTCGGGCCTGCCCCCGGCCAGGAACGGCCGGTGATGGATCGCGACAAGTTCGGCCAGACACGCTGGGATCGTGCGCAGGTCGTGCTCCATCATTTCCTGTATGACAAACAATACGACTACTCCAATCCCAATGAAATGGGCACACCCATCGATGTGCCCCGCGTCAACGCATTCAAAGGGACTTCGCTTGAGCCGCTGTTTGCCTATGTCGAGCAGAACCTGGAGAAGATGCTGCTGCCGAAGGTGACCTTCTATTGGGGTTTCCTGACGCAGACGTCCTACGACTCACACTACTTCGGCGGCGTCTGGGCCGAGCTCCTGGGGACGTTTTATCTGACGGTCGGTGCAATCGTTTTCGCGGTTCCGATGGGCGTGGTGTCGGCGATTTACCTCGTCGAGTACGCCCCCGCGGCGAGCAGACTGGTCCAGTTGATTCGGACGTGCATCAGCACGCTGGCGGGCGTCCCGAGCATCGTTTTCGGCCTGTTCGGGTTGGCTTTTTTCATGAATACGGTCGGCGTCTCCCGATCCAAGAGCGTACTCGCCGGCTCGCTCACGCTTTCCATTCTGATTCTGCCGCTGGTGATAAGGGCTTCCGAGGAAGCGATCCGCGCAGTGCCGCATACTTACAGAGAGGCTTCGCTGAGCCTGGGCGCAGGCAAGTGGCGCACCATCGTGAGGGTCATTCTGCCCTCCGCCTTGCCTGGCATTCTTACGGGCATCGTGATCAGCATGGGCCGGGCCGCCGGTGAAACGGCTCCCATCATCTATACTGCGGCGGTCAGTGTGGGGCTGCCTCTCTCCCTCAAGGAGACCCTCAGCCAGCCGACACCCGCCCTGCCCTGGAACATCTATAACCTCGCCACTGAACACCAGCGGGTCGACGAGATCCGACACGTTCAGTACGGTATGGTCTTCACCCTTGTGATGCTCGTGCTCCTGTTGAACTCGGTGGCGATCTATGCCCGGGCGAAGATATCGAAACGGCTTCGAGGATGATGACGATGGCGGTGGCGACGATGCAACGGCCGGCGATGATGACAAACAAACGTGGCGATCCAGGCAATTTCGGGCCTGCTCATGCCCCGCAGACCGCCCACGTGACCGCCGAGGAGTTCTCCGTTTACTACGGCGGCAACGAGGCGGTGAAGAAGGTCAGCATGGCCTTCCCTGCCGGCAAGGTGACCGCCATCATCGGGCCGAGCGGCTGCGGCAAGAGCACGCTGCTGCGGGCCATCAACCGCATGAACGACCTGATTCCCGGCTGCCGCACGGGCGGCCGCCTGATCCTCGACGCCGAGAACATCTACGGACCGCGAATTGACGTCACCGCCCTGCGCCGCCGCGTCGGCATGGTATTTCAGAAGCCCAACCCGTTTCCCAAGACGGTCTTTGAGAACGTCGCCTTCGGGCCGCGCATCCACGGGGTCCGCGGCCGAGGCGATCTGGCCTCCATTGTCGAGGAAAGCCTCAAGCGGGCGGCCCTGTGGGACGAGGTCAAGGATCGCCTGCACGAAAACGCCTTGGGCCTCTCCGGCGGCCAGCAGCAGCGCTTGTGTATTGCCCGGGCACTGGCCGTCCAGCCCGAACTGCTGCTGATGGATGAGCCCACCTCGGCGCTCGATCCCATCGCGACCGACCGGATCGAGGACCTGATCGGAGAGCTTCGCGGCCAATACACGGTGATCATCGTCACCCACAACATGCAGCAGGCTGCTCGCGTCTCCGATATGACCGCGTTCATGTACGTGGGCGAACTGATCGAGTTCGACTCCACGTCGAAGCTGTTCACCAGCCCCAGTGAGCAGAAGACGCAGGACTACATCACCGGGCGATTTGGATGATCACATGGCGACGCATTTCATCAATCTGCTGGACGAACTGATGAGGCGGTCCCTGAGAATGGGCGCCGCCGTCGAGGACATGCTCCTGGAAGCCTGCGAGGCCGTCACCCAGGCCGACCACAAACTCGCTCGCCGGATCGTTGATCGTGACGCGGAGATCGATGCTGAAGAGGTGGCCATCGAGGCGGAAGCCGTTCGCCTGATGACCCTTTTTCAGCCGATGGGCGCCGACATGCGGCGGCTGTGCACCATTCTCAAGGTCAACAATGACCTGGAACGCATCGCCGACTGCGGTGTCAACATCGCCGAACGCGCCGCCCACCTGGAGCCCGATATGCTCGTCGAGCCCCGTCACACCCTGAGAGACATCTACCCCGTCGTGCGCCGCATGTTGCACGGGGCGATCCACGCCTATGCCACGCTCGATCGCGACGCTGCCGAGAAGGTCATGGCCGAGGACGAAGTCATTGACGCGTTCTACGGTGATTTCATCCGCAACCTCGTCGCCGACGCCTCCAGCTCGCCCGAGACCATGGCCGCCCACCTGGACGTTCTCTCCATCGCCAAGAACCTCGAACGTACCGCCGACCATGCGGTCAACATCGCCGAAGATGTCGTCTTCCTGGTGACCGGCCAGATCATCCGCCACGGCCCTAAAAAGGTGTCAGGATGATTTTTCTCGCTCGGTGTCCCATCTCTCCCGGCGAAACCCAGCCAAGCCGGATGGGCAGACTCTGAATGATCACCCAGCGTGCGATCACTGCCTGAATCTGCCGCGACTCTCACCGGATTCAATGATCGTGACGATGCAGCCCCGGGCCAGCATCGCGTACACGTCTTCAATATCCTTCTTGCCCAAGCGAACACATCCCAGAGAGGCGTCCGTGCCGATGCTTGCCTCATCATTGGTGCCGTGGATGCCGTAGCCGCGCTGGCCGACGGCGCTTCCTTCGATTCCTTTCAGGGCAATCCAGTACCCGCCGAGCGGGTTATCCGGATCGTGCGAGCCGTACCGCCTGCCGTTTCGCGGATCAACCCACGAGGGGTGTCGCAGACGGGTGGTCACGACCCACGTACCCGTCGGCGTCTTGTTGTCGGTGCCCAGGGCGACTCGGCACGTGCGCACGTACACATCTTGCAGGTACAGATGCATTTCATGGTCGCTCTTGACGACCGTGGCGCTGAAGGGTCCTCGAACAATCTTGATTCGCTGGCCGGGGCGAAGCACGCTCCCGGCCGAGAGACGGTTGATGCCGCTGATCAGTTCCTCGGTCAGATCGTGTTTACGGGCGATCCGGGAGAGGGTGTCCCCTTGGGCGATGCGATAACTGAACACCAGCGGGTCACCCTGCAGTATGTCCGGCGAGAAGATTGTCCCGTCGGCAATCTGGGCCAGAATCTCACGCACCCGGTGTTGTCGGTCGGCGGAGCAGCCCTGTTGGAGAACGCGGTTCAAATTGTCCCTCGCCCACAGAAGCTCCCCTCTCTCCCAGGCCAAGACGCCTTCCCGGTACGCGATGTCCGTCGGGTCGAGTGCCGGGGGCTCAGCCGGCTGCGTCGGGCTGGCCGGTGCGGACTGAGCAGGCGGCCATGCCGGGGCCGTCCGGGGCCCTTCCGCAGGAACGGTGGCAGGGACCGGGGCGACTGAGGGAGGCGAGACCGTGACTCCCGGTGCCGGAAGCGGTTGCTCATCTCCCTCGTCCGACCCGAACAACGAGCAGCCCGCGACCATCAGGCAAGTCGACACCGCAAGAAGACCAAGGCCGAGAATCAGATACCTTCGGTGAAGTATTCGCACGTCAATCATCCTTGTTGGCATGCGGTCTCATTCGAAGCCTATGCGGAAAGGCAGTCAAACACCCGGATCCCCGCCCACTGAGGCTTGTAACGCTTGATGTACTCCAGGTGCAGCGGGTGGTCGGCGTAGACGTCATGTCCGGCTTTGTCGTCGAAGAGAACGACCAAGCCGAGGTCAAAATCGGTGACGCTGACGTCCCGGTTCATGGTCTCGTCGCGCCGGCCGGTTTCCAGCCGCCGAACCGTCGGAATCCCGGCCAGCAGCTCCTGGCCGCCGGCGATCTGGGCGTCGATCTCGGATTCCGGGGTGTCGGGCTTCAAGGTGAAAAACACACAATGAACATAGGCCATGGCATCTTCTCCAATGGTCTGGTCGCCCCAGGCCGATCAAACGGCCGGGACTGTTTTTGTCGGCAGGTTCTTATACAATCTGGCCGCGGGAAACGCCAACCGGCGAGGATGTTGCCCCGCCACCTGAGTGAGGCGAACGACGAAATCCGAACGACCAACAACGACGCCGCTTCCTGGATTCGTTGCGACGAACCTCGCCTGCGACGGACTTCATCGTTTGGCCCTCGGGTTTCTTTCGTCATTCGGGTTTCGACATTCGAATGGTCTTCCCTGGTCGTCGCGCGACACGAGAGAATCGGACGCGTGTGACCCGAGGCCCTGTGCCAACTGCCCTGGAGTCTTGTCATGAAACACGTGATCGCACTGGTACTCGCGCTGGGCTTGAACGCGGCGGCCAACCTGATGATGAAAGTCGGCTCCGGCCGGTTCAACGCCGCAGGGCTGAACACCGATCCCGGCCTGCGGTCGCTGACCGCGGCGCTGACCGCCAACTGGGTGCTGGTCCTTGGCCTGCTGTGCTTTGCGATCAACGTGGTGTTCTATGCCTACGCGCTGCGGGCGCCGTTTCTGCCGGTGAGCATGGCCTATCCGATCATGGTCGGCGGCGGCTTCGCGATCATCGCCGTCGTTGCGTGGTGGTTCCTCGGCGAACGGATGTCCGCCGTCCAGTGGGCCGGCGTGGCGATGATCCTGATCGGCGTTTTCCTCGTGGCCCGCGAGGTCCAGGTGAACAGGGGGGCATAGAAGGAAAGGATCAAGTAGGAAGGATGAAGGCTGAGTGATGCCCCGGCAAAACCGGTCTGAGCCAATCCGACCTTCATCTCGCCATGGCGGCCAAGCCCGCGGCGATCTTTTGCCCTCATCCTTCCGCCTTCATCCTTCATCCTTCCCAGCTTCCGACCACGTCGTCTCGTACACCCGGTAGCCGGTCGGTGTCATGCCGAGTCTTTCGTACGCGGCCATCGCGCCATGGTTGTTACGGTGGACGTAAAGTCGGATGCCGCAGACGCCGGGGTCCTGGCGGGCAAGCGACTCGACATGCCGGTAGAGGCGCCGAAAGACGCTCTGGCCACGGTAGTCCGGGTGCACGTAGACGCTCTGGATCCACCAGAAGACCTTCGCGCGCCAATCGCTCCATTCGCTGGTGATCATGAGCTGCCCGACGACCCGGCCGTCGCACTCGGCCACGAAGTACCGACCCTGCTGCGGATGGGCGACGGCATGCGCGACCCCTCGCCGGGCGGTGTCCGGGTCCAGCCGCAGCCCTTCCGACTCACGCGCCTGCGCGATGAGAAACTCCGTGATCACCGGAATGTCCGTGACTCTGGCGGATCGAATGATCGGGTTGTTATCCATGTGCGGCAATCATACGAGCAAGGCGTGTGCCGGTCTGCGCTGCCCCCTGGGGTGCCATTCCTACTTTCTGGTTGCCGCCTGCAGCTCGCGGGTGCAGGCTTCGATCGCCTGACGGCCGCGATGCCACGACTGGTAGCTGTGAACCGACGCCCAGCCCACAAGAGCCAGAAACAATGCCCCGAATCCGATCAGCAAAGACCGCACGATGCGCCGATCCGCGGGTTCGCCCGGGTCAACGCGGGCTTCCGAAAACTCGATGAACACCGGCTCAGCCGCGAGACCGGCCGGGGGTGTCCGTGTCTCGATGTCCGCCAGCGTCCGCAACGCCGCAGCACGTTCATCCTGAAGCTTGGCCCACGCCGCCAGTTCCGCCTGTCGCTGATCCGTTCGCCGCACGAGCGATCGCACGTTTTCGATGTGCTCGCGAATCTCGCGATCCAGGTCCTCCGCCCGTTGCGTCAACTGCTCGCGCCGCTGCCTGACCGTCTGCTCGCGATGCTTCTTGAGATCATCCAGGATCTTTGCTCTTAATGACGCTTCGATCCGGGCCCTCCGGTCGTTCACCTGGCGGCGCAAACCGGCGACGCGCTGAACAGTCGTCGCCAGGTCAAGATTGCCGGTCAGTGTGGCCGAGCGGGCCAGCTTGACCACCTCCTGCTGGGCATCGCGGGCCGGCTGAAGATCCTTGGTCAGCGCCCGGCTGAGAACCAGCCCCTTGGTCGGTTCGTCGGTGTCCTGGCTGATGGCGTCCAGCGTCTGCCGATACTGGATCAGCGAGGCTGATCCGGCGTCGATGAACTGGCGAGCGGCCCGATCCAGTTCCGTCTGGCAGGTCAGCAGATCGGCTCCGCCGGCCAGCGCGTCTCGTTGTACCGACCAGTCGCTTGACATCGCCGCGGCGGCCTCTTTCCAGCCGCCCAGGATCTGCTTGAGGTTGGCCAGTGATTCTCGGATCCGCGAGCCATACTCCTCCTTCATCGCCCGCTCGATGCGGGCCGTGCCGTCCGCAACCGCCTGATCGAGTATCTTGAATGCGCTGTCGCTCCCTTCGGTGATCCGTGTCAGCGCCTGGTTGAACTCGACCTCACGCTGCTGCAACGCTTCGATCTCCGAACTCAGCTTCGTGTCCGCCGATGCCGCGGACTGGATCTCACTGGCATCGATCTGGATGGATGCCGGATCGACATCTGATCCGGTCTCGGCGTTCGACAGCGAAGCTGTGGCAACCTCGACCTCCCGTCGTTGTGCCTCGGCAGCGGTCCACAGAGCCACCAGTCGGGTCCCTTCTTCATCCATTGCAGCCGCAGGGCGGGTCGCTGCGGCCAGAAGTCGTTCGATCTCGGTGATCCGCTGTCGGATTCCCTCGTGTTCGGTCAGTGACGAGGGCCGTGAGCCCGGTACCGAAGCCGAGGTCCGGTAGAGCGCAACCATATGGCGACCGGCCTCGTTGATAGCCTCAGTGGCCTGCTCCGGTTCGCGTGTCTGCAACCAGAAGGCGAGTAGCCCGTGAGACACGTCCGGCTCGCGCAGGAGAAACCTTTCCGTTCTTGCGAGCTCGGCACATGCCGAGAGCGTGACGGCGTCTCCGGGTCGGGTTTTGATCTGGCCAGTGACCCAGTAGAGCGGCTTGTACGCGGCATATGACCACACGCCCAGCCCCGCCGAGACAAACACGGCGACGAGTCCGAAGACCAATAGCGCGGCCGAAGGCCCCGATTTCTCCACTCCGGCAATCGTTGCCGGCTCACGACGGGGCTGCGAGCCCCCGCCGACGGCCGGGACGGCTCTGGCCGGCGCAGCAGATTTCGTCTCGACGGTTTTCTTCAGGATCACGACCTGCTTTTCCAGGCCCGCCGCCCGTCGGCTCTGGACCTCCGCCTGTTCAGCGGCCTCGCGTAACCGGCTCTGAATCTCATCTCGCTCCCGGCCGAGGCGACCAGCCTGTTCTCGCAGCTCCTGGTTCTTCGCTGCGAAGACTTTAAGCTGCTCCTCGCGGTCGCGCAGCAGCGCCTCTCGCTCCGCCAGCAGCTTGGTGGCCTTGTCCAGCCTGGCCAGCACGTCCATTTCACGGTCGTGTTGCGACGACCATGCCGCCTGCTCTTTCTGAAGGCGAGTCTGGTCTTCGCGAAGCTTCGACTCGGCTTCAGCCAGCTTGTTTTCTCGCTCGGCCAGATCCTGCTCGAGCTGATCGAGTTTCTGGCGCAGGTGGTTGAGGAAGTCATGTACCGACGAATCGCGGCCGGATGAATGACCTTCAGATTGTCGATCGGGTTGTCTGACCACCGCGGACCCGCCCTCGCTCCGTTCAGAACCAGCGATTCCCCTTGCCATGCAGCAATGAAACCCAGTCTATCCATGTCGACATGCCTCAACAAGCAAGCCCCTGAGCGATGCAGGCGGGCCAATCATCTCGTACAATGCGTCGGCTTACCTGGAGGCACACAGCGGTGACGAGACGCGAAGAACGGCAAATCAAGCATCAGCGGGCCGTAGCGTATATGGAATCGCATGGTCTTGATGCTGTTGTGCTGGCCCAACGACCCAACTTCGCCTGGTACACGGCCGGGGGGCTCAACCACGTGGGAACGGCCGACAGCACCGGCGCCGCCGCGCTGCTGGTCACCCGAG
The DNA here is from genome assembly GCA_030372985.1 of Phycisphaerae bacterium. Taxonomy (GTDB): domain Bacteria; phylum Planctomycetota; class Phycisphaerae; order UBA1845; family PWPN01; genus JAUCQB01. The sequence goes on from JAUCQB010000213.1 coordinate 35,297, forward strand.
AACGCGCCGTCTGTATCACCAGCAACATCGAAGCCACACGGCTGGCCGACGAGGAACTGGCCGACCTGGACATCGAGGTGAAAGCCGCACCCTGGTTTGATGAGGCGGCACTGAGAAGCGTCTGGTCGATGGAGATGGGCAAACGCCGAGCCGCCTGCGATGTGCCATTGCCCGCTCTGCCCAGTGGAGTGTTCCGTCTGGACGCAGATTTTGCCGCTCTTCGATGGGTCATGACCGATGGCGAAATCCAACGGTATCGTGTGCTCGCCCAGGAGGTGGCTGGATGCCTTGAGTCCGTCTGCGCCCAGGCCAGACCCGGCATGACCGAGTTCGACCTCGCCGCCGGGATTGCCCAGGCGGCCCTCGCCAAGGGCATTCGCACCCCGGTGCTGCTTGTCGCGGCTGACGATCGCGTGCGGCATTATCGGCATCCCATTCCGACCGGTCGGATTCTTGAGCGGTACGGGATGGGTGTTTTGGGGGGGGAACGCCACGGTCTGACTGTCTCAGTAACCCGCCTTTTCTGCTTTGGCACGATCGACTCGGACCTTCATCGCAGGCATGAAGCGGTCTGCCAGGTCGACGCGGCCATGATGGCCGCCACTGGCCCTGGCAGGACCATGGGCGATGTCCTGGCCGTTGCTCAACAAGTCTATGCGCAGAAAGGGTTTACGGACGAATGGCTCCTCCACCACCAGGGGGGTCTGACCGGCTACGTGGGGCGCGAGATCCGCGTTGGACCGGGCTGCCGTACTCCCATTGAGGCCGGCCAAGTGTTCGCCTGGAATCCTTCAATCGCCGGCACCAAGAGCGAAGATACCCTTCTGGTCGGACCCCACCGCAACGAGATTCTCTCGTTGACCGGGGCATGGCCAACGAGGCCCTTTACGGTGCACGGACAGCAGTATCTTCGATGCGGTATTCGGGAGTTGTGAAGGAATCCCTCCTGACTCGCCGAGCAAGGCAGACAGCGATACCTTGGCTTTGCTCGTATTTAAGTTGTTGAAAACATTGTGTTTACGCGTTCCCCAGCGAGCTCCATCCGGCCTTGCGTATTGCCCTTTCCCACCCATTCCAGTCTCAGTGGTTGGTCTTCCGGCGGCCGCGCAATGTCGCTGATGTGCGGATGGGCCGTTTGGCTGGCGCGTCACGAATCAGCATCAGAGTTGACAAAACCATTCAACTGCCATAAAGGTACCGACCGATTGGTATCTTTTATGGGAGGCGCGCCCATGAACGAAACCGGTATGACCCTCGTCCAATCACGTGGCCAGACGACCCGGGCAGACATTCTTCAGGTCGCCCGCCAGTTGTTCAGCAAACACGGCTACCACAGAACCGGGATTGCCGACATCCAGGAGGCCACCGGCCTGACCAAAGGGGCGTTCTATCACCACTTTCGCTCGAAGGAAGCCCTGGCCCTGGCCATCCTGGAACGGACCCGCCAGGAGTACGCCGAGCAGCTTTTTGCCCCGGCCATGCAGCAGCAAACGGCCGCAGAGCGTCTGGAGGCCCTGCTTGATCGCGCGGTTGCCTTGAACAGCCGGCCGGAGTGGTGCAACTGTCAGATGCTGGCGACCCTGACGGCCGAGTTGACTCCCGCCGACGGCCGTCTTCGAGAGGCCGTCCAGGATATCTACGGCGACTTGCATGAACGCTGCCGCGGGCTGCTGAGTGAGGCCCGCGAGGCCGGTCACGCCAGCGACCAGATCGACCCGGATACAGGGGCCCAGTGGATCGCCAGCACCTTAACCGGGTTGAGCCTGGCCAGAAAACTGGGGATTGCACGCGTGCCGGCGGGCAACCTGATTGATGCGATGAAGCGATCGCTTATCAAGCGACCGGCCAAGGCAAAGGGGCAGGCTCCTCGTAACGCCACATCGCCGCGGTGACATCCCGTGTGCGCTTGGACTGTCGGCCTGAGATCCGCATGGACCTGCCCCGCTGGATCGGTGGTGGTTGGTGTGCTGTCGCGGGATCCTCCGGCCATCGACGTCTGCTTCGGTCGCCGGTCGCCATCTACGAGCCAATGCTCTTATGCAGTCCGATCCCACGCGATCACAGCCCGCTGCGACCAGATATGCTGCCGGACCATGCCTATCTCAAGACGATGCTGCGGTGGTGTCCGAAAGACGACAACGCAGACGCCGGGCGACGAGATCGAAAGGTACATCCTCTTCTTTGATTCGATCGGCGATGGACTGCGTGATGGGTAACCGTGAGTTTGCGGCACGGGGCGATCAGGACGTATCCATCGTCTCATCTCATCCGACCGCATCAACGCTGCGCAGGGCTTGTGAGGTCTCTGGCCGGCGTCTTTGGGATTGGATCATCTGTCGTTATCAGAGCAGCGCGACAGGCGGCGCCGGTTAATCGAGTAACGGCAAGTTACTCGATTAACTTAACCGGTTTGCCCGTTGCGAACACACCAAAACCTCATCAGAACCGGTGTTTTCGCTTGACCCTGCGACTGCGCCTCGTATACTGGCATGTAGTAGAAACTTCAGAGGGGTGGGGGACGTGGAGCATTTCTTCGTGTGCAACACCACCACTCCTGGCAATCGAACAGGAGGACTCCAATGGAAAGGCAATACTTCTCAAGAGCAATGTTGGTGGCATGTGTGACCCTGGCCTGCTGGGCCACCGCGGCCCAGGCCCTGCCGGTGCTGATCGCCCAGACCGGCTTCGAGGTAGCGGAGGGCTATCCGGATCCGTCGCCGGCCTACGACGTTCGCAGCAGCAGCCTCGCGCTGAAGGACGGTGCCGGCTGGGGTGGAAATACCTGGGCGGGCAGCAACGGCGGCGAAGCCTACACCTACGTCGCAAGCGACGCCACCGCCTACGATGGCAGCCAATACCTGGTCATGCACCGGGAGAAAGGCGGCACGGCGAACCGTGAGATCATTCTGCGCCGCAAGTTCGACACGTCGCTGATTCAGGACCAGCGCATCATGCTGTCATTGGCCTTCCGTCTGGACGCGGTCCGGACGGCTCCCAATTACTTCGATGGTGCCTTCAACATCTATCTGGAACATAACGGCACCACAGGTCACATAGGCGACGAGAACGTCCGGCTCGAGTTCACCAAGGAGAATTACGTCAAGGTTCGTGAGAACGGCGTCTCAGCCACCGTGGGAAACTGGGATCAGCCCGGGACCTTCTTTGCTCTCAACTCATGGGCGACGGTGGTTCTGGACGTCGATCTGGTTAATGAACAGGCCGATTTCTATATGAACGGTACCTTGGTCGGCAACTACCAGTTCAACAAGGCACTGGAGGGTGCCACCTTAGATCAGATCCGCTTCAAGGGGCCCAGGGCTTACGATGGGAGCCCCAATGACGGTGTGTCCATCGACGCCGTCATGCTGACCACCGTGCCCGAGCCGGCCGCACTTGCTTTGCTGGCACTTGGCGGTCTGATCGGTCGGCGGCGCATACGGGCCTGAGCGAAAAAACGATTGAACGGATATCAGGATCATCCGGGCACAGATCATGAGTGCTCGCGCGGTATCGCAGCGCATGGCGATGATCCGGCCTCGGTAAAGGAGAAGAACATGAAGAGGTATCGGGCAGCAGGTGTTTTCGTTCTCACCGTACTGGCTATCGCAATCGGCGGTCAAGCGGCGCCGCTCGCCGATACCTCTTTCGAGGTTGACCAGGGCTATCCTGCTCCGACGCCGGCCTATGATATCCGTACCATCATACCTACGGACGGTGCCGGCTGGGGCGGAAACACCTGGGCGGGCAGCAACGGCGGCGAAGCCTACACCTACGTCGCAAGCGACACCACCGCCTATGCCGGCAGCCAGTATTTGGTCATGCACCGGGAGAAAGGCGGCACGGCGAACCGTGAGATCATTCTGCGCCGCAAGTTCGACACGTCGCTGATTCAGGACCAGCGCATCATCCTGTCATTGGCCTTTCGCCTGGACGCGGTCCGGACGGCTCCGAACTACTTCGACGGCGCCTTCAACATCTATCTGGAACATAACAGCACCACAGGTCACATCGGCGATGAAAACGTGCGGATCGAGTTCACCAAGGAAAGCTACGTCAAGGTTCGTGAGAACGGCGTCTCCGCCATCGTGGGGAACTGGGATCAGCCCGGAACCTTTTTTGCCCTCAATTCATGGGCGACGGTGGTTCTGGACGTCGATCTGGTTGCTCAACGGGCCGATTTCTATATGAACGACACCTTGGTCGGCAACTACCAGTTCAACAAGGCACTGGAAGAGGGTGCCACCTTAGATCAGATCCGTTTCAAGGGGCCCAAGGCTTATGACGGGAGCCCCAACGACGGGGCCTCCGTTGATGCCATCAGCCTGAGCTCCGGCCTCGACCAGGCGGCACCCGGCTGCAGATTCAGCGTCCGTCCGGGCCTCCCCGTGAGCGCGATAGCCAACGTTGGCCAGCCTGCCGACCCTGCCTCTGTCGCCTACACCCTTTTGAACATCGGTTCGGTCGAGTTGAGTTACGTCGCCGAGGAAGTTAATTCGTCGGGTGATCCGGCTGCGTACGACTGGCTTGAGTTGTACGATGCTTCCGGCACCATCCCGTCGCTCGGTCAGGGTACCGTGACCGCCGGCATCAACACCAGCGGGCTGGCCGGCGGCAACTACACGGCCTACGTGAAGATCTCTGACAAAGACAACCCGCAATGCGGCAGCCAGATCCGCCGTATCGACCTGACTGTCATCGCTTGCGAGTGGACGGTCGATTCCTGCAACCAGGTACGCGTCTACAACCTCGAGTACCCCCAGGTGCCGGTCGAGCCGGTGGTCTACCGCATCACCAACACCGGCCTGCACCCGTTCAGTTACACGGTCGGGAAAACCGGGAGCAGTTGCTTTGAGTGGTTAACCCTGTCCGGCGATACCGGGACGCTCAACCCCGGAGAGCACGCCGATGTGGTCGCGACCATTCACCCGGAGGCGCTCACCGGCCAACCGACCGACGAGTCCTACAGTTGCGATCTCATCTTCACCGACAACTGCTCCGTGCAGACCATCACCCGCACGGTGCGGATCCGGTACCTGGGCATCGGTGACACACAGGTCTTCAGCTACGACGGGGATGCCAACCCTGAAGACGACGACTCGGCTGGAACGGGTTTCAAGTTCCAGGTGGCGGATGGTGTGGGTGCCGGCACATCGGAGATAGACAGCGACGCGGACGACGGCCGGGCATGGCGCATCGTCGATCCAACCGGCCAGAAGACAAAATATGAGACCCTCCGCTGGAGTGAGGTCACTCAGACCTGGGAGAAGATTGACATCTATGGCGAGGCCGGGGCCACGATCCTTGGCCGTTTGCGCGTCCGGAGCTGGGGCCCGACCTCTGACGAGACCAAGCGGGACGGCGGGCTGTATGTCTGGGAGCCAGACAGTATCTCGGCCACGCTCCACTGGGGCGGGGCGACCGACGGCGTATTGATGGATCGTGAGCGCACCGGAGCCCAGGTGACACTCACGCCGACCGACCAGTATGTCACCTTCCGCATGACCATGGTCGGCCGAGACGGCGATGCGTGGGACTGCGGCCGCATTCTCCGTATCTATGTAGACGAGAACCCCACGCCTGTGCTCGAGTTGCTCAGTGCCGGAGAGGAGGGCAATGACACCAAGGAGGGATTCGGCTTCGGTGCGGGCAGCACGGACGGCACGTACGACATTGCCTTCGACTGGATCTCCGGCACCAACGCGGGTGCCTTCGCGCCGGGTGACGAGGTGGCGGTCATCGGTCGCAGTTTGATCCCCAAGAGGTGCCCGAGGCCGTTCGCCGACGCTGATGAAGATGGCGACGTGGACCAGGCGGACTTCGCCGCCTTCCAGGCGTGCTTCCTTGGGCAGACTGTGCAGGCCGCGGGGACCTGCGTGTGCTTTGATCAGACGGATTCTCTTGGGACGGGTCCGGCAGACGGCTATGTGGACCAGAACGACATGGCGAAGTTTGAGCTCTGCGCCAGTGGGCCGGGTATTCCTGCTGACAGCGCTTGCGAGGATACGCCGTGAGAATCGTCCGGCGGCTCTCCGAGCCTCCGGTTGAAGGACCGTTTTTCGCACTGACGGCTACCGAGGGACCTCGGCCCCTGTGGGCAAGAGGTCCTTCGCATTATACTGAGACCCATGAGTGCCCAGCGGATGCGGACAGTCCTCGCGGCGGGCAGCCTTCTGCTGATGACGGGAGTGGCCTATCTTCCTGCCCTGCGAGCCGGCTTCATATGGGACGATGATGCCTATGTGACCGCCAACCCGACTTTGGCAGGTCTTGAAGGCTTGCGCCGCATCTGGTTCGATGTCGGGGCAACGCCGCAGTACTACCCACTTGTCTTCACTACCTTCTGGATCGAAGCACGCGTCTGGCAGCTTCAGCCGTGGGGCTTCCACGCGGTCAACGTATTGCTGCACGCCGCCAGTGCGATCGTGCTTTGGCGCATCCTGCGCCGGCTGCACATACCCGGCGCGTGGCTGGCGGCCGCCGTCTTCGCTCTGCACCCGGTCCATGTCGAATCCGTCGCCTGGATCACCGAGCGCAAGAACGTCCTGTCGGGCGTGTTCTATCTCGGGGCGGCGCTTGTCTATCTGCGCTTCGTGGGCATAGGCACAACGACAGAAAGCTGGGGGACAGGCCTGCGCAGATTCTACCTGCTGGCCCTCGTCTTGTTTGCCGGCGCGCTGTTGAGCAAAACGGTGACCTGTTCTCTGCCGGCCGTGATCCTCTTGCTGCTTTGGTGGCAGCGCGGCCGGGTTACCCGGCGCGACCTGGCAGCCCTGGCCCCGCTGTTTCTTCTCGGAGCGGCTATGGCTCTGCTGACGGCCTGGGTCGAGAGATACCACGTTGGTGCAACCGGCCCGGCATGGTCGCTCTCCTTCCTGGAACGCAGCCTGATCGCCGGCCGGGCGCTGTGGTTCTACGCAGGCAAACTGATCTGGCCGGCCCGGCTGACGTTCATCTACCCTCGCTGGCAGATAGATGCGAGTGCAGGCTCGCAGTATCTGTATCCCGCCGCCGCGATCATCATCATTCTTGCCCTTTGGCTGCTGCGGGGCCGGATCGGCCGGGCCCCGCTAACGGCCGTGCTGATCTTTGCCGGCACGCTCCTGCCCGCCCTGGGCTTCATCAATGTCTATCCCATGCAGTACTCCTTTGTGGCCGATCACTTCCAGTACCTGCCCAGCATCGGGCTGATCGCCCTGGGCATTGGGATGGGGGCCAGACTGGCCGGCGGCGCGAGTAACGGACAGAGCCCACCGGCCGCCGCCGGTCACACGGCTTGTTGGCCGCCCGCGTTTCGCCTGGTTCTGTCCGGACTGCTGCTCGCCGTGCTCAGCGTACTGACCTGGCGGCAGGCGGGCCGCTACAACGATCTGGAGACACTCTGGCGCGACACCATCGACAAGAACCCCTCCTGCTGGCTGGCTCACAACAATCTCGGCATTCTGATGCGGAATGCGCACGATCGTGAGCAGGCCGCCCGGTGCTTCCGGGAAGCGCTCAGGCTCAAGCCTGACTACGCGCTGGCCCACTTCAATCTCGGCACACTCCTGGCGGACATCGGAAAGACCGACGAGGCCGTCGAACGCCTCTCACAGGGACTGCGGTATCTGCCCAATGATGCGCAGGCACTCAACTCTCTTGGCATGATTCGGGCCAGGCAGGGACGGCCGGAGGAGGCCATCCGGTGCTATCAGCAGGCACTCGACGCCAAGCCCGGATACGCCGCCGCGCACTTTAATCTTGGAGCCGTGCTGGCGGATCTCGGTCGGTATGCCGCCGCGGTGGACCACTTCCGCATCGGCTTGAAGGCGCAAGCGGACGATTTCCGCGCTCGCAACCGGCTGGGAGAATTACTCGATCAACTCGGAGAGACGCGTCAAGCAATCGTGCAGTATCGAGAAGCAATCCGACTTTGCCCAGGCTGGGTGGTGCCGATCAACAACCTGGCCTGGCGGTTGGCCACGAGCCCCGAAGCCGAATGCCGCGATGGCCACGAGGCCATCCGGTTGGCCGAGCAGGCCTGTTCGGCCACAGGCCATCGGGATCCGGCCATGCTCGATACGCTGGCGGCAGCCTTGGCGGAATCCGGTCGCTATAGCGAGGCCATCGCCACCGCGCGGCAAGCCGCCGCAGAAGCCAGAAATCGCAACGACCTGAAGATGGCGAAGGAGATCGAGAACAGATTGGCCGAGTATGAGGCACACCGGCCATGGCGAACATCAAGCCGGCCCGCCCCGTGACGCAGCCGGCCCGGCTCAGATGCCGACCACCTCGGAGGGCTCTTGCCCGCTGCCCGGACAGGTGCCTCCGCGACGAATCTGTGGCGGTACGGCCATGTTCTCGAAGCGGGGGACCGCCTCATCACGCAGGCTCACGAGCTGGCGGACGGCCAGCTCGCCCACCGTGTGCCAGGAGACGTCCACCGAGGTGATCGGCGGGCAGCCCGGTGCGCGCCAAAGCGACGCGTCACATCCCACCAGGCAGGTGTCCTCGGGCACGCGCAAGCCGGCAGCATGACACGCCATCAGTGTGCCCACGCCGGCGACGGAGGAAGCCGCATACACGCCGTCCGGGCGCAGGTCGTTGAGCCGGGGAGCAAGCCAGTCGATGGTGCCGTAATCGCCCGCATCCCTGGGTATTTCGACAACATCAATGCGGGCGCCGACTTCGCGAGCGATTTCCGCGGCCCCCTGTTGACGCAGCCGCAAGGCATCACGGGGCATGGCGTCGCGGACAATCGCCCAGTGACGCCGGCCGGCATTGGCCAGGAGTTCACCGGCCATGCGCCCCGCCGCCCGGTTGTCCATGTCGATCACGTTGCAGGGGTGACTCGATGCCTCATCGGGGAACACCACCACCGCGGGAAAACCTCTTTCAATCCGCCGGCGAATCGCATCATCCAACAGCGGCAACGGCGTGCGCAATATGGCCCCGAAGACCCCACCGTCGAGAACGCCGCGCACGCGGTCCACCGTATCACTCGCGTCTGGTGAGTCTTGCGTGGCCAGCACCGGGTAAAGCCCCAGTTTCCGGGCCTCGTCGATTACGCCGGCCTGGAAGCGGCCCTCGAAGGCCTGATGGTGCCACGAGATCGCGTCCACGTCGCCGGTGCCCCGCAGAACCAGGGCGAAGAACGAGGGATGCGGGTTTCTGAGGCTGACCGCCATGAGGTTCACCTGGTAACCGAGCCGCTCGGCGATCAGATGGACCTTCTGGATCGTCTCAGGCTTGAAACGGCGGGCCGCGGCCTGCGGGTTCGACAGGATAATTGAGACGGTCGCTCGAGACACGCCGGCTCGCTCGGCAATGGCCCGCATCGTGGGGCGACCGGTTCTGTGATCCGCGCTGGCGCTCATCTCCGTTTCCTATTCTCGTCGTTTCCCCGAGCCATCTCCATCGAGAACCTCGGAAGGACACGTTTCCCTTCAGGCATTATATCGCAGGTCTGGACGGCGTATCCCCAGAGTCAAGGCCGGTTACTCGATTGACCAGGTAGGCTGCAGGCGCAGTACCATCCTCCTCGTACTCAATGCCGACAGCAACTCCGGCCGCGCCGTCGTCGTTCTCATTGAAACCCGAGGGTCTTTGCGTCCACAATACGTCTCCGGGCCGCGTGAGGGCACAACGACATGCCGAAAGGACAGCGCATGACACGAAGAGGGAAGACGTCAGCAACCGCCATTTGCCTGGCGGTCCTGCTGGTAGGGACCGTGGGGGTGGATGCCGTCACCATCAACCTGACACCGGGTTGGCGCTTTCAACCCGATCCCGCCGGCACAGGCCGGCACGAAGGCTGGTTTGCCTCCGAGCTCGACGATTCTCAATGGCGAACCTTGGACGCCGGTGTCTCCTGGAGCCGGCAGGGCTTCCCTGACCTCAAGGGTGCAGGCTGGTATCGCAAGGAGGTCGCGTTATCGCAGGACTGGCACGAACAACCGGCGTACCTGGCGGTGGGGCAGGTGGATGACGGATACGACCTGTATGTGAACGGCACACTGGCGCGGAGTTACCACGAGAAGGATCGCCTGAAACGATCGGCGACGGTTACTCGCGTGGCCCATTTGCTGCGGCCCGGCCAGACCAATCTCATCGCTGTTCGGGTCTCATACGAGGGCAAGGAAGGTGAACGCGGCGGCCTGACCGGGTCGGTCGCGCTCTCCACAGATAAACGAGCATTCACCTGGGAGCCGCTGTGTCTGGATCTAGACGGTGACTGGCGTTTCAGCACCGATCCCGGCGGACAAGGTCTCACCGATGGATGGTATGCGCCGGACTGCAATGATTCGGCGTGGTCGGTTCGTCGACTGGAGAGCAGCGGTTGGACGCGATGGCCGGATGTGAAAGAGTATCGGGGCGAGGCCTGGTATCGAATCCGTTTCGAGGTGCCTGCCGACTGGCGCGATGAGCCGGTGTTGATGCGTGTGCCGGCGATAACCGGCCCGCGAGCCGTGTATCTCAACGGCAGACTGGTATCGTCATCGGGGTTTTCGCATCCACCGGCGTTTCCCCGCGTGCAAGGCTCTCGCGAGGCGGAGGATCGGGTTTCTGATGAAACCGTTGATGACTTGACGCAGGGAGTTGACCGCGGCAGGTCGAACCTGCTGGTCATTCGCGTGAGGTGCGAGGACAAGTCGAAGGCCGGCCTCCGTGGAACGGTGACGATCACGGCCGACAGGCGGGCACTGGTGCCTCTGCAGGGCTGGAAAGCCGTCACTTCGCTGGCCAAGGCCGAGCCAGATCTCATCCTCCCCGGTCGGGCCACGGGGCGGGGCTCGACCCACACCATCACCGGCCCGATCGGAAGTGAGGCGGAGGTATTCGCCGCTCCCGATGGATCGTTCAGCCCGTCAAACCGGTCCTACAGCGTGACCGTCTGGGTCTACGACCGGCAGACACATCGGCTGCACGCCGGGGAGAAGCTACCGCTGGATCAACTGCGATGGGGTCTGGCGGACGGCCGGCTGCCGTTTCCCGAGTCCGCCTGGCAGGCCGGCCCGGTCCGCGTCGAAACGACGGTTTTCGCCAGGCCGGAGAAGTTCGAAGACCAGAAGTCGGAACTGGTGTTCTACCGCTGTCGACTTGAGAATCAGGGTGATCAACCTGCCAGCCTGCTCATCTTCGTTGCAGTCCGGCCCTATTCGATTCCCAGGGAACACTACGCGTTTAACCGGGGCTACAACCCCGTTCGCGAACTGACCTTCTACCCCGAATGGAATGCGGTTGCGGTCAACGGCCGATGGGGCGTCGTCTCGCTGAAGCCGCCGGCCGCGTTCGGCTGCACCAGCTTCGTGCGCGGCGGCGATGTCGGCGAATTCGCCTGCAAGGGCGCCTTGCCCGCGGATCACGCTGTTGAGGACTGGTGCGGACTGGGCAGCGGCGCGTACCAGTTTGCCATCGATCTGCCTCCTGGAAAGGCTGAATCGTACGAGTTCGTCATGCCCATGACCGGAATGGAGCCTACGCCGGAGGCGGCAGCTTTCCTTCGCGGCCGGGACTGGAAGGCAGCCCATAACGCCGCCCGCGACGAATGGAAGCGACTCTACCAGACCGAGGTCGTCAGCGTGCGGCTTCCCGATCGCGATGCCGAGGAGGCGTTCTACGCATCCGTGGCCAACATGCTGGTCCTCAAGGACGGCGATGCACTGATCCCCGGCAGCTTCGGCTACAACGCGTTCTGGACACGGGATGCCGCCTACATGATCGATGCGTGCCTGAGGGCCGGCCTGATCGAGACAGCCCGGAAGGCGACCGAGTTGTGGATCGGTTTTCAGAAGAACTCAGGAGAGTTTCCCTCCATGGGTTCTGGAGGGCCGCGCGAATGGGACGGCCAGGGCCAGGCGATCTTCGCCTTTGTCCAGGTGTACCGCTACACACGCGACCGGCAGTGGCTCGCCCGTGTGTTCCCGCACATCGCCAAGGGTGCAGAGTTCATTGATCGCATCCGCCGCGAGGGCATGACCGACGCCAACAAGGGAACCCCTCTGTGGGGCATCCTGACCCCAAGCGTGTCAGCAGAGGACCTTGGTCCGCCCGACTGGCACTCCTACTGGGATGACTTCTGGTGCATCCGGGGCCTGCAGGATGCGTTGTTCGCGGCTGACGAACTGGGTGAGCACCAGGCTGCCGGGCAGATCCGCGCGACGTTGACCGCCTTGCACGAGTCCACCCGGGAATCCATTCGCCAGGTGATGAGCCGCGAGAAGATCGACTGGATCCCGGTGGCGCCTGAGAGTGCCAGGTCTTCCGGCCGGGCCCGAGGCACGAGCCCGGCAATCTGGCCCGGCGGGGCGTTCGATCCCGATGATCCAATCATCCGGCGTTCCTTCGACGTGTACTGGGACCAGCAAATTGCCCCTCGCCAAGGTGGTTACTGGCACGGGGCAGGGCCTTGGCCGTATGCCGGTCTGGCTCTGGCTCACTGCTACCTCAATCTGGGTCAGCCGGAGCGGTCGCACACCATGCTCCGATGGGCCCTGGATCACCAGTCAGCACCCGGCGTCTACGGGTGGGCCGAGCTCGCCGACGGCAAGACCAACCTGTTCCTTGGCGGCGACATCCCGCATGGCTGGGCCGCCGCGGAGTACGTCAGCCTCGTTCGCGACATGCTTGTGCGCGAAGTTGGCAACGCGATTTATCTGGCGGCCGGCGTAACACCCGCATGGCTCGAGCACGGCAAGCGGGTGGAACTGGGCCGGGCGAAGACGACCTTCGGTGCCGTCGAGTACCGCCTGCACAGCAAGGCGGATGCGGGTCAGATCGAAATGCAGTTGAAGGCCGATGCCCGGCCGCCGGATGGCTTCTTCTGGCCGGTCCCGCCGCTCAAAGCACCTGTGACGTCCGTATCCATTGACGGACGGCAAACGGAGATGCCGGCGGACCGCAAGTTGCCGATTCCGCCCGATGCCCGGCAGATCATTCTGACCCTCAAGGTTGACCCTCCGCGTGCGGAGAACGAGCCCTATCGCGCCCGCATGGCGTCGTGGAGGTCCAACCTGACCAACGAGAACGTCTATGCTTCCGTGGACACTCAACGGCCGCTGCTGGGTGTGTACTTCTATTTCGAGGGCGCCGACGAAGCGGTCAACGCCGCCCGCTTGAGATCGGTTCGCGAGGCGTTCGACTTCGTGCAGATCTCGCCTCAGGATTCGCAGGTTGACCGATGCGAACGGATCGGCCTGCCCTGGATGGGCGTCGATCAACCCGCTATCCCGCTGGGTCGCGATTCGCAGCAGTGGGGTTCCGCTCGCAGCGTGATCCTCGACCGGACGCGAAGGTATCGCGACAGCACCTACCTGCTGGGGTGGAATGACGGCAGCGAGCCGCATACCTCGTTTCGCACGCCCGGGTACACCGGTCATACCGAGGAGACATACAAGGCTCTCGGCGCAGCTGAACCGACGCGCAAGGAGTTCATCGAATGGCTCGCCGGGCAATACGAGGATGCCTCCCCCTCGCAGGATACCAGCGGCGACGGCATCACCTTCAACCGCGACTTCAATGTGAGCTTTGACTCGTGGGAAGCCGTCGCCCAGCCGGCCAATCGCACCGCTCCGTGGTTCGAGCAGATGCTGGTGCCGTTCCAGCGCAAGCTGATCCGCGACTGCGTGGCCGGACGGATCGATCTTTTTCACCAGGGTGACCCCGCCCACAAGGTGAGCCCCCGCCTGCTCCGCAGCCTCGACGACCCGCGCATGTCCTACGATCTGACCTACCTGAACCTCGGCGACGCCGCGGGCGTCACGTTTTACTGCGGAGGCGGATTCAACATGGATGATCCGCAGAAGACCGGTGCCCGCGTCGAGACGAAGGGAATGTGGGATGCCGGCCGCTACGGCTTCGGGCTGACGATGAGGCCACCGGTGTCTGAGCGGCGAGGGATCGTTCAGTCGGCATACCGCATTATGTTTCCAAGCCAGACCCCCATCATCTTCAAGACTGCGGTTCGTTCGGAGGGAACCGACGCGATGGCCGCCCGAGTTGACGCGGTCGAGGACCTGGCAGATCCCGACGCCCCGGGACGCACCCTGGTGAAGAAGGGAACCGGCCGCGACTTCGCTGAGATGCAGGTGGACCTGACGCCCTATGCCGGGAAGCGCGTCTGGTTGCGACTGGTGGGCGAGCCTGGCGGTGGCCTTGGGGCCGAGGATAGCAGGCTGCACTGGCTGGAGCCGCGGATCGAAGCCGGCGGCGCGACCTGCGCCCACCTTGTGAGCTTCTACCGAGAGTCACGCGCGGGCTACCGACTGGCATCGGATGACGGCGAATGGGGACCGCTTGTGTGGCTGGGCATGAGGGGAGGATCCTATCAGGCCTGGTATGCCGACCACGTCATGAGCCTAGTCGCGAACCGTGCCCGGCTGGCCGGCAAGCGAGCGGTCGCCAACGAGTTCCATCCGGGCAGCGGCTCTGCCGATGCCATGTTCCCGTTCGCCATCTACGACTCGCTCATCCGGTTGATGCAGTTCCGCGTTCCCAGCGTTGCCTATTTCTGCCACATGTACAAGGGCGAATTCACCAACTACAGCATGGCCAATTCCGAAGAGCACGTCGCCCGAGCCCGCAACCAGATGATCCTCTGGAATGCCTACAAGTCCGTTCCCGCGTGGCGACGCTCGTCGGTGGCCTGCTTCATGCCTTCCGGTTTTGCCACGCCGCAGCAGGCTACGGAAGCCGCGCGTCAGTTCGGGACGGGCGGACGGCTGGTGTGGGCTCTCGGCGAACTGGGAGCTGACTTCTACTTGCTCAACGATCTCGACCAGGCTCGCCACTATGACAAGGTGGTCATCTTTCTGGCCTCCGCCGACCGTGAGTCGGAGGAGAAGCTCCACCGTTTCCTCACCCGAAGCTACAAGGACAAGCGTGTGCTCATCCTCACGTCGGTTAGCCGTTTGTGGGGACCGGTTGGCCGCCGCATTTCGCCACGGATCGACGCCTCATTGCTCGATGTGCTCCCGGCCTCGCCGGTGGGTTCACAGCTCGTCGAGAAGAGGGCAACGCTGCTGCCCGGCCTCACCGCCACCATGAGAATCGCCGACAGCGTTCACTTGAACAGTCTGCCCGGCTTCAACGCCATCGTGGCCGACGACGGAACCCCGGTCGGGGCCAGAAGCGACCATGTCCTCTGCCTGGCCGGTTTCCCGGATACATCGCCGGACGACAGCCTGTCCCGAGGCTGGCGCGACACCAACATGAGGAGACTGGTGCATCGCTGGCTCGAAGTCGAACCGGGCCTGATCGATGCGGGGGCAATCAAGATCGTGAACCGCGACATGACCGCACGTGAGCCGGCGATCTACTGCATTGAGGACAGTTCAGTTGTGCGACTGGGAGAGGGCCTGGCAGGTTACGATGTCCTGCATCAAAACCCGGTGGACGGATGGGTCTGCGGACCCACTGTGCTGCGGGCGTGGCCGGCCTCGCAGCCGCGACTGATCGACACCGATGTGTGCTTACCGCTGACCGTGGACGAGAAGGAATCCTCGATTTCTGCTTCGCTGGTTGCTCCGGAGTCTCTGCAGACAAGCAGGCCGGAAACGTTGACCGTCTACATGCCGGAATCGCCTCCTGCGGTCTACCTCAACGGTGCCTTGCAGCATCCGGAATCCCTGGGTCGCGGTTTCTATCGAGTTGCACAGGTGCGTCCCGGTGTTCACAACCTTCGTGTTGAATAGTGCAGGCGCACGTCGGGGCGGGCGTGACCATCCAGGTGGCGTTGCTCCCTCGGCCACCGAGAGCCGACCTGACTGCCCCACTCTGAGTGCCTGAGCTGAATTCGCAACAACGTGCGGACCGGAGTCAGAGGATGGCCAACAACAAGACCGGCCTGCAACTGACCCGGATCGGCCAAGAGAACCGGCCGAGGCCGTAGCCACGGGTGCTGCTTGAGGACCCGGCCAAGAGCTACCACGCGGTTCGGCGGGCGGCATCTGGGCCTTGCTGGTGGTCAGCGTGTGATCCTTCATGGCGCGCCTGAAGGCGGACTTGACCGCCCGAACCCTCTTGTTGGCCCAGAAGGCTGAAACCTTGCCGTCTCGCGCCTTCTGGCAGATTCGTTCACGCCAGGCAAGAGGCCGCTCCTTCCTGAGATCGACCAGCTCCGCTTCATCAAAGGTGCACTTGTCACAAAGAATTCAAAGAGGCTTTTATGTCCTCGAAACGCTTTGGGCTGCGGTGCGTCTTGAGGAACGCTCTATAGGCATTGCCGACTTCACGGGCTGTTGCCCGGGCCGCTGACCTCGCTGCGGGGGCTTGAGAACCATCCGTAGTCTGACTATACTTGCCCCTGACCCAGTTGGTAGGCCGTTGTTCGGCAACCGCCGGGTCTTGGAGAAGTACTTGAAACGGCCATCGGGCAGGATGACGTAGTCCGCCCCAGTGGCGCCTTGTCGTCTGAGGCCACCTTTTCGGGTTCGTCCCATGTTCTGTCTCCTGAGCGATGTTCGCGAGACGCATGGCAAGGCCCAGGTGCGATTTCTTGTACTGACCCGCCTGCGTCCTTAGCTCAATTGGTAGAGCATCTGACTCTTAATCAGAGGGTTGAAGGTTCGAGTCCTTCAGGACGCATTTCTTTCCGCGCCCTTGCCGGCCTGCAAGTCTTTTCCCGGCAGGCGGTTACGGGACTCGTCCTTTTGACAGCCATTCGTCCTGGTCCCGTCACAGTCCCCAACCCAGTCGGATTTACATTGGTTTTACACTGTGGTTGGGAGGATCTTCGATGGTCAGCGTGAGTAGGTTCAGAAGACCGAATGGCTACTGGTATGTCCGCTACTGGATGAACGCCCAAGTGGTGGACGACTCTGCCCGAACGAAAAGCGAGACCGAAGCCGAGCGGTACCGTCTCCGGCGTGAAATTGAGATCGGGGCCGGCATCCAACCGATACGCCACGCCCATATCGACGAACTCCTACCGGTTTATCAGGAGTCCTTCCCCCAAAGACCTCGCCCAAACATCGTTCCGAGGCGGCTCGAATCCTAGGCCAATTGCTCCAGCTCTGTGGCCGCAAACGACGGAATGGCTCATTTGGCCTCCGGACGCAGCAGCTCACACCGGAGATGATCGACAGATACATCAGCCGCAGGCAGAAGTCTCAGCTTTACGATGGCAGCCGCCGAGACCGTCTTGGGCGACGAATCGTCCAGAAGGGGACAGTCTTGAACGTTACTCTGCGCACGGAGCTGCGGCAACTGTCCCTTAACTGGTGTTGCCGACAGAACCCCCCCCTATTTGAGAGAGAACCCGATTCCCTCCCCCATGCAACTTCGATCAGAAGCGACGCGAGGCCGCATCAGTGTACGGACTGGCCGCCGGCTATTTTGGCTCGATCTCGATGGCCACGTCATCAATGTAGTAGGTCAGTTGCGCCTCCCAGACGGCACTGATACCGAAAGCGACGCGAATCTTGCCGTTGCTGGTGGCGGTGGCATCGATGACGTAGGTGTACGTTCTCCACCCCGCGACCTGGTTGGCGGCCATGCTGACGTCGAAATCTTCCTCGGCGTCCGGGGCCTTGCCGCCGGCATATGCCGCGACCTTGGCGAGCGTGTTGAAGCTTTCCGTCTCGCTCCACAGCGAGAACGCCAGCGTGACGGAGTATGCCCTGCCGGCGGTGACGTCGAACTCGCGGACCAGCCAGATGGTCCCATCATCCTGGTTGCCGTCGAGAGAAAACCTGGCTGAATACTGTCCTTCGTCGGCCTGGGCATCGCTCTGCTCGATCGACCAGGCCACCGGCTGGCCGGGGTTGTTGGGGTCTTCGGGCACGTCCGAGCCCTGTGTCCATGCCCCCAGACCGCTTTCGAACCCGTCGTTGAATGCAACAGGCTCTTCGTCAACCGGCAGGCAGTTGGCGCCGGTCATGACAACGAATCCGGCCGCCGCAATCAGGAACCACCATGTGTTTCGCATTGCATCCTCCTTTACTGTTCTCTGCGTGAGGGGTCCGGCAAACGACCCTCTCTCATTCTTACCCTTCCAAGAGCGCTTCGCCACCGACTTCGATACGCACGGGCCGGCGGAATCGCTTCACGGTGTCCATGTCGATGGTCACACCCAGGCCGGGGGCCCCGGTCAGCCGGACCAGACCGTCTGATCCGGGCTGGAGGCAGGGCTCGCACAGGTTCTCGGCCAACGGCGAGCCCGACTGCGGGTACTCAAGGTAGCCGAACCGCTCGACACCCGCGAATCCGTGCAACGCCGCCGCCAGGCTCAGCTTGCTTTTGAACGTGTGGTTCACGTAGACAGCCCCGTGCTTTTCGGCCAGCCTGCGGACATCGTACGCCGGCGTGATGCCTCCGATCCGCCCGGCATCAATCTGAATGAAGGACACTCCCCCATGCATGAGCAGGTCCTCGGCGAAGCGGACGGTGTTGGAGCCTTCACCCCCGGCCAGTCTGACCGGCGAGTGCTTGGCCAGGCGACCATAAGCCTCAATCGCGTGCGGGTGAAACGGCTCTTCAAGCCAGGTGATCTTGTACTCGGCGAACCGCCGTGCCCGCTGAAGCGCAGCCTGGTCGTCATGGCCCCAGACACAGCCGGCGTCGATCATGACTTCGCTATCCGGCCCCATGCCCTCGCGGGCCGCCGCTACCAGGGCGACGTCGTCTTCGAGCGTTCCCTTGCCCATCGGCCCCCATCCGAACTTGGCGGCTTTGAAGCCAGCCGCCGCCAGCGACCTGGCCCGCTCGCGGGTCTGTTGAGGCGTGTCACCGAACAAGACCGACCCATAAGGCCGCTTGGGGTAAGCTTTCTGGTCGCCGAGCAGGCGGTAGACCGGTTGGCCGAGTTTCTTGCCCATGATGTCCCATAGAGCAATGTCCGCCCCGGCGTAGGCGTGGTGGATCTGTTCGATGTCCAGCCCTCGGGCCCAGACCTTGGCCTGGATCCGCCGGATGTCCTCCGGTGTGTCGACGGTTTCGCCAAGGATGGTCTCGCGGATATTGACGATATTGCTGTGCGACGGCGGGCAGCAATAGACGGCCATCGAGACCAGCGGCGATGCGTCGCACTCTCCGAAGCCCTCGATTCCTGCGTCGGTGCCGATATGGACCAGGAGGGTATCCTGCGTCCCGTCGGCCGCGTCGGTGATGTGGGGCAGCGCCAGGTAATACAGCTCGATGTCGGTGATCTTCATGTCATTACTTTGCCCGCGCAGCGGTTTTCTGGCAAGGGGGCTGCGGTGTCATCGCGCTTGATTCCATGGCCGTTGCCCGCTATATCCATGGACGATCGGAAGGGCAATTCCTCGCCTGCAACGGGCTCGCCGGTGGTGCGGGCCGGAAAGAAAGGAGAGACGCGCGATGGCGAAAACCTGTAACGTCGCCCTGATCGGCCAGGGTTTCATGGGCCGAACGCACAGCAATGCATATCTCAAGGTTGCCAAGTTCTTCAAGCTCCCGGTCCAGCCGGTGATGCACACGGTCTTCGGCATGAAGGAGGAGGATCCCCAGGCGTTCGCCGATCGCTGGGGCTGGAAGCACTCATGCACCGACTGGAAGAGCGTCATCCATAACGAGGAGATCGACTACGTTGATATCGTGACTCCGAACTACATGCATATGCCACCGGCCATGGAAGCCTTGGCGGCCGGCAAGCCGGTCGGCTGCGAGAAGCCCATCGCCGGCACCCTTGCCGACGCGCGGGCCATGGTCGAGGCCGCCAAGAAGGCCAAGGCCAAGACCTTTGTCTGGTACAACTACCGTCGCTGCGCGGCGGTGGCCCTGGCCCACCAGCTCGTCAAGGAAGGCAAGATCGGACGCATTTACCACGTCCGCTGCATCTACCTGCAGGAATGGGGTGGCCCGGACACCCCGCTACTCTGGCGGTTCCAGAAGAAACTCGCCGGCAGCGGCGCCCATGGCGACCTGAACGCCCATATTGTGGACATGGCCCGGTTCATCACCGGCGACGAGATCGTCGAGATTTCAGGGGCGATCTCCGAGACGTTCATCAAGGAGCGGACCATCGTGGCGGCCCCGTCTGCCGGCGGCATCGCCGGCGGGGCCAAGGGGGCGGCCAAGAAGGGCAAGGCCGACGTCGATGACGCGGTGCTGTTCCTGACCCGCTTCAAGAAGGGCGCGGTCGGCAGCTTCGAGGCCAGCCGGCTGGCAACCGGTTACCAGAACCAGAACGGCATCGAGGTCCACGGCGACAAGGGTGCGCTGCGGTTTCGTTTCGAGGATATGAACTACCTCGATTACTGGGACAACACCGTCGAGCGTCGTCTGCAGGGCTGGAAGCGGATCATGTGCACGTCGGGCGGGAACCATCCGTATGTCGGCAACTGGTGGCCGGATGCCCACATCCTGGGCTACGAGCACGGCTTCGTCAACCAGGCGGCGGACATCATGAGGGTCCTGGGAGGCGAAAAGCCCGAGGTGCCGATCCCCGATTTCGCCGACGCCTACGAGACTCAGCGTGTTCTCGAGGCCGCCTTGTTGTCGGCCGAGAACCGTTGTGCTATCAAGATGAGTGAAGTGAAATAACGAGACCGGCTCAGCCTGGCGCCACGGCCAAGTCGGCTCGAACGGGCGGCTCACGCCACGACGGCATGAGCCGCTCGTTTTCTTACACCGAGGACGTTTTATCGGACCGCTCTAACCGCTGGACTCCCGCTCTTCAATCGCCGATACCACACCTATGGATCCCATCGGGAATATCGCCGGTTTTTCGACGGCCATGAGCACGGCCCGGCTGCAAACCGCCGTGGCGGCCAAGGTCTTGAAAATGGCCATGCAACAGAACGGGCAAGTCGCCTCCAAGCTGCTGGAATCAGCGATGGAGAACATGCAGGCCATCATCGCGCAATTCGCCGGTGACCTGGGAAACACAATCGACATTGAGGCGTAGGGCACGGTCGGAGCTTTGCGAAGTCCCATGGACGAAGCAGGGCGGAGACCCGCCGGCCCGGGCCCAACATTACTTTCTCAAGGTCAGCTCCGGCATCCGCACTTCCATGACCTGGCTGCCGGGTGCGCTCAGGGCGCGGAGGGTCATCAGGCTGCGGCCCGGTTTCAAGCGGATCGTACCCAAACGCAACGGCCGGAAGTCCTTGACGTGAGATTCGTGATTCCGTTCGCGCTCAGGTCGCCCCAGCCCTGATCATCGGCCAAAATGACCACGACGTTGGGACGTGGTGCGGCGGTCATCTGCTGTGCCACCGACGAAAGGGTCACGCAGAAAGTGAGTACCGCCGGCATCGATCAGGCCTTCTTGAGCAGGTCTCGGATCTCCATGAGCAGCTCCTGGTCCTTGGTGGGCGGCGGCGGAGCGGTGGCTTCCTGCTTCTTGAATTTCATGATCCAGCCGAGGAACTTGACGATGAAGATGAACAAAGCAAGGGCGACGATCAGGAAGTTGACCACCTCGCCGATGAACAACCCATAAGGGACCTCCTTGGCCCCGATGACCAGCTTCCAGCCAAGGTAGCTCTGTTCGCCCGGCATGATCAGGCTGACCAGCGGCATGATGATGTGTTTCACCAGGGAATCCACGATCTTCCCAAACGCGCCACCAATGACGACGGCGACCGCCAGGTCGATCACGTTACCCTTGAGGGCGAAGTTCTTGAACTCCTCTAACAACGACATTGCTTTCTTCGTCGGGTCCATGTTGACCTCCTGAGTTGAACCGATTGCGAAAGATCTGCATACGGCATGAATTGACAAACAACTCTTGCCGCCCATCATCCTAGCGTGTGCCGGTCCCTGGTCAACGGGACCAAGTGCCATATGCAGCTTGCCGGTCTCAGCCCAATCGGCAATCGGACCGTCGGAGTCTCTTCCTGCTCGCGTCGCCCTATGGCATCTCCGCCAGAACCTGCTTGCCGTCTTTCACGACAAAGCGAGCATCGCCTTCCACCAGGCGACCGGGTGCACGCCGCCCGCTTCCCGTGACTTTTCTGGCAGAATCGCCAAGATCCTCGCGCATGCGGTCGGCAAGCTTTTTGATGGACGCCACCACGTCAGGATGCTGATCCTTGACGTCGGTCGTCTCGCTCATATCGTTTTCGAGGTCGAACAGTGACAAGCCAACCTCGGCCTGTTCATAAGGTTCTGGTTTGCCGTCGGTGCCGCCCTTGCGATTGCCCAGTGTTCGGTAGCGGTGCGGGAAATGCAGTTTCCACCGGCCCATTCGGACGGCCTGAAGCTCGTCACCCCAGTAGAAGTAGTACGCCTCCTGGGGTGAATGCCCACCCGGCCGGCCCTCGATCAGCGGCCAGATGTTCCTGCCGTCGATCTTGTGATCCGGCAACTTCGCTTCGATCAAATGGGCGACGGTCGGGAGAATATCGATGGTCATGGCCGGAGTATTGCAGACGGTGCCGGCCGGGATCGTCCCCGGCCACCACATCACCGTCGGCTCGCGGCACCCGCCGTCAAAGGTCGTGCCCTTGCCCTCTCGCAGGGGCTTGGCCGATCCGGCGTGCGTGCCGTAGCTGAGCCACGGACCATTGTCGGCGGTGAAGATCACCATCGTATCCTTGTCGAGCCCGTGCCCCCGGATCGCCCCGAGGATCTCGCCGACCGACCAATCCACCTCCATCACCACGTCGCCGAACAGCCCGCGCTTGCTCTTGCCGACGAACTTGTCGGACACGTGAAGCGGCACGTGAACCATCGAGTGGGGCACGTAGAGGAAGAACGGCCGGTCCTTGTTTTGATCGATGAACCTCACCGCCCGCTCGGTGTACCACGTGGTGAGCATCTTCTGCTCCTCGCTGGTGACCTGAGGGTTGATGATTCTCGTGCCCTCGATCAGCGGGACGTGCGGCCATCGCTTGTAGCGCTCCTCCATGGGCACGTGCGTTATCTCAGGGTGGTAGGGCCACATGTCGTTGGAATACGGCAAGCCGAAGTAATCGTCGAAGCCGTGGTTTGTCGGCAGGAACTTGGGGTGATGGCCGAGGTGCCACTTGCCGTAGCAGGCGGTGGCATAGCCCTTCTGCTTGCAGACCTCCGCGAGAGTCATCTTGTCGGCGTTGATGCCATGCTCAGTTCGCGGCCCCAGGGCTCCGAGGATGCCAACCCGCACGTTATAGCAGCCGGTCATCAGCGATGCCCGAGAGGCCGAACACACCGGCTGGGCGGCATAGAAGTCGGTGAACCGCCGACCTTCCTGGGCCATTCGGTCGAGGTTGGGCGTGGGGTAGTCCTTGGCGCCGAAAGGCCCGATGTCCGCGTAAGCCATGTCATCAATGAAGATGATCACGAAGTTGGGCAGCCTTGCAGCGCTCGGGGCACCCGACACAATCGGAACAAGAGCGCCGGCGATGACGGCAACGATGAAAAGCGTTCTCATGGGCGTCGATCCTTTAATTGCTCTCAGTTGCCAAGCCCGCAGGACAAGCGTAACGACACCATCCCCTTTCGAGCAACCCTGCCGGGCAAACCTGATTCCCGGAGCCGGATTCCAAAATGAGCGCATCCTCGCCGGATGAGCCCGGTGCGCTCTTGCTTCCCTTGTGTTCGGGCCCGCAACCGGTTACAAACGAAGCATGGTTTCCAGGGAGCTCGCTGAGAGGCTGGTGCGTGCGTCCAGGCCGCTTCGCGGCCTGCATGGTTCTCGCATGGTCCTGCTGGGCGTGGGGCTGCTGCTGGGCGCGGCCTTGGCCCGGCCCGAATACCTCGGTCAGACCGGCATCCCCTTGTGGGTCTGGCCTCACTTGGTGCTTCTCTTCATTCTGGCTGTGATCCTGCTCAAGCTGCTGCACCAGCAACGGCAGGCCAGGCTCATGCTGGCGGCATTTGAGAGCCTGCAACTGCAGGACTGGGAACAGGCCCGCCGGCATTTGACCAGGCTCCTGGCCAAGCCCGTCCGCCACGCACCGGCCCGGACAGAGGCCCTGCTGGGCCTGGGAAGTCTGGCCGAGATCGGCCGCAATTATGACGCGGCCCAGCAGGTCTACCAGGCGATTATCGACGAAGCCGTGGCCAACCCCGCGCAACTGCTGATGACTCGCATGGCTCTGGCCACGACGCTCTTGCGCATCGGCCAGACGACCGACGCGGTGGACATGATCGACCGTCTCAGCCGTACCAGCCTGCCGGACTCCCTCAAAGCCCACGTGGAACTGGTCAGCCTGTTCCGGGAGGTGGTCATGGGACAGGCTGCCGATGGACTCGATCAGGCCGACTACCGCCGTGCGCTGTTTCGTGAGCACCTGGGTACCCGAGCCGGGTACGGGTATGGCCTGCTGGCCGCGGCCTACGACCATGCCAACCAGCCAGGCCTGGCCCAGAAATACTGGGAGGACGCCACGCTGCTGATCCGGGCCGACACCCTGGTGGAACGATTCGGGGAGCTGGCCCCGCTGGCCACCCGGTATGTCGCTGTGGAACACGTGTTGTGAACACCGACGACCTCGACAACCTGCTGCGACGATTCCACCGCCGGATCAATCAGATCGCATTGATCCGCGCAGTGGCGATACTGGCGGTTGTGCTGCTGGCGGTATGGTCAACGTGGGAGCCGGCGCACCTGGATCGCCGAGTGGCCGCCCTGCTCGTCGGCGTTGTGCTGCTGGGGTGGATT
Source organism: Phycisphaerae bacterium (assembly GCA_030372985.1). Taxonomy (GTDB): domain Bacteria; phylum Planctomycetota; class Phycisphaerae; order UBA1845; family PWPN01; genus JAUCQB01. Next base: position 59,823 of record JAUCQB010000213.1, read on the forward strand.
GTTCTTGCACTCGTGAGCTTTCACCTGGCTCGAATGCTGCAGATGGCTCGCATTCTGCTGGGTACAGGTCAGACGGACAACGCCCGGGTCTGGCTGGGGCGCGTGATGACCGGGTGGTCGTTGTCGTCGCGGATTCAACTGGTCGCCTGCCAGCATCTGGCTTCGTCGTTTTCCGGCAAGGATGCCCACCAGGAGGTGGTATCGATCTGTCGCGCGTTGCTTCGGCACCGTCTGAGCCGCCTCCGGCACGTGGCGGTCAACGCCCGCCTGATGCTGGCGGACAGTCTGCTGATGCTCGATCGGCTGGCCGAAGCCTACGAGGCCCTCAGGCCGCTGTACGACTTGCCGTTGAGCCTGGCCGACCGGATGAAGCTGCTGCCGGTCCAGCTTCGGTACGAGTTGCGGGCCGGGCAGCCGGCCCTGGCGGCCGAATCGCTGCCGGAGAAGGTGCGGATTGCCGAACTGCTCGAGTCGCCGCAGGCGGCGCTGGTTCACGCGATGTTGGCCAAGGCCTGTCGTCGTCAAGCGATGCATGCTCTGGCCGAGTTTTTGATCCGCCGAGCCCGTCTCTATGCCGACCTTGAACCGCTGGCCCAGCGTTACAACGTGATCGCCGATATCGCCTCCGCCGACGGCTCGGGCCGCGGTGTCAGTCCGGAAGATCATGCGTGAAGAATGGCAGCGGCCGGGACGGCGTCCGCAGACCACCTGCCGACGCAGCCGTCAAAAAAGAAACGGCACGAGCCAAAGCGGTCTTCTGCCCTTTTCATATCTCATAATCCGGCGGGTGCCGTCGGCCGAAACTGATGCGCAGCCAGAGTCGCTCGTGCAGGTAGAAGGTGACGATCTTGGCAGCGGTATCCGCCAACGCTACCGACACCGCCAGCTCCGGCCGTTTGGTGATCAGGAATGTGACCAGACCGGTCACAAGCAAACCCCCGCAACGGTAGGTGGTGGCTTTCAGGATGCTTCGCAGATGGCTTTCCAAGTCCGTTCCTCGCTCCCAATGGCCGACGCGAACTTGTCCGTAAAGCTTTGCCGCGCCGGGCTATGCAAAGGAGTTTCTTCGCCGGCCGTTCTGGCCTGCGGCTCAGACCATCCCAATCACGTTTCACGACCAGAGAAACAATTCACCTGCCCCGCCTGGCGAAGCGAAATGGCGTCGACAGGGCAGACGTTGATGCAGTTGCCGCAGCGGATGCAGTTGTCGCTGTCGATCCAGATGTAGGTCGTGTCCGCCTCGCGGCCCTTGGGCACTTCCTCCCATCGCACCGGCTGGCCCCGCTCGTCACGGTCCAACGTGCGCAGTCGGCGGATGCAGTCGCGCGGAGAGACACGAATGCACCAGTCGCAGTGGATGCACTTATCCTGGTCGATCTCAAACTTGTGGTGACACAGATAGCAGCGCCAGGCGTGCTCTTGCCCCGCCTCCATCGACAGGCCGAGCTCCACCTCTTCGCTTCCAACCCGCGTCTGAGGGGCCAGCATGGACATGGGCTGGGGATAGACGAGATCGTGGTCGCGAGTCCGGCCGGTCAGCGCGGCCTGCCGGATCTCCACGATGAGCTCTCGTCGACGACGACCGGTGAGAAAGTTGTCGATCTCGTCGGCCGCCTGCTTGCCGCTGGCAACGCTGTGGATGATGTCACCGCTGCCGCTGGCGAAGTCTCCCGCAACGAAAAGCCCGGCGGTATTCGTCGCATGGCCGCCGGCGAGTTTCGCGCCTTCGGGGACCAGATCCCACTCCTGCGTCTGGCCGATGGCGACAATCAACGTGCGGCACGGCACGGTGAAATGGCTGCCGGGGATCGGAATGAACCGCGGCTTACCGCCGGCGTCCGGTTCGCCCAGAACGTTGCGCTCAAAGACAAGGCTCTTGATTTGACCGCTGGAGACCTCCGCGGACACCGGCGTCACCAGCGTCTCTACGAGGATGTCCTCCTCGCGCAACGCCTGGTGCTCCTCCTCTGTCGCCGCCATTTGCGCCCGGCCTCGGCGGTACATGATGCTCACACGGCCGTCGCGACCGAGCAGACGCCGGGCGCTGCGGGCGCAGTCCACCGCCGTGAAGCCGCCGCCGATCACCACCACATCGCCTGTGACCGGTATCGGTCGGCCTTCGTTGTAGTGCTTCATGAAGCGCAAGCCTTCAATCGCGAGCCCTTCCGGCAGTCCGGGCAACTTCAGCGTGTGCGGACGGTTGGCCCCAACCGCCAGAAGAACGGCGTCGTACGTTCCGAGCAGGCCCACCACTCGTCGGCGGTCGATCGGCTCGGCCAGCCGTACCTCCATTCCGCTGTCGAGAATGGCGGCCAGATCCTCGTCGATGACCGCTTGCGGCAGGCGGAAGCGCGGAATGCCCATGGCGATCTGGCCGCCGACGTATCCTTCGCGCTCAAAGACGGTGACCGCGTGCCCGTAGCGCTTCAGTTCCCGGGCCGCGGCCAGGCCCGCCGGGCCCGCGCCAACGACCGCCACGCGCTTGCCGGAGGGATCAAACCAGGCCGGCAACGGCCGGCTGGGCTCGGGCTTGTGATCGGCCGCAAACCGCTTCAAATGGCAGATGCGCACCTGGCCTCGTGTGCTCGTCCACTGGTAGCGGCAGCGGGCCTCACACGGACGCGTGCAGACGCGGCCCAGGATATTCGGCAAGACGTTGTCCTCCTGGTTGATCCGGTGCGCTTCTTCGTATCGACCGTGAGCGATATGCCATATGTATTCCGGCACGTGCGTGTTTGCCGGGCACGCGGCCTGGCACGGGATGTCGCGGGCGTTCGTGGCCAGATCCATCGCCGTGCGGCCTTGTCCTGTGAACACCGACAGCTCGAGCGGATTCTCGGCCATCTGGTCGTATCGGATGGCGAGCCTGTCGACGGCCTGGCGGTAGGGATCGAGACCGGTGAGCTGCACATGCCCGGCCAGCGTGTCTTCGGTACCCGTCCTCTGGACGTGATCGAGAAAAGTGTCGAGAATGGCGGTAACTACGCGGACGCAATCGTCGACCTTGAAATCGCCAACCGCCTGGCCGAAGTGTTCGAGGTCGCCGCCGACGGTAATGCGATACCCTTCCGTTGACCCCACTTTTTCGCGGATGCGCAGGCCGCGCAAACCGATATCCCCGATCTGGAATTGAGAGCACGAGTTCGGGCATCCGGAGATGTGAATGAGCACCCGGTCGCGGATCGGCGCGTATGTCTCGTGTTGAACGACGCTCTGCAGTCGATCGAACATGTCATGTGTGCAGGACACCGCCAACGGGCAGTAGGTGGTGCCCACGCAGGCGACAACGTCCTGCAACCCGTGAAATCCGCTCACCCCTAGGCCGAGTCTGGCAATGTCCTCGCGCAGTTCTTGAAGCCTCGCGGGATCGACCTCGTGAATCTCCAGGTTTTGCCGGTTGTTGCTGTAGACGCACTTGTCGCCGTGAATCTCCGCAAGTTCGGCGATGCGAAGCAGATGCGGGGCCTCGATCTCGCCCTTGGGAATCATGATCCGCTGGATGGCCCGGCCGTTGTCGCCCGACGGGCCGGCCGATCGCTGCGGCCGCAGGGGCACAGAGGCCCCACAGTCCCCAAGCGGGCCGATCTCAAAACCCCTGCGGTCAACGCCCTCGCGGTCAAGGTTGTCGCAGACGATCCGCCTGCACTCCTCGATCCCCAGACGCTGGACGACAAACTTCAGCCGGGCGTACATTCGGATCTGGCGGTCGCCGTGGTCGCGAAACAGCAGCCCGACGGCCCGGCAGACCTGCGCAGCCTGATCGGCGGGAATGAAGGAGAACAGCTCTTCACTAAGGAACGGACGCCAGCCCAGCCCCCCGCCGATCCGCACGCGAAAACCCTCTTCATCGCCGCCCGCAGGTCGTCGGCGCGTGACGGCCGTAAGCCCGACGCAGTTGATCGAAGGTTGCCCGCAGTCCCCCGTGCATCCGGAAAACGTGATCTTGTACTTGCGGGGAAGATTGTCCAGGTCGCGGCAGTCCGCCAGCAGCCTGGCCGTGGCCTGGGCGTGCGGCAACACGTCGAAGCGGCGATGCGGGCATATCGACGCCCACGAGCAGGCGGCCACGTTGCGGGTCACGTCGCCGCACCCGTGGAACGTGGTCAGGCCCGCCGCGTGAAGATCACGCAACAGGCGAGGCAGGTCGGACAACTTGAGGCAATGAAACTGGGCCGATTGCCGCGTGGTGAACGAAAGCCGCCCGGGTGCGTATCGGGCGGCCAGCTGGGCAAGGGCTCGCGCCTGCACGCTGGTCATCCGCCCGCCCGGAATCACCACGCGGGCCATGTGCGTACCCGCCTGGCGCGAGCTGTAAATGCCGTACCACTTGGCAATGGCCGTTTCTTCACGCGTCATCGAACCCTTACGGGCGATCTCGTCGAAATCCAGGATGAGCCCGGATTCCTTGACCAGTTCCTCGTCGCTGCGTCTTGTGAAATCCAGCTTGCGTTGCATGTTCGTCTCCTGCCGGGGTCTGCCCTTCCTGCGAACCGCTTATGGCAAAACGTACGCACCCGGCTCGGGCAATCGCACCAGGCTCCGAGATACGGTCCTGGTCATATGCCGCCTCCGCTCTCGAACTTGTGCAGCCCGCACTCGGTCTTGTCGAAACCGGCCCATCGCCCGGATCGGGGATCTTCGCCGGGCTTGACCCGAGTCGTGCAGTACCCCTCTTCGGGCTGGCAGCCGATGCTCAGGAAACCGCTGTCCCGGAGCGGATGATACGGCAGGTCGTGCTTCTTCATATACTCATGAACGTCTCGGGCCCTCCAGGTCGCGATCGGGCAGACCTTGACCAGGCCGTCATAATCACGGAGGACGATCTTCGCCTCACGCCGCGTGAAGGACTGCTCGCGGCGAATCCCGGTCATCCAGCAGCGCAACTGCAGCTCCCGCTTGGCCCGCTCGAACGGCTCGCGCTTGTTCATCGCACAGCAGGCGTCGGGGTTCGATCGCCACAGCTTTCCATATTCTTCCAGGAAAGCCTCCCGTTCGATCGTCGGCCGATAGACCCGAAGGTTCAGCCCAAGGCGTCGCGTCAGCTCCGCTCGGAACGCGATCGTTTCAGGAAACAGGAAGCCCGTGTCCACGGCGACGACAAGAATGTCGGGCTTGACCTGCGTGCAGAGGTGAAGCATGACCGCGCTGTCCGCTCCGAACGACGACGAGACCGCGACGTCGGGATCGAACGCCGAAACCGCCCATCGGACGATGTCTGCGGCGTCGAGACGCTCGAACTCCGCGTTCAGGCGGTCAAACTCATGCGACCGGTCTCGGGAGTCTCCGGACATCCATCAGCTCCGACTGAGGTTGACCTCGCCCGCGCATGCCCGCGTGACGCGCCGGCGCGCGCTTCGGGGCGATGTCAGCTTGCGAGCGGCAACAACACCCAGCGCGAGAACCGCGGGCGACTCGATGTTGTGGTGTTTCGCGAGCCGGGCGATGTCCCGCAGGCACCCGACAACCTCCTTCTCACCATCCTGTGTGCCGCGCTCGATGATGACGGCCGGCGTTTCCGGCGACCAGCCGTCGGCCACAAGACGACCCACAACACGGTCAAGCACGCCCACGACCATGAGCACGACGAGCGAGTCCGCCTTGGGGTAATGTTCGTTGAACCGGCCACCGGCCAATTGGGCACTGGTCACGGCAAAAGACCGGCCGTGCTCGCGGGAAGTCAAGGCATAGCCCGCCGCGGTGAGAGCACCGGAAACGCTGCTGATACCCGGAATCACCTCGAACGTGATCCCGTGTTCCGCCAGAAAGTCAATCTCTTCGGCGCCGCGGCCGAAAACAAAGGGATCTCCGTTCTTGACCCGGGCGACCACTTTGCCGGCTGCCGCCGCTTCAAGGATCCGACCATTGATTTCCGCCTGCCGTCCCGGCGCCATTCGGCCGGCGCCGAGCCATTCAACTTCTCTGCGGTGCGGATCGATTCCCAATTGCTCGGCGAAATCTCTGCCCAGAATACGGTCGAAGATGACCACATCCGCCGACCGGATGGCCCGCAGGCCACGCACCGTGATCAGGTCGGCGGCCCCCGGCCCGGCACCGACGATGTAAACCTTTCCCTTATCGGTTCCGGCCGATTCCGACGATCTCGCGAGCACACGCAAATCGCTTCCCTGCTGAGGCAGACGGCACAACAGGCGGCTGATGAGATTCCTGACCTCTGTGGCGCGTTTCGGCGATCGCCCGTTGGTGTGCACGGCAATGGCCAGGTCCTCGATTCCACAGGTGGCCGGAAAAATCACCCTTGAACGGCTGCGGTCCGAGGCAAGGCAGAACGGGATCCCGCGTCTCTCCGCGTCTCGGGCAATCCGCAAATTGAGCGCCTTGTCATCGGTCGCGGCAACCACGAACCGAACGCCGCGCAGGAGCGCCGGCCCGTACGGCCGCCGTTCCCAAGCCAGTCTCCTTTCCTGCGCTGCCCGCAGCAGCGACGGACTGATTTGCGGGGAACACACCACGACGTTCGCCCCGTGCTCGATCAGTCTGATCGCTTTTCGCGTGCCGACGCGGCCGCCACCGACAACCACGCATTTCAACCCGGCAACGTCGATCCCCAAAGTAAGAAAACGGCGGACCCGCCGTGAAGCATGATCATCTTCAAGATCGGTCGTTCTCGATATCATGGTTCGTCCTCTGAAAGCACGAATTCCGGTCTGATTCAGCCTGCTTGAGGCAGCCGGATTTCGAACGCCGTCATCAGCAAGCCGCCAGCGCCCGGTCAAGATCGTCAATCAGGTCCTGCACATCCTCGATTCCAACGGACAACCGGATCGTGCCGTCGGTGATGCCCATCGCCGTGCGCTGCTGCGGGCTCAACGCGCCGTGGCTCATCGTCGCAGGATGGCAGACCAGCGATTCCACGCCGCCCAGGCTCTCGGCGAAAAGGAACACTTGCAGCGCCTTGACAAATCGCCCAACCTCCCGGTTTCCGCCGCCCAGGCGAAACGCCACGATCGCGCCGAAGCCGTCCATCTGCCGCTTTGCCAGTTCATGCTGCGGATGGCTGGGCAGTCCGGGATACATCACTTCCTGGACCACCGGGTGCTTGCTCAGATAGTCGGCGATCGCTCGGGCGTTGGCTTCATGCTGCCGCATGCGTACCGCCAGCGTCTTGAGGCCTCTCAGGCTCAGCCAACAGTCCCACGGACCGGGAACCGCCCCAGCGGCGTTCGAGTAGAACCTGAACTGCTCGTTCAGTTGCTCGTCGTTGGTCAGCACGGCTCCGCCGATGACGTCGCTGTGGCCGCTGATGTATTTGGTCGTGCTGTGGAGCACCACGTCGGCGCCCTGCGTCAGGGGCCTCTGGAAGTAAGGGGACGCAAACGTATTGTCCGCGATCAGCCTGGCGCCGTGCTGCCGGGCAATGCCCGCCACCGCACGAACGTCCACCAGTTGCAGCAGCGGATTAGCGGGAGTCTCGATCCAGATCAGCCGGGTCTCCGGCCGCAACGCCCGCCCGAACGCCTCCGGCTGCGTCCCGTCAACATACGAGAAGCTGATGCCCCGAGGCACATAGACCTTCTCGAACAGCCGCAACGTCCCGCCATAAACGTGTCGGACCGACACGACGTGGTCCCCTGGCCGAAGCAGTGAGAGCACGCCGTCCACCGCGGCCATGCCGGACCCGAAGGCGACGCCGAACTTGGCCTCCTCCAGCGACGCCAGGCACTCCTCCAGCGCCGTTCGTGTCGGATTGGCAGTGCGCGAGTACTCATATCCGCGCGGCCGACCCACATCGTCGAACACGAAATTGACTGTCTGGTAGACCGGCACAATGATCGAGCCTGTCGTTGCGTCCGGCCGCTGACCCATGCGAATCGCTCTTGTGGAGAATCTCATGCTGACTCCGATTTCTGCTGCCGGGCCTGTCCCGCGGCCGACGCCGAATGATCAACCCGCGCCCCCGGGCACAATCGCAACCGGCCCGCAAACGCTGCCCGCCGGCGCGGGTACCCGAGCCGCCGGGTACATCACTAAGCGGCCAGGTCTTGAAAGAGCACTGAACTCAGGTAGCGTTCTCCGAAACTGGGGATGATCGCGACAATGAGTTTTCCTTTGCTCTCCGGCCGGGAGGCAATGACGTCGGCTGCTCGCAACGCCGCTCCGCTCGATATGCCCACGAAGAGGCCTTCCTCCCTCGCGGCCCGACGAGCATAATCCATCGCCTCATCCTGAGCCACGGTGACCACTTCGTCGAGAATCCGCAGGTTCAGCACTTTCGGGACAAACCCGGCGCCAATGCCCTGTATCTTGTGTGGACCCGGTTTAACCGGAGCGCCGGCCAGTGTCTGGGTGAGCACCGGGCTCTCGGCCGGTTCCACGGCAATCGCCTTGAAGTCGGGTTTACGGCTCTTGATCACTTCCGCGACACCGGTAATCGTCCCGCCTGTGCCCACGCCGCTCACCACATAGTCCACTTGCCCGTCGGTGGCGTTCCAGATCTCCTCGGCCGTCGTGCGGCGATGGATTTCCGGGTTGGCCGGGTTCTCGAACTGTTGCAGCATGAGGGCGTTCTCATCGCCCTCGACAATCTCCTTCGCCTTCTTGATGGCACCGGTCATGCCCTCGGCCATGGGGGTCAGCACCACTCGGGCGCCGAGCGCCTTGAGTACCTTTCGCCGCTCGATGCTCATGGACTCAGGCATGGTGAGCGCAAGCTGATATCCCCGCGCCGCCGCCACAAATGCCAGCGCAATCCCGGTATTGCCGCTGGTCGGCTCGACGAGCAGGGTCCTTTCGTTGATCTTGCCGGCCTGTTCCGCCGCCTGAATCATAGCCACGCCGATTCGATCCTTGACCGAGCATAACGGATTATGGCTCTCCAACTTGGCCAGAACGGTGGCCCCGTGGTTGACCAGTCGCCGGACGCGGACAAGAGGCGTGTGGCCGACGGTCTCCGTGATTTCTGAATAGACATCTCTCACTTTGTGTCTCCTGGATACCTGATTCCTGGCAAATGCTCAGTCACGCACGACGTGAAAGGCGGCCCTCAACACATGACGGTTGAAGTCGGCCGGGCGCAACAACAACAGACCTGAGGCTCACTCGAAGCGAGATCACTCGTGGAAGGGAATGGAGAGTCAAGGCATCGCATGGCATCCGGTCTCAATTACACGTTGTCACCCGCAGCCCACAATCACAGTGTAGACCATCGCGATCGGATGTCAAGTAATCTCATGAATTTAATGATGATTACATAAACAACTGACAGTAAACATCTTATGCGCTTGCATGGTTGATGTGGCGATTCTTTTCGGTTGATTCGCCGCGGATCCGGGCACATAATGCTTGCATCAACAAGCGAGCTTTACGGAGATCCAACCTTGATTCTCTCCCAGAAATGCCAGTACGCCGTGCGAGCCATCCTCGAATTGTCCAAACGATACGGTCAGGGGCCGGTTCCCGCCGCCGAAATCGCCGGCAGTCAGGCGACGCCCCAACGGTTCCTCGAGATCATCCTGAACGAACTCAAACCCACCGGCCTGGTTGATTCCCGCCGAGGCGCCCAGGGCGGTTTCTACCTCACCTCCTCGCCGGACCGGATCACGGTCGGCAAGGTCATTCGTCTCGTGGAGGGGCCTCTCGACCCGGTGAATTGTGAGGCGGACCAGGCCGGCCGGTGCTGCCCACTTGCGGAGCGATGTGCCCTCGCCGGACTCTGGAAACAGGCTCGGGAGGCCGTTGAGGCCGTCTATGATTCCGTCACCTTCCAAGACCTCGTCGATCAGGAAAGGAATCTGGAATCCGAAGCAGCCCTGCAGTACTGCATTTGAGCGGCTCAAACGATGCCGACGACCCGCGGCTTGTCGCCGGAACGAGTCGCGTGCGTGCTCACCGAGTCTGTGACTGAATGCCGACAGTGAACTGCGGAACGCGGTGTGTGCTTCTTCTCAGGTCGCGACGGTGGCGACGGCCTCCTCGAAGACGTTGAGGCCGACCTCCAACTGGACCTGGTTGATGCACAGCGGCGGGCAGAAACGGATGGTGGTGTCGCCGCAGCCCCACAAGAGCAGGCCGCGCCGGAACGATTCGGTGATAATGCGTTCGCGGAGTTGCCCGGCCGGCGTCTGCGAACGGCGGGGCTTGCGGACATCCACCGCCAGAAGCAAGCCCATGCCGCGCGGCGAGCCGAGGCAGCGACGGCGACCGTCGATCTGTTCGAGCTTGGAGATGAAGATCGGCGCAAGCCGGGCGGCGTTGGCGATCAGGTGCTTCTCGAGGGCCTCGACCGAAGCGAGGGCCGACGCGCAACTCACCGGATTGCCGATGTAGGGAGCGCTGAGCAGACCTTCGTCGCTGCTCAGCAGGGTTTCCGGCGCGATCAGAGCGTGAATCGGCATACCGCTGTTCAAGCCGGTTGCCGCAAGGAGCACATCGGCCTGCACGCCGAAATGCTCACAACCGAACATGCGACCGGTACGGCCCATGCCCGTACGCGTTTCATCAATAACCAGCAGAATGCCGTGCTCGTCACAGACTCTCCGGAGTTCCGGCAGAAAATCAGCGCTCGGAACGTGATAGTCTTCTTCGGTGAGCATCGACTCGGCAAAGATCACCGCCACCTCTTCGCCCAAGCCGCTCTGGAAGTAATCGTGCACCGCCACGACGCTTCCGTATGGCAGGCTGTCAACAACCCACGCAGCGGGCGGAATGCGCCGGCGGTGACGCGGCCGGCTCAAGTCGAGGGTAATCGCGGCCAGACCTCGATTGTGCGAGTTGCCGTCAAACGTGATGACGCGGTTTCGCCTGGTGCGACGCCGGGCCATTTTCAGAACAGCTTCGAGCGACTGCATCCGGTTGTTTGCGAAGAGAACGCGGTTGTCACCACGGGTTGGAGCGAGTTGAGCGAGTTTTCGTGCCAGCGCCATCAGCGGTTCGCTGGTGAATTCGCCACTGCACGCTTTCGCCATCCGCTCGACCTGTTCCTGGACCGCTCGGACGACCATCGGGTGCGCATGCCCGGCAACAGTGGCCAAAGCACCAGCGGTGAAATCAAGATATCGATTGCCGTCGAGATCTTCGACGACCGAACCGCGTGCGCGACGAACGACCAGCGGGTAGGGCCAGCCGTTCGGAGAGGCCACGGCTCGCCGGTCGTGAGGCAAGGCCAGGGCGGTCATCGGTCCAGGCGGTGAGACCACGATCCACGGCGCGGGACCGATAGTCGGTTCCTGCGGCGGTCGTCCCGAGACTGGTACATGAAGCGTCAACATGCTACATCCGCAACGTCACAGCCACCACGACTTTTGTTAAGTATAGCAATTCCAGGACTCTCGGACAATCCGGTGGGGCGCTTTCTCGTCGGCGGCGACGCCCGAGGGACTCCCTGGCTGTCTCTTATCGGCCGATAACCTCGCTTTTCAGGAGAAACCGACCAACGCCAATCTGGTTGACAAAGGCTTGCGTCAGCGTGGCAACGCATCGTGGACTGAAAACTGCGGTTTTCTCCACAAGGCCGAATCCGAAGTGGGCGGGCAGCTTTGCCTGGGATGCTCGCGGCCCACGCGCATGCCAAGGCGTTTCGCGAGCGAGGCAGGGATCTCGGCACGCTCACCCGGTGCTTGAAGGAGGAGATTCAGAAGTAAAGCGCCGTTGTCGACGGGCGACCATGTTGCGGCGTCCGACGGACGCTGGAGATGGAGTTCCCGTTGCCGCCCATTCGACGCTCGGGTTGCGTCCGCATGAATGATCGGGGCGTCGCCCACGGTCGGACCGGGACGCAGCCACGCCGTCGTGGCCATGCGTGTCGACTCTCTGTACAATCCGCACCCACGCAGACCAGAACCCACCTGTGAAGGAGAAAGCGTTCATGACCGGTCGGGCCAAGATCACGATCGTCGGTGCGGGCAGCGTCGGAGCCACCTGCGCCCACTGGACGGCGGCCAAGGAACTGGGCGACATCGTCCTCGTGGACATCGTTGAGGGGCTGCCCCAGGGCAAGGCACTTGATCTGCGTGAGGCGTCGCCGATCGAGGGTTTCGACTGCGAGATCGTCGGCACCAACCGGTACGAGGAAACCGCCGACAGCGATGTGATCATCATCACCTCGGGCCTGGCCCGCAAACCGGGCATGAGCCGTGACGACCTGATCGCCAGGAACACCGAGATTGTCGGAAGCGTCGCCAGGCAGGCAGCCAAGTTCAGCCCTAAGGCCGTGATGATCGTAGTCAGCAATCCGCTGGATGCGATGGTGTACGTCGCCTGGAAGGCGTCGGGGTTCCCGACCCATCGGGTAGTCGGCCAGGCCGGTATCCTGGACACCGCCCGCTTCCGCACCTTCATCGCGATGGAACTCGGGTGCAGCGTTGAGGACATCAGCACGCTGCTGCTCGGCGGCCACGGCGACGACATGGTCCCGCTGCCGAGCTGCACCGCCGTCGGCGGAATCCCGGTGACCAGTCTGATCTCCAAGGACCGGCTGGACGCCATCGTCGATCGAGCCCGCAAGGGCGGCGGCGAGATCGTCGCCCTGCTCAAGACCGGCAGTGCCTACTATGCTCCGGCGGCAGCCAGCGTGCAGATGGCCGAGGCCATCATCCGCGACAAGAAACGCGTGCTGCCGTGTGCGGCCTATTGCGGCAAGGAATACGGCATCGGCGGCTACTTCGTCGGCGTGCCCTGCATTCTGGGCAAGGGCGGCGTCGAGAAGGTGCTCGAGGTCCCACTGTCGTCGCAGGAGAAGGCCGCGTTCCAGGTCAGCATCGAGCACGTGAAAGAACTGGTGGCGGTGGTTCAGAAGATCGGGGCGTGAAGAGAGGATTCAGGTTTCAGTCGGCAGGTTCCGTGCCGGCAGACCATTCATTTGTGTCCGGAGGTTGATGATGCGTCGCTTCGTTTCCATGATCGCCGGAGGGTGCATAATCGCTGCAGTCGGCTGCACACCCGAGCAGGTCAAGCCGGGCATCGCCGGCAAGCAGGAGTCGGTCGTCGGCAGAGTCGAGATCAAGCGGGTGGTCGATTGCCGGTACCTGTTGTATCTGCCTGAGAATTACGAATCGCAGGACCGCTGGCCGTTGATGCTGTTTCTGCACGGAGCCGGCGAACGCGGGGATAATGTCGAGAAGGTCAAGATACACGGACCGCCGAAGCTCATCTCGCAGGGCAAGCACTTCCCCTTGATCGTGGTCTCGCCCCAGTGTCCCGACGGGACGTGGTGGGATATCGAGATGCTCGGAGCCCTGCTCGATCGCATCGAGCGCGACTGCAAGGTGGATCCGGACCGCATCTACGTGACCGGCCTGAGCATGGGCGGCTTCGGAACGTGGGCACTGGCTTGTGCGCAGCCGGATCGCTTCGCGGCCATCGCCCCGATCTGCGGCGGCGGCGAACCGAAGCTGGCTAGGCAGATCACTCACCTTCCCACCTGGGTCTTCCATGGTGATGCGGATAGCGCAGTCCCCGTTGACCGGTCGAAGGAGATGGTCGAGGCTCTGAAGGCCGCGGGCGGCAACGTGAAATTGACCGTCTACCCCGGCGTGGGCCACGACTCCTGGACGCGAACCTATGATGACCCCGCACTCTATGAGTGGTTCCTGTCGCACCGGCGGAGCGAGGCCAAGCGGGCGGAGACAAAATAGGGCAGGTGTCATGTACCTGCTTTTCCTGCTCACCGGCGTCTTCTTGCCCCAAAGGGGCACAGGCATGCAGTCAGGGGCGCAAGCCCCGGAAACAAATTCGGATTTCCCTGGCCTCGCCACGCCGTAGCCTTTGCGAAGGCGGGTCATTCGGATTTCGTCACTCGTCATTTGCCGAGATTGCGGCGATGCGACATGCAACGCCCAGGGCCTACCTTTTCTGCGGCATCACCTTCCACACGCCGGCCGGCGAGCGCTCAAGAACAACGAACTTTCGGTTCTTGGTGACGATCTCGACGACCTGGCCGTCAACTCTCAGGAATGTCCGCTTTCGCGGGGCGAGCGGCAGGAAACTGATGTGCACCTCGATCTGCTGGACGTTGCTGGTGGTCACGTTCACGTCGTTCTGCTCGGGGAAAAGACCTTCGGCCGTTCCGGCCTGGCGCTCGTCGTTCAGCTTGAGAATGCGCAGCCAGCCGGGTTGCTCGTGACTGGGGTTGGTCACATACAGCCTGACCCGGTATGGCGGGCTGGGCTCGTAGGTCGAAACGGGTTGACTTTCGACCGGCCGGCTCTCGGCAGGTTTGGTCATCACCGGCCGTGTCTCGACGGGCGGTTGCTCAACCGGCAGGGCTAAGCCCTTGGGTTCGGGGTTTTTCTTGTTCGGTGATTCCTTGGGACAGCCGGCCCCGGTGGCTAGAAAGATCACCATCAGGGCCAGCATCACCGCATGTCGGACGCGCGGGTTCATAGTTCGACTCCTGGATTGGATGACCTGGACATCTTAGCCGCCTCCCTATTGGACACCAAACCGCCCCGCTGGTTGCGAAGGCTTGCCGGTTGTGCTACGGTCCGTCGGCTGGCCGGTACGTGTTGAGCGTCAGGCTGAAGGCCTGGCACAACCGGTGGCATCGCCGCCGGATGAGACTCGCACTCGCGCAACCCGGAGGGTGGAAGCCTTCAACCGGGGTTGGTCTGGCCCTTTCAGGGTCAGGTTGGTGATGAGTGTCCTGGTCCCGGCAGCGGCGTCCTGCTTGCTGCCGGCTGCTATTGTGCGAGGCCTCCGGCCTCACGGGTGCCAGCGTTCCTGAACACGTAGAACGGCAGGCAAGGGAGCACAGACCATGCGTCCAGGTCAAACAACAATCCACGCAACCACCATTCTGGCAGTGCGGCGGGGAGATCAGACGGCCATCGGCGGGGACGGCCAGGTCACCATCGGACAGACCGCCCTCAAGCACGACGCCAGCAAGATCCGACGGCTGGGCGGTGGCAAGGTCATCTGCGGCTTCGCCGGCTCAGCGGCCGACGCCTTCGCCTTGCTGGATCGATTCGAGAAGAAGCTCGACGAGTTCAAGGGCAACGTTCGCCGGGCGGCCATCGAATTAGCCAAGGATTGGCGCACCGACCGGGTGCTTCGCCGGTTGGAGTCCATGCTCGCGGTCGTCGACAGCCAGGCCTCACTGATCATCGGGGGGAGCGGCGACGTGATCGAGCCGACCGATGGGATTATCGGCATCGGCTCAGGCGGCATGTACGCCGTCGCCGCCGCGCGGGCCCTGCTTAAGCACTCCAGCCTCCCGGCCGCCGACATCGTCCGCGAAGCCCTCACCATCACCGCGGACATCTGCGTGTACACCAATCACAACATCACGGTTGAGACGCTGCCTTGATCCCCCGCCCTGCCGTGGTGCCGACGCCCTCGTCAGCACTTTCCGCCAGGCAGGCCTGCGCAAACCGCGATCGAGTCCGCTCGGCTCGGCGCAGCCTGCCGGCGAAGCTGGAAGCGAGCGCCAGTCTCGCAGGGCGTGCCCCACACGCCACCTCACCAACAGACCAACAGACCAACAAACCAACAGGCTCCCCGACCGCTGAATGCCGGGAGGGTGGGTGGCCCGTTTGTCCCGCCAGCGGATCCGCAGGGTCCGCCCTGGCGGACCATCGTATCTGCGGACCCGAAAACGGCACGGGGTTGTTTGTGGACCGCCATGTCAACAAGAATCATCTACCGTGTAGCATTCTTTAGGACTCTTTTGATGCCTTATTACCGCTTATGCCGTTTTCCGGCTCGAACGCCTGAGCCGCACCTACTTGAGAAGCTGGCTGATTGCCTCGAGAAGTGCCGGCTCCGCGTCGGGGCCGACGCGCGAGGGCGGGCCGGTTTCATAGCCGCCTTCCTGGTAGGCGATGGCGGTGCCGATGTAGCCGGGGCCGAAGTCGCCATACCCGGCCATGCAGACCAACGCGTCGGGACGCGTTTTCACGGCAGCCAACTGGTACTCCACGAACGGCTCGCCGGGCAATCCCAGGATGAACGCCTTTCCGATCCGCAGGCAGGTCAGGTCGATGGTTTCTCTTTGTTCCGCACGACGCAGCCAGGCAAGGTCTCGGGCGGCGCGGACCCGCTCGGCCATCGGAATCTTCGGGTCGTCCAGCTTCCTGCGGAACTGCTCCTCGCTGCTGCCTGCTCGCGGCGGAAAGCATATCGGATGCACGATCCACCGCACCTCCTCGGCGGAGACCGGCTTTTTCTTCGCCGCCTCCCAGGCCCGGGCCATGGCGTCCGCCAGGCGGCCGGCCAATTCAAAGCGACGGCCGGGTGAACCGTCGTTGTACTTGCCGGCCGCGACGTTGCCGGAGGCTCCGGCGAAATGGATATGAGCCACGTTCGGGAGCGTTGCCTCCCGCAGGCCTCGGGCCAGGCCCGCAACGTCGGCGCTGACCGCTCCGCGTCCGTAGAAGCTCTGCGGGTGGCAGGCGTAGAAAGTCAACGAGGCTACCGGCCGATCGGCGTTCCAGAAGTTGATGAGTCGCAGATGGGGATCGATGAGTCCTTCGGGAGCCTCGATGCCGGCCGGCTCGGTGCAGAAGCTTCTACGAAAGAAGCTCACATTGCCGTCCGGGCCGAGAACCCGCCGGCTGGAGGCGATACGATCGACGACGGCCTCACCCAGGCCGATATGAGTGACGTGAACAGGGTCCTCGACGGCCTCGCGAATCGCGGCCGCCGTCCGGGCAATGGCTTCACGGGCAGAGTCCGGCTCAAACGCCTGGCCGCTGAGGCCGTGTCGGGCCAGGATCGCTTCGACGGCGAAATCGCAGCCCGGGGCGTCGTGCTGATGGACCGCGTGAAGGGCGACGCGATCCGCGCTCGTGCCGGCAGCCTCGCCCAGAGCGGAACGCCATGCCGCATAGCCGCTGTTGCCGATGCCGACCCAGTCAACGGCACAGAGGACAATCGGCTTGCCCGCGCCGGTCAGCACAAGCCCGCGCGCGCTCAGCGGGTCGACCACTTTGAGTGCGGGAGGAACATTGCCGTTGCACAACGGGCTTCCCAACGGCGGAGTCACATCCGCTTGAAACACGGCGATCAAAAGCGGCTGAGCGGCATGGGCCGAGCACGTGGAGAGCGATGTGGCCAGGACCAGGCAAGAAAGGAGAGATTTCAAATTGCAGAGTCGAGATTTCAGATCGAGGATCTCCTTCGCGACGCCGGTCTTTCGCGGGCCAATTTCCGATTCTTAAGCCCCCATCCTCAACTCCTTCGTGTCGTGGGCTTGCGACGTCGGGCTTCACTGCTTGCCCAATTCGGTCACCAGCCGATCATAGGTCTTCTTCACCAGGCTGGCCTCCAGGCCGTTAGCGGCGCTGGCGTGCGAGGATGACCATTTCATGCTGGTGGTGTCGGCTTCGAGGGCCTTGGCCAGGCGCTTCATTTCAGGCAACAGGGTCTTGGCCTCATCGCGACGGCCGGCCTGCACGTGCTGGTTGGCTTGCACTAAGACATCGAAGAAATGCAGCGTATCTGCGGCGTAGCGGATGGGTCCGGCGTCCTCGGCGATGCGCGCCCGCACCTGCTCCGGCCACTGCTGCGATTGCAGCTCGTCGAGCATCCTTGCGCACTTGTCGATCGACGCCACCATCTCGACCAGGTCGGGAGCGTCATCGATGTCGAACCGCGTTGCCTCGTACCTCAGGTGGCGCGTCGGGAGAAGCTCCTTGTCGTTGCGATTGAGCCGATCGACCAGATGGTATTTCAGCGGCGTGGCATTGCACAGGGCGGTGTCGAGCAGGCGGTAGAGTTCACGCATCTTCCCGGCCGCCGGTCCGTAGCGGTGGGCGAAGTAATCATCCAGCATGGCCTTGCTGTCGAGATTCGGGTCCCAGAGCATGCGGGCGAGTTGCCAGTTGGTCAGGGCCTTGGTACCCCAGCTCTTTGACGTGCAGTGCATGTAGTGCATGTGCCGGGCGCCCTGTTCGTAATAGTGAGAGACGTCCACCGACATGGTCCGCTCGAAGACAATGGGCAGGCACTTGTATCGGCTCACATTGTAGTACTCGCCGATGAAGATCTGCCCGCGGTAGTATCGGTCCGGATTGACGAACCAGTGGATAAAGTGGTTCATGTAGCTGCGGTTGAACTCGGTGCAGGCCGGGTCGTCGAAGCGATGAACGTAACAGCGGCGAATAGGGAAGAACGTCGCGATGCAGTTTTCGTAATCGAAGCCGTCCGGCAGCGGCCGGGTCGGCGGCTCGATGACATCGGAATATGCGAGGAAATAAACGCGCACGTTGCGGTGGAGCCGGTTTTCGCTTGCAGCCCGTTTCATCTCCTGTCGTAGCCGGTGCACCAGCAGCAGGTTCCGGTCGGTCGGGGTTCCGAGGGCCTTGCACGCCTCGCATTGGCACCACTTGCCGGCGTCGAGTGTCCAGAAGTTGATGCTGTCGGCATCCTTCCACTCGCCGTCGATCAGGTCTTGCACGAGGTTCTTGAAAAACTCGTCGCAAGCATGGCGGTTGGAGGTGCAGAAGTTATCGCCGAAATCGCCCTGGATGCGAAAGCTTCGCTTGCCGCCGATCAGACCGTACCACTCGGGGTGGGCCTCGCTGTAAGTGAGCTTGCCGTCCTTGTCCGCATCGCCCTGGAAATCGGGGCTGACGGCGTACGGATCGGTCGGACGGTCGTCGTCGCCCGCGAAACCGCTGTGGTGATACGGATACGCGGCAGCCGGGCTGATGAACCGGTGCATGAGCACGTGCCCGCCGCAGTTCATCTGAATGCCGCGTTTCTTGAGGGCGGCCTTGTCGGGCACCTGCACGCACCAGTAGTTCATCCGGTTGCGGGCCATCCAATCGAAGAAGTCGGGGTCGCCGCGATCTTCCCAGGCGTGAAATCCGCGGGTGACAAACGCGGGTTTCTCGCTGATGTACACCGGTGAAGGCAATGGGAACGCGGAGGGCTGAGGCACGTCCTCCCCGTTCGGCCCAGGCGACAGCCAGCGGACGCCGATATGGTCGAGGAAGCGGTATACGCCGTACAGCGTGCCGATGCGCCCCTCGCCGCCGATGTGGATGGAATCCGGCAAAACGCTGATGATGTAGCCTTCCGGTCCGAGCTCGTCAAAATCGGTCACGGACAGCTTGACAGCCTTGTTCGTTCGCGGATTGCCGATCAGGATGAGTTGACCTGTCTGCGGCACTTGCTCATCATCGACGATCTCGTAATCGTTTTGTCCCGCCGGACCGGCCATCATTCGCAGATATCGCTGCAATTCCAGAGCGGCGAAGTTCTCCGTGCAAATGACGTCGTCGGTGTCGTCGCCGTCGTCCCATTTGACGTTGGCTTCGTCGTTGCCAGCCTGTTCGGCGGTCTTGTATTCGCCGCGGTTCACCACGATGAAGGTGGCTGCGGGCGCAACCGGGGCAGCAATGCCAACGAAGGCGAGCACGAAGAATCGTGATTTCATGATGGTGGTCCTCCGAGGATTCGCGCAGCAGCAGGGCTCACGGCGGCCATGTGGCAACGAAGTCGCCATCTTGCGGGCCTCATCGCCGGCCTGGACCGGCAGGTCTCCGCCGCCTTTCGGCGGCTCCGACCGTGCCCTACCCTCACGCACGTTCTTGGATGCGCTCTACTGCGCCAGCACCGGGATCTCGGTCACCCGCAGTCGCGTGTTGCCATACGGGATCAGTTCGACATCCACGAGCGGCTGGTCGGAGGTCACCGGGCTGAGCGGCGGATCGCCCGCGGAATTCTGGACCATTTCCCACTGCGGAAGAACTCGCCCCTTGGCTTTGAGGACCACCGGCGGGTTCTGTTGATCGAACGGCAGCTTGCTGATCTTGCGTTTCTCGACGGTGATCGACTTTTCGGGGTTCTCGCGATCAACCAGCAGGCCGTAATTCCAGGGCGTCGTCGGCTCGATCGACCAGTCGATGGCCGGCAACGTCTCGTGATGCCGTTTGATCTCCTTGTACTTCTCGCCGACTCTTACCGAGAAATACAGCGGCCCGCGAATGATCGAAACGGCGTTGTTGTATCGTGTCTCGGTTCGCAGGTTCATCGGTAAGGTCAGTTCGAGCACATCGCCGTTCTTCCACAGACGATCGACGACGGCAAACGAGCCGGGCCGGGTGTCGAGGGTCTGCTCCGGGGTCTTGACCTTGGCGCCGGCCGCCCAGGCCGGGATTCGCAGGTGCAGCGGGAACTTCGCCGATTGCGGCGAATCCATGCGGATGCGCACCAGCCCGTCGAAGGGGTAATCCGTCAACTCCACCAGCGTCACCTCGACCCCTTCACCGACCTTCGCCTTGACGCTGCTGGGGCCGTAGGCAATGACCGCCAGCCCTTGGTCGTGCGTGGCCATCCACATGTTGGAGACAAACTTCGGCCAGCCCTGATGCATGTTCGCGGTGCAGCAGCCGAAGTTCGGTTCGAGCCCGTAGACGTTCGATGCGTCGCCGTTCGTGCTCCAGCGGCGCTTGGCCACGCTGACCAGCACCTGGTTGGCCTGCTGGTCGTACTGATGAGCCCAGTAATCGGGCGTGCAGGTGCCGGGGTTGGCGTTGTAGGCCAGCATCTCCAGGCGGTCGGCGTAGTATACATCTCCGAGTTGGGCCGCCAGGTTCTCCAGTGAGAACATGAACTCGACTACCGCGCAGAGTTCGGTGCCTTGGCTCGGATGCCGGCCGGAGAGGTGCTCGTCACCCGAGAAACGCCCGGTCACCTGGCCGTGGTACTTGTCGAGGCTGGCCAGACCCGACTTGACCGCTTCCACCAGTTTCGGGTCGTGAGCCTGGACGTACCGCATGCCCGGGTGCTTGACCGCCATGGCGATATTCACCACATGAGTGGGGTGGCTGTACTTGATGCCCTTGGCCATGACCTCGTCCGTGTACGGGAAGTTGAGAAAGTAGTCCGTCCACTTGAAACTGTTGATGTAGATCGAGTCGGCCACCTCAAGGATGGTCTTGTCGCCGGTGCGATTGTAGAGCCAGTAGGCCGCGATGATGTTCTCCATCGCCCGAACGCCGCGCCAATGCTCATCCGGCCAGTCGGGCGGGGCGGTCTTCAGATACTTGAAGTAGTTCTGCAACAAGGGAATGACGCGCGGGTCGCCGGTGGCCTCCTGGTATTGGATCAGCACCTTCATGGCCACGGCCAGAGGCCAGCGGTCCTTGTTCTTCTCGGGTCCGAACCATCCGTCCGGTCTGCCGGATGCGAGGATGGGCTCCATCCACGCCTTGACCTTGGCGATCAGACGCTGGTCGTTGAGCAGGTGGGCCATTGGCACCAGGCCGTCGAGGTAGTACGGCCCGCGCTCCCATGCTTCCGCATCCTTGTCCTTGCTGCCCTTCCAGGCGTTGTTGGCCAGACTGGGCCAGAACTCATCGAGATTGCCGGTCAGCCCCTTGGCCTGGACGTTCAACTGGTCCTTGAGCCAGCCCTCGGGCCTGACGGTCCCCAAGGGCAGGGGCACAAACTTGCTTTGAAGCAGCGGTTCACGGTTGACCGGATAGTGCTTGTTGGCCGGCTCGGCCGCGAACGCACATGTTGTCAGTAGTGCCAGAACACAGAAGACGATCATGACCGGCTGTAACATATCATTGCTCCCTCGCAACCTTGGATGAAACGGAACGCGAATGCGACCGCTTGTATACCATTAAACACGTCTGATTGCCATATGGCGGGCGTGCACTCTGTGGCAGGACAGATCGGAGTGCGGGACACGCCGTTGTTCGTAAACGTTTGCCGGGTAATAGTTAACGGGCCAATGTGGACGCTCGGTCGGTGCTGGAACCGGCGAAGGTGTTATCACCTTTGGGGCTGTCACGGGGTCAGAGGCGGCCGCAGGGAAACCGGTCGAGCCCATCGCGGAGCAGGCGGCGGCTGCATTGATCGAAATGGCCGGCAAGGGTGTCGGCCCGATGATGATCGCGGCTGCGGGTTGCTGAACGCTCGCTCAAGACCGAGCGGATACGCCCAATTCTGTCCTGGACTGTCTGGAGTCTTGGACAGAACTGGGTTTGTTCCCCGGATCGGCTCGGCCCGGAATCCGCTCGGGCCGCCGCTCCTGGCGGAATCGGTTCCGCATTCGACGATAATGAGGATAGGAGTGCTCGACTCGGAAGGCCCCCAGAATGATTGTGCTATCAGTGAGTGTTCCGCAGAGATCAACGTTTGATTGATGAGCAAGCGTGCGGACAAGGCGGATGATTGAATGTTGACCATTGACGGTTCATTCGGAGAAGGCGGCGGGCAGATACTGCGGTCGTCGCTGGCGTTGGCCATGGTGACGGGGCGACCGTTTCGGATCGCCAGGATCCGGGCGGGGCGCAAGAAGCCGGGGCTCATGCGGCAGCACCTGACTGCGGTGCAGGCGGCCGCGCAGATTTCGCAAGCCGACGTGCGCGGGGCGGATATTGGCTCGACGGCCGTCGAATTTCATCCCAGGCAAGTGCGGCCCGGCGAATACGCCTTCGGCACCGGCACGGCCGGCAGCACCACCCTGGTGTTGCAGACGATCCTGCCGGCACTGTTGACCGCGTCCGGTCCTACGCGACTGACCTTTGAGGGTGGCACGCATAACCCGTTTGCCCCGCCGTTCGATTTCCTGGCCAAGGCGTTCATTCCGCTGGTCAACCGGATGGGGCCGAAGGTATCGGTCGAGCTGGAGCGGCCCGGTTTCTACCCGGCCGGCGGCGGGAAGTTCACGGTTTGCATCGAGCCGGCCAAGGCACTGAAGGGCTTTGAGCTTACGGAACGCGGCCAGATCATCCGCCGGTGTGGCCGTGCCGTCGTGTCCCATCTGCCCGCCCACATCGCCGAGCGTGAGATTAAGGTTCTGTGCAAGGGCACGAACTGGGATAAATCGTGCTTCAGCATTGAGGAAATCACGAACTCGCGCGGCCCGGGCAACATCGTGATCATCGAGGTCGAGGCCGAGAACGTGACCGAGGTGTTCACCGGCTTCGGAGAAGTGGGACGGTCAGCGGAGGCCGTTGCGACGCTGGCGCTGCAGTCGTACCAGCGCTGGCTCAAAGCCGCAGTGCCGGTGGGGGAGTATCTTGCTGACCAGATCATGCTCCCGCTGGCTATCGCTGGCCAAGGCCGCTTTTTGACCCTGCCGTTGTCCCGTCACTCAACGACCCACGTGGATCTGATCCGGCAGTTCCTGGACCTCGAACTGGCCGTCGAGCGGCTGGACCCGGACCGCTGCGAAGTGCGCATTGAATAAGGACAACCGCCCGCCCCCTTGTCCGCCGCTCGATGAACCGGGGTCAGGCAGGTGACCGGCCACGGTCCGCCGGCCGGACCAGCCCTACCAATCGCCTTGGCGCGAGCCTAGAATCCTGTGACGTTTTCGAGCGGGCGCATTGCTGGCGCTGCGCAGCGAGACGGCTCCTATCAATGGCCCGCTACCGCGGCGGTCGGTCGGCCATGATTCCGGACTCAGGAGTCAGCCATGCCCAGTGTGCAAGATATCCTCGATCGCAAGGGCAACAAGATCGTCACCGTGTCCGCCAACGATACCGTGCAAGAGGCCGCGTCCAGGATGCAGGCCGAGCGGATTGGGGCAGTTTTGGTCCTCGGCGACAACGGCGAGATGCTCGGCATCTTCACCGAGCGGGACATGCTTCACCGCGTCGTGGCCCAGCGGCGCGATCCGGGCGAGACACACGTCGAGGAGGTCATGACTCGGCGGGTGGCCTGCTGCAAGCCCAGCACCACGCTCGATGAGTGCCGACTGGTCATGACCAACAACCGCATCCGTCATCTTCCAGTAGTCAACGATGACAAGCTGGTCGGTATGGTGTCGATCGGCGACGTCCTGGCCCAGGAGGTCGTCGCCCAGCAGACGACGATCGAGTACCTCCATGCCTATCTTCGGGGCCGAATGTAGGACACGCAATCGGCAGCCCCGCGTTCCCATCCAACGATTCGGCTTGACCGCCGCTTTCGTTCTGCGTACCTTGGTCTTCAGTCCACCCTGACCGGGGAGATACGAGCATGAAAATGCCTGAACTGGAATCACCGGAGAAATACGGGGGGCTGTACGTGTTCGACTTCGGCGATCAAGTCGCCGTCGGATACACGGCCGACGAGATCGCGGTCTTGCTGGAGTCGCAGCAGTACGCCGACGGCAAGGTATACCGTATTCACCGAGCCATGCCGGATGGCACCATGGAACTGCAAGGCGTGTCACGGGAGACGTTCCTGAAAGAGGATGGCTTGTTTTTCTATCGCAGCGATCCGGATCTGGCCGAGCAGGACTTCCAGGCCCTGGTTCATGAGGCGACCGGCGTCCCGCCACCGTGCCGGATGAAGCTTCATCTCGCCAGGATCTCCGGGGCTGGGTATGAGCTGTGCACGGTCGCGATTTTCCCGGCCGAGTACACACATGACGTGTCTAACTGGCTGAATCGGATCGGCTACGAAGGCGGCGACCTGGTCGAGGGCGGCCCGAGCCAGGTAACGGATTACTACGCGGCTGGAGCGACGGTCATCAGGCGGCAGCAGTTGTGGCCGACGTTCAGTCAATCGCGTCCGGCCGAGGAAGTGCTGGCGACGACGCACCTGGCCGTTCAGCGGAAGATGGCTTGAAGAAGCTATTAGCTCTCAGCTCTCAGCTTTCAGCCATCAGCTCGGACGGCCCGTCGTTTTGGCGGCGGGGGAGCGAATTGTTGACAAGGACGCAGCCTCCAGGGCGATGGGCTACGTGGGAGATCATGTTTGGGGGCCACCCCAACAGAGCAGCGACAATGAACGCGGCGGGGCGAAAGTGGTATTCGTTCATGGTGGACCTGGCGATCCGGCTCCACGTGTGGCGGCCGCGGGCCGAGGAGATCGACGAACGGTCGCGACGAGCATCGTTTGAAACGAACGTGTCGCGGCTGCCGATCCGGATCACGGAATTCCTGCGAGATCGGCTGCGGTTGAGGTGGATGAGAGTAAAAAAATAGCTCTTAGCTGTCAGCTATTGGCTGTTAGCTATTAGCCAGACGGTAGGGCAGCGTCGAAGTCGATGCAGCGACTGAGACCTGCCGCATGATCGAGCGAGGACCGGCAGGTCTTCGCCGCCTTCGGCGGCTTCGACCATGCCCTACTCCTGATCACACAGGCGATCAGTGATCAGTAGTCTTCGGGCACGTAGAAAGAGGATGGATGGTGATGGGCAGGACATACAGATTTGGTGTGGTTGGGGCGGGGATGATCGGCAAGTTTCACGCCGAGGCGATCAAAGGCCTGGCGAACGCGAGACTGGTGGCCATCTGCGACCAGGTCGCATCGGCGGCCGAGGCGTCGGCCGGCAAGTTCGGGTGTGTGGCCGAGTCCAGCCTCGACCGGCTGCTGGCCCGCGACGACATCGACGTGGTGACGGTGGCGACGCCGAGCGGCCTGCACGGCGAGGTGGCCATCGCGGCCGCGAGGCACGGCAAGCACTGCGTGGTCGAAAAGCCGATCGAGATCACGCTGGACAAGATCGACCGGATTCTGGAGGCCCACGACAAGGCCGGGACGACCATCGGCGGCATCTTCAATATGCGCCATGAGGAGGCCGCCAAGCTGTTCAAGAAAGCCGTCGACGCCGGTCGTTTCGGACGGATGACCTTCGGCATGGCGTACGGCCCGTGGTGGCGCGAGCAGTCCTACTATGACAACGGCGGATGGCGGGGCACCTGGGCCCTTGACGGCGGCGGTGCCCTGATGAACCAGGGCATCCACACGATCGACACGCTGCAGTGGCTCATGGGGCCGGTCAAGGCGGTGAGTTCGTTCTGCCGGACGCTGGCTCACGAGCGGATTGAGGTCGAGGACACCGGCGTGGCGGCGATCGAATTCGCCAACGGGGCGATCGGCACCATCGCCTGCACGACCAGCATGTGGCCGGGTCATTTCCGGATCATCGAAGTGTCCGGCGACCGCGGTACGGTGGCGATGGCGGACAACAAGTTCTTCTTCTGGCAGTTCGCCCAGGAGACGCCCGAGGATGCCCGGATCCGCGAGGAGTATCTCCAGTTCCCAGGCGTTTCCGTCGGTGCGGCCAATCCGTCTGCAGGCATGACCGCCGACAACCACCGGGCCAATTTCGCGGAGTTCCTGGCTGCGCTTGACGCGGGCAGGCAGCCGCCCATCTCCGGCCGTGAGGCCCGCAAGGCAGTGGAGATCATCCTGGCGATCTACGAATCCTCCAAGAGCGGCAAGACGGTCTCGCTGTGATCCCGAAGGTCGATGCCGACGGGACCGTTGAACGTGATTCGGTAGAAGGTGATCACGTGAAGTCGGGAGCTCTTTATAACAGCCCATTCCTTCGTGCCTGCCGCCGCGAGAAAGCGGATTACACCCCGATCTGGCTGATGCGCCAGGCCGGACGGTATCAGCGTGAATATCGCGAGATCCGTGAGAAGGTTTCGTTCCTCGAATTGTGCAAGACGCCGGAACTGGCCGCCCAGGTCACGGTGATGGCCGTCGATCAGCTCAACGTCGATGCGGCGATCATCTTTGCGGATATCCTGCTGATCGTCGAGCCAATGGGGGTCGGGCTGGCGTTCAACAAGGGCGAAGGGCCGTCGATTGCCCGGCCGGTGCGCAGCGGCCGGGATGTCGATCAACTCAAAGAGGTCAACGTCGGCGAGTCGCTGTCGTTTGTCTTCGAGGCCGTCCGGATCGCCCGCCGCGAACTGGCGCCGGGTGTGCCGCTCATCGGTTTTTGCGGCGCGCCGTTCACCGTGGCCAGCTACATGATCGAGGGCGGGGCCAGCCGGGAGTTTGCGCAGACACGATCGTTGATGCACGACGATCCGGGTGCATGGAATGCCCTGCTGGAGCGGATCGTCCGGGCTTCGGCAGATTACCTCAACGGGCAGATCATGGCCGGTGCACAGGCCGTCCAGGTCTTCGACAGTTGGGTTGGCTGCCTCGATGAGCAGGAATATCGCCGTTTGGTGCTGCCGCACACGCAAGCGCTCATCCGCGCCGTCAGCCCGGGCACGCCGGTGATTCACTTCGGCGTCAATACCGG
Organism: Phycisphaerae bacterium; assembly: GCA_030372985.1. Lineage (GTDB taxonomy): Bacteria > Planctomycetota > Phycisphaerae > UBA1845 > PWPN01 > JAUCQB01. The sequence continues at coordinate 86,713 of JAUCQB010000213.1, forward strand.
TTCCATGCTCAAGGCGATTCGGGAGGCCGGCGGCGATGTGATCGGTCTGGACTGGCGGGTGAACCTGGCCGAGGCCTGGGAAACGGTCGGGTACGACGTCGGTGTGCAGGGCAATCTGGACCCGAACGTACTATTAACCTCTACCGACGAAATTCGGCGACAGGCAAAGATCATCTTGAATCAGGCGGCCGGGCGGCCGGGCCATATCTTCAATCTCGGCCACGGGGTGCTGCCCAATACCCCCGTGGAGAACGCCAAAGCCCTGGTCGATGCGGTTCATGAATACGCCGTGGGTCGTTGAGGATGCTGCCTGCACCATGTCACCAATCGATGTGACGGCCGACGACGCGATTGACGGCTACGAACATACCCGAAATGCCATCATACCTCGTTCTCCCTACTCCCGGCCGGCATGAAACCAGTTGTCCTGGCACAGTCCCTGAGATATGATGAAGACATCAGTTCGGGGCGCGGGAGGTCCGCCGACGGCACTTCTCTGCGGTGTGTCCACCGGCAAAGTCAGCAACGTCCTGTCCGTGCTCGACTGAACCCATGCGAGGCAGCCCATGGCCGAAGTTGTTGGACGCAAGATCGGCACACGAGACGCGTCATCACATCCGGGCCGATCCGGTTTTACGCTGATCGAAGTGCTCGTGGTGGTAGCGATCATCGCGCTGCTGGTGGCCATCCTGTTGCCGTCGCTCTCCAAAGCCCGCGAACAGTCGCGGCGGACGGTGTGTGCCGCCCAACAGCGCGAGTTTGCCAAGGGAACCCTGATGTACCTGCTCGAGGCCAAGGACGTGCTGCCCGGCCCGATCCACGGAGCCATGGAACTCGAGACGGCCGGCAAGGTCGCCACCAAGGATTACGAACAGTGGCATCTTCCCGCTTTCATCCGCAAGTACTTCCATGATCGCGGGCGTCAAGGGCAATTAACCGACGAGGTCGCCAGTTGCCCGACGGCCTACATGTTAACCGCGGCCAGCTACAAAAAGGCCTTTGAGGCAAGCGATTTTCGTCGGCCGTTCACCTACGCCCTGAACAACTGGAACAGACACCAGAGCGATCAGGTGGAATACGGGACCGATCCGCCCTGGTATTTCGGGTACCCGGACCATTTCTGGAACAATACTCGACCGCCATTTACGCCTCTGGGCTCGCCGACATCGCTCACCAAGGATGCAGCGCCCAAGAGAGTTTCGATCATTCGACAGCCTGCCAGGGAATGGGCTTTCGGTGATGCCTTCCGCTGGGACCCGCGGCCGAATAGCATCCCCGGCATACGGCTCAGAGACGGGCAGTGGAGGAAAGGAACCTATCAGTTCGACTTCGTTCACGAGAACGGCCTGACGCTCATCCCCAGGGCACCTTGCCACTCCGGTGGAATCAACGTCACCATGTTCGACGGGCACGTCGAATGGCAGCGTCCCTGGCTAGGCACGCTGAATCCTCAACGATAGCTTTGCGGCGAGAGATAGAACCGTCATCCCTGGCAATCGGCCGGAAGATCCGGCGCCCTTTCCATGAGAACCGTGGGCGCGCAGCCGCAGACAGCAATGAGTACGCTTGAGAATGCTATTCAAGGTGTCTTGTCCATGTCAGAACTGGACACAGAACCCCGCATGAAGCTGGAGGGAAGGGGGTAGCACGTCACGGCGCACCGAATTCTGAACCGTCAAGGGCCGACGAGGGCGTCGGCCCCACTGAACCTCGCCGCGGCGAGTCGCCTACGGCGACCTGAACCCTCGATCCTTCCTACCTGAGCAGGTTCTCGAACAGGTACAAACCGCTTTTTCCGGGGGCGATGATGTCGATGTCGCCGTCGCCGTCGATATCGGCCGCGGCCGGGGCGATGCCCAGGCCCGCCGGGCCGCCTTCGGCGATGACGTGGCGGGTCCATTGTTGCCTGGCGATGTCGAAACCGTACCAGTAGATCACTCTGGGATCATTGGCCCCGGGGTCCTTGCCGTTGTGGGCGTGATAGCGCTTGCCGACGATCAGTTCCATCCGGCCGTCGTTGTTGATGTCGGCCAGAATCGGGGCGTGGGCCTGCGACCAGCTCTTGTCCATTTCGTGTCTGGACCAGATGCGCTGACCAAGGGCGTTGCGACCTTGCTCCATCCAGTAGAGCCCGTAACCGTGCCCGATGCCCCAGATCAGGTCGAGATCGCCGTCGGCGTCGATATCGTGCACCAGAATGGGAATGCTCGCGTCTCCCAGGTCGAATTCGGCGTGCCAGACCCACTCGGCCTTGGGGTCGGCCGGGTGCTCGGCCCAACCCTTGCCGCCGACCAGGTCGTTGCGCCCGTCGCGGTTGATGTCTCCGACGCCGATGCCCGGACCGATGGCATCCTTGGGCAGCGGGTGTCTGATCCAGTTCACGCCCTGGGGCATCTGCGGGTCTCGTTTGAACTCATACCATCCCGGCTCACCGTCAAAGATGTTGGGGACGATGTCCGTTTGACCGTCGCCGTTGACGTCGAAGCCGAAGGCGGTCTCGAAGTGGCCGGGATCTTCGATCTTGATGACCTCGAACGGCTTGTTGCTGTCGCACGGGTGGCGGACCCACGAGATCTGCTTGTTGTGCCAGGCGACCGTGACATGGTCGATCCAGCCGTCGCCATCCACGTCAACGGGGATGTTGGCGAAGTCATAGTAGTAGTTGTCCTGCTCGGGGATGTCGCGGATGAAGTGCTTTTTCCATGCCGGGGCTTCGTACCAGAAGCCGCCGCTGATAATGTCAAGCCTGCTGTCGTTGTTCATGTCGCAGACGCCGGCTGCCTCGAAGCGGGACTCGGCGTTGAGCGTATGCATCTTGAAGGCCACCTCCCGCTGCTGCGCACAGCCGACCAGGAGTACCGCAGCGGGAACCCAGATCATCAGGCGAATCAACATCGTTCTGCTCCTTCCTCGCACGGGATTCGTTCATCTGAGTCCAAGAAGGCCGCAAAGTCAATGATTGTTGTTTTCTGTCGCCATGAGGGATCTCGGGCTTTTCCCCTGCGCGATCGCCGCTATGATATGCTCATTCCAATGAGGGCGGCTCAATGTGGCGTGGTCCGGCACGAAGTGTGATGTTGGCGAAGGTTTCTTTGCTGCTCGCGGCGTGGCTTCTGGCCACCTCCGGCTGCGAACCGCCACAGCAGCCCCTCTGGCCCGGTCAGGCTCCCAAGCAGCAGACCAAGCCTCAGCCCAAAGCGCAGACCCGGCCTGGTCCCCAGCCCAAGGCTCGGGTCACGCCCGCTCCTTCGCCACGCCCGGTTGTGCCGCCGTTGGTTGACACTTGGCCCCCGAGGGCGGTGTGGGTGCCGCGGGACATCTACAAGTCGCCCCGGCAAATCGCCGCGCTGATGGAAGCGACCAAGCAGGCGGGCCTGAACACGGTGCTCTTTCAGGTGCGAGGCCATGCCGCCGCCTATTACTTCTCTGCCATCGAGCCGTTCGCGTACGAGTTTCCGCCGGGCGGACCGGGCTTTGACCCACTGGCTGTGGCCTGTCACGAAGCCCACACGCGCGGTTTGGCCATCCACGCATGGGTCAACATGATGCCCGCCTGGGCCGGCGACAAGCCCCCGGATGACCCCAAACACCTTTACCATGCACACCCCGAGTGGTTCTTGTACGACCAGAAGGGCAGGCGGCAGCCGCTCAACGGCTGGTACGTGAGCCTGAATCCTTGTCTTCCCGAGGTGCGCAGTTATCTGGTGAGCATCTGTCGTGAAATCGTGACACGCTATCCTGTTGACGGCCTGCACCTTGACTACATCCGGTTCCCGACCGACCAGTCGCCCAGAGGCAGCGACTATCCCCATGACGCCCGCACCTTGGAGCTCTATCGCCAAGCGACCGGGCTTAAGCCCTGGAGCAACCGCAAGGCCTGGTCGCAGTGGCGGACGTACCAGGTGACGCATCTGGTGTGGGAGGTTCACAGCATGGTCAAACGCGAGAGGCCGAAGGTTTTCCTGACCGTCGCCTGCCCGCCGGACCTCCCGACAGCCAGGAAAAACTACTTCCAGGATGGACCGCTGTGGCTGCGCTCAGGTTATGTGGACGGCGTCTTTCTGATGAACTACACCTCCAGCCATAAGACTTTCCGCAACCGGCACGAATCCTGGCAGCGCGAGGCCGGCGGCCGACGGGTCGCCGCGGGAATCGGGATCTACATGCACGGGTCCGATGCCACCTCGCTGGAGCAACTGAAGATGGCCCGGCAGTGGGGCGGCGGCTTCGCGTTCTTCTCTTCCCCTTACCTGTTCAGCGGATGGCCCACGAGCCAGAAACGGCTGGCGACGCTCAAGCCGACGCTGCTGGAAATGAAAGCAGCGGCCATGCAGAGTCTGCCGCGGCGGACTCCGCCTGCCGCTCCCGGCAGGGCCGTGCCTCAGGTGCCGTGAGAATCTCTCGCTGGGGGCTCAGGGAAAAGCCCGTAGGTCGCCCTCTTGCCGGTTGGGGCGTTGCGACTCAGGGAACCAGTGGCGCCAGCGGATCGCACTCGTCGCCGATGCCGTCGCCGGTGGAGTCAAGCTGGTCACCGTTCGGCGTGTCCGGGCAGTTGTCGATGCTGTCGCACACGTCGTCGTTGTCGCGGTCGCCCTCGGGGAAACGCGTCAGGCGGATTTCGTAGGACTTGAGCGTGCTTTTCGAGTCGCCGCAGGATCCGCCTGAGCAGCACTCGCTACAGTCGAAGACTTCGGGCACGTCGTCCGACAGGTTGACGTCCAGCCGGTCGTTCCCGTTCGGGTCCCAGTGGTACGTTCCCTTCAGGTCCAGGAAGACGGAGCCCGGATGGTCGACCAGGACATCTTCGTCTTCCGGGATGCCGTTGCCGCCGGAACACTGATACTCGCCGGTGTACTTGGTGGTCAGATGCACCTGCTGCCCGTCGTCCGGAGGGTTGATGATCAGCGTGACCGTGACGTCAACGTCGCGCTCGCGCCACGGGTAGAAGGTCAGGGTTTCGGCGTCGAAATCGTAGTACCATTCAGGGTCGAATCCCTCCGGCCAGCCGAACGTGTAGAGCTCGATCTGGGGATGGTCGATGGCCCAGGAATCGTGCAGCTCCTCGATATCATCCTGGAGGAGCAGGCACTTGGACGGGTAGTTCTCGACATGGCGGGTATTCACCTCGTCGTAGGTCACCTTTCCGGTTGCCTCGAATACCGGGAACCAGTGCCAGAGTGCCTCATCCCGCAGCAGCACGGTGGCGTTGACCGCAGTCCGCTCATCCTGCCTGCCGCTGTGCTCCTTGGGGCAGCCGGCGGCTGCGTCGCCGCAAGTCCACTCCCATTCGCGGACACGGTGTTCCTCTATGAGGATGGTGCCCGACCACACCCCGCATCGCCGCTTGTTCTCGGGATAGACCTTGGTGCCGTTGTCCGGCCACGGATCCGTTCCTCCGTCCCCGCCACCACCGCCACCGCCCGACGAGTCTTCACACGTGTCCCCGACGCCATCGTCATCGGCGTCGAGTTGGTCGGTGTTGGCGTCGTCAGGACAATTGTCGGCCGCGTCCTGGATGCCGTCACTGTCCCGATCTCCCGTGACGACGGGTCCGGGTTCACACGGTCCCGTTTGGCCCGAGATTAGAACACTCAGAACAACAAGCGACAGGACACTCCAGACTCTTGCGCGCAGCATTGTAATGATCCCCCCTGAATGTGGTTTTCTCGACTCACTTGACGCATGTCCATCCGGGACACGCTGTTCCCATTGTACAGCGTTCCGTCCCTATGCGCCTATCCTCAGCCGCGTTTGCTCAATGTGCGGCAAACAGAGCTGGACTGTTTGAGCCTTTGCCCCGTCCAGGCGACGTTATCCAGCAGATCTCGCCCGGGGCATCAACCTGGATGTCGGCCCGCCGCACGGCCGCGTCGTTTTCAGCCGTAGTCTTATAGTTTCAGGAAATTGTCAATCAGCTTGTGGCCTTCGACCGTCAGAAAGCTCTCGGGGTGGAACTGGACGCCCTCGATGGGCATGCTCTTGTGACGTATGCCCATGATCTCGTCGTCGAGAGCGTCGACCGTGCGGGCGGTGACCACAAAATCAGGATGCAGGGTGTCCGGCTTGATCACCAGCGAGTGGTAACGCGTTGCGGTGAACGGATTGGCCATGCCGACGAACAGGCCCTTGCCGTCGTGCTGAATCTCGCTGGTCTTGCCGTGCATCAGCCGCCTGGCCCGGACGATCTCGCCGCCGAAGGCGTATCCGATCGACTGGTGGCCGAGGCAGACGCCAAGGATGGGTATCTTTCCGGCGAAGTGCTTGACCACATCGACGCTGATGCCCGCCTCCCGGGGCGTACACGGCCCCGGCGAGATGATGATGTGATCGGGCCTGTCCGCCTCGATCTGCTCAAGGGTGACCTTGTCGTTGCGATAGACCTTCATCTCGCGCGTGCGATCCAGCTCCCCGATCCGCTGCACGAGGTTGTAAGTGAACGAGTCATAGTTGTCGATCAGCACGATCATGCATTCAGCGTAGAAATGTGTCCCTCTGTTGTCAACGCGGTCTTGCCGGCTACACTGGTGCCGTCGTTTCAGGAGTGGTCTCTGATCGCGTTGCTTGCCGAGCCGAGGGGCCTGCCCTCTCGGTATTCATCGAATCTAGAAAAAACCGGCGGGCAAGCCTGCCGGGTTATCGGGAGAGTCGGAGAATGAGCACAACAACTGCGAGTATCAGTCGTCCAGCGATTCTGTGGGTGGCGGTTGTCGGCTTGCTGATGGCCGGTTGCGGCGGCAAAACCTCTCGCCCGCAGGTGACCAGCACAACAAAGGAGACGACCGTGGCCAAGATGGAATTCTCGATGTCGGCCGAGCGGGCCAACGATACGCGATTGGAGCCGCTGCGCTACCTCGAACAATACGGGAAAGACCACCCGCCGCAATTGGCGTTTGCGGCGAAAGACGCCGCCGAGTGGAAGCGATGGCGGCGCGAGCTTCGCAAGCGGCTGTCGGACACCATCGGTCTGCGGGGAATGGACGACTCGATGAAGCCGGCGACCGAGCCGCGCAAGCTGCGCGTGACCGCCGGCCCGGTGGCCCAGTGTGACGGTTACAGTCGCATGGCGTTCACCGTTGAGACGGGCAGGGGCCTGTACGCGCCGGCATTCCTTCTGGTTCCCGACGGTCTCAAGGAGCCGCGTCCCGCAATCCTTTGCAGCCACGGCCACGGCATCGGCATGAATGAATTGGTCGCGCTCACCGAGAAGGGCGAACCGCGCCAGTACAAGGAGGGTTACCAGCACGATTTCGCCATCCAGGCGGTCAAAGCCGGTTTCGTGACCCTGGTCTTTGACCAGATGGGTTTCGGCAGGCGCCGCGACATCGACTTTCACAAGCAGCAGAACATGTGGAACCACTGCGAGCAGCCGAGCAAGAACGCCCTGCACTGGGGGCTGAGCATGACCGGTATTCGTGTCTGGGACGCCATGCGCATGATCGACTTCCTGCAGAGCCGTCCCGAGGTTGACGCGAAACGAATCGGCACGGTCGGCATCAGCGGCGGAGGCCTGGTCACGCAGTTTACCGCGGCGCTGGACGACCGGATCAAGGCCGCCTGCGTGAGTGGATTCTGCAATCGTTTCGAGGCGTGTATCCTGTCGATTCACCACTGCATCGATAATTACGTTCCGGGCCTTGGACCGCTGGCGAACAACGATGACGTTGCCTGTCTGATAGCCCCCAAACCGCTGTTGATCGAGGCCGGCCGTCAAGACCCGATCTTCCCGATCGCCGCGACCGAGGCGGCCATTCGCCAGCTTCGGCAGTGCTACAAGGTGGCCGGCGCCCCGGAGGCGCTCGATACTGACATCTTTGACGGTCCACACGAATTCAGCGGGGCCAAAACGTGGGACTTCTTCGGCAGACACCTCAAATAGGCCACAAAAGTCGATAAATCCTTACCAATAAGGCGCTTACGACCTATTCAGTGTGCAGGCCTAGGCCGATTTCGGACGACGGCGGTTTGCGGCGCATGTCGGCACCATGCGTATAAGGGAGAGCCTGTGGGAGGGTCTGATGTTCGGGCGAAGGTCCAGGTGCCTCCCACGAGTGGGCTGTTTGACATAAGTGTTTGTGGCTCTTAGACTAACGTCGGTCAGATGACCTTCAGAGCCTTTGGCGGCGACTGGCCGATTCCGGCAGGCGAGCAGAATAATGTTTATGGGCTGCCGGTGGCAGTGGGGCCAAGGCATGCTCTTAGCCCGATAACTATGGGAACAGGCGCGTTGCCTGGGGCGGGAACGTGGGCTCGCCTGTCGGGAAACGGGTTTTGGGCGGATCGGTATGGCGACGTTCACGTACAAGGCGAAGACCACGGGCGGTCAGACGGTTACCGGTGTGTTGACCGCCGAGACCGCGCAGGCCGCCATGCGCCTGCTGGACGAGCGGGCTCTATTCCCGATCAACGTCGCCGAAGGTGGAACCGCTGCCCGCGCGACGATAACGGGTCGCAGGAGGAGGCTCAGGCTTCGCGTTTTGACCTCCTTTTACAGCCAGCTATCCGACCTGCTCAGAGCGGGCGTGCCGGTTCTCCGAGCGATCGACGTGCTGTCGCGCCAGGGTGCCAACCCGCTGCTGGCCGAGATTCTCAAGGAAGTCCACAGCGACGTGTCCAGTGGTGAATCGCTGGCCGAGGCGATGAGCAAACACCCTAACGCGTTCAACCACCTGGCGATTTCCATGGTGCACGCCGGCGAGCAGGGTGGCTTCCTGGAGGACGTCCTGTCGCGGATCGCGGTTTTCACCGAGCGTCAGGATGAGCTTCGCAACAAGGTCATCGGGGCGATGATCTACCCGTGCGTGCTGATGCTGGCCGGCGTGTCGGTGGTGATGTTTCTGATGGGGTTCGTGGTACCCAAGATCAAGCCGTTGCTCGAACGCCAGCAGGTGCCGTGGCTGACGACGGTGATGTTCGCGGTGGGCGATTTCGTCTCCAACCACGGCTGGATCATCCTTGGTGTTGTGGTGCTGCTCGTGGTCCTGGCGATCGGCCTGACTCGCCGTGAAGAAACCCGGCGCCTCCTGGATCGCTGGAAGCTCCGTTTTCCGGTGCTGGGCCGGATCCTGACCATGGTGGCCATCTGCCGGTTCTGCCGCATTCTGGGAACGCTGCTGGGCAACGGCGTGACGATTCTGCAGGCTCTGAAGATCTCGAAGGACTCGGCCGGCAATCGCGTCCTGGCCGAGGCTATCGACCAGGCCGCCGAGAACGTGCAGCGGGGTGAGTCGCTGGCCTCGCGCCTGGGGCGGAGCGGGTTGTTTCCGGCCGACATCGTGGACATGATCGCGGTGGCCGAGGAGAGCAATAATCTCGATGCCGTGCTGGTGCAGATCGCCGACTCGAACGAGGCTCGCACCAGCCGGATGGTGGATTTCGGCGTACGACTGCTCGAGCCGCTGCTGCTGATGGTCATGGCGGTCATGGTGTTGATCATCGCGATCGCCTTGCTGGTTCCGATCCTTCGTATGGGTTCGGCGGGCTTGGGGTGACAGATGCGAGATTGTTCGGGCGCGCCGGTGTGCCCGGTGACAATACGGGACTGAAAGAACAGGAGAAGTGGTCCGGATCGAAGGCCGGGCCGGGTCACATAAGGAGTTGATGAATGACACAGGTCAAGAGAGTTCGGAATCGTCGTCGCGGTTTTACGCTGCTCGAGATTCTGGTGGTGGTCGGCATTCTGGCACTGCTGGCTGCCTTTGTGGTGCCCAGCCTGATCGGCACGCAGAAGGATGCGTACATCAAGACGACAAAGGCGAATATGGACAGCTTGGCCAGCGTGATGCAGTTGTTCAATCTGCACATGGGACGCTTTCCAAAGGAACTCGCCGAGCTGAGGGACAAACCCGAAGACGAGGCTGAGGAGGAGAAATGGAAGGGTCCGTACATCGACAGTCTCGACAAACTCAAGGATGCCTGGGGCCACGAGTTCCAGTATCTCGGAAACGACGAAGCCAAGGCCAACGAGGGCAGCTACGACATTTGGAGCCTGGGGCCGGACGGTGAGGACAACACCGACGATGACATCAGGAATTGGGCTGACGATGATGGCTGATGCGGATGGCCGAAGGCGAAGCAGTCGGTCGTCCGGGACCCTTGTGCCTCGCCGCGAGCAGGTCACGCGGGTTGACTCCGTGACGGGTCGGGGTCGCTGAAGCGTTGTCGGCCGTCAGCCGCACGAGGAATGGAAGGTCACGATGCGTCTTCGAGCTTTTACAATGCTGGAAGTCCTGCTCGTGATTGCCCTCATGGGACTGCTGATGGCCCTGGTCTATCCCAGTTTCGATTCTGATCGTCGACATCGTTCCCTGACCGAGTCGGCGGAGCGACTGCGGGCCCTGATCGAGATGGCCCACGCCAAGGCGATGCAGGAGGGCATTCGTTACCGCATCTCCTTCCCCGGCACGCCGGATCCCAACGACCCCGACGCCGAGACGGAGGTCGACATCCCCTTCGAGACGCTTCAGCCCGACGTGGTTCGGCAGGTCGATCCGCAGGGCAACCCGGAAGCGTACGGTGGGTTCGATGCCGACTGGAAGAGCCAGCCCATCCTGCAGGCCGGCACGCGCTGCGTTTCGGTGTTGCCAGGCAAGCCGAGTTATGCCATCAACACCCGCTGGCCGATCGCCGACCCGGGAATGCCTGAGGATAAGACGCAATTCGTGCCGCTGACCCTTTTCCCGGATGGCACGACCGAATGGGTGACTTTCATCCTCACGGACCTGCCTTTCGAGACGGAGCTTGAGCCTCAGCACTTTACGCGAATTCTGTATCTGATTGTCGACGGTCGTACCGGCCACGTGTGGATGCAGCGCGCGATGCTGAACGAGGAGGTCGAGATCATGCATGAGTACAAGGCCGAGCCGATCATGCACGTTGATTTCGTCAGCCCGGAACCGATCACGGAGGCGAATATCCTGGATATTCGGCGGACCAGAACCGTGGGGTCACAATGATGGTCGGCGCGAAGCATCGCCGACGGCTCGCCGGGCGGCAGAACCTCGGGAAGATTCGGGCGATGCGGCCGAATGGGGAACTGGAAATGGCCATTTGGAAACCGAGACAGCTTGTGGCACGGGGTGTTGCCGGCGCACATCGTCGGGTTCGGCACGGCCGTCGCGGTGTGATGTTGCTTGAAGTCATGGTCGCACTCGGCCTGCTGGTATTCGGTCTGGCGATTGTCGGCTTGCAGATCGACACGGGTCTGAAGATCGCCAAGACCAATCGGCTCTACACCCAGGCGATGATGCTCGTGGACAGCAAGCTGTCCGAGGTCGAGGCCGGCGTCATCCAGCCGGACATGCTTGAGCGCGAGGTCAAAGGCGATTTTGGCATCATCTACCCCGGCTTCACCTGGCGCATCGAGATCGAGCCCACCGAGATCGAAGGTTTCTACATGGCGAAGATCGAGATCGGTTATTGTGAAAACGCCGTGGAGTCACAGATCAACGATCCGATGATGGAAATCGACATCGAGGATTCCGACACCGTTATCGTGCGAACGGCCTACCGGTTGTTTCCCGAGCCCGCGGACATCAATCTGGAACGTGACTACGGTCTGAGCCAGGAGGACATGGACGCATTGCTGGCCGACCTCGAGGGTGTTGATCCCATGGGTGAGGGGGCGGGTGGTGGCGGCGGTGCGGGTGGTGGTGGCGGCGGCGGTGCCGGTGGTGGTGGAGCGGGTGGCGGTTCCGGCGGCGGCGGTGGTGCCGGTGGTGGTGGGGCTCTGCCCGGCGGATTGAGCCAGTCGGAACTGGCCGAGCTGGTCAAAATGTTGCTGGAAATGTCGGAATCGGGGAGTTTTGATCCGCGGATGCTGACCCAGTTGCCGGAGGAACAGTTCATGGCCCTGGCCGAAATCCTGGAGACGATGGGTATCGGCCGAGGCAACATGTCACAGTTGAAGGATATGTATCAGGGGAGTGCCGGCGGTCGACCCGGTCTGAGCCGCGTGGGTGAGGCCCGCCGTGGTTTTGGACGAGCGGGCGGGCGTAGCGGTGAAGGCACCGCAGAAGGCGGAAACCTCGGTGAGGGCGACCAGCCTGCGGCCGGCCAGAGTCCTCCTGGCGGTGGACCCCGCGGCAATGTGAGTGACAGGTCGGGCGGGCCCGGCACCGGTGGAAGAGGCGGAGCAGGCGGCCGTCAGCCGGGAGTCGGCAATCGCAGGCCGGGCGGTGGAACCCAGCCGCCTGGCGGCGTCGATCGGCCCGCCGGTCCTGGCGGGCAACAGAATCCGTCAGGGCGGTCGGGTAACTCGGGGAGAGGGAACAATCCGAGAAACCGAGGCGACCGCAATAACACGCCTGGTGCCTCGGCACCACGGGATGTGAATCAGCCGTATCCGAGCGTGGGACACTGAGATTGCAGATTGCGAATTGCAGATTTCAGATTGCGAATGGCGGACGGCGGATTGCGGATGGCAGATTGAAGATGGATGGGGAATTGCGGATTGCGTTGGGGGTCGGAGATTTCAGATCTGAAATCTGAGATTTCAGATTTGAGATTGGAGATTTGAGATCTCAGATTCGAGATTGGAGATTTGAGATCTCAGATTCGAGATTGCAGATTTGAGATTTCAGATTGCAGATTTGAGATTTCAGATTGCAGATTTGAGATTTCGTCCACTGGACCCCAGATGGCGGGACGCATGAGCGCGTTGTTCGACAATACGAAGCGAGCATTCCGGGCGAAGGCCATCGCCCATGCGTCGCGCTGCGCCGCGGCGGGTCTGTTCGGCGCGAGATCGCTTGCCGGGGCGCGTTCGGCCCGGGTCGCGTGCCGCCGGGGCGTGACGCTGCTGGAAGTCCTGCTGTCCCTGACGCTGATCGTCCTGATGATGTCCGGCATTTTCGGTTTCTATAACACCGTCCTGCGGGTCCGGCAGGAGGGCTCGGTTCTGGCCCAGGACGTCCTGCTCACGCGGGCGATTCTCGATCGGATTGCCGACGAGATTCGCCATGCCACGGACATTGTTCCGGGCGACGGAATCGGTTTCCGCGGCGACCGGAACACCATCACGATCATGTTGAGTCGAATGACGGAGAACTACGCGTACATCGAGTACGACGATACGGTGATCGAAAACATGCCCGCGCCGCAGCTCGATCTGATCCGCGTCAAATACGAGTTGCGCGAGGATCCGGAAGAGGTCGACGACGAAGAAGGTCTGCCGATCGTCTACGGCCTGTTTCGTTCGGAGCAGAAGGTCTTCGACCCGAACCCGGAGGTTGTCGTTGAGCTGGACACCGATCTCGGCGGCGAGCAGGAGGTGGAGGATCTGCCCATTGAGACCGCCCCGGTCACGACCGAGCTGTACGCTCCGGAGATCAAGTACCTGCGGTTTCAGTATTTCGACGGGATGCAGTGGCTCGACCAATGGCAGACGGTCGATGAGTTCGGCGGTATCGACATGGGCAAGGCGGCCGCGACCGGAAAGGCGAGCTATGCCCTGCCGCAGGCGGTGATGATCACCATCGGGCGGGTCCGGGCGACCCGGGAGGAACTGGAGCTGACCAAGCAGGGCTCGGAAGAGGAAGAGGAGGACGAGATCCATCATCCGGACCGCTTCACCATCGTGGTTCACGTGCTGCAGTCGGACCCGTCGCTGATCACCTCGCGGAAGTTCGGCGTGGCGGACCAGCTCGGCCGTTCGTCGGAGGGCCTGGAATGATGCGGCGCCGCGGAATCGTGCTCATCGTGGTGCTGGCGATCATCGCCGTGCTCGGCGTGCTGGCGGGGACGTTTGCCTTCCGCATGAACGCCGAGCTGGCGGCGGTGAAGGCGTCACAGGACCTGCAACAGGCCCGGCTGGCGGCGCAATCGGGCATCGATCGAATGATCCACGTCTTGCGCACCGGCCGCACCAACGTGGACATGTGGTACGACAACCCGGACGATTTCCGGCGGGTGCCCGTCTGGGTCGAAGGCGACGAGACGCTCTCGGCCAGCCCTTGGGAGAAGGACACGATTCCGGGGGTGGATGCGTGGAGGTACAGCATCGTCTCTTATCGCGACACCGGTCCCAGCACCGAGGACGTCAAGATGCGATATGGCCTCACTGATGAGGCCGGCAAGATCAATATCGCCAACCTGGCAAACAGGGCCTTGCGGGCCCAGGTCCTGAGCCTCCTCGACCAGTTGCAGGAGCAGGTCCGGCGCGACAACCTGCTTCCGGAAATGCTCGCCGATTCGCTGATCGACTGGCAGGACGACGATGATGAGCCCGTTTCCACGAACGGGGCCGAGAATGAGTACTATTACACCCACCGCAACCCGCGCTACCGGGCCAAGAATCGCCTGCTGCAGTCGATTGACGAACTGCTCATGATCCGCGGTTTCGATGGGCTGGTGCTCTACGGCGAGGATGCCAATCGCAACGGCTACCTGGATGCCAACGAGGACGACGGGGGCAACGAGATCGACATTTTTCCTCCCGACAACGGCGATGGCAAGCTTTATCGCGGGCTGCTGCCTTACATCACCGTGTTTTCATGGGACTGGAACACCGCGACGGACAACAAGCCGAAGATCCCGCTCAACTCGGTTTCGATGGAGATGCTCGAGCAGCCGCAGTTCCAGTACCTGACGCTGGAGATTCGCCCCGAGGTCATCGACTTCATCGCTCAGGCCAGGCAGCGGGGCTACGAGTTCCGCTCGGTCGGAGAGCTCCTGGGTCTGGAGGTGTATGAGAACGGCAAGTCGAACTACACCAAGGCCTGGAGGGAATACGACGAACTGATCGATTACCTCAACGAAGACCGCAAAGACACGGGCGAGGACGAGAGCGAAGGTGAAGGCGGGGGAGGCAATGAGAACGCTGGCGGAGGTGGCGGGGGCAGCCGGGGCGGCGATGCTGGCGGGGGTGGGAACTCGTTCGACGACCGGAACGGCGACGAGCAGGGTGACGAGAATGACGAGGCGGCGGACAAGAACGATCGTCGCCAGCAAAGCGCCCGGCCCGACAGGGGCGACCGGTCGAACGCCGACGAGGAAGCTGTGGGTAGTGAGGGTGAGGGCGACGCCGGAGGCAACGCCAACCAGGACAACCAGGGTGAGCGTGGCGACAGGCGTGCAGGCGATCGCGGCCCCCGCGGTGACAATCGCGATGGTCGCCCGGACAGGCCCAGGAGTTGGAGCGATCAGCAACGGGACCGGAGCGAGCGACGACGAAATCGAGGGCCCCAGGCTACGATGCCGGGTGACCAGGATGAAGATGAATTGGTCGGCACCCCGCTGCCCAACCCCGTCACCGCCGCGGATATGATCGCGATTTGTGATCGTTTCACGGTAGTGGAGACGGCGCCGGTCATCCCGGGCCTGATCAACGTCAACACGGCCTCTGCGATCGTGCTGCAGACGATTCCGGGGATTTCACCCGAGCAGGCCGCCGCCATCGTTGCTCAGCGGGAGCAGATCAGCGGCGATCAGAAGACAAGCATCGGCTGGCTGGTGGCCAACAGCGTCCTGGATGCCGAGACATTTGCGCTCGTTTCCAATATGCTGACCACGCGATCGATCCAGTTCGGCGCGGATGTGATCGGCTTCGCGGACCACACCGGGACGTTCAAGCGATTCGAGGTGGTGGTCGAAATGCGGGGGCACCTGGCCCAGATCGTGTATTTCAGGGACATCAGCTCGCTGGGAGCCGGCTACCCGGTGTGGAACGACGAACAAGGCGAAGGATTGTCTTATGACGATCTTTGATCGACCGGTGTTATGTATCGATTGGGACGAGCGCTCGCTTCGGGTGATCGAAGCGGCGTTTTCGCGGGCCGGCGTGCGCCTGCGCAAGGCGGTCCATGTGCCGCTGGGACCGGGCGTCAATGTCCGTGATCCCGCTTCGATGGGCGACTTCCTGAATCGAACCCTGCGCGAGCACCGTATTCGGGCCAAGCAGGTGCTGATCGACGTGCCCCGCCAGGATGTGATTCTCAACCTGATCACGCTGCCGAAGGGGACGCGCGATGAACTGGCGGCCATGGTTCACGTCCAAATCGCCAAGGAACTGCCCTTCAGCAAGGATCAGGCGGCGATTGACTTCGCGGTCGTTCCGGGCAACGGCGGCACAAGCTGTGATGTGTGGGTTGCCGCCGTTCGCACCCACGTCATCGAATACTACGAGCAGACGCTCGAAGCCGCCGGCCTGACCGCCGAGCGCATCGGTCTTCGCTCCTATGCCAGCCAGGCCGCAGTCGTCGAGGGCGGTGACGTCGCCGGCCGGACGGTCCTGGTGGACATCGGGCCGTCGATGACCGAGATCAGCGTCATCCGCGATGCCCGTCTGGTTTACTCGCGGGCCGCTTCCGTGACCATTATGCCGGAGCCGGCTCACCCGGAAGAGCGGCGACCGCCGCCGGAGCAGACCATTCCTCTGGCCGACGATTTTCTGCCCAAGCAGGGCCCGCTGGATGGGCTGCTGATCGAGGTCAGCCGCACCATACAGGCCTACCGGGCAAGCGACGCCGGCGCGAGAATCGACCGTATCATTCTGTCGGGAACCGGCGGGGCCGACGAGCGGGTCAGAGCGGCGTTCGAGAGCCGTTTCGGCAGCCCGACCCGGGTGTTCGAGGCTTCGCCTGCGGTCAACTGGAAGCGGATCGCAGACGTTTCGGCGGCCCCGTTCGTCGCCGCGATCGGCCTGACGTACAACCACCTGGCCGACGAAATGGAGCGGTTCGACTTCCTGCACCCCAAGGAGCCCGAAGCCGAGCGGAAGGAACGAGCCAAGCGCCGGCCGCTGGTGGCCCTGACCGCCGCCCTGTTCCTGGCGGCCGGCGTGGTAATGGCGATCCAGATGTTTCGGCAAGAACAGAAAAAGATCGACGCCGTCGCCGAGGAGCGACAACAGATTGAAAGGCAAGTCAAGGAATACGCCGATCTGGAGAAGAAACACGCCGACCTCCGCGAGTGGATGCGCAAGAACGTGGTCTGGATCGACAAGCTGAAGCTCGTGGCCGAGCATTTCGTCTCCAACGAGAAAGGCTACATCACCGAGATGGAGATTAAGGACCCCGGCGAGATGGTCATTTCGCTGGCGTCGACAGACATGTCGGTGGGCCCGCAACTGGCGGAGCAGATACGCCAGATCACCACCAGCCAGCCGGCCTCCGACGGGAAGGTTTCGACGGTGACCGAGTTCGTCACCGAGGTCGGCAAAGTGAGGCCCAATGTGAAGGACCCGAAGTACCGGTTTACCGACACCGTGACCGTGCGGGTGAAGTCGCTGGCGACCACGAAAAAAGGTCGGAGTCCTCGATGAGATGATCGCATGAATTCTCGCGAGAAGTTGCTGGTTGGGATCGTTGTGGCGATTGCGGTCGTCGGAGCCGCGTTCGGCGCTCGGCGTCTGTACGTTGACCGGGCGGACAAGTTGGCCGACACGCTCAAGTACGAGCAGAGGAAGCTGAAGGAGGCGAAGAAGAAGCTGGCTGATGCCAGGGCCAAGGAACTGGAGTGGATAGCGATCGGCCGGCAGACGCTGTCGACCGACGTGATGAGGGCCAAGGAACGGTTTCGGGGAGAGCTGGAACGGCTCACGACCGAGTCGGGCTTCCCCGTGCCGCCGGCGCAAGTTGACCTGGTCAGCGCCGTACCGCAGGGCAGGAACGGGCTGTTGATGCTGGTCCATCAGGTGAAGGCGGAGGGCACGATCGACCAGATCGTGGGCCTTTTGCACCGGCTGTATCGCCAGCCTTATGTGGTGCGATGCAAGAACATCTCGCTGAAGCCAGTGATGAACAAGCCGCCTTCGACGAACGCGGCGCCGACGCCGACGGGGCGGCTGACCTTGTCGATGTCGGTGGAGACGCCGATTCTTCCGAGCGACAAGCGGGTGCCGAAGGTCGAGACGGCCGAACTGGATGCGGACAAGCGGGTGCCGGTGGGCCGTACACTGTTGGCCAGCGTGGATGACTACCGGGGCATCAAGAAGGAGCTGTTTGAGCCTTATGTTCCCAAACCGCCCCCTCCGCCCTG
>JAUCQB010000214.1 GCA_030372985.1 Phycisphaerae bacterium
GATGTGCGCGGTCGGGCTGGCCAGCTCGATGTGGCCCATGCGCTCGCGACGGACCTTGGCCAGGGTGACCTCGGTGCCGCACTTCTCGCAGACCACGCCGCGGTGCTTCATGCGCTTGTACTTGCCGCACAGGCACTCGTAGTCCTTGATCGGCCCGAAGATGGCGGCGCAGAACAGGCCGTCACGCTCCGGCTTGAAGGTGCGGTAGTTGATGGTTTCCGGCTTCTTGACTTCGCCGTACGACCACGAGCGGATCATGTCGGGCGAGGCAAGTGCGATCTTGATGGCGTCGAAGTCGAGCGCCGGTCGCTGCTGGTTGAACAGGTTCAGCAAATCTTTCATTTCTTTTCTCCAGTCCGGAGGAATTCGTCGAGGGGCTGTGGATTACCGACTGCGTGGCGAGGGGAGCGCGCGTGACGCTGCACTCCCCTGCCCTTGGGATCAGTTCTCTTCCAGCTCCATGTTGATCGCGAGCGAGCGGATTTCCTTCACGAGGACGTTGAAGGACTCCGGCATGCCGGCGACCATCTCGTACTCACCGTCGACGATGTTCTTGTACATCTGGTTACGGCCCTGCACGTCGTCGGACTTCACCGTCAGCATTTCCTGCAGGGTGTAGGCCGCGCCGTAGGCTTCCAGCGCCCAGACTTCCATTTCACCGAAGCGCTGGCCGCCGAACTGCGCCTTGCCGCCCAGCGGCTGCTGGGTGACGAGCGAGTACGGGCCGGTCGAACGGGCGTGCATCTTGTCGTCGACCAGGTGGTTGAGCTTCAGCATGTGCATGTAGCCCACGGTCACCTTGCGGTCGAACGCCTCGCCGGTGCGGCCGTCGTACAGCGTGGTCTGGCCGCTGGTCGGCAGGTCGGCGAGCTCAAGCATGCGCTTGATCTCGGCCTCGGCCGCGCCATCGAACACCGGGGTGGCCATCGGCACGCCGTCGGTGAGGTTGTTGGCCAGCACCAGCAGCTCCTGGTCGGAGAACTGGGACAGGTCAACGCGCTCGCCGTGCGACTTGCGGTCGTGGTTGTAGATCTCGTCGAGGAACTTGCGCAGGTCGGCGATCTTGGCCTGTGCCTCGAGCATGCGCTGGATCTTCTGGCCCAGGCCCTTCGCGGCCCAGCCCCTGTCTCTTATACACATCTCCGAGCCCACGAGACAGCGCTGTGTATGTGGTTTG
>JAUCQB010000215.1 GCA_030372985.1 Phycisphaerae bacterium
TGCTGGTCGCGATCGCCCGCAAGCGGCTGGACGTGAAGGCCAGCCTTTATACAATTCTGCAGATCCTCAGCGTCACGCTTTTCGAGAAAATGCCCATTTTCGAGGCCTTTTCCGATGCAGAGCCGCACATCAGGGAGGTGCAGAATCATCAACAATTGTTTCTGTTCGACTTATAACCGGACACTACTGGCCACTTACGCCTCCTCAGTTCTTCATCCCCGACGTCTTGATGCCCTGGATGAAGGTCTTCTGGGTGAAGAAGAACAGCACGATGATCGGCAAGGTCAGCAGCACGCTCACCGCCATCATCTCGCCGTATCGGCTGGCAAAGCGGCCCTTGAACATCGCCAAGCCCAGCGAGAGCGTGTACTTGGCCTCGTCGACCACGTAGATCAGCGGGCCCATGAAGTCGTTCCACGACCACATGAAGGTGAACAGGGCCACGGTGGCCAGCGCCGGGATCGACAGCGGCAGGACAATCTGCCAGTAGATGCGGAAGGTGCTGCAGCCGTCGACGCGTGCGGCGTCGATCAGGTCCTTGGGAATGGTCAGGAAGAACTGCCGCAGCAGGAAAATGAAGAACGCGTTGCCCAGGAATGACGGCACAATCAGCGGCAGGTAGGTGTTGCACCAGCCCAGCGACTTGAAGATCACAAACACCGGGATCATGGTCACCTGCGGCGGCAGCATCATGGTGCCCAGCATCAGGTAGAACAGCTTGTCGCGCCCGCGCCATTCGATGACGGAGAAGCCGAAGGCCACCCAACTCGAACTGAGCACCGTCCCGAGCACGGTGAACACCGCGATATGCAGCGTGTTCTGCAGGAAGAGGCTGAAGTGGAAGCCTTCAACGCCCTTGACATAGTGCCGGTATGTCGGCCAGACCTTGGTCTCGATCCGCGCGGCGTCGACCACCATTCGGGACGGTTCGTCGCTGTATACGGTGATCCGGTCGCCCTCGCGTTTGAGAACGTACGTCTTTTCGTCGGCGGGGATCTCCCACCTGCGCCCCTTCGATATGGGCTTGAGCCGCGGCAACTCCGGAAACACGTTTTCGGATTGCGCGAACGCCGCCTTGAGGGCGGGATGGATGATGCCCAGGTCCATGTCGCCGAGGTCGGCCGGCGGCTCGGTATCGAGAAGCTTCTTAAGGAGCGGATCGCCCCGGCGATCGACCAGCGTGACTTTGGTTGTTTTCGCACGACGGTCCATCGGCCGGCCCTGCTCGTCGTACTCGACGGGGTGGTATTCGAGCACCTCCTGCATGACCACCTCGGCCCAGGTGCCGTCGTCGAGGCGTACGTATTCGCCACGGGGGATCCACTCCGGCTGCTTGGTGAACAGGTGCGACTCGCTCTTGAACGAGGAGGTCAGCAGCCAGACAAACGGGATCAGGAACACGATCGACAGCGCAGTCAGTGCCCCGTGACTGAGCACGGATTTGAGAATCAGTCTGCCGGGTCTCCGCTTCGCCACGTCATGCCCCCGCGTAGTACACTCGGCCGCGCGTCAGCCGGAAGGTCAGCGCGGTGCAGATGACAATCAGAACGAACAGAATCCACGCCATGGCCGACGCGTAGCCCATCTTGAAGTAGATGAACGCGTTGTTGAACAGGTACATCGCGTAGAACAGCGTCGAATCGTTCGGCCCGCCGCCGCCGTCGGTCATGATGAACGCCTGGGTGAAGTACTGGAACGTCCCGATCATGCCCATCACCAGGGTGAAGAACAGAATCGGGCTGATCATCGGCAGCGTGATGTGCCAGGTTCGCTTCCAGGCGCTGGCCCCGTCGATCTCGGCCGCCTCGTAAAGCTCTTTGGGCACTTCCTGCAGGCCGGCCAGGTAGAGGATCATGTTGTTGCCCACGCCCCAGACGCTCATCAGGATCAGTCCCGGCTTGGACCAGTACTCGTTGGTCAGCCAGCCCGGAGGGAAACGCAGGGCGGGCACGTTTTCGACCCCCCATGAAATCAACTTGTCGCGGAGCGCGTCCCAGCAGATCTGCAGGTAGGGGGATATCGGTCCGAGGATCTTGTTGGCCACGCCGTAGCGGGGGTTGAGAATCCACAGCCAGAGGACCGTCGAAGCCACGATCGGCACGATCGACGGGAGGAAGAAGATCGTGCGATAGAAGGCCTGGCCTCGAACCTTGAGGTTCAGCAGCATGGCCAACACCAGGGCGGTCAGCATTGTCGTCGGGATGGCGAAGAACATAAAGTAGGCCGTGTTCCACAGCGAGGTCCAGAACAGCTTGTCCTCGTGGACTAGTTCGACGTAGTTGCGGCCGCCGTTGAACACCGGGGGGTCGAACACGTTGTAGTCGCACAGGCTGTAGTAGAACGAGGTGATCACAGGGTACAAAGCAAAGACAAGAAAGCCCAGAATCCAGGGACCGGTGAATACCAGCCCCAGGATCTGTCGCCTTCGCTCGGCCCTTGTCCACCGCTCAGCCATTCCTCGACCTCTCATTGCTCCGATGGCACCGTCGCCGGTTTGCCTGCCCCCTGAACGTGCCGGGCTTGCATGCGCTTCTGGCTCCTGTGCCACTCGTCGGTGACCCTTTCCCTTGCTTCTTTCAATGCCTCTTCCGGTGTCTTGCTGCCGTTGCGTATCCGCCCCAGCGCCCGCATTAGTTCGGTCATGTAGTAGGCGCTGACCGGCGAAACCGGGCGAACCCGTTGGGCTCGCCTGAGAATCTCGTAAAAGGCCTTCATCAGGCGAATGTCGGGCTTGTTCGCGAGGTCCCCCGACAGGTCTTTGCTGAAGAACGGGCTCTCCCGATAAGCCGGCAGCAGCTTCATGGTCAGAGCCATGTAGCGTGTGCCGACCGGGTCCGCGCACATCCAGCGGATCAGCTCGAAGGCCTCTTTTTCGTGGCCTCGGTCACCATAGGGAATCGCCATTGTCCAGCCGCCGATCCACTCGCAGCCGACGTCGACGCCTTCCTTGACCGGCATCGGTCCGATG
Organism: Phycisphaerae bacterium; assembly: GCA_030372985.1. Lineage (GTDB taxonomy): Bacteria > Planctomycetota > Phycisphaerae > UBA1845 > PWPN01 > JAUCQB01. Next base: position 2,969 of record JAUCQB010000215.1, read on the forward strand.
CCCAGATCCAGGTCCGGCGCGAATCGGACAATATCCTGTGCATAAGCGATGTAGGCGATGCTCATCGACAAGTCGCGCTGGATGAACGGTTCCTGGGCGGAAAACCCGAAGCCCGCTTCGAAGTTCAGAATCCGTTCCTGCCCGCCGTACTCATTCTGCAGTCGCATGATCCACTTCATCGCCTCGACGGCGCGCGGATCGTCGCAGGTGAACTCCCGGGTCTTCTCGTTGTAAAACTCCGCCCCGAAAGCCCAGCCCCAGGTCAGCACGGCGATCGAGCCATGCGGCACGAACGTCGGCAGGAAACCGAGGCGCTCGATCTCGCCTTTCTTGTCTCGAATCGTCAGTTTGTGGGCGTATTCCTCCAGCTCCTCGATGGTTCGCGGCGGTCGTTCCGGATCCAGCCCAGCCTGCCGGAAATGATCCTTGTTCCAGACCAGCGCGAAGTTCGGGTCCGCAGCGGCCGGCACGGCGAAAACCCTGTTGTTGTATTCGCACTGCTTCCAACTCGGCTCAAAATAGTTGGTCTTGTCGACGCCTGCTGAAGCCATCAGGTCATCCAGAGGGCAAAGCACGCCCATGTTGGCCCATGAGGCGACTTGCGCGCCGTCGACAAAGACAACGTCCGGCGGAACGCCGCCTGCCACCGAGACGAAGAACTTCATGTTTTCGCCAGCCCCCGTGGGCATGAACAGGGCGTTCACCTGAATCTTGGGATGCGTGCGATTGAATTCAGCGATGACTTCGGCCAAGTCGTCGGCATACTGGCCCGTCCACGGGTGCCAGAATTGCAGAACCGTGACGTCGGGCGACGAAGCGTTCCATCGCGATTCGAGCGGATAGAACGCGTAGACGACCACCGCCAGCGCTGCGATTGCCAGCAGAACGTTCTTCACGCACGCTCCTTTTCCTGCGGTTCGCCTCGCACGGGTCGGCCGGTGCTCCGCGATTCACCTGCCGGCCGGTTGTCGCATCGTAAGCCATCCGCCAGACGGCGGCAACCGCTCGCGGGGAGGTCGCGCTGGGGTGTGTCTGACGACTTGGACGGAGAGAAAAGGCGGACGCGAGAACCAGCGTCAGGGCAACTCGATCGGCCGAGACCGTCTCTTTGCCTGGAACTCCTCGATGAGTTCGTCTTGCCGCAATATCCGCTCGTGGAAATCGCCCTCTGTCATCCACACGGCCGAGATCTGTCCCTTATCATGGTAGATCACGCACCGGCCGTTTCTGTGAAGAAGCAGGCGGGCAGGCGGTGTGTAGGCGATGATACAAGGCTCGCCCGACTCGATCACGAATTGTCGTTCGTCGGCGCTGAAGGTATGTGCGAAACCGAATTTCGACTGGCCGATGGGGGCCGGACCCGGGATGTATGCCGGCACCACGCCGAGCGTGTTTGTTTTGGCCTGGAGTTCCCTCACCACGGGATCCAAGGACAAGAGCAGACGACGGGCGATGTTGCGGTCACGATTCCAGATGACGAAAAGGCACAAGGCCGCCGCCAGGAAAATGAGCGCCGTGGAGGACCGGATCGCCCACCAGCGCCGCGCTCGTGCCTTGCTGCGAGGAAGATCCGCTCCCGGCAGTCGGCGTCCGGGAGTCCGGACAGGACGCTGGTCTGATGATTCCGTGCCAGGCATTCGGCTTGCGCTCCACAATCGCGCACCGTCGGCCGGCGTCGGCGGCCGGCCGGCCGCAGATCAGGGCCAACGCGATTCGCCCGCCTGCGGACCGGTCGCGATGCCAACGGGGACGATGAACGTCCGGCCGTGGGGCAGGACAAATGCCCCGGGCCTGCGGTCACCGGTGCCTGATCCGGCGGAGACGATCCGGGATCGACAGGCAGTCTCGTATAAGGAGGATACGGGATTCGCCCGTGCATGGAAAGCCCCTTGAAGTTCTGGATGGAAACGTCACGACACCCGGTTGATGCCCGCTATGTCATCGGTGCAAGTAAGCATCGCAGATACAAGTTCTTGCGCACCGGATCGCTGCGATGCGCAGACAACCGTCCTGAGAATTGCAGTGCGAAATCAGAGTCATACTTGACCGTGTTGCCCTCGACAACGTTTCTGCGAAACCCGTCCGGTATCGAGTCTCGCGCCGTTGGGTCGTCGGCATTGACTTGCCTCGGCGCGTTTGGTAGGTTGCATTTTGACGGCCGCCCAGGGTCGCTGTCGCGGCCGGCAAGCCGCGAGTGGTCGCGGGAAACCCGCGCGATATCGATGCCCTGCGTCATCGGCATCTGGTCGCGGCGCGTGGAGTCACGCGATGGACGCGTTCGAGACAGTTTCGCTGACCGATCTGCTGACCGGCGCCAACAAAAAGTACTTCTCCTTGGCAGAGGCGGACCGAGCCATCGTTCTGGTCCGCAGGATCGCGGCCGATATCGTTCGTGATTACCAGGAACTCTGTGAACTGCACGCGGCGTGCAGGGCGCATGATGCCGCCGGCGACACCCGCCGCGCCGAACAGGGACGCGAAAGGTATGCCTGGGTAACGGACCATCTTTCCGAACTGCAGGAAGAACTCGAGAAAGTCGGCTGCGAGATGAAGGATTATCGCCTTGGCCTGGTTGAGTTTCCGGCACTCCTGGATGGCCGCCAGGCGTACCTTTGCTGGCAGATCGGCGAGGATCGCGTGACCCACTGGCGCGACATAGACACCGACTACACTCATCGTCGACCGATCGCACGAGATTGTACCTGAGCATGTATGCGACAGCAGGACTGGCAGGTCTGCGCCACCTTCGGTGGCTCTGACCATGCCTTGCCGTTTTCATGCGCATTCTGGGAAGATACCGGCCGCCATGTGCGGTCGCGCGATCAGATGTCCCGAACGTCGGTCTTGACGGCGTGCGGAAGGGCACGCGCACTTCTGAACAGCCGGGGGCAACCGGTCCGCAGGCTCCTCCCAAGCGTCAGAGGCCTTACAGATTGCCCCGGTTACCAAGGATCACATGCCAGCACGCTGAGAAAACCGCGAATATTGGACCATGCCTTTGATCTCCTGGCGGGAACACCGTTTGCGAGAGGCTTCCGGTGGAGGTTCAGACGGTTGCCTGCGCGCAGCAAGGGCGTCTGCAATCGGCTTCGAGCGCCGCAGGTTGTCGATGATTCAGGTTCCGCGGGGCCTGCTGACGGGAAGGGCGGGGAAAATGAGAAAAGCGGTTGTTGTCACACTGGGTCTGGCCATCTGCTGGCTCAGCAGCGGCTGTGCATGTTGTCAGGAGACCGAGAAGGCCGATTCCGTTCGCGCCCCCTTGGTCCGGCAGGCCACTCCCAGGATGGAAGTCGCGGCGGGGTTGCTGTTCGACCGCAGCCCCGGTCTCTACGATGCGACGGAATTCACCATCCGCAGCGACTGGCCTTCGACCGTTTCGTTCTGGTCTCCCGGACAGGTAGTCTACGCCAGGGAGCATCTCATCGACGTTCAGGGCCCGCACTCAGGAGGACACTCCTACCAGAGGTTCCACACCGAACGGGTCATGATCGGACACCGCTGACCGGATCGTCTGCCCCGGCGATCTCAAGCGGAGGTAGGATACCGGCGCGGCGGTCCCGGGCACGTATGACGGGACATTCCCAAGCAGCCAATCCCGGGCCAATTGTCACCTCGTGGCGTTCCCCAGCTCCGTCTCATGTCGCTTCCGGATGCCGTCTGGAGACAGGGTGCCTGGCCATCCTCCTGACGAGACAAACATCCCTGTCCCTTCCGGGCGTGGTCTGCCGATATTTCACCTTGATTGCCGTGAATCCGGGGTAATTGGCTTGTCAATCAGACGGATTCTCGCTATATTGATCGCACCAAACCCTGAACAATGCCTGAGACAGCAGGGAATGGCTTCCGGCGGCTGAGTCCGACGGTCTGCGGGCGGCACGATTCCCGGCGTGTATCGGACGAGTACGGTGCCGTTTTTCAAGTAGGTACGATGGGGCGAAACGTGGCGAGCGGGCTGGCCCATCATCACCGGGTTTGACGAGAGGGGTTCGCCGAGTCGCTTCCACCGGCAATTCTCCGAGGTATACGACGATGCAACTGGTAACCAAGGCAGCTATTGGTGTTGGGGTTGTTGTGATCGGCTTGGGCACATATTACGCGGCCACGCAGATGGGTGCCGGCAAATCGCAGGAGCCAGGGCAGGTGGTTGCTCCGAAGGATCAGGACGTGTTGGCGGTAGGCCACTCCGCCTCGCCTGGACCAGTTGACAGGACCTCCCGGCAGGCACAGCCGGCGCGCAAGATTCCAGCCCCATCCGGCACTGTGGAGAGGGGACCCCGGACTTCGGAGGCCGGTACTCCGGCGTTGGGTCCCGCGACCCGTCCTGAGCAGGCACGTCCGGTTGTCGGTGAAGCCCCGCCCTTGATGGGCACGGCCACACGGCCAACGGTGATGCCACAGACCCCGACGACCGCACCGGCAATGGCTGATCGCTCTCCCGCCATGACTCCTCCGATCTCGACGGGGCCGCTGACGGCACCCGTGGAGTCGTCGACGGTCGCTTCGCCTGTCGCGCCGAGTCCCACTGTCCCCACGCCGACGCCGACCGTGGGAAACGATCCCGCCAAAGCAAACAGGGAGCACGTGATCCAGCCGGGCGATTCTTTCAGCAAGCTGGCGGTCAAGTACTACGGCCACGCGAAGTACACCGACCTGATTCAGAACGCCAATCCGGACACGGATCCTCGTAAGCTTCTGCCTGGCAAGAAGATCGTGATCCCGCCCAACCCGGACGCGGCCTCCGGCAGTGCTGTCGTGCCGTCGCCGGTACCTTCGGTGACTCCATCGCCGGCGCCTTCCCCGTTGCATACCGGAGCCGAGCCGGCCAGAACGCCCGACCTCAGCCGGATGCTCTCTGCCAGGCGTCTGCCGTCACCTGAGCCTGCGGCCGCAGAGCGGGCCTACACCGTCAAGGCCGGGGACAATTGGGAGACTCTCTCGAAGAGGTTCATGGGCACAGCCAACTGGACGGAGCTCTTTGAACATAACAAGGAGCGCCTGAAGGGTGATCGCCGTAACCTTCGGCCCGGACTGGTGATCGAGCTTCCCGAAAGCGCCAACCTGGCGGTGCTCAACACGGCCTCAACCAAGCCTGCTTCACGTTGACAAGACCGGTGTTGTCCGACGCGTTCCCTGTCGACCAAGGCTATCGCTGAGATGGTCTCAAGCTGCGTTGCAGCCGACGCTCTTGGGCCAGACTGGAACGGAAAGGGGCTTTTGGCTGACCCCTGGCCAGGGCCGCACCGAACCGGGCCAGCGAGAAGCTGGCGTCTCATCCGTAACCATCTTTCAATAAGCTACTTATAAGCGTTGAAAGGATGCCAAGGCTCGCATCCGGGATCCCGGAAGACATACTTGCCCTGAGGCCAGCCTTATTCGCGGGGGCTGTCCCAACCTGATCATAGGGAAGCTTGCGGTGCCCGCGGCGTGACGGCTCTGCGTCTGCAGCAGTGAGTTGGATTCTCGTTACGACGAATCGAGGGATGTCGCTACAATACCGCCCTGATGCAAGCCAACTGCTGGCTCAATAGGTCGTGTTTTCCATACAGGAGGTGTCTCAGCATTATGCGACAAAACTGCGCTACCGTCCTTGCGTTGCTGTTCGGAGCTGTTCCCTTCGGGCTTGTCGCGGTGGCAGCCGCCGACTCACCTGTGGCGAGGATCAAATGGGAGAAGGTCAAGCTCGTCGACAGTCTCAACGAAGGAATCGATGTGGTTGACGTCAATCGCGACGGGAAGCTGGATGTTATCTCCGGTCCGCAGTGGTACGAGGCACCCAAGTGGACGCCGCACCCGGTACGCGACGTCGGCATGAACAACAAAGAGTTCTTCGAGAACAACGGCGATCATGCCATCGATCTCAACGGCGACGGCTGTCCGGACGTCATCTCCGCGTCATGGTTCTCCGACAAGGTCTACTGGTACGAAAACCCTGGCAAGGAAGGACTGGCCGAGGGCCGGAAGTGGAAGCAATACCCAATCGTCGACGGGCAAAATACGTGCGAGGGCACGCTCCTTCAGGACCTTGACGGCGATAGGGTGCCCGAACTGATTTTCAATCATTGGACCGCCGAGAAGCCCATGACGATCGTCCGCATCAGGCCGGGCAAGAACGGTGCCCCCCCACAGTTCCAGAAAGTCGAGATCGGCAAGCCACAAACCGGTCACGGCATCGGCGTCGGAGACATCAACGGCGATAAGCGCCCCGATATTGTCCTTCCCGGCGGATGGTTCGAGCAGCCAGCAAGTGACTGGGCCGGCAAGTCGTGGCCGTTCCACAAACACAACGGCTTCAACATGCACCACAGCAGCCTGCCTTGTCTGATTGTGGATGTGAACGGCGACGGCAGGAATGACATTGTGTACGGCAAAGCCCACGACTACGGCCTGTTCTGGATGGAGCAGGGCCCGGCCAAGGACGGAGAGCCCACCTGGACGCAGCACGAGATCGACAAGAGCTTCTCGCAGGTTCATTGCCTTGTCTGGACCGATCTGGACGGCGACGGCCGCAAGGAGATCATCACCGGCAAGCGGTATCGGGCTCACGGCGACGGTGACCCCGGCGCGGCCGATCCGCAATGCCTGATGCGGTTCATCTGGAACCCCGGATCGAAAACCTTCGAGAAAGACGTGATCAGTCACGGCGAGAGAATCGGTTCCGGCATGCAGATCCGGGTCGCCGACCTCGACGGTGACAAGAAGCTCGATCTGGCCGTAGCCGGGAAGGGCGGGACGTACTTGCTCTTTAACCGCGGGCCGAACAAGTAGCACCGCTGAACGCGTCCGGTTGCGGTCATCCGTGCCGCCTGGCCTTGTCAACTTGCGCCCGAGCCGGGATGATGTCGCCGTCCCTTTCGGAGGAGCAAGTCATGGCAAATGACAGGAAGGTCCGGGTTGCGATCATCGGGCTCGGGTTCGGGGCCGAGTTCATCCCGATCTACCAGAAGCATCCGCACGCGGAGATGTACGCCATCTGCCAGCGGAACCGGGAGAAGCTCGATCAGATTGGTGATGCATTCGGCGTTGCCAAGCGCTATACCAGCTACGAGGACGTGCTGAACGACCCCGACGTCGACGCCGTACACATCAACACGCCGATTCCCGACCACGCTCCGATGAGCATCGCGGGTCTCAAGGCGAAAAAGCACGTGGCGTGTACGGTTCCGGCCGCGACCTCGGTGGCCGAGTGCAGGAAGATCGTCGAGGCCCAGAAGAAAGCCCGCCGCAACTACATGATGATGGAGACCGTGGTGTACAGCCGCGAGTTTCTGTACGTGAAGGAACTGCTTCAGACGGGCGTCCTGGGCCGGATCCAGTTTCTTCGAGGCTCGCATCAGCAGGAGATGGCCGGCTGGCCCGGTTACTGGGAGGGTCTGCCGCCGATGCACTACGCGACGCACTGCGTCAGCCCGTGCCTGTGCCTGGCGGGCAAGCTGGCCGAGTCGGTGGTGTGCCACGGCTCGGGGCGGATCAGCCACAAACTCGCGCGAAAATACGGCTCGCCCTTCGCGATCGAGACCGCAACGATCAAGCTCAAGGGCTCGAACCTGGCGTGCGAGGTGACTCGCAGCTTGTTTGAAACCGCCCGGCAGTATCGCGAGAGTTTTGACGTCTACTGCGACAAGGTCTCGTTCGAGTCGCCGCAGATCGAACATGAGCCGGCTATCCTTCACCGCGGCGAACAGCCCGAACGCGTGACCATTCCCGACTATGCCCATTTGCTCCCCGAACCGATCCGGCCGTTCACCACCAAGGGCGTCTACGATTTGCAGGAAAACGTCCACTTGTCATTCAAGCAGGGCAGCGGCCACGGCGGCTCGCACCCGCACCTGGCCCACGAGTTCATCATGTCGATCGTCGAGAAGCGCCCGCCCATGCCCGACGCCAAAACCAGCGTCAACTGGACCATGGCCGGCATCTGCGCCCACGAATCGGCGATGAAAGGCGGGGCACGGGTGAAGATCCCGCAGTGTTGATCACAGTGAGGTGTTCTGGTGCAGAGCGGCCTGGCGGTATTCGAACTGTTCCTGCTTGTGCTGATCGGCAGCGCCCTGATTGTCGGGGTCATCTTCATCTACCGCGGCATGCGCGGTGTTCCCGTATTGAGCGATCCCAAGTGCACACGGTGCGGTTACGACCTCCGATGGATCAAGCCGGACGTGAACGTCGTCTGTCCGGAATGCGGGTCGGACCTGACAGCCCGGCGGGCCAGCTCGACTATGGCGGTTTGGGAGGCGGGATAGCACGGCCCGCGCTGCGCGTCACAACACTGCGCGTGATCCTGACTCCATCTGTTGAGCTGGCAGAGAAAGAAACACTCTATGACCGAATCTGGGGGAAAGAGATCGTTCTCGAGAACGTGCCGCTGCAACGCGAGGATCTGGAGGAGGATGAGAGCGCCACAACCTCTTCAGAGACGAGTCGTTCCGTCTCCTCACAGCCACGGTGATCAACAGCGGTCACGACAGGTCTTCACGACGACAGGACCATTCGGCCCAAGAGACGAGTCCTGCAAAGCACCGCCCCTACGGCCGCGTCGCAGCATGCGCCCGGACATCTCCCTGAAAGTAGTCCCGCCTGATGTAGATGTACAGCGCGAATCCCCACCAGCAGCCCAGGCTGATCAGGCAGACAAGGGCAAGCACGCGGTTGAACATCCCCGCGAGATCGACCTCGTCGACCCCGAGGAGAGGTCCCAGGCTTTTCAGGCTGCTACTGCCGGCCAGAAGGGCCTCTTTCGCCGGCTCGTCCAGCAGCAGGAGAATCTTGTCGACGCTATACAGGGCTGTGCCGCTCAACACCAGGCCGTAACCCCAACGCGTGCCGGTGATCAGTCCAATGCCAATCCCCAGGAACAGGGCCGCAAAGCCCAGATTGTAGGCCAGCGCAACCAGACCCCCTCGCATGGCTCCGAAAAGAGGGACTTCAGAGGTCGGGGAAATCAGCATGTACACGCCGGAGATGATGAACAGCGCCCCGGCCGACTTGATCGTGAAAGCCCCTTTACGCCGAGGTGCCGCCGCCGCGGGCCTGGCCGGCGGATACCACTGGCCATCCTGCTTCACCGCCCCGCAAAACCGGCACAGTATCGCGGCATCCTGGATCTCTTCGGCGCAGAACGGACACTTCACGGTGGCCTCCATGGGTTTGACCGCAAAGCCCGCCGGCGGGTTGGCGCACAGCGCCGGCCGACCCTATCAGACGGTACAGCGATACGCGGCCAAGATCAACGAATCAGCGTATCTGCGTATCTGATGCAATTGACGTTTGCCAAGGGGCTTCCCAGACGACCTTTGCTTGTGGTAAGCTATTCCGATATCGATCCACACGCTTGTACATGGTGGTGCCGCGATGGTTGCCTACTCGACGCCTCCTGAAGCAATCGACGAACGATTCATTCAGATTCTGATCGAGGAACTGGGACCCAAGGCCCCCCCGGTCCCTGGTGCCGACGATGATCATGCCCGGGAACCGGCTGCGCGATCGGTCTCGCGTGCCGAGGATCTGCTGCCCGCCTTTCCGGAAGCTTTCGACGACACGCCGACCGACGAGCTGCCCCCATCCCCGGACCAGCCCACGGTTGCCACCGGCCCGCGGGTGCTGCGAGTGGTCGAGCCGGGGGAACAGGACCAAATCGTGAAACTAAGCGGCCGGCCGGTCGGCATCGGTCGTTCGCGGATCAACACGGTCGTCGTCCGGTGCCCGAGCGTCAGCCGCAAGCACATTCGGGTGTGGACGGAGGCGGGGGCAGTCTGGATCGAGGAAATGACCGGCAATCACCGGATGTCTGTGAACGGAATCAAGATGCCTCGCGCGCGGCTGCAGCTGAACGACGAAGTCCAAGTGGGCAGTGTGAAGATCTACCTGGAGCCCGAGGAGAGCGGCGAATGAACCTGAGCCGGACGGCAGCCGGCTCGACAACGAGAAAGGCATGAAGTACCCCCCGTTTCTGATAAGCCCTGTCTGGCTCACCGTGCTGGTCGGCCTGATGTATCTGTGGCTGCACTGCGTCGCCAGCCTCAGCAGGCGGCTGACGCCGCAGAATCGATCGGGGCCCTATCTAAACCTGCTGATCATCTTTACCGGCCCGCTCGCGTGGCTCGGTTGGTGGGGCAAGAATCATCGGATGCATACCACGGAGGGTTGGAAGGATCTCGCCTCAGACATCAAAACGTTCGTCCGGCACGGCTGGGTCAGCCGCCGGTATGAGGACGACGTCGTCACCGTGCTGGCGCGTGCGGACGGGACGGCGGCAGCCAGCTTGTCCCGCGGATCAGGACGCGGCAGCGAGCCGATGGCCCTGACCCTGGCACGGCAGATGGTCGATTGGGCGGTCGACCAGCGGGCCTCCGACATCCTCATGGACCCGAAACCGGACCAGAGCTACGAACTCCGCTATCGCGTGGACGGCCTCCTGGGCGAGCCGCAGCGCATCGAGCACGAAACGGCCCTGGCCACGCTGAACTGCTTCAAGATTCTCGCGGACATGAATATCGCCGAACGCCGCCGCGCACAGGACGGCTCACTGCTGGCTTACTACAGCGATCGCGAGATCAAGCTCCGCGTCGCCACCGCCGGAACGGTCTACGGCGAGAAGATCGTCATCCGCGTCCTCGATGCCGCCGTCGGCCTGTTTCGCCTGGACCAGCTTGGGCTGTCTCGAACGCAGGTGGACCTGCTCCGTGGCCAGATCCACCGGGCACACGGCATGCTCCTCATCTGCGGCCCGACGGGCAGCGGCAAGAGCACTACCCTTTACGCCGCCATCAACGAACTCGGCAACACCGGGCGCAACATTATCACCATCGAGGATCCCATCGAATACGCGCTGCCGATCGCCAGCCAGACGGCCGTCAACCCCAAGGCCGACATCACCTTTGCCAGCCAGCTTCGCCACGTGTTGAGACAATCCCCCGACGTCATCATGGTCGGCGAGATCCGCGATGCCGAAACCGCCAAGATCGCACTCCAGGCCTCTGAAACCGGACATCTCGTGTTCTCGACACTGCACTCGAATGACGCCGTGACCGGGCTCATCCGTCTGATTGAACTGGGCATCGAGCCGCATACCGTCTCGGCATCCGTCAATTGCCTGATGTCTCAACGCCTGGTTCGTAAACTATGCACCCAATGCCGGGCCCGAGCGTCGGTCTCCAGTCGTCTCAAGCGGGAGGCGGACGAGCGACGCATCCCGCTGGGCAACGTGTACGAGCCCGTCGGCTGCCCCGCATGCAACGAAACCGGCTACAGCGGCCGCGAGGGCATTTTCGAGATGCTCGAAATGTCGCCGGCTCTTGGAGAGCAACTGGCCACGCGGCCCACGATGAATGCCCCTTTCGGCGTGGCACGTGCCGCAGGCATGACCACGATGAGACAAGACGGCATCGCCAAGGTGCTTAACGGCACGACGAGCGTGGCCGAGGTTGTTCGCGTGACGGTGTTCCGATGATTCTCCTTGTCGTGATCATACTGTCGACGATCGTTGCCTGTTGGAGCATGAGCGTTGGTCTTTATACGATGCTGACCCGCTATGTAATGGTCGTTCTGGCCGTCGCGGCCGGGATCGGCTTCTCCGGGCCGTTGCGACAGTCCATCTCATCAGACAACGCCTTTCTCTACGGTCCGTGCCTGCTCACGGTGGCCGTGCTCATGTACGCGCTGCAGCGCAAGCTGGCCGAAGGCTGCCTGGACGAGCCCGAGCTTGCCTTGCCGGCGTTCATCAACCGGCTGGGCGGCGGCCTGCTGGGTTTCCTGCTTACCATGACCGGTTTGAGCTACCTGGCCGTGGTTCTCGCGACTTTCCCGCTGCCCGCGCAGAATGCAGTTCTTCCTGAGATCCGGCAGGTTGCACGGCTTGCCATCGGCACCGCGCGGGCGGTGAGCGTGCTGGCCGGGACGGGCCAGCCGATCACCCTGGAGACGGTTCTGCCGCAATAGAACCTTGCGGCCAGAGATCTGTGCGGCTTGCGTGCATGTTTCTGGATCACAGTGCGCTTGGGCTGTGGCTCGCCCCAAGCCGGCGCGCCTCGGGCTGTGGCGACCGGCAACAGAACAGACACCACCGTATGCCACTGCTGTGCCTCAGCAGTGTCCAAGACTCCTCACAGACCAGTGGCAGACCGCGGACATCCAGTCAAACCGGCACGGCTTCAGCCGGTCGTTCGTTTGATGATGACAGCCGTCAAATCGTCTTGCTGCTCGGTTCCGGCAGCGAAAGCAATCACGGCTTCGTGGATACGAGCGATGATCTGCCCGGCCGGCAGACGGTACGATGCCCGAATCACGTCGGCCAGGCGCGACGTGCCGAATCGCTCGCCCTGGGCGTCGGCCCATTCAAAGAAGCCATCGGTCGGCATCAGAATCATGTCGCCGGCCTGGAGGTCGAAATCTCGCGGCGGATCGGAAACCAGGTCCGGGACGATCCCCAGCGGGCAGCCCTGAGCGGCCATCTCCTCAACCTCCCCGCTGGCGGCCCGGAAGATCAGCAACGGTCCTTGCCCGGCTGACAAGACCTGAACGCGGCCGTTGTCGGGCACACAGGCTGCTGCCGCAAAGGTCACGAAGCGGCCCTCTTCCATGTCCTCGTACAGGGCCTTGTTCATGCCCTGCATCACGGTCGCAAGTTCGAGGCACGTGTGGATGTTAGCACGGGCATAGGCCCGGCACACGGCCGCGAGCAGGGCCGGGCCGACGCCGTGACCCGTGACATCGGCCAGCATGACCACGACCCGGCCGTCGGGTAGTTCGTGCCAGTCGAAGTAGTCGCCGCCGGCCTCGTCGGCGGGCTTGTTCCATCCGGCGATTTCGAAGCCGGGTATTCGCGGCGGGGCTTTCGGCAGGAGACCTTGCTGAATGGAACGGGCGATCTGCATATCGCGCTGGAGTCGCTCCATTTCCCGCCGGACCTCGGCCTCGCGCAGTGCGGCGGCGACGTGCTTGCGGATCTCGGCGGCCACGGCCGCGGCGATCAGCCCACCCACGAACAGGGTCACCGCGTAGATCGGCACGGCTGTCCGGAGGATGGCATCCGAACCGTAATCAAAGACATAGGGCCGCCAGCCGAGATAGACGGCCGCGAGAATGTAACCCACGGACGCGACCACACCGGTCAAAACGCTTGACCAGGGGCTCAGGCGAAGCGTGGAAAGAATGATGAACAGGAAGAAGCCCAGCGTAATAGGAGTTGCCAGCGGCCGGTACACTTGCGGGATAGCGGGGCTGCTCGCCAACGCCAGCATCACTGCAGGTAGTGACGTCTCGATGATGAGATTGAGCATCCAGGCAACGGCCGGTAGGTCTTTCTTCAGCCGGATGGCCCGCCGTACCGCCAGAAGCATCAACAGCTCATAAACCAGGAACAATGCCAGACCGATCGACGCTCCCAGCCACCGGTCCGTCGAGACCCGATCCACCAGGATCAGCATTCGAAAAAGACTGACGAACCAGAACAGCCCCAGAAAGGAAAGGATGCCGATGATGCGCAGTCGCTCGCTGCGCAGCTCGGCCTGCCGGAATGCATCCGACTTGATTTGGGGAAGGCTCATCGGCCGTAGAGGGTGACCGCAGGCAGGCACGCCGTCAAGAGTCCAATACAGTAGGGCAGGTCAGAGCGAAGCGCCGACCTGCCGCTGGGCCTGCGATCGAAGAAAGGCTGGGAAGGGATTCCCGTTCGAGCAGTCACTTCCTCGCCTGAAATCCCTGGAGGATGACGTATGAGAATGCCGGCACGGCAATGTCCGCCTCGTACCGGTCGCCGACGCGGCGAGACTTGTGACTGGCCGGCTCATACGGCAGACGAACGGTGAGGATCTGACGTTCTCCGGTGTTGTTGTAGACGATGTTCGCGCTGATCGAGGTCTGCTCCATGTGGTCGCCGAGATAGCGAGCCAGGCCTCGCGGCTTGGGGCTTGGAACACGGTAGTCGACCCCCGCGTGATCAAGGATGTTCTTCATCAGGGTCTCGCCGACGCGGTTGTGCGGCGAGGTCGCGCTGTATGGGCCCCACACGTCGACGTCGTTGGCCGAACCGTCTTTCGAACCGGAGAGATTTGCGGGCGGTGTACGGTTGGGGTCGTGAGCCAGGCCGGCCCAGAGGTGCCCGTGCGCGAAAACGAACCGTCCCTGCCGTGCGACGGACAAGATGGCGTGCGGGTCGCAGCGGGCTAACGTCTGAACGTCCCAGGCGGCGATGTCAAATGAGAAACACTCATCCTGCGGCAGAGGGACAGAAGTACCTTTGAGATTGCCGATCAACGGGTGATCGGCCGTGAATTCGAGCCGGCCGGGTGGGCGGGGATGATAGCGCAAGGTCATGCCGTCGAGTTCGCGCGTCCGGCCGGCGGGCACGTGGACGGCGTCCCATGACTGGGCGAAGCAGCCGGTGAACAGGACGGCGGCCTTGCTCGCCTTGAGCCGCTCGTATGTCTGCGGGACAAGGTATGCGGCGCACGGCACGATGATGAGCTTGAAGCGATCCATCTCCGCCACGGTCAGCTTGTCGAATCGTGGCGAGCCGACCCTCACCATCTGGCATCCGAACATTCGCAACAGGACGTCGATGGTCATCGCGTCGACCGAATGGACAGGCCCGTCGGTCAAAGCCGCCGCGGCATACGTTAGGAAGACCAGGAGAACGTCGCGGTCGGGTGATTCCAGCGGGGCATCGAGCAACTTCTTCAGGTGCGGGCCGAACTCGTCTTCCCAGCGATCGAAACCGATCTGCTCGGCCTTGGCCGCCGTCCAGCCGTAGTTCTTGACCGCGTAGTCATTGGTCAACTGGCATCCCATGAACCGCTGGCCCTCGCCCCGTTTGCGAGCCAATAGCGGCAGGTAATAGTCGCGGTAGTCGTCGGCAGACTCGCAGCGGTAGCGAAAGCCCATCGCCTCGGCCAGCGTTTTCTCAGGATGGTGCGACGTCTGGAACGGGAAGCAGGACTCATACAGGGCGAAGTCGGCCGAGGGCACTTCGACCAGGTTGTACAGGTAACCGATGACCGGATAGAGCTCCTGCCACATGCCCACGGCACGGCCGACGGCCAGCGGCTTGAGCCGGCGGATCATCGCGTCGAACTGCTCTTCGACATACAGGTAACGGAACCGGATGAAGCGGTTGTAGTCGGTGTTCGGGCCGGCCGTGCGCGTCGGGATGGCTTCGACCGGGGGCAGATCCTGCGACTTGAGCCACTCGTTGAATCGGGCCAGGGCGTGCGGGCTGCGTCCGGCGGTGAATGAGGTGAATCCGGCCTCACCGTAGATGCCCCAGGTCGGGGCACATGCGACGACCTGCGGATTGGCAGCGTAACGCCCGATCACCCTGGCGTAATACCACTCCACCCGGGCCATGGCCTCAGGCCAGAAAGGATCCAGCCGGTCCGGGATCCTGCTTCCGTCCTCGTTGGTGTCCCAGAACTGCCCGCGGCCCAGGCCGGCCCAGCCCAGGATGGCCGGGATGACCTTCATTCCCCGCCGCGTCGCCCGAGCCACGAGTTCGTCAGTCGCCGCAAAGTCGATTGCATCGCCGTCGAGCAAAGGCCGCGGCGAAATCTTGAGCATCACCGTGTCGTAGCCGGCACGTTTTGCCTGCTCGATCTGCGCGTCGGTCATGCCGGTCATGGGCAGCCAGACATGATGCTGCCTGAGCGGCGAAAGATCCTGGGCGATCGCAGGGGTCACAAGTGCAAGGATCAGCAGCGACGACGACGCGCGTTGGCCGGTGTTCCGGAGGATCCGACAAGCAATCAACCTTTTGACAATCCAGTCATTCTCACGCCTGGCCATATCGGCATGTTAGCTGGGCAGCGACCTCGTGGCCATGACCGAGATTCGCCGTGGCAGGTTTCGGCGGTACAATGACGGGGGCCGCAGACATCAGGGGTCGGTTTCATGGCATCGTCAGCGGGAGATTTCGTGATCGAGGACTTCACGCCGGCGTACCTGGCTCCGGAGGTGTACCGAGGGCTGTCGGGGCGCGTGGCCGCCGCGATCGAGTCGCTGCGCTGCTGCCGGGCATGCCCGCGCCGGTGCGAGGTCGACCGGTTGAGCGAACGGGTCGGGTTCTGCCGCACCGGCCGTCATGCCGCTGTCTGTTCGGCCTTCGCCCACACGGGCGAGGAGCGATGCCTGGTCGGCCGTCACGGCAGCGGGACCGTCTTCTTCGGCCGCTGCAACCTGCACTGCGTTTTCTGCCAGAACTGGGACATCAGCCAGGAAGAATCGGGCACACCCTGCGAAGCCGACAGCCTGGCCGACGTCCTGCTCGCCCTGCAGGAAAAAGGCTGCCACAACATCAACTTCGTGACCCCCGAGCACGTCGTTCCGCAGGTCATCGAAGCACTCGCCATTGCCGCGGAGCGAGGCCTGGAACTGCCGGTGGTGTACAACACCAGCGGTTACGACTCGATGGAATCGCTCCGATTGCTGGACGGGCTGGCGGACATCTACATGCCCGATTTCAAGCTCTGGTCGCCGGACCTATGCGCCGAATACCTCAACGCGAAGGACTACGCCGAGCACGCCCGGCAGGCGATCACCGAGATGCACCGGCAGGTCGGTGACCTGACCTTCACGCCCGACGGAGTCGCCTGTCGCGGCCTGCTGGTCCGCTACCTGGTGATGCCGGGGCTGCCGGATGAAAGCCGTCAGATTCTGGAATGGCTGGCTCGCGAGGTCTCGCCGGATACCTTCGTGAACATCATGGGCCAGTACCGTCCGGAGCATCTGGTTGGCCGCATGTCGGAGGATCCGAACGCCGCTGGAGGTGTACGCTATCCGAAAATCAACCGCCGACCCACCCGCGAGGAGATCGAATCGGCCTATGAAGCCGCCCGTAAGGCGGGTCTGTGGCGGTTTGACTGAAGACCCGGCGCCTCAGTTCACTTGCTCAGCTTCTCCAGCAGCTCGCGCCGGGTAGCCCGGAAGGCCGCGACGTCCGTCTCGTACTTGTCGAAGTCGAACACGTGCTTGGCGACGAGGGTCTTGGCGGCCTCAGGGTCCTTCTCGCCCAGTCTGCACAGCAGCTCATAATCGGCGATGCCGTCGCGCATGGCCTCGAAGCGAATTGAGTCGAGCGGGCCGTCCTTGCCGGGATAGACGATCCACGCATCACCGGCCGGCAGGAACGGCGGGCCGCCGTGCTCGCGCGTCACCTTCTTGAACGGGTCCTCTTCTGTCCACCAGTTGTAGCCCCAGTGCAAGTATCCGGTGATGCCATAGCGATAGTTGATCCAGTGCAGCAGGCGGGTCTTGATCAGCGGCAGCTCGATGAACCGGTTGGCATACTCGCCCTGGGGGAAGACGCAAGTGTAGAACCAGACCTGGTCACCGGCCTTCTGGCGATCCTGGTAGTGCTGGTAGTCGTCGTGGAGGAAGTTGAGCTGCGGTACCCAGATATCGATCGCCCCGGTGAGGTCCTTGGTGTGGCAGGCCTCGATGATCTTCATTCCGGGAGCATACTTGCGAACCAGGGCCGCGATGGCCCGATAGGTGCCGATGTTCTCCTTGATCGGCTCGTCGGCCAGGTGTTGAACGTAGATGTCCGACCAGCCCTTCTCTTTCAGATGGTTCACCAGGGCGGGCAGGAATTGGGCGTAGAAGGCGTCCGCCTCGGGGCTGCCGGGGTCAACCGACCTGGAGACGACCTTGCCGTCTTTGATTTGCCGAATCTGAACCACGAATTGCGACTCCCAGCCGCCGACGCGCCCGCCGATGTGCCCGCCCTCGATCATCCCGATCACACCTTCGTCCTTGAAGATCTTCACCCAGCGGTCGAATTTCGAGAAATCGATCTGGAGCTTGTCGCCTTCGCCGGGTTTGAACTCCGCCAGGGCCAGCGGCGAAATCAGGGCCACGTTCTGGCGGTGCTCGGCCATGTTCCGGGCGTAGCGACCGAGCAGGTCCCAGTACTCCGGCGAACCCTCTTTCGGGCTGATCTGCATGTGTCGCCATTGCATGCCGAACCAGTTGGTGGTCCACAGACGTGATTTCCAGATGATCGTCCGGTGAACCTTGAGCACCAGGGGCATCTGAGCCTGAGCGGCCGCGTTGCCGACCCGACCAACCACGCTCAGTGAACCCCGGTATGTGCCGGCCGCCGATTGCACCGGCACCGGCACCGTGATCCAGATCGGCTGGGCCCGCCCGGCGGGAAGATCGACGGTGTCGACCTCCAGCAGCGGATCGGGGTAGTCGGCCGGGGGCTTGCGAAGCTGATCCTTGGAGGCCGCCGGTGTCGGTCGATCGACCGGGACGTATCCGACAAACCGCGGCTTGCTGGCCTGTCGGTAAACACCGACCGGTGGGTCGAGGGCCAGAGGCGTCACCGACACTCGCAGGCCGGTCACCGGCTGCTCGCTGCGCACCACGATCTGGAACGTGGCATGTTCGCCGCAAGCCACCTCCGCCAACGCCTCGGTGCCGCTGACCGGCGCAGCATCGCGGAACACCTTGACCAGCGGGTCAACCGCCCAGATGTCGAGACGGGGCGGCTGTTGCCCCATTGCAGACTGCGAACAAGCCACCAGTACCGCCGTCATCAGGGGAACAACTTTGCTGAACATGGCGACTCCTTTCTGAGATAGCTGGAGACTCTGTCAGGAGATAGTAAAAGCGTAACCTCATCGTGTATGATTTCAAGCCACACGCGCCGAGCCGGGACGTCGGGGGGCCCCATATTGCTTATCCGCGGCTTCTGACGCAGGATATGGGGTTGGATGTGTGGGTTCGAGACGCCGCGAAAGCCAGAACCCGGGAGGTCCTGGACGGCCGGGGGCAACCCCCGCCGCCGACAGCGACCCTCGGGACCGGGAGACCTCAATTGACTGCCCCAGACGAAAAGCCTTTGCCGCCCTCGAAGGTCCTTGTAGTCGACGACAACGCCCAGAACCGGGAGTTGCTGTGCGCCTACATGGAGGAACTGCCGAATGTGACCACCATTCCCGCGGCCAACGGGATGGAGGCCTTGTCCATTGTCGCCCGCGAGCAGCCGGACCTGATCCTTTTGGACATCATGATGCCGAAGATGTCGGGGTTCGAGGTCTGCCGGCACCTCAAGCTGTCTCTTATACACATCTCCGAGCCCACGAGACAGCGCTGTGTATCT
>JAUCQB010000216.1 GCA_030372985.1 Phycisphaerae bacterium
TGCTGGTCGCGATCGCCCGCAAGCGGCTGGACGTGAAGGCCAGCCTTTATACAATTCTGCAGATCCTCAGCGTCACGCTTTTCGAGAAAATGCCCATTTTCGAGGCCTTTTCCGATGCAGAGCCGCAAATCAGGGAGGTGCAGAATCATCAACAATTGTTTCTGTTCGACTTATAACCGGACACGACTGGTCCTGGGCTGGTTGTCACCACCGTGCCTGGGTCAACGCACCTGCGCTGCGTCCGTTCCAGGAAGGCATGCAGCTCTCGCTGAACATTTTCTCCGCCACGGCGCAGAATCTCGCCGTTGATGCCGCCTGACATGTTGAGTTGCGGGTTGGCCGTGCAGATCAGAACATCGACCCGTTCATCGAGAACGTCGCCGTGCTTAACCAGCCACCGCATGGTCGTGTTCTGCTTGCGGGGTCGCGGGCTGAGGGGCCGGGCGTAGCAGGGACACCAGCACCGATATGGCCAGGATGGCAGCCACCACGCCGAGCGAGACGGCCACCGGCATCTTGTAGAGGTCCACCAGGCTCATCTTGACCCCCACGAACACCAGGATCAGCGCCAGCCCGTAATTGAGGTAACGGAACAGTTGCATGACGCCGGCCAGGGCAAAGTAAAGAGCCCGCAAGCCGAGAATCGCAAACACATTCGATGTGTAGACGATGAACGTGTCCTGGGTGATGGCCAGGATCGCCGGGATCGAATCCACCGCGAAGATCAGGTCGGTCAACTCCACAAACAGGAGGGTGACGAACATGGGCGTCGCCCAGAGCCTGCTGTCTCGCCGGACGAAGAACCGGTCACCCTCGTAGTCGTCGGTAACCGGCACCAGTCGCCGGAACAGCCTGAGCACCGGGTTGCGTTCCGGATGGATCTCCTTGTCCTTGACCACCGCCATCTTGATGCCGGTGATGATGAGGAAGGCCCCAAAGACATAGATCAGCCAGTGGAAGTGTTCCAGCAGAGTGATACCGGCGGCGATGAAGATCGCCCGCATGACCAGGGCGCTCAGGATACCCCAGAACAGTACCTTGTGCTGATAGGAGGCGGGGACCCGAAAGAAGTTGAAGATCATGACGAAGACGAAGATGTTGTCCACGCTCAGGGCTTTCTCGATGAGATAGCCCGCGAGGAACTCCATCGCCGGTTCCGAGCCCCGCCAGCGCCACAACCCGACGTTGAAAAGCAGGGCCAGGACGACCCAGACGGCCGTCCAGACCAGAGCCTCCTTCAGGCTCACTCTGTGAGACTTGCGGTGAAACACCCCCAGGTCGAGGGCCAGCATGGCCAACACGAACGCCAGGAATCCGGTCCACAACCAGAATGGATGAGGCATTAAACGCTCCAACAAGAGAACCGCGGCCGGATTCTCTTCGTTCGGATATCACGCTTCGAAACCACTGTACCTTCCTCGCTCGGCTGACTCAACGCCAGCGTTGCACACGGCAACGCCGGGGAATGTGGAATTGTGGGTGGGTTATGTTTTGCCGTCGCCCATGAACCTCAGCACCGGTGAACTCCGGAAAGAGCAGTGATTCGTCACAAAACGCCCGATCCACAAGGGCTTTCCTGCACACCTGCGGCGATTCTTACGCAACTGGGGAGTCAACTGGCTGGTCTGAGGACACCTCATGCTCTTGCACCCGCTTGTGACCGCCCATTCCGTGCAAACCGAGCGCGGCAGGTCCAGCAGAGCCTGCATGCCACTTCAGGCTCTGTCCGCCCGAATGACCGCGTTCATCCACGGGTCCTCGCGAACCTGACGGATATGGGTGAACCCGGACGCCTCGAGATCCTCGCGGTACTCGCTCAGTGAGTAGGTGCCCCCGCCCTCGGTGTTGACCAGCATGTTGACGGCGAACATCGCCCCGCCGGGCGGGGCGGTGTGATCGTCGTTCATCACCACGTCGCGCAGCAGCAGCACGCCGCCGGGAACCAGGGCGTGGCGGATCTTGTTGAACAGTTCCCGGTTCTGCCGGCGTGAATTCTGGTGAGCGATGGCGCTGAGCCAGGCGAGATCGGCTCCTGCCGGCAACTGGTCGACGTAAAAATCGCCGGGGGCGAGCCTGACCCGCTCGGCAAAGCCCGCTTGGCGGAGCCGCTGCTCGGCCATCGGAACCACTTCCGGCAGGTCGAAGATCGTGGCGGTGGCTTGTTGGACAATCCGCAGAAAGGCCATCGTCCAGGTTCCCGACCCGCCGCCGATATCCAGCAGGTGATTGAACGACGGAGGATGAATCTCCGAGACCACCCGGTCGGCGACCGGACCGGAAACCACGTGCATCGCCCCGATGAAGGCGGCCTGGTCGGCGGCTTCCCCGCGAACGCTCGGGCCGCAGTCGGCCGGCTTGCCCGTCTTCACCACCGCGGCCATCTGGGCCCACCGCCGCATGCAGTTGGCCGTGTGTTGCACCATCGCCAGAACCGAAGTGCCTCCATTCGCCGAGAGCGACTCCTCCGCGCTCGGCGGCGCCGCGTATTGGCCGTCCCGCTTCTCGAGCAGCCCCATCGAGGCCAGCGCGTCCATCAGCACGCTCAGGCCGCGACAGTCAACCTGCATTTCGGTCGCCAGGGCTCTGCAAGTAAGGCGGCGTGCGCCGAGCACCGTGAACAGGTCCAGGTCCGCCGCCGCCGCAATGACGCAGGCGGGCTGGTAGGCGCGTGATAGTTCAAGAATCTCTTCGCTTGTCCATTGTCTCGGCATGGCTGTGTCATCTCCGAGCCTGTGCGTTCATCTGCGATTATAGGGCCGCTCCATTATTGGCGGGACACGACTTGCCCGATTCCAGTCGGCGGTACCAGCCTCGGGCGAGAACCACCGAACCGATGGCGACAATCACCGCGCAGATGACGGCCGGCAGCCATTGACGGGCCACCAGGTAGCTTGGCCCGACGTACATGGCTCCGAGCCAGAAGAGGCCGACGACCAATGCGGCGATGTCGGCCGCGAAAGGCTCCTTCCGAAATCCTGGGTCTGTCTGACGAATATGTTCGACCACCGGGCCCCAGCAGCCGGCCGGCTGCGTGGTGCGGTAGAAGTGAGTGAGCGTTTCCATATCCGGCGGCCGGGTCAGCAGGGTCGCGGCGACGCATGCGATCGCGGAGGCCGACGCCAGAACCGGAATGACATAGTACACCGGCACGGTCTGGCCCCAGCCCATGTGCCGCGCGATCGGACCATCGACGGCGGTCTGGATCAGCGAGAGCACCATGCCCGTCCACATCCCGGCGGCAAAGCCGTACCCCGTTACCCGCCACCAGTACCAGCGCAACACATTGGGGATCAACACTGCCGAGCCGAGAAACCCGAGGATCCAGGTGATCATGGTTCCGATCGAATCGCTCATGAACGAAATGGCGATGCCGATCAGGATCATCAGCACGCTGGCCAGGTAGCTGGCGCGGACATAGTGCCGTGTCGACGCCGACGGATTGAGGTAACGCTGGTAGATGTCGCGGATCAGGTAGGAGGCCGATCCGTTCACCATCGCTCCGAACGTCGCCATGAAGGCCGAGATCAGCGCCGCCAGGGCGATTCCTTTGAGTACTGGCGGCAACTTGTGGGCGATGACATAGGGCAGGACTTTCTCGGCGTCGAAGCCGGCCTCGGTCGATCCTGCCACCGCCACAAGCCCCATGATCGTGATGGCCATCGCCATGGGGAACCGCACGGTGTGGCAGATTCCCCAGAGCATCCCGGCCAGAGATGCCTCGCGCGTGCTGCGGGTCGCCAGGAACTTCTGGAAGTCGTAGAGTTGTTCGGGCCCGCTCAGGCCCAGGAGCAGCCCCTTCATCAGAAAGGTGATGACCACCGCCCCAAACAAGGCGTATGCGTTGGCCTGATTCTCGATTCGCCACGGCGGCAGAAGCGAGTACCACTGCGCGGGATTCACCTGGACGATGCGGTCCGCACCTTCCGCCAGTTTGGTGAGCGCCCCGGACACCAGTTGTTCGTCAAACGCGGCAAAGCCGAGCACCGCGATCATGGCCGCCCCGGTGGTCAGCACGATCGTCTGCACGAATTCGACGATGGTCAGACCGGTGAAACCGCCGACAACCACGTACGCCCCCGTCACACCGATGATCAGCACGGCGCACAGGCGATCGACGTTGCCGGGGGACCAGTCCGCCAGGACCGGCAGCCACTCCTTGACCGGCAGAAACTGACCGCCGAACTTGCCCATGCCCACGGCCGTGTAGCCGATGAAGGTCGTCAGGGTCAGCACGGCAAACGTGGTATACGCTAGCCGGGCCATGTCCCCGCTTCGCGACGGCCCGAACCGATATACCATCCATTCAGACCCGGTGATCACACCGCTGCGACGGATCCACTTGCCCATGTACGCCAGGTAAAACGCCGCGATAAGGAAGCCCCACATCCACTGGATCCAGAAGCCGTTGAAGCCGTACGCCACGAACATGGACACGATCCACATGGTCCCGGTGATGTCGAAGTAGCTGGACGAGCCGCTCATCGCGATCATCCACCAGGGCAGTTCCCGTCCGCCGAGGAAGTACGATTCCAGGCCCTTGGAAGCTCGGCGCTTCACCCAAAAGCCGATGGTCAGAACCGCACCGACGTAGGCAACGAGAATCGCAAGATCGACAACCGACATCTGTACTCCTGGCCTCGTTCGGAGATCGAGCCCGCCAAGGTTGGGCAAGTGTACCTGCTGCTATCCGTCTTGCCAGCCTGTGGGGGACCGCGGCGAGCCCTCCCGATACTGCTCAAAGGCAAGGTCGTCCTTGGACTGGCTCGGCGACTCGGGCTTGGACGGAGTCTCCAACTCGGTCATGGGCTTTTATGGCGGCAGGCTGATCTGTTGGAATGCCCGCACGAAGCCGAGACTGGCGGTGCGGACCCGGACGGGGATCACGATTCAGACGTAAAATCATTTCAGGAAACGACTTACAGATTACCTGAAGGTTGCGCAAGATGTGGGCCGACAATACAGAATCATCGGAAGGCAAGCTCTTCACCTGGTCACCGGGTCGCCAGGGATCGAATACTCACAGGGTTCTTGACAAGCAAGACGGCGAGTCGGATGCTGGTATGAGTCGGCGTTTATGGGAACGATGAGAACGGGTGCCCGTGCCTGACAAGGGTACGGGTGACGCGCAGCGTCGGAACCGCTGCCGTGTCTGACGTTGTACGATACTCAGGTGGCAGGGGACGGCGCAGGCCTCGTGCGCGGTTGCTTTCCCGTGCCAAAGAGGTTTATTGCGGAGTTGTGTTCGTGACCAGAACTATTCTGACCATTCGAGGGCTTCATAACAGGAGCTCGGCGTCGAACGTTGCCCGCAGCCTGAAGGCCACGAAGGGCGTGGCCGGGGTGGCGATCGACGTGCAGTCTCGCAGTGCCTGCGTCGAACACGACGAGCAGGCCGACGTTGGACAACTGATCAGTGCGGTGAAACAGGCGGGGCTTCAGGTGGACGGCTTCAACCGGTCGGACGCCGAAGCGTAAGCCTCATCTGGTCGCCGGACTCAGGTCCCATGGAGAGATACCATGCCCTTGCTGGCCATCTGGCCGTAAGGGCTTTTCTTTGGGGCATTTATGGTTTGCGGGTTTCAGCCCGCTGCCACAAGTCGATGGGTTTTTCTGCTTTCGGGGGTTCGTAAGGCCATTCGATGCGTTTGCCGGTTCCGGCCGAGTGGTAGGCGGCCAGGATGATCTTGAGGACCTCGCGGCCGTCCTCGCCGGTCTCGATGGGGCTCTCGAACCCACGGACGCAACGACAGAAATGGGCCATCTCCTGCGGGAAGCCGTAGTTCCAGACTTCCTCGAACATGGTGAAGGTGTAGCCCTGGGTGGTGGCGGCCTTCTCGACGGCGTACCCGTAGCCCGGCTCACTGTAGGTCAGGAGAGCACTGCCGCGGAGCAGGTCGGCCCGGGTGAATCCGCCTGAACCGTAGATCTCGCATCGGTCATCGACGCCGCCCTGCTTGGCCCAACTGTTTTCCGCCAGACCGACCATGCCGCCCTCATACTCGACGATGCACAGGCTGTGATCCTCGCCCTGCGTCTTGTCGGCGTGCACGTATGTCCCCATCTGTGCGTAGACGCTCTGGACCGGCGGCTTGCCGAAAACCCAACGGGCAAACTCGATGCTGTGACAGCCCATGTCCAGCAGCACGCCGCCGCCGGAGCGGTTCACATCCCAGAACCACGGCATGTGGGGACCGGAGTGCTCTTCGCTCTGCTTGACCAGGAACGCCTTGCCCAAGGCTCCCTCATCGACGAGCGTCTTGGCCCGCACATACTTGGGGGCAAAGCACAGTTCTTCGGCGTACATGAGCAGAACACCGGCTTGGCGGCAGGCGGCGATCATCCGGTCGGCCTGTTCGAGCGTGCGGCACAGCGGCTTCTCGCAGACCACATGTTTGCCCGCTTTCGCGGCAGCGATGGTGACTTCGGCATGAAGGTCGTTAGGCAGGCAGAGGGTGACCATCTCGATTTCCTTGACGGCCAGCAGATCGCGGTAGTCGTCGAAAGCCTTCGGGATGCCCCGCTCCTCGGCGAACTTCTTCGCCTTGCCCGGCGAGGGCGACGCGACGGCGACGACTTCGCCTTCAGGGATCATCTTGAAAGCCGCCGCATGCAGATCCGCGACAAAACCCGTGCCGATGATGCCGACTTTAACTGGATTCATGGACTCCTCTTTTCTCAACTGCGAGTGTCGGCCTCAGCTGCCAACACGGCATGAAGCCCCCGGGCAATCAGTTGAGCCCGGGAGACTCGTTTCTTTCTGGCAAGTCGATCCGTTCTGTCAAGCAATCGTCTCTCGATACTCACGGAAATGACCTTCGATCCGCGTCCTCGGACCGGCCGCCCTCGCTTGCGCTTTGCCTTGCGCCAGGTCTTGGCCTCCTCATCCGTGAGCGGCCTGAATGTATCGGCAACAAACTCACGGTCGAGATCGGCCGTGATGCGATCCAGTTCCTCCGGCGGCGGAGGTTTCGCTTTTTCACTTTTACGAGCGCGTCTCATGTTGAATCAGCTTCATGCGTAGTTGTCTGGAGTAGTGACCACGCACGGGGATGGTCTACTTGACTTCGATCGTTCTGCCCATTTCCGCACTTTGCTGTTCCGCCAGCGCCAGGGCCACTGAATCCCGGCTCTCCTGCGGCGTGGTCAGCTTCGGGTCCCTGTTCTGCTCGATGCAACTGAGGAAGTAATCGATTTCGGCGTGATAGCCGTCTTCGGCCGGGATCTCGGGGGTATAGGGGTCCTTGCCGTTTTCGTAGACTGCCAGCGGCTTGCCGGTGTTCATATCCCAGTGGACGCCGCCGTTCTCGAAGACGGCGGTGAAGCCCATGTTGAAGCCGAAGTTGCCAGGCATGTCCCACCATCCCTCGACCTGCACCAGCGGCACGGCGTCGTAGTGCCACTGGGCATGGATGCGATCGCAACTGCCGTTGGGCTTGATGTGGCCCTGGGCGCACACGGCCTTCGGCTTGCCGAGAAGCCCGAGCACGAAATCGACGTCGTGCACGTGCAAGTCGAGAACAGCCCCGCCCGAAAGCTTCGGATTGAGCACCCAGTTGTTCAGCGTGTAGCCGGGCGTAGCCGCCTGGCGGCGCAGATGGAGGACTTTCAACTGACCGTATCGACGGTCCTCGAAGACCTGCCGGAGGAAGCGGTATTCCGGCCAGAAGCGGATCACCTGGGCGATCATGAACCTGCCCTTCGATTTGGCGGCAGCGGCCAGCATGGCGTCGCAGTCGGTGACCGTCAGGGCCATGGGCTTCTCACAGAGCACGTGCTTGCCGGCCAGCAGAGCCGCCAGGGTGATCTCCTTGTGCAGCGGCGTCGGCACGCAGATGTCCACCGCGTCCACATTCGGGTCGGCGATCAGCTCCTTCCAGTCGGAGTATCGCTGCAGGCCGCTGACATCCCGCTTGGAACCTTTGGAATCAGCGATGTTGCCGCCCACTTTGGACCAGTCGCCCTCGCGGCGATCGGGTTCCTTGTCGCAAAGAATGAGCGTCACCCGATCCTTCAACTTCTCGTACTGGTTGAGGTGGTTGCGCCCGATGAAGCCGGCGCCGATCAGACCTACGCGGATCATGAGATCTCTCCGTATTGCAGGCGTTCGATTCTTTCGTGTCGAGTGACGAGCCTGGGACGAAATCCGAATGTCGAAATCCGAATGACGGATGAAACCCGAGATTCGTATGACGAAATCCAATAC
>JAUCQB010000217.1 GCA_030372985.1 Phycisphaerae bacterium
AACAAAGCATCGAGCGGCACTTGCAGGAGCTGGGTTACATCGAATAGACAGTCTTCGCGTGAGTGCCCCCACAACAGCCGAACGGCGCGAGTGCGGTTGCCAAGGGAGACCATGACCGTGGAGCACAACCAGACACCTTCGCCTTTGCAGACCGAACCCCAGGCGCAGATCGACCTGCAAACCGGGAAGTTGTCCGATATGAGAGGATTCCTGTGGGGGTTTCTCCTTCTGGACCTCTGGGTCCGCTTGACGTTGTGGTCGATCTCGCTGGGCCTGGCGACCGCGCTGATGACGGCTTTAGAGGCCTGGCCGTCGGGCAGCCCTCTGGCCGGGGACCTTGGTCTTACCATGCTCTGGGCAAGACGTCTCGGGCAGTGGGTCGTCGTTTTCAACGTCATCTACTTGTTGGCGTTGCTGCTGGTCCGTTTTTTTATTCCCACACCCAAGGAGGGCATCTACTCGACGAGACAACCAGGAGTTCCCAACCGACAACTGATCTGGGTTACTCTGCTCGCCGTGCTGACCAAGGCGCGATACCAGGCGCCTTTCCCCGGTTTCCTGGTTTTTCATCTGGCCAGTCTGCCCCCGTTGTGCTGGCTGGTCAGTTGGATCTTCGGCCCCAAGTCCAGATCCTGCTACGTGACCGAGCCCGAGATCCTGGATCCTTCGCTGGTTGAAATCGGCCGCAACGTCATCATCGGATACGGCACCCGAATCGTCGCTCACATTCAAGAGGCCGACAAGGTCACGATTCAGCGGGTCATCATCGAGGACGACGTGCTGGTCGGAGGCGAGGTCAGTATCCTGGCCGGCGTGCGGCTGCGGAAAGGATGCGTCATCGGAGCTCGATCGCTGTTGCTTCCGGGCACGGTGGTCGGTCCGTACGAGTTCTGGGCCGGGGTTCCCGCCAAGCGAATCAGCTCCCTTCAGCAGGAGACGCCGCCGCAAAGCGCGTGAAACATGCGAGAACAACCGTCCACCACCCGGCACGAGGATGTCGCTGCCGTCCGGCTGCCCGAGAACCGTCGCGGTTGCCGGCGGGTCGGATGGCTTGCGGGCCTGGTGATCTGCGCCGGCGTGGCCTCACATCTGCCGTCGTTGCGGTGGGGCTTTCTGTACGACGACTATATTCACCAGTTCATGTTCCGACGCATTGAACATGGCGATCCTGCGCGGGCCTGGAGTCTCTTCGATTTCGGCGTTCGGCCCGGACCGGGGCACCCGATGTTCGAGTGGGGTTTCTATCCATGGTGGACGGACCCGGACTTCAAGATCAGGTTCTTTCGGCCGATCACCAGCCTGAGCATCGCGGCCGACTACTGGCTATATGGGGATTGGGCGCCCGGTTACCACCTGACAAGCCTGGGTCTTTTTGTGGTCCTGCTGGTGATGGTTTATCGACTGTATCGGGCACTGGAACTGCCGGGCACGGCTCTTGCCTGGGCGATGGCCGTCATGGCCTTGAGCGATATCCACAGCCTGCCGGTCGGCTGGATCGCGAATCGCAACGCCTTGTGGGTCGCCGTGTTTCTCGTGGCGATGCTGCTCTCGCTGCATTCCTATCGATCGCGGCCTCGGTACACGATGCCGGTGTCGGCGGTCGTCTGTTTCCTGCTTGCCTGCGGTGCGAAGGAATCCGGCATCATCGGCCTGCCGGTGGCCGTGCTCCACGAGTGGCTCTACCCGCCGGCCATGACCTCCCGGTCATTCAGAAGCAGGCTCCTGGCGGTGGTCAAGTCGCGACCGCTCCTGGTTATCGTTCTTGCCGCTGGGGCCTATGTCTGCTGGTATACGTCGGTCGGCTACGGAACGCAGTCGCTTCTGTACCCGACACCCTGGCGCGACCCGGGCCAGTATTTCGCCCGGCTGGCCGTCATTGTGCCGCTGGCCGGCGTGAGCCTGTTTGTCGGAGTCAGCGCCGACATCACTACCGCCTTGCGAGACTCCATGCCATGGGTGCTGCCCGTCGCGGCGATCGTCTCGGCTGCGATCTTCTGGGTCCTGGCTCGCACCATCCGCTGGACGCCGGCGGCGCTTCTGGCCCTGGGACTGGCCGTGGTCTCGCTCATCCCCGAGGCCGGCGCCGATCCCTCGGACCGCCTGTTCCTCAACACCTCCATCGGGACCTCGATATTGATCGGTTTGTTGCTGCACGACGTCGGACGATGGAAAGGGGGGCTTGCCGAGGGGAGAACGGCGTTGGCTCTGGCGGTGGTTGTCGCGTTCCGTGGGATTCTGTTGCCTGTGCCGGGCACACTGCTTCGCGGCTACTTCTTCTCAAGCATGGGCGGGCTGGATCGTGGAGCCATTGCCGCCGCCGACATCGATCGCGACCGCCCCGAACCGCGCCACGTCCTGGTTCTCAACAGTCCGTCCAGCCTGCTTTCCACGACCCAATCGGCCACGTGGGCGGTCATTTACGAAGACACCGGTACCCGAATTCACCTGGCGCAGATGGGCCGACGCGGGTTGCAGTGGCATCGCCAGGATGATCGCCGGATGACACTGACCTCGCTGGGCACCCCGTTCAGCGATCAGCGATTCGAACGCCTTTTCTGTACGGGTCGGCCTGTCGAGCCGGGCGTGATTCACCATCGCACGGGCGCCTTTGCCGCGATTCCGCTTGTTGTGGAGCCGACCGGTGTGCGCAGAGTGCTCCTGGAGTTCGATCGCAGCCTCGACGACGACATGTACCAGTTTATTCTGTGGCAAGACGGGCGTTTTGTGCGAACACGCCCGCCGCGGATCGGCGAAACGCGAGAGATTCCCGAGATCCCCAGCCCCTTCCTGCTGGTGCCTTGACCGGGGCTCATGGATCGCCCTTGCCGTCACCATGGCCCACGGCTAAGCTTCCGGAGAAAATGAGCCAGCAGACAACAGCATCACGCTTGCCCGGTCCACCGAGAAACGCTGCACGGGGTATCGCCTGCGCCATCGGTCTTCTGTTGATCGTTCTCGCGGCCCACGGGGTCTCGATCTGGGACGGCTTGTTCTTCGACGATCATTGGCACCGGGCGGCCTTCCGCAATTACGGCTGGAGCCCGTCCGACCTGATGGAGTCGGCAACCATCGACCTTTCGGGCAGGCTCAATCATCTCTGGTGGCAGGAGAGGCCGGCCGTCTGGCGGTATCCCCGACCGGTCGCCATGGCGGTGGCAAAGGCCGAATTCGTTCTCAGCGGCGGCGACACGCGGATCATCCATGCCTGCGCCCTGTGCTGGCACTGGTTCATGGCTCTGCTGGTGTACTGGCTTGCGCTCAAGGCCGGCTTGGAACGACGTTGGGCCTTCTGTGCCGGGGTCATATTCATCATTTTGCCGCACTCATTTTTCAGTCTTGGCTGGACGGCCGCCCGGAACGCGGTGGTGGGCACGTTCTTCTTCACGGCCGCTGTCGCCGCCTACATGTCCGCGTCGCTGGGACACCCATCCCGTTGGACCTTGGTTCGGTGGTGGCGCGAGGCGCTGCCCGCGTTGCTGTGGGCCCTGGCCATTCTCAGTCGTGAGACGGCCGTTGTCTTCCCTTTCGTCATCTTTCTCATCGACGTCAGTTACGGCGGCCGGCGGCATTTCAGCCGCCGACTTCCCTGCCATGCGGTCTTCTGGGTGCTCACGCTGGCGTTCATCGCCTGGCGATGGACCAGCTTTGACGTCGGAAACGTGCCCGACATTTACTTCACCAAGCTGACCGGCTGGACCTCCGGCTACTGGGCCGGCAGCAAGCTCCTGCAATTGCTCTTCTCGCAGATCTTCTATACGCCGATGCTGATGGGGCTGGCCACTTACCAGGGAGTGGCCGGCGAGGAGTTGGTGGCCCACGCGGTCATGGCGGTTCTCGTCGGCTTGGTCGCCATCTGGTACATCGCCGTCTCCAAGGGTAAGGGCGGCCGCTGGGTGTGGCCGCTCTGGTGCATTGCAGCGTTCGCACCGGTCGTGCCGGTCTTTGCCATGCCGCATTTCAGCTACCTGGCGTCGGTACCTTACGCTGTTATGGTTGCCATTCTTCTGGCAGGTGTGGCCGCTGAGTGGAGGAAAACGGTCGCGTTCCTGGTCATCGCGGCCACGGTCTGGTCGCTGGGTGTCTACCGGGTCGCATGGTGGGGGATCATCCGCTCCGAGCAGATCGTGTACACCGATATGGTTGAGTCGACCTCCCAGCCTCCGCCGCCCGCGAGCAAGCTCTTCTTCCTTAACTTGCCGATTGCCGCCATCTATGCTCCTGACGCGATGCGCGAGGCATGGAAGACACCCGATCTGGAGGGGTACACGCTGACGTTCGCCCCTCATCCGCTCATGATGACCAGGCCCTGCGTCGTCGAACAACTCAACGATCATGAGTTCACCGTTGCCACAGAGCCGCCGGGATACTTCTCCGGCTTGCCGGGGAAGATGCTGATCGACGGCATGCGGCCGGGCTCGCCCCTGACTCCTGGCACCGTCATTAAGAAAAAGCCGGGGTTTCCGTTCGACGCGACGGTGGTCGAAGCCGATCACTTGGGGGTCCGCAAGCTTCGTTTCAGGTTTCATCGACCGCTGGCTACGGAGGGCTATTACTTCTACCTGTCGTCGCCGGAGCGGGCGACGTACCGGCTGACTTTCAACGCCGCGCCGACGGCCGGTGACGGCGGAGAATTGTTCCGGCGAGCCAGATCTGCAAATCTCATCGAGCGCGAGGCCGCCCGATGGGAGATCCGCGACAAAGCATGGCCGATCGCGATCGCCATGGGCTCGCCCATCCAGGAGCATCTCTCGCTGCAATCCGAAACCTCACTGGCTCGTGTCGAGCAGTGGTGGGCTGCTCATGATGTCGAGCGGCGTGCCCAAGAACATGCTGACTGGCGTTCGCGAAACGCATGCCTGCTCTGGCAACGCGGCCTGTATTTCAAGGTGATGGACATGGTGGGCAGGTTCGTCGAGTCTGATCTGTATCTCACTGGCAGGAGATGATGCCGGCCGGCATGGCACCGGCGCCCATCAACAACACTATGGCATCGGTTCAGTTCCACACTCCCAATCCGCTCGATATCCTGTTCTTCGCCTTTGACAGGGCGGGGGCCAGGCTATCATTGCCCGGGGCTTTCATCCACATACACCTGGAAATGGCCGGTCAGGTTGACGTGGAGGGAATGAAACGGGCGCTGGCCGGCATTCATCGCCTCTATCCCGCCACCCAGGCCCGATTGGAGTGCTCCGCGCTGAAGGGCCGCCCCAGATGGCGACTCAACTGCCCGCCGCCCGACCTCAACCGGCTCGTTCGCGTCCATCTCATCAAGCCGTCGACTGAAGCGGAAATCCATCATCAGGTCGACGCACTCATCAACCGGCGCATTGACCTGGTCACGCTGCCGCCGCTGCAGTTTCACGTTTTTCGAGGCCTGCCTGCGGGCGACTGGGTTGTCATTCGCTGGCCACATGCGTTTATGGACCTTCGCGGTGGGCTCATCGTCATGGAGACGATGGACCGCCTGTTTCAGGAGAAAGCCGCCCCGCTCTCTCTGGTCAGCGCGGGTGACGAATTGCTCGACGGGCTTGGCAGCCGCCTGCGGACCAAGGACCGTGAAGTGGCCCTCGCCGCTGCAGCACCGCCCGGCCCATCCGGACCAGCCCGCGATCTGCAACTGCCGCCGTGCCCCGATTTCCGCATCCTGGGGCCGCTGCGAACCGCCGTGCGGCGTCTGGACAACGACCAGTGCGATCTCGCCGCGGACATCTCAGCGAAAACCTGTTCCCCGGCCAGATTCGGCGCCTACGTCCGCGCCTGCAGTCTCCAGGCCCTGCACCGCGTCATGCCAGGATCATCCGATCGGCAAGGTACTTATTCCATCCCGTATATTCTCGAAGGGCGGGAGCCGCCTTACCGCAGCCCGGTCTGTCACAACGTCTTCAGTCTCGATCGCCTGCACATTCCCGTTACGATGGCCTCTGATCGCGCGGCGGTGGCGCGCTTCTTGCACGAAGGCACGGCTCGGATGACCCAGCGCAGTCTCGTGACCGGCCATCTGAAGCGGGCGCTCGACATCACGCGGTTGCCGCCAGCGATTCTCGGCGCCATCGTGCGGCATTCGCTGATAAAGCCTCCGTCGGCCTGGGGGAAGGGCGATTTCGGTGCTCCGCCTTCGCTGCCGATGGGTTTCTCGCAGGCCTTCGGCCGCGACAAGCAATCCTTCTGCGGTGCGGACATTCGTTACGTGCATGCCTTTCGTCCGCCATTGCCTCGCGCCGGCATCGGCCTGCAGGTCATCGTCGAGCAGGGGCGGCTGGCGATCTGCGGCTTGTGTTACGAAGCTCGCTGGGCGATGATGAACCGTATCCTTGATGACTTCGTGGAGGCCTTGGTCAGACCCGGTTGAACGGTGCACACGGCCTTTGTGAAGAACGCTCTCGACGGCTACGGCCGGTTAAAGCAGGACATTGGGTAGACGCCTTGCCCCGATATCAAAGACCCAATCCGCTCGACCTGTACTTCTTCGCCGCCGACCAGGCGATGCGACGAATCGGCCTTCCGGGCACGAACATTCACCTGTGCCTTGAGCTGGACGGTCGTGTCGATGTCGATGGCTTGAACCGTGCCGTGCAAGCCCTCTGGCGAGTCTACCCGGCCACGGGTTCCCGGCTGGAGCGTTCCAGGGTGACGGGCCGCCCGCGATGGCGGCTCGATCGTCCGCCCGCTGCCCCGTCTTGCGTCGTCCGGGTCTGCGAACTGACCCATGCGAGCGAGCACGACATCCACGGGCGAATTGAGGCCTTGCTCAACGAGTCGATCGATCTGCGCGGCCTGCCACCCGTTCGATTTGTGGTGTTTCGCGGGCTTCCGGAAGGCGACCGGCTGATCGCCCGCTGGCCTCATGCGCTGATGGATGGCCGCGGGGGCGTCACGCTGCTGGAAGAGCTGGACCGCTTGTACCGCGGGCCGGCCGACCACCGGGCCTGCGTGACCGTGGGCGACGAGTCCCGCCGCGATTTCGCGGAATTGGTGAGGGACGCCCCGCTGGTTCTCAAACCGCGCGAGGTGCTCAGCAGTACAGGCAATCTGCGCCCAAGGGACTGGCGCACCGTTCGCCTCAGCGACGGGATCCCTTTGAACAGGCTTGGGCCCGTCCGATTCATGCTCCGCCGATTGACTCCCGAGCAGACCCGGACGGCCAAGGAAGTCTCGCTGCGCGTCTGTGGCTTCGCCCGTTTCGGCGATTTCGTACGAGCCTGCGCCATCCGGGCCCTGGACCGCGTCGTGCCCAAGCCGTTGCCGTCACATGCCGGGTACTGCACACTGAATCTGATCGATCTGCGCAAGCGCAGACAAAGCGCCCCGGTCTGCCGCAATTTGACAAACGCCTTGCCGATGTACATCCCCGCGCGAATCGCGCAAGATCGACGGGCGGTCGCCGACCTGGCAAGGGACCAGATGGCGGCGATGCTGCAATCGAGAACCATGCTCCTGAGGCTTGTGACCGTCCATCGATTCACGTTTCTCCCCACCAGCCTACTGGTCAACGTTCTGCATCAAAGGCTCATCGCGACGGGGCTGCGGGGCATGCCGTCGGGCATGGGCAACGCGCCCTCTCTGCCGCTCGGTCTGATCGGTTCATTCAGCAAGGGGATGCCCACGTTTTGCGGTGCGGGGCTGACGAATATTTACGGATTGCGGCCGGTGCCGTTCCAGACGGGGCTTTCCGTTGATGTCAACGAAGCTCAGGAGCGTCTCAACATCGCCGCGATGTACTATGAGCCGGCCATCAGTACTGTCAAGATGGCCGGGTTTCTCAATGACTTTGCGGCCGGCCTGGTGAGCGCCGAGTAACGCGCCGCATCGGCAGACCCTCTCCAGACCTTCCGGTGCCAAAGCGCGGCTGGCAGGTCGTCCGCCTCGATAACAGGCCTCACGTCCGACGTGCTGCACGAGAATCCGAAGGCGGGGAGCCCGGGGAAAGATCAGAGATCATGCGGCTTGTCTGCCGGGTCGGTCAGGCGACCGCCCGCCCCTTCTTGGCCGCTCTCTTCTCTGCCTTCTCGGCTTTCAGCTTCACTCGGTCCACGATGATCTGTTGCCAGATCTCATTCGCCTTTTTCGTATCACCTTTGCGAGATGCCTTCTGGGCTTCTCTCTGCTTGCTCTTGAATGCTTTTGATTTTCTGGGCATCACAACTCCTGATTGCACACCTCAGTGCGCGTCGCTCTCACCGTGAGCGCAACGCCACACGTCCACGAATCGCCCGCATCCACGAATGAAACCAGTCCCAGCCTGCGGGCAACCCGCGACGTACCCGGTTGCCAACTGATTGAGTTGTGATTTCCCGGAGGGCCTGTGTGATCCTGCCGTCCGGTTTCGTGCCCTTATTATAGCACGTGGTCCTGCTTTGGCCAGCCCCGGAATGCCGTCCCAAGGCAAGGTCCCGGGGCCTGGCTGAGGACCGACTGCGTGACAGGCACCGCGAGGATCATTCCCAGGCAGCCTCGACGACAACGCCGGCCGGTTCATTGGAGAAGCTGATCAAGACCGTCTGGTCCTCCTGCGTCCATCGCACGTCCTGGTGGTTACCGCTGAGATTGCGGGCGGTCACGCCCGACAGGCGCCTGCCGGCGGTGAAGAGGCGCACCAATCCGGGCGTTTCAAACGGCCCGCGGATCACGATGCGCAGACGGTTCTGCCCGGCCCGCTCCTCGATCAGGCGATGGGTCGTGTGCAGCACCCGGGGCTTGCGTCGCCCGGCGTTTGTGGCCTCCAGGATGTCGGTCACGTCACGGTAGATGTCGCTGGTACCGGGCTTGATTTCGACGTTCTTGACCAGGGCAAACTGCGGATCAGCCACATTGACAAACGTGCCGGGCAGCCTCAGTGCTTCACGGCCTGCCCTGGCGATGATGAAAGGACCGCGCTGAACGCACAGGTAACCCGGCGTCGGCAGATCGCGCGCCGAATCGGCCTTGCCCCAAGCCTGCTTGAGCAGCGGCAGATACTCCTCCTGCACGTTCTTCCACTGGCCGAATTCTCGCGGCGACGTCGGCCGGCGCAGCACCCATCCCTTGCCCACCTGTGACTCCCCGGCCGCATCGAGGTCTTTCAGTCCGAGCTCCGCCGTCAGGTGATGAAGCGGTGAAGGATGTCCTGCCTTGCGCCACCAGAGCTGCGCCCCTCCGAGATCGTCCGCCGCCCCCAGAATCACCAGCACGCCGCCGTTCTGCACCCAGCGAGCCAGTGCCACATGGGCTTGCTCCTCCATCGGCTTGAACGCTTCGTATGACAGCACGATGACCTTGAAGCGGGACAGGTACTTGGGTTCGCTCATTCGCTCGAGCAGGCACGCCGACGCCGGCACGCCCGCGCTGACCAGCGGCATCATCAAACCATAGGCCACCTGCAATGCCGGCGGCGGCACTTTCTCCCACATCAGTGTGTCGGACACCGCGACTCCGATCCCGTCGACTGCACGGACCGTATTCGTTTTGCCCTGCGGCAGGTGAGGGTTCCACGTTCCGCCCAGCGGGATTTCCTGAAGGACCTGCGTGGCCGACAGGACGATCGTCCGGCATCGCTCCGGAGCAGGGGTACCGCCGCCCGTCGTATGCCCCTTCAGAAAGATCCGTTCCGGCCAGGGCATCACCTCGTACGAGTCCACCTCTGTGAACATGACCATCGCGGCCGTGCAGTGAACGTACCATTCCTCGAACTCGCTCCACTTGTGGTTTGGATCATCCTCGACCGGGTCCACCAGCAACCAGAGCTTCCGGTTTCCGCCGCCGGCCAGGGCCACGAAAAAGTCATACAGACAGTACGCCGAGTCAAAGAAGGTCTTGTCCGGCGAGTCGTAATTGTGCATGGCCCAGTTGACCGGTCCCGTCCAGATCTGCCCGATGTAGCCGTCCGGCCCTTCGATTTTCAATGACGTGCCGAGCGGAGCGGTCAGTTTCGCCGCGACGTTGCTGTAGAGGCTGTGAATGGGCACAACGAAGTCGACCCGCCGGCCGAGTTCACGCGCACGCCGGTCAACGACCCGGCAGAGCCGTTCTTCCAGCTTCGCGTACAGCTCGCTCTTCAACTGCGCGGTCAGGTAACGGGCCTCGGGCGACGAATTCTCCGCCTGCCACGGCCGGCCATACCGCTCGACCCACAGCTTGCGGAACATCTCCTCATACCCGGTGTCCACGTGTGCCAGAGGCTCCTCCGGCAGCACCGCGTCCGCCCCGGCGTTGACCGACTCGACGGCCATCTCCTCCAGGTGGCGGATCCAGCCCTCGGTTGGAAGCATGTACGGCCGGATGCCGGCACACATCCGGACTTCGCCCTTTTCGTCGCGCTCGACTTCCTGCGGATGCGGCGTCCCGTCCCACTTGCCGGTCCAGTATTCGTTGGTCGCGTCCGAATCGGCGAAGAACATCCGACCCACCGTGTAACCGTGCTGTTTCCATGAGCCGATCATCCGGGTGAGGTTGGCCGGGTCTTCGCCGTGTCGGTGAATGATGATGCTGTCGACCGCCAGGGCCGTTCGCGGCTCATACGGTGTGTTCGTCTGCAGGCAGGTCTTGGACTTCACGAACGGCAGCGGCCGTGCAGCCTGCTGGCCGAATGCAGCCGAAGCTGCAAGACACATACCCAGCGCGATCGGCAGGGCCGTTCCTTTCACGTCACGATTCCTCATCGATTCGACGCTCCCATTCCGCGTTGAGGGCCGCAAGCTCGGCGCGCAGCGATTCAACCTCGCCGCGCAGGGCCTTGGCCCGCTCGGCATCGCGGTAGACGGCCGGGTCCGCGAACATGGCCTCGGTCGCGGCGAGCTTCTCTTCTCGATCCATGATCTCCTGCTCGAGCCGGCCCAGCGACCACGCGGCGAAGGGCGAAGCCGGCTCGTCCGACGGCGGCGGAGCTCGCTTGATTGCCTGCCTGGCTCGCATTCTGGCATCCCGCCGGGCCTGCTTGCGGGCCTGCTCCTCGGCCTCAATCCGTGCCTTCTCGCGTTCCGCCACCCGTTGCTCGTAGGTCGACCAGTTGCCGATCATCAGCTCGTATGTACCGCGATCCGGCAGCACCAGCAGCCGGTTGACCACCCGATCGAGAAAGTACCGGTCGTGGCTGACCAGCAGAATCGCCCCTTCGTACTCGATGAGCGATTCTTCGAGCGCCTCGCGGGCGGGAATGTCCAGGTGGTTGGTCGGCTCGTCCAGGATCAGCACCTGCGGGTTGTTCCAGACCAGTCGGGCCAGCATCGCGCGGCTCTGCTCGCCGCCCGACAAGTCGCCGACCCGCTTGTACACGTCGTCGCCGGTAAAAAGAAACCTCGCCAGGAAGGAACGAATTCTCGCCTCCAGGGGCCCGGTCGGCCGCTCGACGACCACGTCGATCACGCGGTGGTCCATGTTCAGCCCGGCGTGCTCCTGGTCGTAATACCCGACCTCCAGGTTCTCGAACAGGCGCACCTCTCCGGCGTCCGGGGCGATCTGCCGCATGGCCATCTTCAGCAGCGTGCTCTTGCCGACGCCGTTCGGGCCGATGATGCCGATCTTCTCGCCGCGGTAGATCTCCAGGTTGAAGTCATCGAACAAGACGACTTCGTCGTATGCCTTGCGGACACCGGTGCATCGCAGGACCATCTCGCCGGCCCGGCGGCCGGAGGTGAGCCGGATGGCCATGCGACGCTGCATGTGTGCCGGCTTCTCGGTCACCTGGCCCTCGCGTTCCAGACGCTCGACTTGCTTGAGCCGCCCGGCCGCCTGCCGCGACCGCGATTTGTCGGCCTTGACCCGCTCGGCATACTCCCGCTGGTGGTGGAGCCATTCCTGCTGCCTGGCATACTCCCGCTCGGCCGTCAACTGGCGCGTCTGTTTGCTTTCGGCGTAATCGGAGTACGCACACGGGTACACGGTGATCTGCCGGCGATCGAGGTCGGCAATCTTGCTGACCACCCGGTCGAGCAGGTAGCGGTCGTGAGAGACGATGACGGCCGCGCCGTCGTACTCCGCCAGGAAGTTTTCCAGGAAGCGCGTCGCCTCGATGTCCAGGTGGTTGGTCGGCTCGTCGAGCAGCAGCAGGTCGGCTTCCTGCAGGAGCATCTGGGCGAGGGCCGCCCGGCATTTCTGCCCGCCGGACAGCACCGATATCGGCAGATCATACGATGCAGGCGTGAAGCCCAGCCCGCCCAGGACCATCTTGACCAGCGTCTCGTATCGGTAGCCGCCGGCCGCTTCAAGCCGGTGCTGAAGCTCCTCGTACTCGGTGAGCAGGTCCTCGTACTGGTCGGTGTCGTGCTGGTCGGCCAGCCGCTGAGCCACCTCGGCCACCCGGGCTTCGAGTCCCTGCAGTTGGTCGAACGTGGTCGCCACCTCGGCCAGCAGCGTGTTGGACGAATCAAGCTGCGGTTCCTGTGGCAGGTAGGCGATCCGCAGGTCGCGGTTCCTGGCGATCGTTCCGACGGCCGGCTTCAGCTCCCCGAGAATCAGCCGGAACAAGGTCGTTTTGCCCGAGCCGTTCGGCCCGACAAGCCCCACCTTCTCACCGCGATGGATCGTCCAGTCCAGGCCGTCGAGGAGAACCTGCTCCTCGTAACCGAAATGAACATCCTGAAACGACACAATCGCCATGTCGCGATGATATGCGACCGCACGCGGCAAAGCCAATGACTGAATCAGGATCTCCCTTCCCGGCTCCGTGACCTGCGCAGGTTTTTCAGCACCGGACCTGGCATTCCATTCCTCAGGCGAGACGATGAAGGGGGCTGTGGTTTCCGGTTGGCTCGGAATCACTCCTCTGCAAAGCATCGCTTCGTTGTGCCGCAGGAGAACCCCTCCTGCCCCGATCGGATCATGCTGAGAGGCCCGTTTGCCTGGAGAGCAGACGATCCCCAAACGTGTCGTT
This sequence comes from Phycisphaerae bacterium, assembly GCA_030372985.1. Taxonomy (GTDB): domain Bacteria; phylum Planctomycetota; class Phycisphaerae; order UBA1845; family PWPN01; genus JAUCQB01. Next base: position 12,845 of record JAUCQB010000217.1, read on the forward strand.
CTTGATCGTTTTCGGGTACACCTGCGATTTGGGGCCTCGCCAGGTGGGCGGGAGGTATCCCTCGTGTCTGGCATCAAACGGCAGCCTTCTCCGGAACCACCTCTGCGTATATAATAGGCCTGCCATGAGCAAGCCTGAGCCAAGCCTTTTTGCTGATGAGTGCCCGCGCACGTCGCGAAAGCGAGCGGAGGCCACGCGGATTCCGGAATTGCGCCCTTATGACGGGCCGCCGACCGGGCACGTGCTCAATCTGGGCGACGCGAGGGCTCTCGACTGGATTGAAGACCAGTCCGTGCATCTGATCGTGACCTCACCGCCGTATTTCAATCTGAAGAAATACAACGATCATCCCGCCCAACTCGGCGACATGGAACAATACGACAACTTTCAGGACGAGCTGGACAAGGTCTGGCGGCACTGCTATCGCGTGCTCGTCCCCGGCGGACGGCTGGTCTGCAACGTAGGTGATGTATGTGTTGCTCGACGCGCCAATCGCGGCCGGCACCTTGTCCTCCCCCTTCACGCAGACATCTCCGTGCGGGCCCGCCGGATCGGCTTCGATTACCTGACTCCCATTCTCTGGCACAAGATCGCCAATGCCCAGTTCGAAGCCAGCGGAAACGGCGCGGGTTTTCTGGGCAAACCGTATGAGCCAAACGCCATCATTAAGAATGATGTCGAATATGTTTTGATGCTGCGCAAGCCTGGACAGTACCGTAGCCCGACCGAGCAGCAGCGTGCCACCTCGCGGCTCACGAAGGAGGAGCAGGCACGGTGGTTTCGTCCGATTTGGAGCGACGTTACCGGGGCGTCGACTCGCGAGCATCCTGCGCCATACCCGGTCGAACTTGCCTACCGGTTGATACGCATGTTCTCCTTCACGGGAGATACGGTCTTGGACCCCTTCGCCGGGACCGGAACGACCACAGTCGCGGCGCTCATGTGCGACCGCAACAGCGTGGCCAACGAGATTGACCCGGTCTACTTCGCGATTGCCGAGAAGCGGATTCGCGGCGAGATTGCACAGGGACGCATGCTCGGAGGCACGCCGACTTTGACGTTGCGCCAATCGCCGGCCTCCAGCCACGGCGGCGTCTAGCGGTCGCGGATGCCGAGTCGATCCACGATCAATCCGATCGCAACCAGCACCTGCTCAGCCGACTGTGACGCGAAGCAAACAGCGTCGATATTGGGTGATTCGAGGCGGCTCTGAACGTTCACGTGCTCGGCCGTGAAGGGGTAGTACACCACGGCAGCGAATCTGCCGTGGGGGAATGCCGTCTTGAACTTGGCAGCCTTGTTGATGATCTCATCCGCTCGTTTGTGGATGTCCCTCCGTGCCTCGATGCGTTTAACGTCAACGCCGATTTCGATCGGCCCGGTCTGAGGTGCGGCGGCATCCAGTTCAAAGGACTCACCCGAGACGGTGAACTTGCGTTTCTTGAAGATCAGGCGGGATTGCTGGTTCAGGGCCTGGAGGATCATTCGCTCCCAACGGCCCTTGCGAGCCCGAATCTCTTTGTCAACGAAGAAGAAACGGTCAAGCTCGCAGAGGGCGGGAACCGGCGCTTCCTGCGGCAGGAACGGCTTGAGATAACCTGCAATGGCGGCGGCCTTGGGCTCGCTCAAGCGGGGCTCGTAGGTGTCGACCCCGCGGATGTCGAGGTCGCGTTCGATCGCTCGTCCGGCGACATGACAGCAAGCGAGCAGCGATTTGAGGATAATAGGGTGTGCCTGGATGGCCGCCGCCAAGTCCATCGCCGTCATCGCGGCGAAGTTGATGACGTCGACCTCTCGTTTCTCAATGAAGGGTGCGAACGCCTGGATCAAGGCGGTTACGACGTCCGCCTGCCGGGCCTCGGCATCAGCCCTGACCCAGCCCATGTAATCTGCGTGCGTATCGTACCCCTCAGGCATCCTCGCCTCTATTCAGTGGACGCAGCGTCCAACCACGAGAAGCTGTTGCCACACAGCGTGTACTTCGCGATCCTCGTACTTCAAATCGACGCGGACACCTGGCGCCGCCCTCTGAAGCTGCAAAGGTGTCTTCTTCATCGTCTTCCTGCCAGAGACCTTCATGCGCAGGTGTCCCGTTGCCTGGACAACAGATACCATGGAGGGTGGTCGCCCGTCAATGTCGTCGAGACGAGCCATCCCGCTGACAAACATGCGGCCTTGTCTCGTGGTGACTGCCGTTGCGGCGGCGTTTACGTGGGGCGCGATTCCGAGGCTGCCGGTTCAATGATCACCCGGATCGGCCGAGGCTGTCGAAGACGATCGATCTGCCGGTCAAGCTCATCGGCCTGTTGCTTCAAGTCCTGCACAGAAGCCCCATTCAACGCCTCATCTTCGGCCGAGGCTCCTTCACCCACGCGGTGGCGCCAGGCCGCGTACAGGCGGCGTTGACGATCGCGGAGCAGCGACAGCAGCTTGGCGGCGGTCCGGTTGGCTGGGAAGCTGGCACAATCGAGGAGGTTAAGACCGTCGGCCAACTGCCGCGCGTCGATGGTGGTGAACTCCTCCCCATTGGCCGTCAACCGGTACCGGCCTGGCGGGAGCCCCGTTACTGTCAGCCGATACCTGTTCAGCCGCTCGCGCACGTCCTCGATGCGGATCGACTCGGCATCCCACTTCACATCCATCGGCATCGGCAGGGGGCTCTGCCAGTCGAAAGACAACCTGGCGCCCTCCTTCCTGAGATTCGTCACAAGGCCGGCGACGGCCGCGCTTCGCGAGGCGTCGATGCGAAGGTCCGCGACGACGCCGGGGGCCTTCCACGCCAGCAGCAGCGTCTGGGCCATGAGCCAGTGGCCGGTGTCATCCGGGTGAATACCGTCTTTCTGGAAACTGAAGCTGACTTGTCCTGCCCGGCGTTTCCTGAGATGCTCGTTCATGGCCGAGTGGAGATCCACAACCAGCACGTCCTTGTCCTTGAGCCCCATGAGCCAGCGGCTGTATTGCTCAAGTGTCGCGTCGTAGTCGAAGGCCGCATATTGGTAGCCGTAGGTTTTGGCGTCGGGGTCGAGCACCAGACGGCGGTATGGATCGAACGGCGGCGGCGTCAGGATCACCGGGCGGGCCTGGGTTTCTGTCCGGGTGCGGTCGATCAGTCGGCGGATGCCGTCCTTGAACTTGTCGAAACGCTCCTGGTCAAACGGATGGTAATTGCCGTCGTTCATACCGAAGCAGGCAACGATCACGTCGGGTTTTTCAGCGGCCACGTCGCGGCTGAAGCGGTCATGGGCCCACGGGCGGCGAGGGTGGTGGTCGGGTTCGCTGGTGCCGGAGATCGTCTCGCTGCTGATCCCCCGGTTGACGATCCGAAAACGCTTGTCCGGGAAGCGGGTCAGCAGGAACGCCTCAGTATATTCAACGTAGGTGCCGGCCTGGGTGATGCTGTCGCCGAAAAAGACGACCGTTTCGCCCCCCTTGAGATAGAACCCGTCGTCGGCCGCCGGTGCCGTCGGATACGACCACAAAACCGCAAGAGTCAGCCACACAAGCACGATCGTTCTCCACCCGTGACCGCGGTCTCACCGGGCCGCATCGGTTGCCGGACGACTGGCCGCGACGGTCGGCCGCGACACATCCACCGGGTACGCCATGAACTGCGGCGACCCGAAGTAGAAGTGATAGTCGGGCGAATCGAGCGGCTTGTTGAAAACGAACTCCAGTTCGTAGATGCCCTCGTCGTCGGCCTCCCGGATGATCACGGTGTACCAGTCGCCCGATGAAGCGGTATCATCGCCGCCCCGCTCGACTTTGTAGCGGTCGAGATCCGCTCTGAGTGTGTCACCGGTTTTCAGCTCCGGCAGGTTGAGCATACTTCGAAGGATCCGCCCGCTCATTCCTTGGTGATAAGGCGACTTTCTCGGCGCCCGCACCCGCAGCCGGTGGCTGTCGAGTATCTCGAGCGCGGCGGGATCCTCCATATCCAGTATCGCGGGTGCATACGTCAGCGCGTGGGCGTACAGCTCGCTTAAACCCTTCTCGACCCGCACAGCACACGAAGGGTACAGGGCGGCCATGCTCGGTATGTTGATGAAGAACAGATGGTCGCCCGATCGAATCGGCTTCGGGCTCCGCTTGACCACGTCTTCCACGACCAGATCTTCCGGCAACGTACCGATCATCACTCCGTAGCCGCGCCACACCGTGATGCCGGTCAGGCCCACGGCGTGGGAGGCGAGGATCAGACCGAGAATCCATTTTCGGCGTCGGCTCAGGCCTTGCCCCGGCGCCCGCCTGATCCCGCCTACCAGGGCCATGAACGAAGTCATGAGGATGACTCCGCCGACGCTGGGCAGATAGAGGTGGTGGGACGAGGGATAGATGGGGATGGTCGGGGCCATTGTTACCAGCATGGCCGCGACCGGCCACAGCAGTGCCGGTCCCCGCCCGAACAGCCTGTAGATGACTAGGAAAGTGGCAAGTATGGCAGCGGCCATCGCGTAGAGCCCCAGCGGAGGGCCGCCGGCTTGCCCCACGGTGAGGCCCGGTATGATCGGCACATAGCAGAAGATGCCCATCAGATAGACGAGCGGCTTGTCCAACAGGAACCTGATCATCTCGAATTGCGAGATGCCGGCCATCCTGTCCCACGTGAGGCTGTAGAAGCCCTGCAAGGCCCAATGTCGGATGCCGAGGTAGACGATCACCATGATTGCCATGGTGATATGTTCCCATCGCAGCCATCCTCGCCTGCCCGCCCCACAGAGGCGATCGCCGAGCCAGCACACGACAGGCAGCACGACGGCGTTTTCGCGACAGCCCAGAGCCAGCGCAAAACACAGCAGCGAGAGCAGGATGGCCGGAGACACGGCGCGATGCGGGTCGCTTGCCGGGGCCGGAGGAGCCATCGTGGGCTTCAACGGCCGGCCCACGATCCACGCCCGGCTTTCGTCGGCAATGGTCGGGCAAGGGTAGGTGAACCGTTCACCCCAGCGGGCGTGGCGGCTGTAGCCAAGAAGGGCGATTAACTGGAAGGCCGTGGTCATCAGCTCCGTCTGGCAGGCAATCCATGTCACCGTACCGACATGTGCCGGGTGAATCGCCATGATGCAGGCCGCCACCGTGGCCCAGGTCCGACTGCCCAGGAACCTCATCGCCAGCGAGCCAACCAGCATGGCGCACAGGAAATGCCACGCCATCGAGAAGCCGTGCATGATCTCCGGTCGCCAGCCGGCGAGGGTGTATTCGATCTTCATCAGCGTGAAGGCCACCGGCCGGTAATAGCGGATCAGCGATTCCGATCTGCCCCAGTAGTCCATGACCTCGCCGGGAACAGCAAGGTACGCCGCCTCGACCGCTTCCTTGTGGCTCCAACCGTCGTTCTTCAGATGCACGAAGTGCGAATGGTCGTCGAACCACAGACCGAATCGCAGCGACTGGACATAACCCGTGACGACGAACAGGGCCACGAGGGCTATCATCATTGGCCGGGTGATCCACCTGCTTGCCGGGTGAACAAGGGCGGATGACGGGTTTGTTTCGTGTGGTGCCTTCTCGAGGTTTGTCGTGGGCATAAGCGCACTTGGTCCAGGATCAAGTCGCCCGGGCTCCCGGAGGGCAACTGCCCGGTTCCCTGGGTGGCCGGCCCACGCCATGCGGGCTGCGGCGGCGGCTAGGTTACCGGGGCGGTGTCTCAGGTGCAATACAGGCCGATGTTGCCGGAAAAACGCCTGCGAAACCGACGGCCGGCTGGCATTCTCAGTTGGTCTGGCCGATACTTGTCGCGTATATCTGCCTGCGGCAGCCTCTCTTATCAAAGGGAGGCGGGGGGCCGGCCGACGCCGTCGCGTCGGTTACGTCGGAGGCACGGGAGACTGATCATGGCGTTGATCCTGGAGAGTTCCAGATTCGGACCCAAGTGTTGTCGGCGTGTTGTCCTCGGCGGTGTCCTGGTCACGCTACTGACTGCTGCCGGCGGTTGTGATCTCACGAGCTGGATAGGCAACATCGGGACGGATGGAAACGTGGGTCTCGATCCGGCCTTGTTTCCCGGTCTGCGGATCCGGGGCGAGCCCAACGACACTTTCTCCGACGCGCTGGATGTGGTATTCGATTCGGCCGGCCGGGCCCATCTCGCCGGCACCGTGACCCAGGCCGACGACGGCGATGTCTACTCGCTGGGCTCGCTGGAACCGGGCGACAGGGTGATTGTCGACGTCGGCACACCCGGGAGCCTGTTGGATGCGGTGATCGTCATTTTCGATGCCGAGGGTCGGATCACGTTCGAGAATGACGATCGCAACTATGAGCTTCGCCAGTACGACCCCTTCCTGAACCAGGTCGTCCGGCACGAAAGCCCGGTATACTATCTGGCGATCACGGCGGCGCCGCTTGGACAAGGTTTCACGTTGCGAGGAACCTACGACATCATCATCACGAGGAGTTCGGGGAATGACGTGCCCGCCCCTGTCCGCCAAGTGGTGGTCCTGGACTTCGACGGGGGGTCGGTCACCATTCCGGATTACGACTCGTACAACATTCGGCCGTTTGACGCCGCTGATATCGATCCGATTTATGCCGGGCAGACGGCCGTCTTGCGCCAGCTCATCGCCGACACCGTGCGGGAGAATTACCAGGGCTTGAACCTCGATGTGCGCGTGGTTCCGGATGATCCTTTGCCGGGTGGGGCGTACTCCAGCATATTCTTCGGCGCGAACAGCTCGGAAGCCTTCGGCGTGGCTGAGAGCATCGATTCCTATAACGCCGACCGTGACGACGACGCGGTGATCTTCACCAACCTGTTCACCGAGGACCTGTTCGGCCGTACCTTATCGATCGAAGAGCTTGGCACGGCGATCGGCAACGTCGCTTCGCACGAGATGGGGCACCTGCTGGGGCTCAATCACGTCGCGGACGTCGAAGACCTGATGGATACCACCGGCGGGGCCGGCACGTTGCTGCTCGACCAGGATTTCCTGCGGGATTCGCCGCTCGACAGCAGCGTGTTCCCCTTTGGAATTCAGGACGCCTGGCTCTGGCTGATGGAAACGCTCGGGCCGGATTCCTGAGCGGAACGTCTGGCCGATTCAGCGACCGCTGCGCGTCCGCCTTTTCCTCCAGAGACTGAGCTGTGAAACCCCCAGCAGCAGGATGCCTGCGGGCTCGGGAATGCGGCTCGCCACCTTGTCGGAGAGTTCATCGTCAACCGCCTGGAACTTGGCGATCAGCCAGATCCGGTCCGGATCGGCATACCAGTTGCTGAGGGTGGCGCTCAGTTGGTCCGGTGTCAGACCGGTGTTGCCCAGATTCAGGATGATGCTCTGAGTCTCGCCGGCGCCGGGAGCTTTCAACGAGTTTCCGCCCTCGAAATTCCCGTCGCTGGTGATCATGACGTCGTATCCGCCGGCGGCATTGAGCCATCGCGGCGAAACCCTTACGTGGAAATCCAGTTCGTCAAAGTAAACGCTCTTTCCGCCCTCGGCATAGGACAGAGGCAGCGCAAGCGAGGCCGGCCATTCAAAGCCCACGGCGGTGAGTTTCGATCCGAGAGAAATCGGCGTCGTGTTATGAATTGCCATGACCAGCAGGTCGTCAGACCCGTCCTCAGTGAAACTGAACTGGATGAGGGCCGTCGCGCCGGTGTTGTCCGTGGAACCATACATCGGATCGACAATCATGCTGATCAGTGCGGCGTGCACGGAGGACGCCGACGCAAAAACCGCCGTGCAGGTGGCAAGGCCTAAGGTGCAGCGCTTCATCGTCTCTCTCCCCTTCAGATGCTGTTCGGCGAGTGTCCAAAAGGCCTGGGTCGATCAACCGCGTCCAGGTTTATATGGAGGGGGAGGGCTTCGTTTCCAGGTCCGAGTAGATGTTTTTGAAGCTGACACGTTATCGGGAATGCGGGGTCGGAAAAGCATAGGGCGATGGCCAATGAGCGAGGGTCTTTCCGGACCGTCCGTGAAGCAAATCTTTCCCGAAGGGCACAAATCGTCTGCTGATATCCGTCCGAGCGTGCCCCGCCCTGGCGGCGAGACCCGCCGTGGGCGAGCCCGCTCGTGGACACCTCCAAGCTTGTTGCACCGAACCGCAGAAGCCGCGCACCCATCAAGACGGACGGTGCGTGGGTCGGCTTGATATCACGAATTGACAGGGCTCAAGACCATCAGTGCCCAAGCGTGGCCGGTAGACCCGGCCAGGAAGGCAGAAATTCGCGAGTTGGCCTGCGGAAAAGCCGTTCGGGAACGGTCCTTCGCCCGAATGGTTTGGCGTTCATTACCTCTGGCAGGTGACCCAAGGCGGAACCCGGCTGCTTGACCCCGCATCCGTGCAGGTCGTAGGATAGCCGCGCGTTGAAATCCCCGCCCTTGACCGTCAAGCGACGGTCGGGTACGAGTTGGAGCGGGACTGCCCGGCATGCAGGCACGCCGACAAGGTACCGGTTAACCGCAGCGCGGCCGGCCGAGAGGAACGGAAAGACAGATGCGCGGATTTGTACCGATCCTTGCCCTTTGTTTCACTTGTCTGGTCGGGTGTTCGGTGCCCAAGGGTATCCCCGGGCAGACCGTCACCCCTCCGGAGGCGCTGGAAATGTGGCGGGCCGCGCCCGAGGAGGTAAATATCATTGATGTCCGGACGCCGGCCGAGTACGTCTACGTCGGCCACGCGCCCATGGCCCGCAACATCCCGGTGAAGTTCATGACCAACAAGTGGAACGTCAGGCAGCGAAAGCCGGTCATGACGCCCAACCCCAACTTCGTCGCCGACGTCAGGAAGTTCTACAAACCCGACGAGCTCATCGTGACCATGTGCGCCAGCGGCAAACGCTCGGCGGAAGCCGCCAGGATTCTGAAGGAAGCCGGGTTCACCCGGGTGCTGAACATGGAGGGCGGGTTCGACGGTGAACGGGGCGAAGGCTGCTCCGACCACGGGGTTGGTAAACCGATTAAGCGTGGATGGAGAGACCACGGCCTGATTTGGACCTGGGCGGTGGATCCGGAGTTCTTTTACACGGCTGATTGACATGCCGGCTCAATCCTGACCGTGCGCGTCGGGCGATCGCGTCGTCCCGGCAGAAGGACCTTATAGCCAGAAACACCTTGGTGGCGCGGCTGAGGTTTCTTCCGGCGAGTCCGTGCCAATTGAAACCATCGTCTTAAAAGGGACAGGCAAATGACGTGCGACACGTCTGAGACCGTTTCCACAACGTCTTCGAAAAACCGCGAGCTTGCCGGTCGTACCGGCGCTGGACGCCTCTTATCAGTCGCCGGGTTCGGCCTCGCGTTCCTGGCGTTTCTGACCGCAGGCTGCGGCAGCCGCAATATGGTTTCGCTCGGAAGCTCGCAGGATTTTCAGCGGCAGGTTCTCGATTCCAAAAAGCCCGTTCTCGTGGAGTTTTACAAGAGCGGGTGCGTGTGGTGCTCGTTGCTGGAACCGGGGCTGGATCGCCTGGCCGGCGACTACAGCGGGCGCGCGGTTTTCGCCAACTATTGCCTGAAGGACTGGCTCGGGGGCGTCACCAACTGGGAGATCAGGAGCAAGTATGACATCGGCTGGTATCCCACGGTGATCCTGTTCGTCAACGGGCGGGAGAGGCAGCGGTGGGTCATGCATTACGACATCAAGAGCTACCGCAAGGCGATGGATGAGGCCCTGGGTACCCCGACCCAGCGGGCGGTTGTGGCACCGGCCAAGAGGTGAGTCCTACTGTCAGGACGGCCCTCGCGGCGAGGCCGTTCTGTCGCGTACAGGCGAAAGGAGAAGTCGCCGGCATGGAAGACGTCAATCTGGGCCTGTGCAACAAGTGTCGTGCGCGCGTACCCTCCGAATTCTTTGCCAGGGACGGCCAGATGTGGATTCGGAAAGCGTGCCCCAACTGTGGCACGACCGAATCGATGGTGAGTTCCCGCGCCGGGGCCTGGCAGAGCAAGCGGGACCTGTGGCAATACGCGCCCATCAGGCGCGTCGCGTGCCGCATGAACTGTGACCGCTGCGAGATCGACCATCAACCCAATATTGTGTTTGTGGACGTCACCAATCGCTGTAATATGAACTGTCCCATCTGTATCGCCACCGTCAAGAATATGGGTTTCGATTTCAACCCCCCGGTGGCCTACTTCGACAGACTCTTCGCGGACATCTCGCGACTGGAGCCCAAGCCCGTTCTTCTGTTCTTTGGCGGTGAGCCCACGGTGCGCGACGACCTGCTGGAAATCATCGCCATCGCCAAGAAGCACGGCCTGAGACCGCATGTGGTGACCAACGGTGTCCGGCTGGCCAATGAGGAGTACTGCCGCACGCTCTGCCAGGCCCAAGTTCCCTTCCGCTTTGCCTTTGACGGCCGCAATCCGGAAATCTACGAGCGGCTCCGCCGCAACCGGCCGGCCTATGAAAAGAAGATGAGGGCTCTGGCCAACCTCAGCAAGTACAGCCGGCGGCGTCACACGATCATGGCCACCGTCGGACGGGGGTTCAACGATCGGGATATCGCCGATCTCCTTCAATTCTGCCACGAGAATCGCGACCTCATCTCAGACGTCGGCATGATCCCCCTGACCGAGAACTGGGAGCCGGGCACGTTCGATGCCGGCGTCCACACGACGATGGAGGATGTGGAGGAAATCGTCAAACAGAGCATTCCCGGCGAGCAGGTCGAGTTCATTCCCGCCGGGCTCTCCCTTGTTCTCAAGAAGCCGCGCTCGTTCTTCCGGAAGAACCCGCGATCGGAGGTCCTGCTTCTGGCCGGCGTGCACCCCAACTGCGAATCGATGACGCTGCTGATTTCGGACGGCCGGTCCTATCGGGGCATCAACCACTACCTCAGGAGGCCTTTTCATCAGGTGGCAGTGGAACTGGCGGCTCTCTGCAACAGGCTCGAACCGAGACTGGACCGCCTCGATCCCAAGCGTTCTCTGCCGCGTCTGTTTGGCCAGGCCCTTATTCTCTGTACCTTGTTGCCGTGGGTGCTGGCCAGGATCCGGTTCGGCCGCCTGATCGGCAACCCGCTCTCAGCTATCGGCAGGCTGTTCTCCGGTCGGTCGAACCGACTTCCCGACGGCCGGAAAGCGATCCCGCGCCGGCGTCGGCGGATGCTGCGCGTGGCCGTGCTCCCGTTCGAGGAGGAACACTCCATCGATGCCGCCCGGCTGGAAAACTGCAAAGGGGTCTTTGCCTATGAAGATCCCGAGGATGGCAGGGTAAAATACATTCCGGCCTGCCTCTGGTACCCATACCGCAACCCGATCCTGGAAAGAATCTCGAAGAAGTACGGTGTTGTTGGCAAAGGGAACGAGACGACGGTCCTTCATCGGCCTCGCGATCGCCGTGGCGGGAATCCGACACTTGAACACTTAACGGTCAAGCCGATTGCCTGTCGATAGATAATGTACGCAAGCCCTCGATCGGCCTGAGAGGACAGGCTGCAGGGGCTTAGGGCCAGCAGCGCGGACGCAAAAGAAGAGCCCAGGCTATTGTAGGTCGGCGGGCTCCAGGTCAATAGGTTGCGCGTTTCTGGGTTTCTGTCTGGTTGCGAACCGGGACGGCCGGCCTTGTGTTGGCGGGTGATCCCGACTAGGCTGTGGCCGGTCTATGATGAGCATACCGGTCAGGCAAATTCAAGGAGATGGCGATGTTAGGGTACATCAAAACTGCGTTTCTGCTCTCAGCCATTCTGTTCGTCGCGCTGGGGTGCGGGTGTCCGCCGGTTGAGCAGGCTCCCGCCGAAATTCCCCCTCCCGTACTGAAAGAACCCCCTCCTCCTCCTCCGCCGCCTCCTCCGGCGCCGCTTCCGCCGGCCGTGACCAAGTCGATCGAGGAACTGAACCAGAAGTATCCGGATCTGTTCAAGTTCGACAAGGACAAGGGCCTGCTGTACTTCAGCTCGGACGCCACGTTTGACTCCGGTTCGGCTGTCGTGAAGCCCGAAGCCAAGGCCGCCCTCGGGAAACTCGCGCAGATCCTCAACGAGGATGAGGTCAAGGATCGCACGCTGACCCTCATCGGCCATACGGACACCGACCGGGTGGTCAAGCCTGCTACCATTGCCATGCTCAAGGAGCTCGGCAAGAGCGTCGACAACATGGGTCTGAGCAGGGCCCGGGCTGAGGCGGTGGCCGCGGTGCTCGAGGTGAATAATGTAGACGCTTCGCGGATAACCACCATCGGCAAGGGCGAGGCCGAGCCGGTCGCGGACAACCGTACCCCCGAAGGCAAGGCTCGCAATCGACGCGTCGAGATCTACGTGACGCCTGCCAAGTCCGGGTCGTAACGGCGTCACAATCGCCGCTCAGGCGGCTTCAATGGATGGATGACATGGGGCCAACACCCTCGTTGGCCCTTTCGTCTGCGCCGGCTGGTCCCACTGTCACAGCTTGGCAAAGCTGCACTCGGTCGTGCACCTGGCTGACCCCGGCTTTCGCCATATAGTGCCGGTCTCAGCCTCACTGCGGCGTAGGGCAATGAGAAGCTCTAAGAATCTAAAGGTTCCCGGCTCGGCATCCACTGAACAGATCAAAAATGGCGGAGGCGAATGGGAATCGGACCCACCCGGGACCCTTGCGAGCCCCACACTGGCTTTGAAGACCAGGGGCACCACCAGGCACCAGTCACCTCCGCGTTATCATTTCTTCTCGCCGGCCCCAGAATCCGTTTTCGCTGGCCCCAGAATCCGTTTTGGCTGGCCCCAGAATCCCTTCTGGGGCCTTCCGGCTTGAGGATTCCTATCCTCATTCGCCGCAGAACACGGAAGGGATTCCGCTTTCAGATGCGGCCCGGAAAGGATGCCGGGCCGAGCGGGCATGCCCACGCAAAGCTGTGGGCATGGCACCCGACGCGAATCACCTCCACGTCATCCTTTCTTCACCTTATCATACCAGACCATCAGCGGCGAGCCGCCGAAGGAGATTGCCATCCAGGCGGCCTCGTCGATCTCTTCTTGGGTAAAGCCTTTCTCGCGGGCTTTCTTCAGGTGCATTTTCAGGCACGGCTCGCAGCGGTTGGCCACCGACAGGGCGATGGCAATGGCTTGCTTGGTATAGGCATCGAGCGCCCCCGGTTGGCTGACCGCCTTGAGGAACTCGTGGAATCTCTTCTGGGCGTCGATGCCGCCCGCACTTCCGGCAGCGGGTTTGCCGTCGGGCTGTATGGCGTCTGCACAGCAGGGTACGTGTTCGTCGGCCATGTTGATAGCCTCCTCGGTGTTGTTTTGAACGGTTGTGCGGGGTTCGTCGACTCGGGATGCCGGCACGGGATCCTTGTCAGTTGCTGGGCCGACGAGGGCGTCGGCCCTACTTTGGGCGAGGGCGTCGGCGCTACTGGGAAGTTGGCGCTGGCCGGAGGTGATGATCCGGACCTGGCCGTCGCCCGAGCCGGTGACGCGGCCGATCGTGACGGCCTCGGTCATTCCGGCCGCATGGAGCCTGGCCACGAAGGCGGAGGCTCGATCGGCGGGCAAGGCGACGAGTAGCCCGCCGGAAGTCTGCGGGTCGAAGCAGAGGTCGAGCATTGCGGGGGTGACGTTGGCGTCGGGAACAGCCCGGTCGGCCGAGGACTCACGGTTTCGCTCGACCGCGCCGGGGATGATCCCCGCGGCCAGGCATTCCAACACGGCCGGCAGCAGCGGGAGGTGATCCCAGACGACCTCCACGTCGACGCCGGCGGCGACGGCCATGGATGACAGGTGACCCATGAGGCCAAAACCGGTGACATCGGTGCAGGCGTGAGCCCCAAACTCGACCATGAGCTCGGACGCCGTCTTGTTGAGGGTGGTCATGGAGCGGGCTGCTGCTTCGATCGCTTCGGGCGGAGCCCTGTCGATCTGCGCGGCAAAGGCGAGGATTCCCGTGCCGAGAGGCTTGGTCAGCACGAGGGCATCGCCGGGCTTGGCCCCCGCGTTGCTGACGATCCTGTCCGGGTCGATCAGGCCGGTGACGGCGAAGCCCGCCTTGATTTCCTTGTCCTGAATGCTGTGCCCGCCGATGACTGCCACACCGGCCTCGGCCATCTTGTCGATGCCCCCGCGAAGAATGTCGCGCATGACCTCGTCGGGTACCTCGCGGATGGGAAAGCCGATGATCGACAGGGCGGTCAGCGGTGTGCCGCCCATGGCGTAGATATCGCTGACGGAGTTGGCGGCCGCGACCTGCCCGAAGAGGTAGGGATCGTCGACCGACGGCGAGAAGACATCGACCGTCTGGACCCACGCCCGGTTGCCGTCGTACTTGAAGACGCCTGCGTCATCGCCGGCCGGCATGCCGATCAGCACGCGCGGGTCGTCTGGGGAGGGCAGCCCGCTGAGGATCGTCTGGAGGGCCGACTGGTCGATTTTGGACGCGCAGCCTGCCTTTTCGACCAGTTGCGTGAGTCGAACCGGACCGGCGGGGGGCTCCGGGCGCTCGCCTGCGCAGGGGCAGAGATCCTGCTCGCGCAGCCGATCGCACGGGCAGGGCGTCTTCGGGTCACAGATGCAGTGACCCAGACGCATCGATCTGGCCATGACCCGCCGGCGTTTTTCCAGGTTTTTCACAGAATCACCCCGGGGAAGCGTAAGCTGCTCTGGACATGTATCCTATATCCCTGTGGACGGCCGTGCAAGATGCACTGCTCACAGAGCACTGGCACACTGGCCGTGCAAGCACTGCTCACAGAGCAGTGGCACACTGGTCGTGCAAGAGGCACTGCTCGCAGAGCAGTGGCACACCGCCGGCCGACCCCGCGGACATGAAATGGCAAACGGGCGCAAGGAAACGGCGGGCGCGGATGGTGCGGCCCGCCGGGGACGATCGCAAGCGAGACAGTTCGGCGGCGGCTTATTTGAGCTTGGCCTTGAGGACCGACAGCAGCGATTCGTGGTTAATCGGTTTCTGGAAGATGCCGTCCACGCCGATCTCCTGGTAGTCGGTGGCCATGTTGAGGCTGTCGCCGACCGAGCTGAGCATGTAGATGGGGGCTTTGTTGCCCATGGCCCGCAGCTCCTTGACGAAGCTGGTTCCGGCGTCGACTTCTTCCATCATCAGGTCGGCGATGATCAGATCGGGCTTGGTCTCTCTGTAGACCTTCAGGCCCTCCTCGCCGCTACCGGCCTCGACCATCTTGTAGCCGTTGGCTTCGAGGAGCACGCGCATCGAGTCCAGGAAGTCCTGGTCGTCATCGACGTAGAGAATTACATGTTTTCCGTCTTGCATGGGTCAACCTCACTTGTTCCGGTACTCGTGACTGAGCCTTCCTCGATCTTCCCGGCCGCCTCGCGAAACGATCCGCTGCGAAGCAACGGTTCAATAAAAACCAGTGCGGCGGCGAGATTGTTGCGGGCCCGGTCGGACAACCGCTCTCCAAACTCGTTAAACTCATACCCGCGAATCCCGAGGATATAACCCTCGGTTTTCGCCCCGAACATCTGCTGAGCCATGGCCATCAAGGCCGGCGGCTCGACGCTGTGCGTGGAGATGCTCCACGCGGGCTTGGGCACGATTCGCCGGAACCAGTAAGGCTCCGGCCCGGCCACATCGGCGTCGGCGAAGACGACCACCTCATGCTCGGCGACCAGAGCCGCATCCTCGACATTGAGCTGGTAGTCTTCCTCCACAGTGACACCGGGGATCGCGAGCTTCTCGACGGCCGCGGCCAGCGCCGGCCCCAAGCCGTCGTCCAGGCGGCCGGGGTTGCCGTATCCGATCAGCAGAACCTTGGCCGCGGCGCTCATCTTTCACCCCCGGCTCTTGCGGTCGAGCACGTTGCCCTCACAGTCGATCAGCTCGACCATCAGCGGCATCTTTCCGAGCGCATGCGTCGCGCACGACAGGCACGGATCGTATGCCCGAATGGCCACCTCAACGTGGTTGAGCAGACCTTCGGTGATCTCCGGCTTGCCGGAAATATGGTCCTGGGCGACCTTCTGCACTGCCCGGTTCATCGGCTCGTTGTTGTTGGTCGTCGAGACGATCAAATTGGCCATGACCACCTGGTCGTCCTTGTTCACGCGGTAGTGGTGGAACAGCGTCCCGCGCGGGGCCTCGACCAGGCCCACGCCTTCCTCGCGCCGCTCGCCTTTGACCAGCAAATCCGTGCCCTGCAGGTCGGGGTCATGCAGCAGGGCCTTGATCTTCTCGATCGCATGCAGCAACTCGATCATGCGCGTCCAATGGTACGCCATCGTCAGGTTGCAGGTCTTGTTGCCGGTGGCGGACCGGAACTCCTTGAGGGCGGCGTCCGCTTCGGGCGTGTCGATGAAATCGGCCGTGTTGATGCGGGCCAGCGGGCCGACGCGGTACCAGCCGTTCTCGGGACCGATGGACTTGATGAACGGGAACTTCATGTACGACCAGGGCCGGACCTCCTCGGCGATATAGTCGAGGTAGTTGCCGTAGTCGACCTGATCGAAGATCTTGCTGCCCTGGGCGTCGATGGCCCGCAGGTTGCCGTGGTAGAGGTCCATGGCTCCGTCGCTGCGGATCAGGGACAGGTGGTTCGAGTCGAAGGAGCCGAAGGGGGCGACGGTCTGCAGATTGTCGAGCGTGTAGTCTTTAGCGATCTTGAGTGCCCCGTGGGACCATTTGACCATCTGGTCAAGGTCCTTGAGCAGGAAATCGCGCTCTTCGATCGACAGGTTCTTGTTGATGCCGCCGGGGATGGCGCCGGTGCCGTGGATCTTCTTGCCGGCAGTCCGCAGGATGATTTCCTGGCCGTACTTGCGCATCATCACGCCCTGGACGGCCAGATCGGGGAACTTGGCCGCCACCCCGATGACGTTGCGGATGGCCGGGTCGGCGTCGAAGCCGAACAGCAGGTCGGGCGAGCACAGGTGGAAGAAGTGCAGGGCGTGGGACTGGAAGAACTGTCCGTAGTGCATCAGCCGGCGCATCTTCTCGGCCGTCGGGGTGAGTTGGTCGACGCCGACGATGCGGTCCATGGCCTTGGCGGCTGCCAGATGGTGGCTGACCGGGCAGATGCCGCACAGCCGCTGCACGAGCACCGGGACCTCCCAGTAGGGCCGGCCCTGGATGAATCGCTCGAAGCCGCGAAACTCGACGATGTGCAGCCGGGCCTGCTTGACCTTGTTCTTGCCGTCCAGCAGGATCGTCACCTTGCCGTGGCCCTCGACGCGAGTGACCGGCATGATGGTGATTTTGTTCGTGGTCTTGGTTGCTGCGGACACGGTTATCCTCCGATCTCAATCGTACTTGATGAGCTGGTAAGGCAAATCCATCGGTTTGTTGTTCAGCAGAGCGACCAAGGCCTCCCAGATGGTATCCGCCGACGGCGGGCAGCCGGGCAGGTGGTAGTCGATCTTGACGACCTCGTGGCATGGGTAGACCTTGTTGAGCAGCAGGGGGATCTCGGGGTCATTGGGTATCTGGCCCGAGGGGTTGTGACACGTCGGGCACTTCAGGTACGCCTCTTCGAGACACTCCTGCAGGGGGATGGTATTGCGCATGGCCGGGATGCCGCCCATGATCGCACAATCGCCGAGCGAGATGAGGATGTCGCAGTGCTCGCGGAAATCCTGGAGCACGTGGACGTTCTCTTCGTTGCAGCATCCGCCCTCGATCAGCCCGACGGCGCAACGGCCGGTGAACTCCTTGATGTCATCCACCGGCGACTTGTCGAAATCGACGATCTCGACGAGTTTCAGAATGCGGTCATCGATGTCGAGGATCGCCATGTGGCAGCCGAAGCAGCCGGCCAGGGATGTGGTTGCAATTCTTGGTTTAGCCATTTTCTCTAACCTCACTTGCCGGCCCGCGCGGCCTCGATGTCGGAACCAATGGGCTTCTGGTCATACAACCGCTTGCCGACGGGGACGGCATATCCCACTCGCTTCTTGAGGATCGCGCCCACCGGGCAGGCGTCGGCGGCCTTGTCGGTGACGTCCATTCCCGTGTCCTTCAGGCGGGCCGAGGCGTTGACGCCGATCTTCTTATGTGCCCCGCGGCCGACGAACTGGAACACGTTCTTGCCGTCCAGGTCGCGAGAGGCCCGGACGCAGCGGGCGCACAGGATGCACCGATTGCGGTCGATGAAGATGTCGGGATGCGATGCGTCGACGTCCCGCTTGGGGTTCTGGTACGGATACTTGGGTGCGGTGATGCCGAACCGGTAGGCCAGAGCCTGCAGTTCGCAGTTGCCGCTCTTCTCGCAGAACATGCAGAAGTGGTTGCCCTCGACAAAAAGCATGTCGATGATGTTTCTGCGGAACGTCCTGATCGCTTCCGTGTCGTTGAGGACGACCGCTCCGGGCGCCGCCGGCTGGGTGCAGGAGGCCTGGGGACGGCCGTTGACCATCACGGTGCACACCCGGCAGGACCCGTAGGGCGTCAGCCCTTTCATGTGGCACAGTCGTGGGATGTAGATCCCGGCGGCATCGGCCGCCTCCAGGATGGTCTGGCCGGGCGAGGCCTGGACCTCGACACCGTCAATCGTGAAGGTGAATGTATTGCTCATGTCACTTCCTTTGATTACTTGCCCGCAAAGATGACCGATTTACGCCCGACCAGTTTCTCGGCGTCGGTCACCGCCGCCTTGATGTCGAAGGTTGGCTGGAAAACCGCCTCATGTTTCCTGACCTTCGCTTGATAAAGCTCGGGGAAGTTGGCCAGGCTGGTCAGGACGGGGTTGGCCGCGGTCTGGCCGAGGCCGCAACGGCTCATGGTCTTCATCGTCTCGCCCAGTTCCTTGAGGTAGTCCAGGTCGCCGGGCTCGCCCTTGCCTTGCATCAGCTTCGCGATGCGTTCCTTGAGCAGGACGTTGCCGACGCGGCACGGGGTGCAGTAGCCGCAGCCTTCTTCGACGAAGAACTCGACGTAGTAGTCGATCACGTCAAGCAGGTCGCGATCCTTGCCGAAAACAATGATCGCCCCGCCGGTGGCCAGGTCGTCATAGCATATGGTACGGCCGAAGTCCTTGGCCGGGACGAGCTGCCCGCTTGGGCCGCCGACCTGGACGGCCATCGGGTCCTCGGCCTTGGCCATCTCAAGTACGTCCTTCAGACAGGTGCCGAAGGGGACCTCGAACACGCCGGGCGCCTTGCAGTCGCCGGAGACGCTCAGCAGTTTGGTGCCCGGGCTGCCCTTGGAGCCCATCTCGGCAAACCAGCCGGCGCCTTTTTCGAGAATCCGTGAAACGCAGCAGAAGGTCTCGACGTTGTTGACCACCGTCGGATGGCCGAGGTACCCCTTCTGGGCGGGGAACGGCGGGCGGTTCTTGGGATCCCCGCGCTGGCCCTCGCAGGAGCTGATCAGGGAGGTCTCCTCGCCACAGATGTAGGCCCCGGCGCCCATCTGAATGCGAATGTCGAAGTTGAAGCCGGCCTTGCCGCATATGTTCTTTCCAAGCAGGTTCTGCTTGCGGCGTTCGTCGAGCACGCTGTCGAGGAAAGCCTTCAGATAGGCGTACTCACCGCGGAGGTAGAGAATGCCGGTATCGGCGCCGATGGCGTAGCCCCCGATGGTCATGCCCTCGAAGAGCATATCGGCGCACTCGGTGAAGAGAACGCGGTCCTTGAAGGTGCCGGGTTCACCCTCGTCGCCGTTGCAGATGACGAACTTGCGCTGCCCCTGGGAAGCACGGGTGAACTCCCATTTCATACCGGTGGGGAAGCCTGCGCCGCCTCGTCCGCGAAGCCGGGCGGTCTTCACGTCGCGGATCACCTCGGCCGGCGTCATGGCCAGGGCTTTCTTGAGCCCTGTGCTGCTTTCGTAGGGGGCAAAGATAACCGGGCCCTTCTTGCGAATGTTGTTATGGACCATGGCATGGATGCGGTCGTCGCCGTTATGTCCGTCGCCCAGCCTGGTCACCAGTTTGTGCGGGTCCATGTGCTCGCGCAGTTGCCTGATCATGTCGCGGGCACTGCTTGCGTTCAGCTTCGTGACGATGACGTCGTTGACCATCGCGGCGGGGGCCTGATCGCACATGCCGATGCAGGGCGTGTGCTCGAGCGTGAAGGTGCCGCAGGAGGTGGTTTCGCCGAAGCCGATGCCCAGTTCCTGCGTCAGGGCCTTGGCCACGCGGTCATAACCGTGCAGGCGATCCACGATGTCGTCGCACAGGCGAATGACGATCTTGCCTTTCGGTTTTTCGGAGAAGAAAGCGTAGAAAGACACGACGCTCTCCACTTCGACGCGCGGGCAGCGGCACTCCCTGGCGATCAGATCCATCGCCTCGCCGGAAACGCATCCGAACCTGTCCTGGACCGCCCGACAGATATCCATCAGACGCGTGCGATCGTTGCCGCAAGCCTGACAGATCTCCCGGACGCCCTGTTCGAGAGGGATGTTATTCATGCTCTTATTACCTCGATCCTGACCTGGACCGCGTCCTGACAAGCACGGGTGGCAACGGCGACATGCCGGGTCAGCTTCATGCTTTCAGAACATACCAACGGTCCGACACACTCGTCAGACCCTTTTACAATCCGACCGCTTGGCTCGGGGCATCGGGGAGCCAGACCTCCACGAAGGTCGCCCGGCCCATTGTGTTTCGCCCTTGGTTTTCTGGAGGTCGGGTTTGCGGGTTTGCCCTTACTCCGGATGGCCGCAAGTCTTACTGACGGCATGACCTGGGCGTGTGGACGGGTGCCGCCATTGGGCACAATTCCCGCCCGGATTCGTGAAAAAAATCACGAGGGAAAGCATATCCGCTTTCCACAAAAATGCAAGGCCTCAGGCGGAAAGCGGGGGACTTCTGGCAGACGCGTCGAGAGTAGTCGCGGCGCGCTGTGCTGCCGGCGAGCGCGAGCCGGAAAGAAATGGTCTCAACGGTTTGCCGGGAATAGCAACCAGGCTGGCTCGCAGTCGGGCGCTTCGCCTTCTTGCTGTTTATCGCCATCCGGCCCGCTGCACCATGTTTTTCTGTGTCGGGTGGATTCATTGAGATGAGCCGGAATTGTCAGAGTGAGGGAACTGTCAAGAAACATGACAAACGGGCGCAAGTGAAGGGACCGTGCAAGGGTCTGTCGGACTTGGGCAAGCACACCCCCGTAGCATGCTGACAGCATGCCCTCGCCAACTTGCCCACCCGCCGGCCTTGGAACGGCCCGGTGATGCGGGGGCGTGAGGCAAGAAGGCAGCGAGGGGGAAAGGGAGCGAGGCAGCGAGGCGGCCAGTGAGTGAGGCAGTATGGATCTGTCGGTTATCCGTCACCCGCTTCGCCGGTGGTCTTCTAGCGAAGACACATGAGCAGACGCTATACTATGGGGTGTTTACCGTTTTGTTGGTTGGCATATGAACACGGGACAAACCTCGGGAGGACACGTCATGCGAAAGTGGTCAACGTTGCTTGCGGCGCTTTTCCTGGTTTGCGGAATCCCATTGGTGCTGGCGGGGAGTTGCTCAATCACGTTTGTTACGCCGGAGATGGCAACATCGACTGAGACGGAGAATGTGGCGTTGCCGGACGACGCTGTGGTCGTCGTATCCAACGAACTTGGCACAACGAAGGTTCGGGTGGATGAGTCGGCGACACAGGCCAAGGTCGACGTTGTTCGCATCGCGTATGCGGCGAGCCAAGAGGATGCAGAGGACCTGCTGGCCCAGATGGAGGTGACCATCACCGAGCCCACCGACGAGGATAACCGTCTGGTCATCACTGCCAAGGCGGTCCCGGGTGCGACAAGCGACGAGGGCAGCTTCGACATGGTCGTCAGCGAAGACGATGTGGCGATCACGAGCATCTTCTCGCGAGCGAGAGTGGCGAAGTACAGGATTACCGTGACTCTGCCGTCCGGACATGGGGTGGAGGCGACGCAGAAGGTGGGTCTGATCGTGGCAAACGATCTCGATACGGCCGGCACACTGGACGGCAAGGCCGCATCGGTCCTGGCCGAAGGCTGCACGGCGGCTCTCACGGCGAATGCCGATGCCGGGAATGTAACGGTCTCTTCCCACAGCGGCTCGTTGAGCACAACCATATCGGCGGGAACGGCGCTGATTGATATCGTGGCGCTGGCGTCCGATGATACGGTGGACGTGGCGGTTGATTCGGGCACGATCGACATCGATCTGCCGGCCGACGTGGCGGCCGATTTGGAGGCGTCCGCAAGCGTCGGGAACGTCCACTTTGATGAAGCCGATTTCACGTCGGCCGACGTCACAACCGACACGTCGACGGACGTCGTTGCCGCGCTGAACGGCGGCGGAGCGGACGTCAACCTGCAAACGGATGTCGGCAATATTGTCATCGATTCGAGATGACAACACCCGCCGGATCGGCCGGCGACGCAGCATGCGGCCGTCCGCCGGCTCTCGGCCTCCTGCCCGGTGTCCTCACATGAGTTCGTGGCATGGGCGATAGAGATGATCGTCCATGCCACTTTTTTCAATCAAGGTACATCACCGCGGGATGCGCGGCCTTGCAGGCGTTGGACAAGTATCCATAATGAGTGGTCTTGAAGCGCGGATGAGAGGTGAGAGGCCGCGGCTGTGCTGAGGAAGCTGAGTTGAACTGGCTGGAGCGATTCTGGACGGGTTGCGGCCACTGCAGGAGCGGGCAGGAATGTCCTTTTGTGGATGCAACCGGCCAGGGCGGGTCTCAAGGTTCGGAACGCAGCGGTAACCTGGCCTTGCCGGCGGTGGTGGTATTCCTCTTGCCGTTGGCGTCGGCCATTGTCTGTTCCCATCTGACCGGGCGGATGTGGGCCGGCGATGATGCTGCGTGGAGCGCCCAATGGCAGATTGTCGGCATGGCCGCCGGGCTCGCCGCCGGAATCACTGCGGCGAAGCTGCTGATCAGAGTCGTGCGCCGGCGAGAGCGACGGACAGACGAAGGAGCGTGAGATGGTTGTGGCCGTTTTGCGTGAGCGGCTGTCAGGGCTAAAGAGTTTTGCGCGGGGCATTCATCCGCCGCATCGCAAGGAATACTCGGAGACAGAACCGATCCGCTTGTTCGCGCCGAAGGGCGAGATGTTGGTGCCGATGGTTCAACACATCGGTGCGGCCTGCAACCCGCTCGTTCAGCCGAAAGATGATGTCACCTACGGTCAGAAGCTGGCCGACACCGATTCACCGGTGGCCGCGCCGATCCACGCCAGCGTCAACGCGAAGATCAGCGGGGCGAGTGTCGTGCTGCTGCCGTCCGGGCGTCGCGTGCCGGCGCTGTCGATGAAGCCGGGAGAAGACGGTCAGGCGCTCCCCGCCGATTTCCTGTCGCAGTTCCTTGACCGCAACTGGAGCAGCGTGGAGCCGTCCGGCTATGAGCCGGAGGAAATCTGCCAGACCATCCGCGAGTGTGGTGTCGTCGGACTGGGCGGGGCCACGTTCCCGACGCATATCAAGTTGAAGCGAAATCCGCAGCGTCCGGTGGATACGCTGATTCTCAACGGCTGCGAGTGCGAACCGTACCTGACCTCCGATCACCGCCTGATGGTCGAGTGCCCGGAGGCCATTGTTGTCGGCCTTCAACTGGCAGCCCATGCGGCGGGTGCGCGGCGATCGATCGTGGCGATCGAGGAGAACAAGCCCGACGCGATCGAAGCGATGCGCAAGGCCTGCCAGGGGCGACCGATCGAGGTCGCGATCTGTGCCACGAAGTACCCGATGGGCGGCGAGCGCCAACTGGTGCCGGCGGTGCTCGGACGCACTGTTCCCAGTGCTCCCAAGGGTCTGCCTCTCGATGTCGGCGTGGTGATGATCAACGTGGCGACGGCCCATAGCATTGCCCGGGCGATCGTGAAGAACAGGCCACTGACCCACCGGGTTGTGACGGTGACCGGCAGGGGGGTTGCACGGCCGGGCAACTGGCTGGTGCCGGTGGGCACGATGTTCTCGGATCTGATCGAGGCCTGCGGCGGATTGACGGCCGAGGCGGTCAAGATCGTTGCGGGTGGGCCGATGATGGGGCCGACCGTGCCGCATTTGAACGTGCCCGTGGTCAAGGGAACAGGCGGCATCACTGTCATGAGTGAGGCGGAAACCGTCCGATGGGACGAAGGCCCCTGCATCCGGTGTGGCCAGTGCGTGAACAACTGCCCGCTTCACCTGTCGCCGACGAAGATCGCCCATGCCGTCAAGTTCCGCGACTATGCTCTGGCGAATCAGTTTGACATGACCGCTTGTTGTGAATGCGGGTGCTGTTCGTACGTCTGCCCGGCTCATATACCGTTGGCGCAGTATATCCGGGCCGGAAAGAACCAGGTTCGACTGATGGCGAGCCAGAAGAAGAAGTAGGAGACAACCCCGACGCGGGTCTCGCGAGGTGGTCAGGTTCGTGGTCGCCTTTTACCGGGCGAGGAGTATGGGTTCAGATGAGTGATACAACTTCACCGGCCGAGGCCGCCCAGCCGAGGGTGCCGGACCAGTTCCTGGTCAGTTCAGCGCCGCACCTGGCGGCCGGGCGGACCACGCGGAGCGTGATGTTCGATGTCGTGTTGGGGCTCATTCCGCTGCTGGTTGCCGCGATTCTGTTCTATCACGGCCGGGCCGTGTGGCTAACGGTTCTCACCGTTCTGGGGTGCCTGGCGACTGAGGGGGCGGCCAACCTGATTCGCGGACGCAGCCTGGCCTCACTGAGCGACGGGTCGGCGCTGGTCACCGGCATGATCCTGGCGTTTTCGCTGCCACCCCAGTTGCCTCTGTACATGGCGTTCATCGGCGGGGTGGTCGCGATCGGCCTGGGGAAAGCCGTTTTTGGCGGCCTGGGGCACAACCTCTTCAACCCCGCGATGGTGGGACGGGCGTTTCTGATGATCTGTTTTCCTGTGGCGATGACCACGTGGTCGGAGCCGGGGACATTGCTTACGGTCGGAGTTGACGCGGTTACCAAGGCGACGCCGCTGGCCGCGGCCAAGTTCCACAGCGACGTGCTGCCGGGCATGTGGCCGCTGTTCGTGGGGAAGGTTGGCGGCTGCATCGGTGAAACGAGTGCCCTCGCCTGTCTGATCGGCGGGGGATATCTTCTCATTCGCCGCACCGCCGATTGGCGCCAGCCGGTCGCGATGCTGATCGCGGCGATGGTTTTCGCGGCCGTCGCGCATCATTTTGCGCCGACCCAGTGCGCTTCGGCGCTGTACCACCTGAACAGCGGTGCGATGCTTTTCGGGGCCCTGTTCATCGTGACGGACTACGTTGGGGCGCCGATCACGCCGTTGGGGCGATGGATGTTCGGGGCAGGCGTGGGCGTTCTGGTCATTCTGATCCGGGTGTTTGGCGGATACCCCGAGGGCGTGATGTACGCGGTTCTGATCATGAACGCATTGACACCGTTGATCGAACGGTGGACGGTGCCGACGCCGTTCGGCGGGCATGTGCCGCAGGGTTGAGCGGAAGGAGAAGGCGATCGATGAGCAAGTTCGTCGCCGAGTCGTGGCTGATTCTGTTGCTCGGGCTGGTGTTCGCGGTGTTGCTGGCGGGGGCCCAGACCACTTTGCAGCCGACCATTCGAGTCAATCAGCAGAAGGCTTTGAACGAAGCCATCGGCATGGTTGTGCCCGGGACGGTCAAGACCGAGAAGCTGGCCGTGACGGGTTATGATCGAGAGGTGTTCAAGTGCCTGGATGGCGGGGGCAGACTGGTCGGCTGGGCGATTGACGCGGTGGGCATGGGTTTTGCGGACCAGATCCGGGCGGTCATCGGCCTGTCCGCGGATGCCGAGACGATCACGGGTTTGAAGGTGATCGACAACGTCGAGACGCCCGGCCTCGGGAACAAGATCGCCGCCGAGCCGGCGGAGGAGTCGGACAACGTCTGGGCGGATCAGTACAACGGGCTTTCCGCGGGCATGGAGACCACGGTGGTCAAGCGAGCCCCGACGGAAGGCAAGAACGAGGTGCAGGCGGTGACCGGGGCGACCATCTCCAGCAAGGCAGTGACGGACCTGGCCAACAAGGCGATCCAGCGCGTGCGGCCCGAGTTGAAAAAGCAGAAGCGCCCCGCCACGGCGGAGAGTCGTTGAGGAGCAGGCCGATGGCCGAAGAGAACGGATCGAACCTTCAGCAGTTTGTGGACGGGATCATCAAGAATAATCCCACCCTGGTGCAGCTGCTGGGCATGTGCCCGACGCTGGCGGTGACCAATTCGGTGGACAATGCCCTGGTCATGGGGGCGGCGGTTATTTTCGTTCTGGTGATGTCGAACGTGGTTACCAGCCTGCTCCGTCATCTGATTCAGCCGCACGTGCGCATCCTGGTTTTCACGCTGACGATTGCGACGTTTGTGACGATCGCGGATCTGGTGCTCAAGGCCTATGTTTTCGAGGTGAGCAAGAAACTCGGTCCCTTTGTTCCGCTGATCATCGTCAACTGCATCATCATCGCCCGGGCGGAGGTGGTCGCGGCCAAGAGCGGACTCATGCGGTCGCTGGCGGACGCCTTGGGGTGCGGCCTCGGTTTTACCCTGGGCTTGACGCTGCTCGGGCTGATCCGCGAGGTGTTGGGTGCCGGGAGCATCACCCTTCCGGGCTGGCGGATCCTGTTATGTGATCCGAAGGTGTTCGAGCCGCACGCCTGGGTGATCATGATCATGCCGCCCGGGGCGTTTCTGACTCTCGGAGCGGTGATCGGGATCATCACGCAGATCCGGATGCGATCGGCGAAGGGAGGTGCCTGATGGACATCGGCGTGCTCATCGGCGTTTTCATCGGGGCGGCTCTGGTCAACAATTTCGTGCTATCGACTTTTCTTGGGATCTGCCCTTTTCTGGGCGTGTCTCGGAAGGTGGACATGGCCTTCGGCATGGGCTGTGCCGTCACGTTCGTGATGACGATCTCGGGGATCGTGACCTGGCTGATCGTCCACGGGGTTCTCACGCCGATCGGGGCGTGGCTGGGCAATCCCGAGTCGTTGTACTTCCTGAAGTATGTGGCCTTCATCTTGGTCATCGCGGCCATGGTGCAACTGGTGGAGATGTATTTGCGGAAGTTTTTTCCGAGCCTCTACACGGCCTTCGGCGTGTTCCTGCCGCTGATCACCACCAACTGTGCGATTCTCGGGGCGTGCCTGCTGATCGACATGAATGAAATCTACCGGGCGAGTCTGCTGAAATCGACGGTGTTTGCCTTTGCCGGCGGCATCGGTTTCATGATGGCGATCACCATCATGGCCGGCATTCGCGAGCACCTGCGGTTCAGCGACGTGCCGAAGGCACTGCAGGGTCCTGCGATTACGCTGCTGACGGCGTGCATTCTGTCGCTGGCGTTCATGGGCTTCGCGGGGATGGGCAAGTAAGCTGGAGATGGTGCGATGAACGTGGTCCTGATCGCGGGGGTTGTGCTGTTCGGCCTGACGCTGGTGTTTGCGATGCTGCTGGGCATCGCGAAAGAGAAGCTGCGGGTCGAGGAGGATCCGCGGATACCGGCGGTGTTGGAGGTGCTTCCTGCGGCCAACTGCGGCGGATGCGGATTTGCCGGTTGCGCCGATTTTGCCAATGCGGTGGTGGAGAAGCGGGCGCCTGTGGACGGCTGCACAGTGGGCGGATCGAAGACCGCCGAGGCCGTGGCCCGTGTTCTTGGCGTCGAGGTCGTACAGACGTTCCCCTATCGGCCGGTGATTCACTGCGGTGCCAAGACGGAGGACAAACTGGGCCGAGTGCCCTATGACGGCGTCGCCAGTTGCGTGGAGGCGAACGTGGTCGGCGTGACGCAAGCCTGCACGTATGGCTGTCTCGGTTTTGGCGACTGCGCGAAGGCCTGTCCTTTCGACGCCCTGCACATGATCGACGGCCACCCCGTCGTGGACTACGAGAAATGCACCGGTTGCGGGGCGTGTGTGCGGGCCTGCCCTCGCAACATCATCCGCATGGTGCCCTTCAAGCAGGATCAGATGCTGGTGGTTGCCTGCTCGAACAAGGAGCCGGCACGCAGCGTCAAGCAGGTGTGCAAGGTCGGCTGCATGGGCTGCAAGGCATGCCAGCGGAATTTCGCTCGGCTTTTCGAGGTCCACGACAACCTTTCCTACCTGAACTACGACAACTACACAGGAGAGGAAGACTTCGCCAAAGCGATCGACAAGTGTCCCTCGGGAGTGATGATGTTCTTCGGCAAGCCGAAGCCCGAATACGCCGAAATGCTGGCTCGTGACGAAACGGCTGCTGAGGAGCCTCAAAGCAGCCCGACCTCATGATGATCACGGTGTGATGTAGTGGTCGAAACCGGGTGTCTTGGCGCTCTGAGGCTGATCGGCGTCGCCCCAGATCCACAGGACCTCGATCCCCGGCAGTTCCTTTGCCTTTGCCAGCCCCTCCTGAACCGAGAGAACGCTGAAGACCGTAGCCCAGGTGTCGGCGGTGATGCCGTCCGGGGCGATGACGGTGACGCTGGGTGCCTGCTGGACCGGCCGGCCGGTCCGCGGGTCGACGATGTGAGAATATCGCCGGCCTTCGATGAGATTAAACCGCTGCTGGTTACCGGATGTGGCTACGGCGCAGTCGGTCAGGGCCAGCTTGATGATCAGGCCGGATTGAAACGGATGCTGAACCCCGATTCGCCAGGGGCCTCCATTTGCCTGCGTGCCCACGGCGACGAGATCGCCGCCGACATCGATGAGGGCGCAGGTTGCACCGGCGGCTTTCATTCGCTCAGCCGCCAGATCGAGTGCGTAACCTTTGGCGATGGCCCCAACGTCGATCTGCATGCCGGCGACGCCTTTGGTGACGCGGCGGCTTTGCGGGTCGAGTTTGAGATTGTCCCAGCCGACGACCGCAACCGTATTCGAAAGCGCGGCTTGGTCGGGAAGCCGGTTGTCTTTGCCTGCCTGCTTCCACAGGGAGACCAGGGGCCGACAGGTGACATCGAACGCCCCGCCGCTGGCCTGCGACACCTCAGCCGATCGCTGGAGCACGAAAAAGGTTTCCGGTGAGACAACGAACGACTCGCCCGCCGGCAGCGCATTGAGGCGTGAGATCTCCGTGTCGTCGCGGTAATCGCTCATCAGCGAATTGACCTGCTCGAAGGCGGCATAGGCGGCTTCGACGGCCGCTCGTGCGGTCGTCTGATCGGCGGCGACGGCCGTCACCTCGGCCAGGGTGCCCATGACCTCGCGAGCCTGCCTGGCGGTGGCCGGCTGGGGTTGCTTGCCGCAGCCTGCCGTGCTCAGGACGATACACGCGAGAAACGTCAAGGTGCTGTGTGGTAATGAAGCGTGCATGGCCGGCATGGTCGCATATGGCGGTGCGGCTTGCAAACGTGGATGCCAGGAGGTTGAATGGGCGAGATGGCTGCTCCGGTCAATAAGATTCGCACGGGCCGATTACCGCCTTGGCTGAAACGTCCGAGGCCGGACACGGCCATGCTGGCCACGCGTGCGGTGGTCGAGGCCAGTGGTGTGGCCACCGTCTGCGAGGAGGCCCGGTGCCCGAACGTGACCGAGTGCTGGTCGCACCGAACGGCCACGTTCATGATTCTGGGCGACACCTGCACGCGGACTTGCAGGTTCTGCGCCGTCAAGAGCGGCCGTCCCTCGCCGCCGGCGCCAGACGAGCCGCAGCGCCTGGCTGAGGCTGCCGCCAGGCTCGGTCTGCGGCACGTGGTCATCACCAGCGTGAGCCGCGACGATTTGGAGGACGAGGGCGCAAGCCATTTTGCGGCCTGTGTCCAGGAGGTTCGTGCTCGCCTGCCGGAATCGACCATTGAAGTGCTGCCGGCCGATTTCCATGCTCGCCAGGGGTGCATCTCAGCGTTGTGCAAGGCCCGGCCCGACGTCTACAACCATAACATCGAGACGGTCGAGCGGTTGACGCCGCAGGTTCGCTCGCAGGCCGACTATCGACGGTCGCTGAGAGTTCTGCAATTGGTCAGGCAGATTGACGCGTCGATGACGACCAAGAGCGGCTTGATGATCGGAATGGGAGAAACGAACGACGAAATCGAGCGGACACTGAAGGATCTGCATGACGCCGGCTGCCAGATCGTGACGATCGGCCAGTACCTTCAGCCCTCAAAGGAGCATTGGCCGGTCGCCCGCTACTACACGCCCGAGGAATTCGGCGCACTGGCCGCCAGGGCTAAATCGATGGGCTTCAAGGCCGTTGCCGCCGGGCCGTTCGTCCGCAGCAGCTACAACGCCGGCGAAGTCTTCTCCGCCACGGTCATCGGTTTGTGAGAAGAGACAGCGGATCAGTTGCCGGGCGACTGAGCGACGTTTGCGATAAGGGCATCGATTGCCTGAAGAGTTCGTTCTTCGAGTTCCTGGCGGACCAGACCGTGCTGCTGACCGGCCTGATCGCCTTTCTGGAGAGCCTTGGCCAACTGGCCGAAAGCCTCCTTGGCCTGGGTCAGCTTGGCGCTTGTCGCCGGCTTATCCGTGCTGTCCATCGACCAGGCATCCAGAACGGTTGAGAGAATGGCTGTCGCTTCGGTGTGGCGCCGCAGGTAAGGCCGTAGCGTCTCCACCAGCACCTTGTTAGATGTCATCGACGCGATGCGGTCGAATTCGACCCGATACCTGGCGGTTGACTCATTGATCTCCTTGAGACCGGCTTCGGTCGGAGATTTGAGGAACTCCAGGCGTTTGTCGAAGAGCGACTGGTGAAGCTTATTCACCCAGTGGTAGACCAACGGCCCGACTTCGTGGTTGGCGTCGAACCAGTAGAGAGCCCGGCGCAGGGAGTCTTGGGGATCATATGCCTCGGGGCTCCACAGGTAGTCGGCGGCGGTCATGAGCGGCACCTTGTAGATTTCGGCCGGTCCGTAGGTGTTGATCCCGGCCTCGCCGTGGACGCACTCGGCCATCTTCGGCCAGGCGCTGGTCGCGAGGTGATCGCAGGCCTCCAGGTACGCGTTCATGCGGAACACGTTGCTCCAGCCCGGGGGCATCTTCAGCGTGTTATCCCAGAGAAAAAGGGGGCGATCGGGGCCGATCAGTGCCTGGTAGGCCTCGATATCGGCGGTTTCCTGGCACACGGTGGTTACCTGGCGACCGGTCCAAACGATGGAGATCTCGGGCGGGATGTTGGCGCACAGATCGCGCAGGTATTCGTGGGCCCACTCGTAGCCTTTTGACTTGTTGGCGGTCAGCCAGTAGGGCGGCGGGCAGAGCAGGATTCGGGTGCCCGGGTGCTTCGACCAGATTCGCCCGGCGAACCGCTTGACGATGCTGGCGTTGGCCCCGGCGAGGTTCTCGAACTTCGATCGGTCCTCGTCGGGCAGAAAGGCGAAGTCGTCGAGGCAGAGCATCAGCGCGTTGCTGCCATTGGCCAGCGACAGCTCGAAGAATGCCGCGAGCGTCTCGACGTCGCTGTCCGAGGTCGCCCGGATGGCTTTGTCCTTCAGCATGTACGGGTTGCCGAGTTGCATGATCTGCATGGTGCCCCGGCTCACGGCGGTCTTGCAGGCGTTGTCCACCATCACCCGGTACGGTTCCGGGGGATTGCGCCAGTTGGGGCAGTCGGTGTAGCAAACGCCGAAGGTGTTCCATTTGAACTGCGGGGCCCAGCGAACGAACATCAGGTTGTCGCGGTAGTACCAGCATTGCCCCTTGAACATCCGCAGCGTGAACGTCGGCCAGTCGCGGACCTCGGCCTGCCGGACGGTAACGCCTTCAGGAGCCCGGTCGAGCAACTGGATCAACGTGCGAATTCCGTAATACGCGCCGATGGCATCGGTGGAACGTACTGCCACAGTCGTCTTGCCGTCCTCGGCGGTGGTCACGGCCAAGGCGTATGCCTCAGCCCGTTCTCCGCCCGGTTTCGGCAAATGGGCGGTACCTCCCGGCCACTCGGAATTGATACCGACGCGGACGCGAGCACCCTCGTCGCTGGCCGTCGCTCGCGCACCGAGTGCCTGCAGCGCCTCGATCAGTTCCTGACGACCGGACACCAGCGGGGCGTGTTCTCCGAAGATCTGGATGCGGATGACGCCCCCCGTCCGGACAAGCAGTCGAGGCGGACCGTTTTCCCGGTAGTCCTTGGGCTTGGGCAGAACACCGGGGAATTGCGGTGCGGGTGGGGCCTGTTCGGCCATCGAACCGGACGAGGAGGCGAGAATCATCAGCATCGTCGACAATACGGATGAAACAACACTGAAGGCTGGCGTTCGGCGGGCAGGCATGGTCATCACCTCCGGGCTGTGGTTGCCGCCCGCCGGCTCTGCGGCGATGGGTGGTCGCCGGACGCGGCCGCCGACGGGCATCGGTGGCTGCTCTCAGGTTCACCGAAAACCGCAAGAAGATCAACCCCGGCATGGCATGCCGCAACGCCGGGGAATCGAGAACGGTGAATCGCGAATTGAGAATACGGGGTGCGGTGCCGTTGCCTGCCGATGGCATTGATGGTGATCTTCGGGTGGAGATGAGCCGGCCCGCAGCGGACAGCCTCGGAATCGCCGGTTTTCGGAGGGCTACATGCCCTCGATCACCTTGAAGCCCATCAGCGGTGCCAGTTGCCGCACCCCGGCCATGCGGTCGCCATAAAAGACCACCCGGTGAAGTTGCGGCACCCACCCATCGACCAGGCCGGCGCCCCAGTTGGCCAGCATCGCACCGGCATTGTTTACCTCGGTGGTGATCTGCGTGCGGCATCCGCGATCGTCGAAGTCGGGGACCTCGATGATTTTGCCGGTGGAGGCGATCATCGTGTCGAGGTTGACGAGCTTGGCACAGGTGATCATCTGGCCGACGCGCATCTCGACTTCCAGTGCCGCTCCCTTGTCGTCGTCCGTGTGCGTGCGGATGATGAACGGTGCGCGCTCGCCGGCCGGCCCGTCCATCCGCGTCGGAGCAGTGCAGTGGGCGTGGATCACGGCGTTCTTCGAGGTGTCGAACAGCGGGTCGCTGATGAAGCCCGGCACGCCGAATGCATAGGTGAACATCAGCATGGTCAGCGTCGAATCCATGTCCGCCTCACACGCTCCGACCAGTCCCATGTCCAGCAGACGTGTAAACCCCAGGCAGGGATAACCGAGGACATCAATCGGGATGCCGCCGAGACAGTGGATCGTGATGGCTTGGGCCCGGTTGGCGGCCAGGATGGCCTTCATCGCCAGGAACATCTTGGATGACTTGATGATCTCCTCGCGCGTCGGTTCGACGATCTTGCGGGCCGGCTTGATCCAGATCTGTTCGGCCTCGGCTTCGGCCAGCTTCGGATCGACGCTCTTGTGAGCCTCGATCACCTGCTCGACCGACACCGGGACGACGTCAACGCCCAGCTTGTTCTTGACGTTCTCGGCCACGATGGCCGGGGGCGTACCGGCCGGCCGTCCGACGACCACCAGTCGCGGGCGGGTCATCCGGGCCCGAACCGCAACCATATTTACCGCGTCGGCCAGCTCGTTGAGGTCACGCGTGGCAAACAAGGCGATCCTTTTGCCCGCGTTCTGCCACTGTTGGACGAACATCCACTCGTGCCCGCTGAACGGCTGCGAGAAGAACGCCGTCGGCCGCCCGGCATCGACGATCTGTTGCAAAATCGGCAGCACACCCAATGCCAGGTGGATCAACAGCACGCCGTCGGCCTCTTTGAGCTTCGGGATGAGCCTCGCGGCTTCGTCCTGCGTCTGGATCAGTTCGCCGCCGACTAACTCGACGTCACCCATGCGCGACTTGAGTTCGGCCAGCTTCCTCTCGAACACCGGCACCTCATCCTCGGGCTTGAACGCCGGCTTAGGCCATGCCGCACGTTGCCGGCCCACGTAGACCCGATGGATCTTCACCGGCGGGTACGCAGGCCGTCCGTCCGCCTTGCGATCTGCTGCGGACTGGCCCATGGCCGTTCGGCCGAACAGCGCCGCACCGGCTCCGATGGCTGCCGCATTCATAAAACCTCGCCGAGAGAATGTCTCTTTCATGTCCTGCGTCCTCCAGTTCACTGGCCGCGAGCCAGACGTTCGTTCTTCATTGGCTGAATCCGGGGCCGAGTACCCGCTGATCGGATAGTCTAACCCGGCAGAATCAAAGATTGAAGCGGGAGTGCCGTCTCTGGCTGGCGTGTATGTCCGCTCGCGGGCTGGCGCGGGATGGCAAAGCCGTTTGAAACACCTGTTCGCTCGCTCTTGAGGTGACCCAACCCCATCACCCCGTTCCCGCTGAGGATCACAAGCATTGCTCCGTGTGAATTCGGTATCGGTGCCAGGCCGGAGAACGTTCGTGCTGTCTATGACGAATGGGACCGGGTCTGCCGTGAGCTCCAGCGGTCGGCCGGATCATGACGGCTGAGTGCGGGTGCAATCAACGTGCCGATTCGGCACCGATGACCGAACCGGTCCGCTGGTCTACATACAACGCAAGACCCGTCTTGAGCCAGCGAGGGTCGCGGCCCGACTTCTCGAACCGCGAGTGGTTGTAGGCGATGGCCCCGGTGCAGGAAGGCTGCGGGTGCTCGATGAGAGCGTTATTCTGGCTTTCATCGAGGTAAACGAGCCGGCTTGCGGGCAGCCGAGCGAGCGTCCCTTGTCGGTTGAAGACCAGGTAGAAGGTGTCCAGCGTGTCGATGACCGTCGTACCGGTCGCGGCCGGTTGGTACGTCGTGCCCGCCGACGCGAGCAGGGCAAGAGCGTTGTCGGGGGCCAGCCAGGCGGAGGCAGGCAGCTCAACGGCCGGCACGTCGAGCAGGCGACGAAAAACCAGTTCTTCTCCGGCGACGGGTCTCTGAAGCTGACGCAGGCCGACCGCCAGAATCTGGACCCTCTGATGATCAAGCCACCGGGGTCGTCCGGATACATCCTTGAGCATCCGTCCGGCATCATCGGTCTGGAAAGCCCGCTCGACGCGGATCGCCGTGGTGGTGAAGTTGGCCCTCGCCAGGGCTTGGGCGTTGGTGATCGCGCCGCTGAATACCCCGATCGCCTGCGTCTGCTCACGACTTGCCAGATAGGATTGGATTGCGGGAGCCGACAGGCCGGACATGATGACGATCAGCGAGATCACCACCACCAGCTCGGTGAGTGTGAATCCTCGTCTCATCGCACGGCCGCCTCTCTTCGGGTGTCGGTCACCCCGAAAACCGCAGGCTGGCCGGGGACGCATGCCTCGCCTCCCGAAGCGAGCACCCAGCCCCCGACCGAGCCTCGCACATTGTCGAGGAACTCAACGGAAGGCCTCCATCATGTCCCAATAAAGTATACGAATTCAAACAGTGTCCATGGTGGCGACCTTGGCGATTTTGCCCTGCCGGCAGGGTTAGGGAAAACGCCCGCCCATGCCCACCGGATTGGCCGACACGAACGCTCGTGGCATGCTGGCCGGATGATCGGACGCATCGAGTCGCTCGTCCGCAGGCTTTCAAGCCAAAACGGACACAGCCGATGTCGTGGAGGCATGGCAGCCTCAGGGCTGGTAGGGTATCGTACCATTCGCATCCGTCTTGTAGCCCCATTTCTTCACGTATTCCTGTCCGGGGAGGAACCCATCCTTGTATCGACTGAGTTCGGCCCTCATCCACGCCTCCAGCTTGGCCTCAAGGGATTCATGCTCCGGTTGCCCGACCAGATTGCGCTGTTGATACGGATCTTCCTCATTGTCGTACAGCAGCCACGGGCCTTCGAGCGAGCAGACGTAGGTGTATCGTATCGTGCGGATTCCCCGGTATTCGCGTCCCCCTGTGTCGCGTGTCCACTCCCCAAACGGAGCGACACAACCGATCAGAGCGGCACGGTCCATGTCGGGTTGCTTGCCGAGCAACCACGCCGAGCGGTCCTCGCCGTCGACGGTCGCCGGAATCGCGATGCCGGCCAGTCCCAGAAGCGTCGGCATGATATCGGGGCTGTTGAACGGGGCGGCGAGCTTTCGCCCCGATGGGCCCAGTGCCCTCGGCCAACTCACGACGAAAGGAACCAGGATGGATTCATCCCAGGGGCGCTGCTTGCGGATCTGAGCGTGCGAACCGAGCATGTCACCGTGGTCGGACGTGAACACCAGAATGGTGTTGTCCGCGATGCCGCTGTCCTTCAGAGTCTGGACAACAGCGCCTACGCACTCATCCAGCGCGGCGCAATGAGCGTAGTATCCCGCCAGATCTTGACGGGCGGCATCCTGTGCCTCGGGCGGGACATTCGGGCGCAGCTTGATGTGCTCGGGCCTGAACATGCGTCGGAATCGCTCAGGAGCGGTGTCGTACGGATTGTGCGGTGGTCCCCACGAGAGCACCAGCAGGAACGGCTCGTTCTTGTGAGACTTGATGTAGGCCTGGGCTTCGGCAGTCTGAGCCTCGGCGTCGTAGCCTTTCCAGTACTGTCTCTCGTCGGTGTCGCCGTAGAACAGCGAGTGATTGTAGTTGTGCGTGCATTCGCACGCTCGCCAGAACTCGAAGCCCTGTCGCCGCTCGGGAGGGATGAAGCTCGATCGCCCATGCCCGTCGAGGTGCCACTTGCCGATGTAGGCGGTCTTATATCCGGCGCCGGCGAAAGCCTGTGCGAGCGAGACCGCGTCTCGGCCGAGGCACACATCGTTCAGGAAGACCCCATTGTTGACCGGGTAGCGGCCGGTCATCAGGGTCGCTCGGTAGGGCGAACACACCGGACAGGTCGAGGCGGCCGTGATGAGGACCGTGCTCTCGGTTGCCAGGCGGTCCAGGTGAGGGGTTTTGGCATTGGGATCGCCGGCGTAGCCGACTGCCTGTGCCCGCCACTGATCGGCGAGAAGAAAGACGACGCTCGGACGAACCTTCGATCGCCCTGCTGCCCTGACCTGATCCGTCCAGATCGCAAGGGCTGCGGCCAGGGCAGCGAGCGATAGTGCGAGGGTCTTGTTCATGCCAGCCTCCCGGGTCGGCATTGTTGCCCAATACCAGATCAAAAGCAAAGGAACGTCGTCGCCTGACCTCGATCGGAACATCTGCATCATCGTCCGGCCTCGCGACCCTTGAAGCGTTTCTCAGCATCCCGCGAAACGATTACAATTCCGGACCATGAAAAACATCGATCTGAGGAACAGTCGCGTGGTGGTGATGGGCCTGGGCCGGTTCGGCGGCGGAATCGGCGTGACCCGCTGGCTGGTCGCGCAGGGGGCGCAGGTGACGGTGACCGACAAGGAGACGGCCGAGTCGCTTCGTGGCAGCGTGGAGCAACTGGCCGATCTGCCGGTGACGTATCATCTCGGGGAGCACCCGGATTCGGACCTCGACGGCTGTGATCTGCTGGTGGTCAGCCCGGCCGTCAACAAGGCCAGGTCGGCGTTTGTTCAGAAGGCCGTCGAACGCGGTATCCCGCTCAGCAGCGAGATGAACCTGTTCGTCGAGCGATGCCCGGCGCGGCGCATCATTGGGATCACCGGATCAGCGGGCAAGAGCACCACGACCGCGATGATCGGCTCGATTGCGACGGCATGCGCCCAGGCGGGTTTGGTGCCGGCCGTGTGGATGGGCGGCAATATCGGCCATTCCTTGCTGAACGATCTGCACCGGATGACCGCCGATGATCTGGTTGCACTCGAACTGTCGAGCTTTCAGCTCGAGGACGTCGAGAGGGTGCGATGGAGCCCTTCCCACGCCATCATCACGAATATCAAGCCCAATCACCTGGATCGCCATGGGACCATGGAGGTGTACACCGCCGCCAAGATGAACATCGTGCGTTTCCAGAAGCCCGATGACGTTGCGTTCGTTTCCGCCGCCGACGGACCGCTGGCGGAAGAAGTCCGAAAGGCCGGTGCCGGCTCGCGTCTGCGGCGATTTGAGTTCGACCCGGCGTTCAGCGATGCCCTGCGGGTTCCCGGCCGGCACAACGAGGACAACGCCGCCGCCGCCATCGCCGTGGCCCGCTGCGTGGGAATCCCCGATGATCTGATCGCCCGCGGCCTGTCACAGTTCATGGGCTTGCCGCACCGCCTGGAACTGGTCGGCGAACACAACGGCGTGCGCTACTACAACGATTCCAAGTCGACCACCCCGGAATCGACGCTGATCGCCCTGAACGCCTTCTCCGTGCCGGTGATCATGATGATCGGAGGGGGCGACAAGGGCATGTCATTCGACGACATGTGCCGGCAGATCGTGCGGAAGGCGAAAGGAGTTGTCTGCTATGGCGCGACCGGTCCCAAACTCTTCGAGTTGGTTGATCGATGTGCCACGGGGTCATCGCCCTCGGCACGGGTGGAGAAGGCCGGCGGCTTCGAAGAGGCCCTGATGGCCGCGAAGGCGATGGCTGCCCCCGGCGACGTGGTGGTGATGTCCCCGGCCTGCACCAGCTACGACATGTTCATCAATTACGAGCAGCGGGGGGAGCGGTTCCGCGAGATCGTTCGCTCCTTCGCCATCTGAACGACATCAAACCCGGAGCCCATGTGGTCCCATAAAGATTCCATATAGTACTTTTGGATAGTCAAGTAAGCCCACTGGGCCAGGCGGCAGGATCGCTCTTTGGGGCACGGACTATGGTCGCAGAGGCGCGAGGGGCGAGCGGCAAGACTTGCCGAGGGTCGGCAGAAGCTGCGCCCTCTTGGGCCGGTCCATCTAGAAGCCGGTTGTTGATTTTATCCAGATTAACAATCCGCTTAACCCCTTTATCTGTAAAGACTTGTGATTGGTCAACTGGTCTTGGCCTTGCCGGCAGTTCTCATGCCGGACGCCGGTGGCACGCCCTTTGACAGATGCGGGGTGTGTGTGGGTCTGCCCGCGCGGTGGCGGTCGGTGGTCTGGCCGCCCGGCGCGCTGTTGGAGGTCAATCAGTCGCGTGCGACGGGTGCATGAGGCAACGGAGTGCCGGAACAGGCCCATGGATTGGGCCACCCTTGGCGCGCGGATCATCCAGACAGCGGCCGTGGCCGCCGCGGTTCACATGGCCGAGCGAGTGCGGATGTCGCCGCGGGTGGAAGGCAGTCAGGTGCCGCTCGATCCACAAACCGAACCGAACGGGGCCGAGCGGGGATTGGGCTGACGAGCATGAGGGAGCCTGAGTAGGGCGGAGAGACCGTTGAGGACGGATGCGGACTGAGTCATGGTACACGGAATCTATCAATCCGCGGCAGGCATGATCGTGAACCAGTACCGGCAGGCGGTGCTGGCGAACAACCTTGCCAACCTCGACACCGTCGGCTTCAAGCACGATCTGACGGTCGTGCGCGAGCGGAAGATCGAAAGCCTTGAAGATGGCCTGGGCGGCCGTTTCAGCGATCGCATTCTTGACCGGATGACCGGCGGATCGCTTGTTGCCCCGACCGTCACTTCCTTCGAGCAAGGACAGATCCAGGTCACCGGCAGAGAGATGGACGTGGCCATCGAGGGCAACGGATTCTTCGCCGTCGACGACGGTGTTCGGACGCGGTACACGCGAGACGGCCGGTTGAGCATCAACCCCAACGGCCTGCTGGTGACGGCCGCCGGTCGTCCGGTGCTTGACCCGCAAGGCCGGACAATCGCGGTTCCCCAAGAGGCCCGGGGCCGGATTCGGGTTGATGCGGACGGCTCGGTTCGCTCGGGCGACAAGACTTTCGGCCGGATCGGCCTGGTCGATTTTGCGGACCGTTCGCGGCTCTGCAAGGTCGGCGCCAACCTGTTCGATGCGGCGGGAAGCGAGGCGCAGGCAATTCTTCCGCGGTTGCGAACAAACTCGGTGGAATCGTCGACCGTCGACCCGACCCAAGCCATGGTGGCAATGATCGAGGTGTCTCGGGCTTACGAAATGAACGCGAATCTGGTGAACATGGCTGACACGACGCTGGGACGGGCTGTGAACGACATCGGCCGGATTCAGTAGGTTCTGAAGAGGTGAGCTGAAGTCATGGGTATCACTGCGATGTATGCCGCCGCGACGGGCATGAAGGCCATGGACACGAAGCTCAACGTCGTGGCCAACAACCTCGCCAACATCGGCACCGTCGGTTTCAAGCGGTCGCGCACGAATTTTGAAGATCTGATGTACCAGACGCTTCGCGAGCCGGGGGTCAAGGACATCAACGACGAGCCGAACCCGTACGGCATTCTGGTCGGCCTGGGGGCGGCCGTGTCCGGCACGCAACTGGATTTCCGAGTCGGCAGCACCGAGCAGACCGACAAGCCGCTGGACGTGATGATCCAGGGAGAGGGCTTCTTCCAGGTCACGACCTACTGGAACGGCGAGGAAATCACGGCGTACACGAGGGCGGGCAATTTCTTCCGCAATGCCAACGGACAACTGGTGCTGGGCAACACGGACGGCTCGGTGCTGGAGCCGGAGATCACGCTCGGTGAGGACGATCGGGAGATCGAGATCGATGCCGCCGGTCGGGTCACCGCCATTCAGGGCGCGGGCCCGGACCGAACCGACATCGGGCAGATCGAGCTGGCCCGGTTCATCAATCCGGAAGGGCTCAAGAGCGTCGGCCAGAACCTGTATATCGAAACGGACGCCTCCGGCCCGGCCATCACCGGCAACCCCATGGAAAACGGAATGGGGAGCCTGCAGAACCGGATGCTCGAACTCAGCAACGTCGAGCCGGTGCGGGAACTGGTGGATCTGATTTTCACGCAGCGGGGCTTCGAACTGAACTCGCAGTCGATCCAGGGAGCCGATGAGATGCTGCGCGTGGTAGCGAATCTAAGGCGATAGGAGTCGATCGCGGTGACGGCGGCCGGCAGTGGAGGCCGGTCGGAGCGACATGACGGGTGTTCACGGAGCGGAAACGGCAGCGAGGTGGTAACCAGGCACGGGTGACAGTTGGTGGCGGGCACAGGGAGTGAGCTGCCCGCGGGAGACCCTTGCGACGCGGAGGTCGTCGATGCAGGATGCAGCAAGGACAATTCGATGCGGCGTAAAGCGGCGAAGTGAGCGCCGTGGCCGGTGGGTCGATCGGTGCGGCGTGGTCTGCTGCCTCGCCGCGGTCTGGTCGACGTATACGTTGGGAGCCGAGATCACGTCGCGGCCGGCGGCGGATGGTCTGCGCTGCGACCAGGAAATCACCGTTCGGTTGCATGACACGGCGATCGTGGCCGACGAGCAGGTCACGCTGAGCGATATCGCCGAGATCCGAGGCGACCTTGTCGGCCTGGCCGGTTCCTGCCCGATCGTTCTTTCCCCCAAACCGGGTCATTCGCTGTCTCTGACGATCGATGATGTGCAGAAGGCTCTGTCCGACCGGGGGGCAAACCTGGCTCATTGGACCTTCCGCGGCAACAGCCGTTGCACGGTTACAAGGCCGATTCGTCGAGAAAACGAGCCGTCGCCATCGTCCTTGCGTCGTGATGGTTCTCACGCGGGCACGACAACCCGGCTTGAGGCGACGGGGCGGGCGGCTTCGGAAATTCCGCCCGATGCCGCGGCGATCGACCCCGACACCCTGGGCGGCGCGATTCATTACCACATTCAACAGAGGCTCGCACATTTGGGCGGCACGCCCGTCATCCAGTTCCCCAAGGCCCTTTCGCGTCAGTGGGAGCTATCCAAGCCCACGTACCAGTTCCGCGTTGCCTGCCGGGGAAACGAACTGCTCGGCCTGGTACCGCTTGATGTCACCATCATCGATCCGGACAAGCAGGAGCAGACGTTGCAGGTTTCGGCGAAGGTCTCGCTGCGCAAGGCGGTGCTGATCGCCGGCCGGCCGATCAACAGGGGCGCGGTGGCGGCGGCCTCAGACGTCACTCTGCAGGAGCAGTTGTTCGATCGGGTCGAGGACATCGGCCTGGCCCGCCCCGCCGCGATCATCGGACAGCAGGCCAAGCGGTTCATCAACAAGGGCGACAAGCTGCTCGCCAAGGACTTCGAGCCAATGCCTCTGGTTCACCGCAACGATCTGGTCACCGTCCTGATCGCCCGGGGAAACCTGCGCATCAAGGGCACGGCCCGGGCGCTGGGTTCCGGCGCGTTCGGGGATGTTATTGACGTTCGCAACGAGATGGGCGAGCGATCCGCGGGACGTTTTTCGGCGGTCGTGGTCGGCGACAAGACGGTGGAGGTCGCGGGCGATGATCGACCGGCCGCGACGGCGCCCGCAGGAAGGGGTGCGATCTGATGTCACGAATGGTCTGGTCTGTTCTAGGGGTCTGCCTGTTGGCCTCAGAGGCCGCCGCACAGAGTTCGTCGCTGTGGCGGATCCCGCCGCCGGAGCATCGCCTGCAAGCGGAAATGGGAACGCCGGGTATCGCGCCCGGGGGTTTTGCGGCCGTCCCTCCCAGGGAAGAGGCCACCCCGGCCACGCGATCCATCGAGGCGGTTTCGCTGATTGCCATTCCCCGCACGGCGCCGCGCAAGTTCCGGCCTCACGACCTGGTCACCATCATTGTGAAGCAGAAGAAGTCGTACGAGTCGGAAGCCAAGATGGATACCGAGAGGAAATGGAATATCAACGGCAAACTGAGTGAATGGTTTCGCTTCTACGAGGATCACAAGCTTGGTACCGACCAGCTACCGAGAGGGGAGCCGGGTTTCAAGTTCAAGTTCAACAACAAATACGAAAACGACGGCGAGAACGAGCGGGAAGACAAGTTCGAGACCCGGATCCAGGCCAAGGTCGTGGAC
Source organism: Phycisphaerae bacterium (assembly GCA_030372985.1). Taxonomy (GTDB): domain Bacteria; phylum Planctomycetota; class Phycisphaerae; order UBA1845; family PWPN01; genus JAUCQB01. The sequence continues at coordinate 55,070 of JAUCQB010000217.1, forward strand.
GTGAAGCCCAACGGCAACCTGGTGCTTGAAGCCCACCAGCAGGAGACGCACGACGAGGAAGTCATTGATCTGACGTTGACGGGCATCTGCCGCAGCGAGGATGTGACGCCAGCGAACACCATCCTGAGCACGCAGGTCGCGGAAATGGTCCTCGTCGAGAAGAACAGCGGTGCTCTGCGTGATGCGACTCAGCGAGGCTGGATTCCCCGACTGCTCGACTGGGCGAAGCCCTTCTGACGAGACCGGAGAATCGCGATGAAAGGGTCCGAACGCAGCGGGTGGAAGCGAAGTTGAGAGAGCCAGTTATGACAGGCAACAGAATGGCATCCCGGTTGCTGGCGGCGGCGCTGATTGTGGGTCTGGTTGCGCCTGCCGCTGTGGCGGTCAAGATCGGCGACATCACGCATCTGCAGGGCTCGCGGGTCAACCGCCTGGTGGGCTACGGGCTGGTGGTTGGCCTGGCCGGCACGGGCGACGGCGGCAACTACGTGCCCGCGATGCAGGCCCTGGCCAAGGCCCACGATCGTTTCGCCAATCCGGTCGTCACCCTTGAAGAGCTGAAGAATGTCAAGAACGTGGCCATTGTCCTGGTGGAGGCGTCTCTGCCGCAGGACGGGGCGCGGGAAGGTGAGCGGGTCGACGTGCAGGCCAGCAGCATCGGGGCGGCCAAAAGTCTGCAGGGCGGCCGCTTGCTGATCACACCGCTGGTTGGTCCCCATCCACAGGACACGCGCGGGGTCATGGCCCTGGCTTCTGGTCCGCTGCACATCGAAGATCCCGCCCTCCCGACCGTCGCCAAGATCGTGCAGGGGGCGACGCTCGAACAGGACTGGATCCACAACTACATCGCCATCGGCAAGGAACTGGCCATCGCGCGAAACCTGGGTGGCAATCAGAGCCTGGCATGGCTCCGTCCCAATGACCCGTACGTCACGCTGGTCATTGATGAAAGCGTGGCCGGATGGGGCGTGGCCAACACCATCGCCCAGGCGATCAACGCCGATGTGGCAATCATCGCGGGTGCGGCCGACGATCCCGGCAGCCAGATCGCCGTGGCCTGCGATCCGCGAACAGTTGCGGTTCGCCTTCCGGAAGCGGAACGAAACGACCCGGCGGCGTTTCTGGCCCGGCTGGAGGTCCTCGATCTCTTCATGCAGTTTGCCGAGGCCCGGGTCACGATCAACCGCAGGACGGGCACCATCGTGATGACCGGCGACGTGGAAATTGCCCCGGCGGTCATTTCTCACAAGGGCCTGACGGTCGAGACATTGGTGCCCGAGCCTCCTCCGACGCTTGAGAACCCTAGGGTGGTCAGACAGGAATTCATCGGTCTGGACCCTGGTCACAAGGGCGGCGCGAAACTGGCCGATTTGCTCGACGCCCTGAACCGGCTGCAGGTGCCAGCTGCCGACAAGATCGCGATCATCGATCAACTGAAGAAGACGGGCAAGCTGTACGCGACGGTGGTTGAGGAACAGTAGGCGATCGCGGGGAAACCCGGACGGCGAGGCCGTCCGCGAGGAACCGAACGAATGAGCGATTTGCGAGTGACTTCCGTGCTTCAGGCCCCGCCGCACGCAACGGCCGCGGCCACGAACGACCGTCCCCGACTGCGCAAGGCCGTGGGTGAGGTGGTCAGTGCGACCTTCTACGGACCGATGCTCCGAATCGCCCGCAACAGCACCATCGAGGGGAAATACGGTCACGGCGGTCGCGGGGAGAAGATCTTCCAGGCCCAACTGGACCAGGAGTTCCTGAATCTTGCGGGCAGCCGCATGCGCAACAGCCTGACCGAGGCGATTTACAGACGACTGGCCGGCGGAAAGGAAGAATGACCGTGGCGCAGACGAAACCGGACAACCTGGCAAGAGAGCTCGTTCGACTGTTGAACGAGATGTCGCGGCTTCATGACGAGCTAACCGCGCTGATGCGCGACAAGCTGGAGGCAATGCGCCGGGCGGACAGCAACATGATCGAGTCGATCACCGCCCGCGAGTCGGTCCTTGCCGGCCGTCTGGCCGAGCGAGAGGGGCTTCGCCGGGACCTCGTCCGCAACATTCTTCGCGGGCTTGGAACGGCTTCCCGCAAGCCGCAAACCGTTCGGATGACGGAACTGGCCGAGTGTTTTGCCGAGCCGACCCGGAGTCAGATTCTCGTGGCAACGACCGGCCTGCGAGTGAGGCTGGAGGAGATCGAGCGGATCAGCACCACCACAAGAATGATCACCACGGAGATGCTCCGCCACATGGGAGCAATCATCGAGGTGATGACGTCGGGCGGGCCGGCAACCGGCGTCTACTCGCGGGCGGGAGGCCGGGAAACTTCCGGCCGGGCGAACGTGTTCGAGGCGGTAGGGTGAAACATGGGTCTGGTGAACGGTGCATTGCAGATCGGCAAGACGGCGCTTCTGGCGTATCAGAGCGCGTTGCAGGTGACCGGCAACAACATTGCCAATGCCGGCAGCTCCGTCTACACGCGCCAGACTCCCGTGCTTCATCCCGTCATCGGCGGGACGATTCCCGAGGGCTTCATGCCCGGGGGCGGCGTGGCCCTTGCGGATCTGCGACGCAACGTCGACGAATCGCTGATGAACCGGTTGCGCACCGCGACCAGCCAGATGGCCATGGTCACCGTTCAGCAGCAGAACATCGGCCGCATTGAAGGCACGATGAATGAACTGAGCGAGGTCGACCTCTCCACGCTGCTCCAGCAGTTTTTTAACTCCTTCAGCGCGCTGCAGAACGACCCGCAGAGCCTGGGGCAGCGAGACATCGTCTTGAACGCCGCCGACTCGCTGATCTCCGCGCTTCATCGGCAACGGACCGAGGTCCTGGCTCTTCGGGACGAATTGAATTCCCAGATTCAGCGGGACGCGGAAACGGCTGCCGACCTGATCGAGAACATCCGCGACCTGAACGTGCGAATCGTGGCGATGGAGGGGGGAGGTCAATTCGGGGCCAATGCCCTGAGGGATCAGCGGGACCAGTATCTGTCCGAGCTTTCGGAAATCATACAGATCCAGGTGCGCGAGCAGCCTGACGGCAGCATCAACGTCTACGTCGGCAACGACCTGCTCATTCAGGGCGGCATGAGTCGAGGCGTGATGTGCACGCTCGACAACACCGACGGCATCATCCGTGCCACGGTCCGGTTTGCGGACAACGGCGGGACGGTGACCCTGTGGGGAGGGCGATTGGCCGGTCTCCAGACCGCCAGGGACGAGCAAGTCCTGCCGCATATTGAGCAGCTCGACGGTCTTGCGGCAGCCCTGATTCAGGAAGTCAACAAAATTCATGCCTCCGGCCAGGGCCTGTCGAACGGCGGATGGTTCACCGAAGTCGACGGGACCTGCGACGTTGATGATGCGAACCTGGCCCTGAACGACGGTCAGATCGGTCTGGACCTGGTGCCGCGAAACGGCTCGTTCCTGATCACCCTGACCGATTCGACCGGCGTCGCGACGACCACGACGATCACCGTTGATCTCGACGGCATCGGGGCCGACGATTCCTTGAATTCCCTGGCCGCGAAAATCAACGCGAGCGTCGCGAGCGTCACCGCGACCGTGATCTCGGATCACCGGCTGGAGCTTGCCGCGGCCGACGGTTACACGATGACCTTTGCTGAGGACACTTCGTACGTTCTGGCAGCGCTAGGAATCAACACCTTCTTCACCGGCTCGGACGCGATGGACATCGGCATCAACCAGATGCTGCTCGAAGAACCGGCCCGGCTGGCCGCGGCCACCGACCGCACGCCGGGAGACGGAACCAACGCCGCAAGGCTGGCGGCCCTCGGCAATGAACCCATCGCGGGGATTCGCAACCAGAGCCTGATCGAGTTCTACAACCTGATCGTCAATGACGTGGCGGTCAAAGGGGCGGCGGCCAAGGCCAGCGTCGAGGCCCATGATGCAGTGACCACGTCTTTGTCGACACAGCGGGAGTCGATCAGCGGGGTGAGTCTCGATGAGGAGACCATCATGCTGCTCAAGCTGGAGCGGTCGTTTCAGGGGGCCGCAAGGTTCACCTCGGTGGTGGATCAATTGATTGAGGAAATGCTGGGTTTGCTGGGATAGAAGGAAGGATATGGCCGCCTTCGCGGACAGCGCGGCGGCGTGAACCGCAAATGGCGGACTGAGCTCATGGCGATATCAGGGATCAACATCACCAGAACGAGCTTCAACCTGCAGACGCTCTCGCTGCTGGACTCTCTGCGTCAGAATACGTTGAAGATCTTTCTCGAGCAGAACCGGCTCGCGACGGGCAACAAGATCACCGCCCCCAGCGACGATCCCGCCGGCGGCGGAATGGCGGTCCGGATGACCGAGATCCTGGAGCGTCAGGAGCAGATTCTCAGCAATATCAAGTATGCCGACGGTTTCCTCTCCGCGAGCGACGGCGCCGTCGGCGAAATCAGCCAGTTGCTGACCGACGCCCACTCCATCGCCCTGGAAATGGTCAACAGCTTCAGCAGCCAGGATGAACGCGACTCCATGGCCGAGGTGGTTCAGAGCATCATCCACGAGCTGGTGATGGTGGGTAATCGCACTTACGGCGATGTCTATCTCTTCGGCGGACGGCAGATTGACTCGGTTCCATTCACCGAAGAATACGGCGGGGTCGTCTACAACGGCGACGTCCAGTCTCTGACCTCGCACGTCGATCGCTTCCTGGACGCCCGGTTCAACGTGTCCGGTGACGAGTTGTTCGGTTCACTCAGCGGGAAGGTGGCCGGGTGGGTGGACCTTGATCCGTCGCTGACCGATGACACCCGGCTCGTCGACACGGGCGGAACGACCGGCCAGGGAATCGACGCGAGCGGGCTGCTGCGCATCTCGCTGGATGTCCCGGCGGTCAGCTTCACCGTGGATTTGAGCGATGCCGACACGGTCGGAGACGTGATCGAGATGATGAACGGCGCCGCGGCCCAGGCCGGGCTCAACGTCGGCCCCGGGTTGGATTTCAACGCTTCGTACAACGCAAGCCTGAACGGTTTCCAGATCGACGTCGGTGCGGGGAACGTGAGTGTGCAAGACGTCGGCGGCGGCGTAACGGGCCGCGACCTGGGCATCATCGGCACGGCGGCCGGAAGCATCGTTGGGGCCGACCTCCAACCCAAACTCGTTCCCATGACCACTGTCGCCTCACTGTTCGGCGGCGCAGGCGCGAGTCTCGGTTCGATCATCATCACCAATGACACGCTCGCCGCCACCATCGACTTGAGCGGCGCGACGACCGTCCAGGACGTCCTCAACGCCATCAATAGCGCGGGGGTCAAGGTCAGGGCCCAGATCAACGAGGCCGGCGACGGCATTGACGTCATCAACCTCGTGTCCGGTCTGGAAATGCGCATCGGCGAAGCCGGCGACGGGACGGGCACCGCCGAAGTGCTGGGCATTCGCTCGATGTATGCCGACACGCCGCTGAGCGCATTGAACAACGGCCAGGGCGTCGAGTTTCGCGAAGGTCGGAACGACCTGCTCATTACCGCCAAGGACGGCAGCAGTTTCAACGTCAACCTCGACGGATCGGTTACCGTGCAGGACGTCCTTGATCGGATGAACGCCGCCGCCACTGCCGCGGGCGTGGCAGTCGCCGCCTCGCTCGCCCTAACCGGGAACGGCATCCGGCTGGTAGATAACACCGGCGGCGCCGGGACCTTCAGCGTCAGCCGGGCGGACTTGTCGCCGGCGATCGACGGGCTGGGGCTGGAGAAGAGCACCTCCGGCAACGAGATCGTCGGCGATGACGTGAACGGGATCGAGCCGGACAGCGTGTTCAGCGCCCTGATTGAACTCTACCAGGCCCTGGTGACGGGCGGCCCGGATGCCGAACAGCGCATCACCACTGCGGGGGCACGGATTCGCGAATTCATCGACCACACCACCCGCGTGCAGGGCCGCGTCGGCGCCCGGTCTCAGACCATGCGAACCCGCCTGGAACTGACCGAAGACGCCGTCGTGGCCACGCAAGCCCTGCTGAGCGAGGTCAAAGATCTCGACTACACCGAGGCGATCACGCGCTTTCAGCAGGCCCAGACGATCTTGCAGGCGAACCTGATGACCGGCGCGAGGCTGATGGAGCTGTCGCTCATGGACTACATCTAGCCGGCGCACGTTGTGCCGGACGAGGGCGGGCGAGGCGGGTGGGGACCGGAAGCGGAGGCGGGATGAGGCAGATCGGGTTGCTGTACCGACCCAGCAGCGGCCCGAAGTCGTGATTGCCCGGCAACGGTAAGCCGGGTCGCGTTCAGGATGACGCAGGTCGTTCTCCTGCAACTGGAGGTGGTCGGACGCACCGGTGGAACGGACGTTACGGATGACGCCGGCCGGTCGCCGACATGCGAGAGAACGGCCAATCACTTGGAATGGGTCGAGATGAGGAGCGTCGCGATGATGATCCAAACGTCGCGTTTTGGACCGCTGGAGGTGGATGAGGAACGGCTGATCCGTTTCGAGAAGGGAATCCTGGGCTTCCCGGATCAGCATGACTACGCCCTGATTCAGACGGCCGAGGACAGCGGGTTCTACTGGTTGCAGGCCGTGGATCGGGCGGAACTGGCGTTCGTGGTATGTGATCCGCGTCTGTTCATCCCGGATTACGTGGTTCCGGTGAAGCTGGAGGAGCTGACCCAGATCGGCCTGACGGATCCGTCGGCGGCCCAGGTGTTTACCATCGTCAATAAGGTGGAGAGCATCCTGACCGGCAACCTCCAGGGACCGCTCGTGGTCAACATCGAGACACGCCAGGCCAAGCAGTTGGTGTTGTCCGATCGCCGGTACTCGACACGCCATCCGCTGATGAATCTCAGCCGGAAGCCCGAGGCCGTGAGCAAGACGGCCTGACCCGCGCCGCCGGGCCGGGAGACGGGGTACCTGTTCCGCGGGGACCCCGTATGGTACGCTACAGTTCCGGCCTGAGCGGATGCGGTGACGTCGGCTGCTTGACACGCGAGGAATGTGGTGATCCGCTCGCCGAGCGCACCCACAAGCCGTCTGCCAACCGAGAGGCGGCGCCTCGATCGTTGGACAAGCAGATTATTCATGAAGCATCGGCATGGCCAAGGAAGGAGCCGAGGATGTTGGTGCTATCCAGACAGCGAGATCAGACAATCATGATCGGCGATGATATCGAGATCACGGTTGTTGATATTCGCGGTGACAAAGTGCGGCTCGGGATCAACGCGCCGTCGCAGATCCCGGTCCACCGTAAGGAAGTATACGAAGCGATCAAGAGGGAGAATCGCGCGGCCGCGAGCGTGAAGCCGGAAGACATTGCCAACGTGGCCGGCACGCCTGCGAATCATTCGGGAGCTTCAAAGGAGAGGTAGGGGCGAAGTATCCGCGGCCACGGGCCCCCGGACAAGGCCCTCGCGGGACGATCCGTCGGGCAAAACGGATCTGGTAGCCAAGATCAATCAAGGAGGATTGCAAAATGGCTAGGATCAACACGAACGTACCGGCCATTGTCGCTCAGAGGACTCTGCGCCAGTCTCAGAGGGAACTCCAGGTCTCCCTGGAACGGCTTTCCAGCGGCCTGCGAATCAACCGGGGCGCGGACGACCCGGCCGGGCTGATCAGTTCAGAGCTGCTGCGAGCCGAAATTTCGGGCATCGAGAAATCCATCAGCAATTCCCAGCGGGCCATCAACATCATCGCGACGGCGGAAGCCTCGCTCAATGAAGTGGCCTCTTTGCTGACCGACATTCAGGGACTCATCGTCGAGATCGCCAATGACGCGGCGATGTCGGAGGACGAGAAGCAGGCCAACCAGTTGCAGATCAACTCGGCGATCGAGTCGATCACCCGCATCGCCAACACCGCGTCGTTCGCCGGTCGGAAGCTGATCAACGGCGAGTTGGACTACATTACCAGCGGCATCGACCCGACCATGATCGGCACGTTGACGGTTCATCGCTGCCAGTTCGGGACGTCCAGCTACATTCCCGTGGACGTCGCGGTCACCGTGTCGGCTCAGCACGCCCAGCTTCAGGTTCGCAACAGCGCGATCCCCAATAGTGTCAACGTGGAAATCCGCGGCTCGATCGGAACCACCGTGCTCAGCTTCACCTCCGGCACATCGGTTACCGATATCATGGCGGCGGTCAATCGAGAGAGCCAGGCGAGCGGCGTTGAGGCGGTGTACATCAACAGCGCGAATCCGGCGAGCGGCATGGCGTTCCAGAGCATCGGCTTCGGCTCCGATGAGTTTGTTGAGGTGACCCTGCTGCCGGGCAGCGGCGATCTGACGCTCTACCAGCCGGATGGCACGCCGCAGTCGTCGAGTACCATGCGGTCAATCGGACGCGACGCCGTTGCGAGCATCAACGGGGCGCAAGTCATTGGTCGCGGCCTGGATCTCAACCTCCAGACCCGCACCCTGGAACTCAGTCTCACGCTGGATAACGACTTCGGGATCGGATCCACGACCTTCGCGGTCACCGGCGGAGGCGCCCTCTTCCAGCTTGGCCCGGACGTCAACACCAATCAGCAAGTGAACATGGGCATCCAGTCGGTTGCGGCCTCGCGGCTCGGCAATCCGCTCGTGGGCTACCTGAGCCAGGTGATGTCAAGCCAGGCGTTCGATCCGACGAGAAGCCTGGCCAACGCGAATACCGCGTCGCAGATCGTCAATGAAGCCAACCGGCAGGTGTCGGTGCTCCGCGGACGACTGGGGGCCTTCGAGCGCAACACCCTGCAGACCAACATTCGCTCACTGGAGGTCACCATGGAGAACCTCATATCGAGCGAGTCTGCCATCCGTGACGCCGACTTCGCGCATGAGACCTCGCAGTTGACGCGTAATCAGATACTGGTCAGCGCGGGGACCAGCGTCCTGGCACTGGCGAACTCGAGTTCGCAAAGCGTTCTCGCGTTGCTCGGCGGTTGAACCGGCGGCGGATGAAGACGGGGCGGCACCGGCGCCATTCCCGATTGAAGTCGGTACGATGCGGTCAGGGCACGCCTGATCGAGTCGAGTTCCGCGCCGGTTTTCCGGAACACCCGGCGGCGACTCGATACGCGATCGTTGCGGCGAGCCGGATCGGCCGGTGACGAAAAGAACGGAAGGGGGTTCCCGGGCCCCGGCCGGTGTGGTCCGGGCCGGGGCCCGAAAGCCCTCGTTGGGGGTGAATGGCTGCCTGTCAAGGGGAGATCATCTGCACTTCTGACGGTCTCTCTGGCTTGTCTCAAAGTTATTCTGTCATTCTGCGTTTTCGGTCCTCGGGCTCGCTGTCCGGTAAAAGGCCCGAGGGAAATTCATTCGACGCTTCTCTCCTGTTTATGAGACCCGGCGGTGTCCAAGAACCGAATGGGCCGGCGTCTGGAAGCGTTCCTGCCGTCTGGACAGAACTAAAGCGAGCGTCTGAAGATGACGATCCGACTTTCGCCGTCGAAGGAGCGACGGACCTGGCGTCCGTTTCCCATAGGGTCGACGCAGCAGCTGAGCGCTGATCTCCGGGGACGGATGAGGTTGGACAAGGAGGTTGAATGCTGACCGCGTGCGCCTGTATCGACGAGCCGTCGATGGGTCCCGGGTGACGCGGCAGAGAAAGAGCGGACATGACCCCGCGGGCGAGACGGTCAAGAGCCGCCGCACCGCAAACCGCCGACCGGAATTTCTCAAGGGGCCACGTTCAAGGGCTCCGGGACGGCCGGTCGCGGCTGGTTGGAGGCACGTACAATGAGTCGTATCATGACGAATGTGCCGTCTCTGGTAGCGGCACGAATCCTGGACAGCAACAACAAGGCGCTGAATACCTCGCTGGAGAGGCTCAGTACCGGTTACCGCATCAACCGGGGAAAGGATGATCCATCGGGTTTGATCGCGTCTGAAACGCTGCGCGGCGAAATCGCGGCCATCAACGCCGCAATGGATAATGCCGAGCGAGCCGACATGATCATCTCGGTGGCTGAGGGCGGCCTGCAGGAAATCAGCAACCTGCTTGTTGAACTGGAGAGCCTGGTGGACCAGACCGCCAACGAGGCGGCCCTCGGTTCCGCCGAGGTCGAGGCGAATCAGCTCCAGATCGACTCGATTCTTGATACCATCAACAGGATTTCAACATCCACGGAGTTTCAAGGCAAGAAGCTTCTCAACGGATCACTGCAGTACACAACGTCGGGCGTCAGCATCGGGCCCTCGGGTGGCTCGGCGATCGCGGCCCTGCAGATCAACAGCGCTCGTATCCCTCAGGACGGCTACCGGGCAGTCACCGTCCAGGTCACGACCTCCGCGCAGACCGCCAATGTCTACGCCACCGGCTCGGCAGTTGCCTCGGGCGGCATCTCGCTGCAGATCAGCGGCAACTACGGCGTTGAGCAGTTCAGCTTCGGGTCCGGGACGGGTTTCGCGGACGTGGCCCTGGCCATCAATCAGTCGTCGGCCCTCACCGGCGTGTCGGCAACGTACAGCGCCGCGGGCGGTGGAGCGCTGCGCTTTGACAGTACGCAGTACGGCTCAGAAGCCTTTGTCTCCGTCGAGACCATCCAGGGTACCACCCTTGTGGTCAATGGCGGGGACAGCACCTACGGCGACCACGGTGTCGACGTCGGCTTGAACATCAACGGGGCTGCCGCCGTCGCCAAAGGTCTGGAGGGCTCTCTCCACAGCACCGTGCTGGATATCGACATCTCCCTCGATGCAGCTTTTGCCCAGCAGACAGCACTCAGCAAGACGTTCTATATCACCGGCGGCGGTGCCGATTTCAGTATTGCTCCGACGCTGGGGCTCAACGCTACGGCCAGTCTGGGCATTCAGAATGTAGCCACCGGCAGCCTGGGCAAGGGCGGCCTCGGCTATCTGTCCAGCCTGCTCAGAGGCCAGGACAATGACATGGCTTCGGGCAACTTCGCCGTGGCCCAGCGCATCATCCGTGAAGCCAACCAGCAGATCTCCAGCCTGCGTGGTCGTCTGGGTGCGTTCTCGAAGAATACCCTGACGTCGGCGTACAACGCTTTGGCCGTTGCCCTGGAGAACACCTCGGCGGCCGAGAGCGCGATTCGGGACACCGACTTCGCGAGAGAGACCAGCAATTTGACCCGGTCGCAGATTCTGGTCAATGCGGCAACCTCCACGCTGCAGTTGGCGAATGCCCAGCCGCAGAATGTGCTGGCTCTGCTGAGTTGACCCGGCCACTGACCGGCGAAGAGCCTGACGGGGTACAGAGCCCGTCCGTTCTCCAGACAAACATGGGACCAAACCGCGGCCGAACGCGACGAGAGTCGGGCTGTCTCTTATACACATCTCCGAGCCCACGAGACAGCGCTGTGTATCTCGT
>JAUCQB010000218.1 GCA_030372985.1 Phycisphaerae bacterium
TGAATGTGCGTAAAGACTCGTGTGAGCTGGACTTCCTGGCACTTGGGGCGGTGGTGCACCGGCTGGATCCGGGCGTGGTTCCGTTTCGCAGGGCCCGTTCGGCGGACATTCACGTTTCCGGCGGCGAATACAACGTGGCCGCCAACCTTTCGGACTGCTTCAGACTCCGGACGGGCATCGCCACCGCCATGGTCAACTATGGCATCGGCGAGCTGGTCCAGGGCCGCATCCGGGAGATGGGTGTGACGCCGTTCTACAAGTGGTTCGAGCACGACGGCGTGCGCGGCCCGAACATCGCCACCGTCTATAGCGACCGCGGTCACGGCGTCCGGCCGCCCGTGGTCTTCTACAACCGCTCCAACGAGGCCGGCTCGCTGCTCAAGCCCGGCGACTTCGACTGGGCCGGCATCTTCGCCCGCGGGGTGCGATGGTTCCACTCCGGCGGCATCTTCGCGGCACTCTCGGAGACCACCTCCAAGCTGATTATCGAGGGCATGCAGGCGGCGCGAAAGTCCGGGGCGATCAACTCCTTCGACCTGAACTACCGTGGCAAGCTCTGGGCCCCGATCGGCGGTTTGGAGCAGGCCCAGAAAACGCTCCGCACAATCGTCGGCAACGTCGACGCGTTGATCGGCAACGAAGAGGACCTGCAGAAAGGCCTGGGCATTGCCGGCCCGGAGGTCGCCCGTAAGGCCGCGTCGAAGCTCGATCCCGAGACGTTCTTCCAGATGATCGAGCGGGTGGTCGAGCAGTTTCCGAACGTCAAGATGGTCGCCACCACGCTGCGCGAGGTGCATTCAACCAACCGGCACGATTGGGCGGCCGTGCTGTGGCTCGACGGCAAGCGGTTTGTAAGCCCCACCTGCCAACTCGACGTGCTCGACCGCATCGGCGGCGGCGATGGCTTCGCCGCAGGGCTGATCTACGGCCTGATCTCCGGGCGCGAGCCCGAGCAGGCACTCCGCCTCGGCTGGGCCCACGGTGCTCTTCTGACCACTTTCCCGGGCGACGTCACCATGGCCCGCCTCGAAGAGGTTGAAGCGTTCGCCAAGGGCGGCTCGGCCCGCGTGCAGCGGTAGTGGCCGCGGATCACGCGATTGGCGAGCAGCCCCGGTAGGCTTCGAGCATACGATCCATCACCCGACGCCAGGTGAGGCAGGCCGTGTCCGCGTCGCTCGTTGCCCGCCAGATGCCGCCGCAATAACGGTAGTGCTCGCAGAAGGCGCACGGCGTCTGCTCGATGAAGATCCGTTCCGCATAGGCCTCGACCTGCCTCCACGCGGCCGATTCGCGCATGGCCTCGATGCTGTCGCCGACCTTGCCGAGGAACACACCCTGTTGGGCATGCCGCCGCGACACGGAAACGCGCTGCTGAGCATCCACGAACAGGCATCGCCCGGCCAGATTGTCGAAGATCTGCCAGAGCGTCAGTCGTCGCTGTCCGCCGATCGCACCGGCCAGGGTGAAGAACGGTTCGATCGGCACGCGCAGCGTCGGCGTGTGCAGGAAATGATCCAGCAGGCCGGACAGCACGGCCTCGTCGTAATCCGTGCCGAACTCCAGCCGCACCGGCACCCCCGCGTCGGCCGCCTGCCGGGCAAACGTGCCGTCACCGATCGTCGCCGGAGAGAACATCAACTCGGCACGCATGCGGCAAAGCGTGTCGAACAGTGCCTCTTTCGCGGGCTCCGTACTGCTTTGCAGACGAAGGGCTTCGGCCCCGAAGATGATCGTCAACTGTCTGGCAAAGGGCCTGTATTCGCTCGGTGAGGCGAGGAAACGCTCCAGGTTGACCAGCCCGCGGGCGCGTTCCTGCGGATCGAGCCGCCCCAGGGTCAGGCGCTCAATATCCGGGTGCGGTGTCACGATCCGCACGAAGTCGAGCATCGGCCAGGCTTCTGGCCGTTCGATGGTCACGACGAAGCGGGATAGAGGGTTCAGGGTTCGGGGTTCCCTTCGGGTCTGAGCCTGAGGCTCAGCCTCAGGATCGAACACAGGGTTCAGCGAAACCGAGCCGTGATCACCCTCCCCTTGCTTCGCACGGAACGGGGTGCCTCGCGCGACACTGCTCGCAGAGCAGTGGCACACGGACTCCTTTCGCCGCTGACCGCTGATCGCTTGTCCCGAGCCGCGTCGAGGGGCTAATGGCTGACCGCTGATCGCTTGTCCCGAGCGCAGTCGAGGGGCTGATGACTGATCGCTCACAGCCGGCGGTCCGAACAGCTTCTCGAAATGCTCAAACAGCCGCTTGCGGGCGGCGCAGAAGTATGTCTCACGCATCATGTCGCCGTGGTAGAGCAGGCCCATCATCGGGCAGCCGCCGTGGCAGAGCTCCCAGAACCGGCAATCGCGGCACAAACCGTCGCGCAAGCCCGACGATCGCCCCGCCAGTGGCCCTTGCTCGCGCCGTTCCAGCATCTCGTCGAGGTCGTCTTCGAAGATGTTGCCCAGTCTGTTGGCTCCATGGTCCGACTGCCGCCCGCAGCCGAAGACCGCTCCGTCAGGGTTGATGCCCAGGTGGCTGGTGTGGCACATCCCACGACTGTCGCAGCAGAGCCGCGAGTGCCCTTTCCACGCACGGTACCACTCCATCAGCGGCATGATCGACCAGCGCATCCGGTCGGCGTGCCAGAGATCGCACAAGTCCACGAGAAACTGTCCGTACTCCTCCGCGATGATCCACAACGCCTTGGACTCCCGTCGATCCGCGCGACCCTCCTTATAGAGAGGGTTCACGCGGACATGCAGCCCGATATTCCGGAAGAAGCGATAGATCTCGCTGGCCCTGTCGAGCGATTTCCGGTGGGCCACGTAGACCGCACCGACGCGGATGCCCGCTTGTCGCAGCCGGGTCACCGCCCGTACCCAGATCTCGCGAAGGTCCTTGCCGCCGGCCAGGCCTCGCACGCCGTCAACGATGTCAAACGAGGTGCCGATCGCCTGGTCCTTGAGCAGGTCGCGCAGCAGAGGAACCCAGCGCTCATCGACCAGCGACAGGTTCGACTGCATGGCGTTGCGGACGCGACCAAGGTCGTCGCCGAACGCGCGTTGCTGCTGTTGCATGATTTCGGCGTAGTATTCCGGCCCGCACAGCATCGGCTCGCCGCCGTGCCAGAGAAAACGCAGGTTTCTGCGGTCGCCCCCGCGAAGCCACGGGGCGAAGATGTCGAACAATCGGCCGAGCTGCTCCTGCGGCAGGGTCTTGCGCTTGCCCAGCGTCCCGTCGGCAGAGCAGTAGACGCAGGTGCCGTTGCAGGCCTCGGTCGGCTTGATGATGATTTCCATGACTGGCAAGGCTTCCGGCTCGGCGGTCACGCGTCGGCGTAGTTGGCGTAGTCGCAGTACTCGCCGTCGCAGTGCTTGTAGTCCTGCCCGGCGCTGTCGCAGTAGCCGCAGCCCTCGTCCGAGTAGTTGGCGTAGTCACAGTATTCGCCGTCACAATGCTCGTAGTCCTGCCCCGCGCTGTCGCAGTAGCCGCAGTTCTCGTCGGCATAGTCGCTGTAGTTGGCGTAGTCACAGTACTCGCCGTCGCAATGCTCGTAGTCCTGATCGGCACCGTCGCAGTACCCGCAATTCGTGTCGACGTAGCCGATGTTGAAGCGGCAGCCACCGTCGTCCGCACCGAACGAGGCGGCGGCGGTTCCGAGGATGCCCAGTTTGAGGGCCTTGCCGCCCAGACTCCGGAAGAATGCCCGACGACTGATGGGACTCAACTGGTCGGCGTTTCGCTCGATCTCGTTGCTCATGAGGGCTGTCCTCTCTGCGGGGAATTGGCACCAGCGGGGGCGGATCGCGGCAACTGCTCCCGCAGTCAATTAGATTCCATTTGGGCGGCCGAATCAAGGGGCCGCCGGAATCCGCTGCCCGGGCCGGGTTGCCCGCCCTTTTGCTCGACGGGAAGCTGGGCTTCATTGAAGACTGTAAGACCGCAAGTCGCACGGTGTTTATTCAGATTCGGTCCTGTTGCCCAATCAGGACAAACCCTATAATGCCGGTCGCCGATCTGACTCAGGAGCCTGCCATGAGAACAGCACAGTTCCTTTTCAGCGGCCTGACGGCTGCGGTGGTGTATGCCGCTCCTGCCACGGACCTCAAGGCAAGGCCGCTCAAGCTCATTCTCGGCAGGCAACCGGCCGTGATGGTGACAACTGGGACCATGACAAATGATGTTGTCGGCAGGAACGCGCCGGCAGTCATGGAATCGGAGGAAAAACTGGAAGACGGTTTTTGATCGATGGAGCGAGGCAGGCCGGCGTCGTCGGCGACTGCGGTTGGTTCGGCAGCCCGCATCCGAGGTCGGTGTGATGGGGATGAATGCCAACAGAAGGCAAACCGAGAACGACGTTGACTCAGCCGGGTACAGGCGCGGCCGCGTGCCCGCATGGCTGCCGATCGTGGCAGGCGTACTCGCTGTTGCCATCATGATCGTGATGGGGATCTGTGTTCTGCGCAAGGACGATGGCGCTCCGAAGACCACATCCCCGGGTACCAGGGACGCGGAAGCGCAGGGGAAAATGGCCGTCGCCAAGCCCGTTGGCGGCGGCAAACTGGTCGGCCGCTGGCTGCGCCTCGATGGCAGCTACGTGCTCGAAATCACAAGCGTGAGCCCCGACGGGAGGGTGGACGCAGCATATTTCAACCCGAACCCGATCCATGTCTCAAAGGCCGAGGCCTCATCCGAAAAGGGCGAGGTGCAGCTCTTCGTCGAGCTCAGAGATCGTGGATACGACGGCAACTACTATACGCTCGCATATGATCGCGTCAGAGACTGCCTGGCGGGCGTCTATCATCAACTGGCGATGGGGCAGGAGTATGACGTGGAATTCGTCAGGATGGCGCGGTGATCGTGCCGTCCGACACGCAGGATGACCTGGACCCGGCTCCAATCCGTAAGGCGGCCTGATGCAGAGACAGGCGGCTGTCGGACGACTCTTGAAAACGATCATAAGGAGCAAGATATGAACGTACGAATGCCAGAGCGATCCAGGAATGTGCTCACAGCCGGTGGGAGCATTGCGGGCTTGCTTCTGCTCGCCTTCGCGGCAACCGGTTGCGGCGAGCCGATGGAGGTTGCGTCACGCTGGGGACCTGGACTGCGGTTCTCGGAGAACACACGCACCTACGCCTGGGCACAGGGTGCCCTGCGGACAACCGGAGCGGGACGGCCGGTGAACCCGAAGGGGGACGAGTTGATCCGGCAGTTGACCGAGAAGCACCTGGCTCTCAAGGGTTACGAGAAGGCCGGCGGCGGGACGGCTGATTTCCTGATCGATTACTGGGCCGGCAAGGAAGTTCGAGGCGATTCGGCGCGCACCGACGGCTACACGCAGTTCACCGAGGGCACGCTGGCCTTCTTCGCGTACAATCCGGCGAACTCGAAAGAGATCTGGCGCGGAGTCCTGCGGACGGCGATGGACAGCGCCACGCCCCCGGAGAGACAGGTCGAGAGGCTGGATCAGGCCATCAAGATGATTCTCGATCAGGTGCCGTCGCGCCAGCCCGGCAAGTAAACGGACGCGGTGACCGGTCCGCTTGGCCGTATCCGCTTTCACCCTTATGATCTTGAATGGTGGATACGGTCCGTGCCAGTGGCGCGGTCCCCTGCCTGCTCAGGAGCGGCCCGATGCGCGTGGTGTACTTTGGTTCAGGTGAGTTCGCGGTGCCCACTCTGCGATGGTTGGCCAACAGCCCGCACGAGATCGCCGCGGTTGTCACCCAGCCCGACCGGCCCGCAGGGCGCGGTAAAAACCCGACCGCCACCCCGGTCGGCGCCATGGCCGAGTCGCTTGGATTGCCGGTGCACAAGACCGAGAACGCAAACGAGGCCGGTTTCGTCGAGCAGATCAGGAGCCTGCGGGCGGACCTCGGCATCGTCGCGGCTTTCGGACAGAAGCTCGGTGTCCCGATTCGCTCGGCGTTCGCCGGTGATGGCATCAACATTCACAGCTCGCTGCTGCCGAAATACCGCGGGGCGGCGCCGATCAACTGGGCGATCCTCAACGGCGAGCCGAAAACCGGCGTGAGCGTCTTTCGCCTCGTCGACCGTATGGACGCCGGTCCGGTGCTGATCCGCCGCGAAACCGCGATTGGATCCACGGAAACGGCCGAGGAATTGCACGATCGTCTGGCGGGTGTGGCTTGCGACGCGCTGGGGGCGACGCTGGGACTGCTGCAACAGGACCTGCACCACCCCGGCGAGCCGCAGGACGAGTCGCTGGCCACGCAGGCGCCGAAATTGACCAAGGCGGACGGCAGGCTGCGGTTTGATGAGCCTGCCGAGCAGATCGCCCTGCGGTGTCGAGCGATGTGGTCCTGGCCGGGGGCCCGGTGCCTGTACCGCGGAGCCGATGGGCGAACCGAGGAGATCACCATCGCGACCGCTTCGGCCATTCCCGCTCAAGCCGCCGAGCCGCCGGGGACGATCACTTCTCTGCTGACGGTCGCGACGCGGCAGGGAACACTGGAGATTCACGGCCTCAAGCCGGCCGGCAAGCGTGCCATGACCTGGCAGGACTTCGTGAACGGCCGGCACGTGAAGCCGGGTGACCGGCTGGAGAGCATCAGTGCGTAGGAGACCGCGGCACGGTCGCCGCCAAGTCTCCATGCCGTCCCCAGGCGAGGGAGAAATGCCAGGTCGCCCTGGACTCAATCAGGCATGCAGTTTGTCGTCTTTGCGGCTTTTGCGATCGTTTTGAGCATACCTCTCGAGGGGCCGGCTCGGGCATGGGTGCTGGTGCGCAATCCCGTCTGGGTCTTCGCCGCGGTCGCGGGTCACATTCTCGCCGCGTGGCTCGCCGGGGCGATCACCACGCGCCGCGTCAGGACGAAGCTTGAGCGAGAAGCCGCTTGGCTGCCGGCCGCGCAGCGCCGCCTGGGCCGCGGGCACACGCTCATCCGAGCGGTCCTCCTGGTCACGTTCGCCGCACTGGTTTTCCTGACAGACTGGCTTCGGCTTATTCGGAACTGGAATGGCATTGCCGCCGTCTGGGGCCTGGACGAAATCATCGCGATCGCTCCGTTCTTCGCGGCGATTCTCGTCTCGTACGTGGCGGTCTACCCGGCCGACCGCGCCGTTCGGCAGGTCGCGATGGAGCTGAGACTCTGGGCATCGGTGCCCACCCGCCCGCCGTGGGGCTTGCGGGCGTTCATCAAATTCATGTTCCGCCAGAACGTGCTCATCATTGCCGTCCCGATGCTGCCGATCATGGTGGCCAACGATTTCGTTCAGTTCTACGCCGACCGGATCCGACAGGCGGCGTTCGGCATCGCGTGGGCCGACCAGGTGGTGCTCGTCGCGCTGGCAGGGCTCGTTTTTCTCGTGGCCCCGGTGATGCTGCGGTACATCTGGCACACCCGCGTGCTGCCGGACGGCGAGCTGCGCCGGCGACTCGAAGGCCTCTGCCGGCGCGTGGGGCTGAAATACCGCCGCATCCTGATCTGGGAGAGCGACGGCATGGTCGTCAACGCCGCGGTGATGGGCCTGCTCCGGCCGGTCAGATACATTCTGCTTTCTGACGGCCTGCTGGAAATGATGGACGACGCCAAGATCGAGGCGGTGTTTGGCCACGAAGCCGGCCATGTCAAATGCCGTCACATCGAGTTCTACTTGCTGTTCGCCGTGCTGAGCATGTTGATCGTCGGCGGCGTCATGGAACTGATTATGTATGCGGCCGGGAAATGGCCGGCATTCTTCGACCAGATCGCCGATCTGGAAGCCTATCTGCCGGTACTGGCCACCGTTTTGATCCTGCTGATCTGGTCGTTGGGCTTCGGCGCGGTGTCGCGGCAATTCGAGCTTCAGGCGGACCTGTTCGGCGCTAGAAGCGTTAACCCTACCGTGGAAGCATGCGGCCTGCCGTGTCTGGTCCACCGGGCTTCGGCGGCACCGGCGGACGACAAGGACCCGATTCCAGCCGACGGGATTTGTGCGTCCGCCGCGGAGCTGTTTGCAGACGCCTTGCACCGCATCGCGGCACTCAACGGCATCCCGATCGACGCCAAGAGCTGGCGACACTCCAGCATCGCCAACCGCATGGCTCAGTTGCGTGACTACGCGATGCGGCCCGGGGCTGCGGCGTGGCTCGACACCAAGGTCCTGATCATCAAAGGGTGCCTCCTGGTAGGCACTGCTGTCGGTCTTCTCGTTGCCCTGCTGATCTACTCCCCTCAGCTTCGCGAGTGGTGCTTGGGGCGCTGAGGCGCGACACCCCTCGGCGTCGGCGGCCGCCCAAACAACCCGGAGAAATGAACCCTTCGATCGCTGAATCCGGGTTGGAGAGGGGTACGCTGAAGACGACTTCGGACCAGACCGGAAGCGGCAGAGGCCTTGTTGCCCTCCCGACGGGGGACCCGATGAGACTGGCCGACAGGTTGCGCCTTCACCGGCCGCACAGACCTCGGTGAAAGCCTTCCAGCATCGCTACGGCTCGCGGTTGCCTCTTCCCGCCCGCGCCAATCGGCATGCTTCTACCCATGTCACCCCAGGTCGTCAAGCGTTTCAAGGCCATGCCGGCAGCGTCAGGGGGTCAAATCCCACCCATGGTGGTGCTCAGCTCACCGAACTGTGTCAATAAGTCTTTTATTCATAATAACTTAAACGTGGCTACGGCTTGATGCCGGGCCTGGGGAGCGACCGGTTTTTTCGACCGCTCGGCCCCCGCGCTGCCTGTCGGTTCCGTTGAGAAGGTCGGCTCCGGAGCATCGCATCGTGTTGTGGCCGTGTGTGGGCAATCCGGCGCGGACGGGGGGCGGGCATGGATTCGGGTGAGGTCGGCAACGAACACCAGATAGACTCTCGGGAGGTTGCCAGCGGCACCGGGGGTATCTACCGCCCCGCGGGTTCTGCCAGCTCCTCCGTTCCGGCGGAGTGCCGGCCCATCATCCCACTGCTCAGCTACCAGCGGGCCGACATCGCATCGCCGGCGCGGCTCAGTTGGTGCTGCTGGTCGCGCCAGACGGGCAAGAGCTTCACCAAGTCGCTCAAGCGGCTTCTGCGCGGGCTGGCCCGCCGGCGGAATCAGATCCTCCTTTCGGCCGGTGAGCGGCAAAGCGCCGAACTGATGCTCAAGGTGCGGCAGCACTGCCGGGCCTTGAACATCGCGTGCAGCTTCCACGGCGACCGCTTCTTCGAGGGGACCCGTTTTCGTGAACTGACCATCGAGTTGACCAACGGCGTACGGATTATCGGACTCCCGGCCAACCCGATGACCGCCCGCGGCTTCACCGGCGATGTGCTGCTGGATGAGTTCGCCATGCACCGCGACGACCGGGCCATTTGGGCCTCGATCTTCCCGACCATCCTGCGAGGCGGGGGCGAGTTGGATGTCGCCTCGACACCGAAGGGGCGCGACAACCTGTTTGCCGAACTGCGGACCAACGATCGCTTCGCCCGGTCGGTGGTGACCCTCCCGGACGCGGTGGCCGCCGGACTGGACGTGGATCCGGAGGAAATCCGTCGCTCGATGTCGGATGACGAGCTCTTTCGGCAGGAGTTCCTCTGCGAGTTTCTGGACGAATCATCGGTTCTTCTGAGCCATGAGCTGATCGCGACCGTCGAGGACGTCTCGCTGGACAAGGGCTGCGACCCGGCGGGGCTGCGACGGTGCAAAGGGCCGCTTTACGTCGGCGTGGACATCGGGCGATGCCGGGACCTGACGGTGATGTGGGTTCTGGAAGCGGACGGCGAAGTCCTGGTCACGCGGGCCGTGAGGGAATCGACAGGGGAACCTTTTCGCGAGCAGTATCAGGCGCTGCGCGAGTTGCTGTCGCTGCGACGGGTGGCCCGTTGCTGTATCGACGCAAGCGGCATCGGCATGGCCCTGGCGGAGGCGGCGGTGGACGAGTTTGGCGGATCGCGGGTCGAGCCGGTCACCTTCACGGCAGCGGTCAAGGATGAGCTGGCCAACCGCCTGCGGTTGCGCGTCGAGGAACAAGCGATTCGCATTCCGGCCGATGAGGCGATTCGTAATGACTGGCACTCGGTTCGGCGGAGCGTCACGACGGCCGGGCCGGCGCGCTATGAGGCCGCCCGCTCGGGCGCCGGTCATGCCGACCGCTTCTGGTCGGCGTGCCTGGCGGTCCGCGCGGCCGGACAGTCGGCCGGCGCGATCGAGTATCTGCGCGGACCCGGCCTGCGATTCGGGAGAGAAGGCATCTGGTGAAACGATAACGGATTCCACACGGCGGATGACGGACAGCACATGGCAGAGCGGCATGCAGATCTGAAATCTGAGATACCGCATCTGAGATTTGAGATCTTGAATTTGAGATTTGACATCTTGGATGTGAGATTTGTGATCTGGAATGTGAGATCTGAGATTGCAGATTTCAAATCTGACATTTCAGATCTGAAATCGGAGCTTGCAGATGTGAGATTGGAGTCAAGAACCACGGATCACGGAATTGCAGATGGAGGAGCGAGACATGGGATTGAAGCGCTTGATTGCACACGCGTTCGGTCGATCGGCAGAGATGGTGCGACCTCGCATCGGGCAGATGGTGCAGCCGATGGCCGCGGATCGTTGGCGCGATTACCCGGCCGACGGGCTGACACCGGCCCGACTGGTCCAGATTCTCCGAGAAGCGGACGATGGGGCCATCGATCGGGCCATGGCCCTCTACCAACAAATGGAAGAAAAAGACGCCCACCTGTACGCCGTGGCCCGCACGCGGCGGCAGGCGCTGACCGGTCTGTCGTGGCAGGTGATCTCCGCGGCCGACGCGCACGACGTGGCGGATCGAGCGGCGGCTGACGAGGCGGCCGATTATTGCCGCGAGGTGCTGTCGGGAATCGAGCGCTTCGGCGACGTCCTTGAACACCTCTCGCTGGCACTGGGGCGCAACATCGCGATGGCAGAGAACGTCTGGGACCTTGCCGACGGCGAGCTGCGGCTGGTGGACATCGTGCCGGTGGCTTTTGAGCGGCTGACGATCGACGAAGCCGGGAAGCTTCGCGTGCTCACCGAGGAGGCGCCATACGACGGAATCGAATTGCCGCCGAACAAGTTCATCGTTCACGTGCCGCATGCCGCCAGCGGGCACCCGATGCGGGGCGGCCTGCTGCGAGCCAGCGCCATCGCCTACCTGGGCAAGCACCTGGCGATGAAGGATTGGCTGGTCTTCGCCGAACTGTTCGGGATGCCGGTGCGGGTCGCGCGATACGAGCCGTCGGCGACGCCGGAGGAGAAGCGCGAGCTGCTGAGGATGCTCGAATCGCTGCGGGCCGATGCCGCGGGAATCTTCAGCAAGGCCGTGGAGCTGCAACTGCTGGAGGCGGGCCAGGGCAAGGCCCCGCCTCCGTACGAGCACCTCTGCGAGTTCTTCAACCGGGAGCTGAGCAAGGCGTGGTTGGGCGGAACGCTGACGGTTGAGACCACCGGTGCCGGGCTGGAGCGATCGTCGGGCGGTCCGGGCGTTCACAACGAGGTACGGCTGGATCTGCGGCAGGATGATATCGCCTGCGAAGGGCGGACGATCCGGCGCGACGTCCTGGGGCCGGTCGCCCGGCTGCGGTTCGGCGAGCGGGTGCCGGTGCCCTACTTCCGGCGGCAACTGGAGCTGCCCCGCGACCGGCGCGAACTCAGTGAAGTCCTGGGCCGGGCCGTCAACGAACTGCGAATGCGCGTGCCCGCCCGCTGGGCACATGAAACGCTGGGAATCCCGGCGGCCGGTGAAGGAGAACCGGTGCTCCAGGGAACCCTCGGACCGGGGTGAGAGGAATTCGCTCGAAGAGCATCGGCCTTGCACAAAGGGGCAGAACAACGATCGAAAAGACTTCGGCTTCTTCCCATGCCGCAGCGGGCCGGACGTTTTGGCCGGGACGCACCGCATTTGCTAAGATAGGTCAGGACCGCGACCGGCCCGGCAGAGAGGAGAGAAGTAATGCTTAACGGCCCTTGCCGCACTTTATGCATTTCGCTGTTTGTGTTTGCTATCGGCGTTGCCGGCACGGCGGCGAACGCGGCGGTCACGCTGCTGGGTGCCCAGTACAGGCCGGATCGGGCGTTTCCTGAGCACGAGTGTTTCTGGCATCCCGACCAGTTGCCCGAGCCTTGCGGCCCCAGCACGCCGATGGGTGCGTCGGTCCACGTCTTCCTGTTGAACAGCGGCCCGTCCTCGGTGACGGTACAAGACGTCACACTGGCCGGCATCAGCCTCGAACTGGCCTTGTACGAGGAGGAGCAGGTAGTCAAGCGCCACCCAGTGAGCATCTACTTTGGGCTGGCCCATGGTGCGATGACGCAACAGCAGTTCAACACCCTGGTGAACGCAGGCGAACCGGTCTGGTACAAGGCAGACCCGAGAACCATCGCGGCCGGCGCAACGGCTCAGATCGTCGTGCGATTGCGGCAGGCCCCCACGAGCCCGATGGTCGACATCGCGGTCATCCACACCGGTGGTTCGACCGCCGCAATCGTTCCGGTCGAAGCGGATCCACCACGGGCGGCCGGCGCGAGCTTCTCGTCTGACCTGAGCAAGGTGTATCTGTACTGGCGGCGCGGTGACGGGACTGCTCCGACGACAATCCTCTTCGATGGCAGCGACGTGACCGCAAGCACGACCACGGTCAATGATCCGGACCTCGACACGGCGGTATCCGTCCTGCAACTGGCCCAACCGCTTTCACCCGCTTCGTTCCATGTCTGCCAAGGCGTTTACGCCGACGGTCGCACCGCCTCCGCCGGTGTTCGCACGTGGGCCAACCCCTTCATTTACGGCACCTGGGGCGCCAAAGACGCTGCGGATGGCGACTATGCCGCCGCCCGAGCATGGATTGACGACGCGACGAATCACTGCGTTAACTCGCTGGTCGTGCAGGGCGGGTCGGATGCCGTCAAGAGTTACCTGCAGACGACCGAGGGCAGGCAATACGCGGCCGACCACGGGTACGGATTTGTCATCGACGAAATCGGCAAATGGTCCTGTCAGGATCCGCAGTTGTGGTTCATCCGGGATGAGCCCGACGCCGCCGACTCGCGGGTCACCGGCCTGCCCGGAGACAAGATGGTCGGCTCCCTCGCCGACATGGCCGTCGAGCACGGCGAGGAACTTCGGGCCGCCTACCCGACCGCGCCGACCACACTCAACATCGACAGCACCTACACGCCTTTCAACTGGTACAACTACGGCCAGGTCCCCGATGTGCTGATGACCGATCCGTATTACCAGAACCGGTTGCGAGAAGCGCTATGGTTTTATCCAAGCAGAATTCCACTTTACAGCAAGGCCACCTACATCTACGCGGTCTCGCAGGTGGCGCGGTCAAGCTCTGAGCCCAATCCGCTGCACGTCGTCTTGTACTCGTGTGAATACATCGACACCACGACGGGGCAGCGATTCCCGTTTGCGCCGCCGGCGTGCAAACGCATCGAGGTTTATTACGCCCTTGCCGCCGGCGCCACAGGGATCTCCTACTGGTGGTACCTCCCGGGCAAACCGGCGAACGGCCTCGGTGCCGGCACACCGGCGGCGCTGGCACTCTGGCGGGAGATCGGCCTGCTCGGTGCCGAGATCCGAACGGCGGCTCCGCTGCTGGTTACGGGCTGCCCGGCCGCGGTGAACGTGCAGGCCGGTACGGGCCTGTGGGCCAGATCGCTGGTTGTCGGCGCTGATACCCTGCTGCTGCTCGTGGTCAACGACCAGTACTACAACGACGAGCAGGGCTGTCACTACACGCCGGTGGCCGGTGCGAGTCTGACCGTGAACCTGCCGACGTGGCTGCCGTCCGCGACCGCATTCGAGATCGCAGCGAGCGGGATCCGGGATACCGCAACGCAGGTCGCAGGCAGCCGGTTGCAGGTGAATCTTGGCACCGTGGACGTGACCCGGATGATCGTGGTCACCTCCAACCCGTTGCTGCGAGACAGCATTGAGCAACGCTACGCCGAGGAGGTTCATCCCAAGCTTTGCGGCTTCGCGCCCGACGCATGTCTGCCGGTCATCACGCAACAGCCGGTTGCACAGGTCGCCACGGCCGGTTCCACCGTATCCTTCACCGTGGAGGCCTCGGGCGTGGGCACGCTGAGTTACCGGTGGCAGAAGAACGGCTCGAACCTCGTCGATGACGGGCACTACTCGGGCTGCACCACGCCAACACTCACGATCTCGAACATCGACACCACCGATGCGGCCGGCTACCGTTGCGTGGTTAGCGCCTCCACCGGCAGCGTTGTCTCACACCAGGCCCAACTGACAGTCGCGCCCGCTTCGACCCCTGGTGATTTCGATGGCGACGGCGACGTGGATCAGGAAGACTACGGCATGTTCCAGCGATGTCTGAGCGGCATGACGATTCCGCAGGAGGACCCGGCGTGCGTCACCGCACGGCTCGACGCGGACGGCGATGTGGACCGCGACGATGCGGCCATGTTCCTCCGCTGCCTCAGCGGTCGGGACGTGCCGGCGACGGCCGACTGCGCTGAGACAGAATGATCGATCCGCCGGGGGATCTCGTCCTATCGGTTTCCCCAATGGCAAAGCACCAGCAAGGCCCAGAGGATCTCAGTGTGGTCGGCGCGGCGGCGGCAGTGTTGTTCGTACAGCCGCTGAGCGGCTTCGTGGCGGATGCCGAAATCCTGCAGGGCCTCTTTGGTGACCAGGTCCTTGTACATCGGGGCAAGCTCGTGGCGCAGGAACTCGCCGACGGGCACTTCAAAGCCCATTTTCTTCCGATTCAGGATCGTTTCGGGCAGAACATCCGCGAACGCGTCGCGGAGAATGCGCTTGCCGCGTGAACCCTGCATCTTGTACTCGATCGGCAGCGAAGCGGCGAAGTTGACGACATCGACAGACAGCAGCGGCACGCGAACTTCCAGGCTGTGCAGCATGCTGGCGGTATCGACCTTGTGGAGCATGTCGGCCGGCAGGCCGATGGCCAGGTCGGCCAGGAGAACGCGGTCCAGCGGAGTCAACTCAGCCGTATCTTCTCGCAACCGCGAGGGAGCGTCACGATAGAGGCTGACGAGGGATTCGGTGGCACCTGCGGCCAAGTCACGCCCCAGCAGGTCGGCGGCCTGCTGCTGATCGATGATCCTCGCCCAGGCCAAGTGGGTTGCGAGCGCATCGGCGGAATCGCCTCTGAGCAGCTTACGGGCCTGGCGCAGGCGATCCAGCAGCCGGTTCGATCGGGCCTGCGGCGCGACCTTGAGCAGCGGCTCGATGACGCCCTTGCGGAGCACCCGCGGCAGCCGGCGATAGCGGGCCAGGTAGTGATGGCCGGCGTATCGCCAATAACCGGCGAAGAGTTCGTCGCCGCCGTCGCCGCTGAGAGCCACGGTGACGTGCCGGCGCGTATGGCGGCTGACCATCGCGGTCGGCAGCAGCGAACTGTCGGCGAACGGCTCGCCGAGATGGCTCAGCACCGGCTCGACGGTGTCGAGGATGTCCTTGAAAGTCAAGCGAAACGCGTGGTGGCGGGTGCCGAGGTGTCGAGCAACCAGCTCCGCATATTGTGTCTCGTCGTATCGCGGATGGTCGGCATAGCCGATGCTGAAAGTCTCGACCGGCATCGAACCGGCGCGGGCCAGGCAGGCGGTGACGATGGACGAATCGAGCCCGCCGGAGAGGAACGCGCCGAGCGGCACGTCGGCGATGCGCTGGGCCACGACGGCGGTCTCAATCCTTCGCCGCAGTTCGCGCACCGCATCCGGATACGGCGGCGGAGGCCCGGTTGGCTCTTCGAGCTGGAAGAACGGTTCGGGTTGCTTGACGCCGTCGGCATCGAAGCAGAGCCGCAGCCCGGGCGGCAGCTTCCAGACGTCGCGATAAATGGTGTACGGGTGCGGGATCCAGCCGAGGGTCAGATACAAGGCGAGGGCCTGCGGATCGATCTCCCGCGGCAGGTCCGGCATGCGGCAAAGGGCTGACAGTTCACTGGCGAAAAGCAGGCGGCGGTCGTGGAATGCCCAATAGAGCGGTTTGATGCCCATTGGGTCCCGAGACAGGTGGCCTTCCCGCCGCTCGATGTCCACATAGGCCATCGCCCACATGGCATCAAAACGCCGCAGGGCCTGAGGGCCCCAATGCATGCACGCCGCCAGGGCAACTTCGGTGTCGCAAGTTGTGCGGAACGGACCGGGGAGTTGCTCGCGAAGCTGGCGGTAGTTGTAGAGTTCGCCGTTGTAGGCGATCACATGTCGGCCGGAGGGGTCGGTCATCGGCTGGTGGCCTTCGGGGGTCGGATCAATGACCGCCAGGCGTGTGTGGGCCAGCCCGACGGAGAAGCCGGACGCCTGGGCCGTCCAGACGCCGGCGTCGTCCGGTCCGCGATGACTGAGGCAGCGACACAGATCCTGCAGCAGACCCGAATCGACGGGCCGGCCAGCAAAGTCGATGATGCCGGCGATACCGCACATGCCGGGGCATTGTCGAGACCGCTGTGGGGAAAGGCAAGCTGAGACCGACCCAGGGATGGCACAATCGGTCTCCGCCGGCGTCAGGAACTGCGATCGTGCCGGACCTCAACAAAACGGCCAGCCGGTGCGTACGTGTTTAGCGTGCAAGACAGCGGGTCAGGCACATTTTTCCGTCTTCTTCGCGCCGCCGAGCCCCCGCCTGACTGGGCCAACCACTCCAAATTGCACGGCGAACCGCATCTGGGCAAAAAGAGCCAGACCCCAGCACGCCAAACACGTACGCCGGTGCGGGCTGGCTGTAAAGATATTTGAGTCTCGGTACCGGTACTACAAGACGCGCACTTGGGGTGACTCGACCCCGACCTGCAACACGATGATCGAGCCCGGGCGATATTGGGTGTTATCCAGGGTGAAGCCGGGCAGACCCTCGACCACCCATCCGCCCGCGAAGCCTCCGTCCTCGTCGTAGCGTTGCTCTTCGATGACCTCAATCAGGTCCGGGATCTCAGTGAGGACATAGTCGCAGACCATTTCCTCGGCCGGGCACTCGAAGACCGATGTGAGGCCGTCGATACGCACGAGCACCTTCTCGTCGTAGCCGGCGGTCTGGTTGGAAACGCGGATGGTGACGGTCGTCTCCCCGGTGTCGAGGCCGCGTTGCTCCACGAGATACCGCAGGACCTGGTTCACATCGTAGCGACCCGCACAGCCGGTGTTCAGCAGCAGCAGACTGGCGATCACGCCCGCGCCCAACAACGACGTCAATGACCCTAAACGCTTGCCAGCAAACACGTTGTAAGACCACCTTTCCAGTTGGAGGCTTCAAACTGCCCTCGGCAGGCTGCCAACCAGCAGACTGGATGCCGGTCCCGGCCGCCCGACCCGGTCTTCGACACTACCGTCACTTTACCGACCCCAGGTGCCCTCGGCAACCCGGACCGGGCGGTGAGAATCGGTCCGGGCCTGACCCCCCCGGCCCGCAATAATGGCAGACGAGCCGCCCGTGGCGCCCGGCAGATGAGCCGCCCCTGGTACCCGGCCGGCCGCGGGTGCCCATCGGGCCGGTTGACGGGTAGCATATGCGGTGCTGGGTCCCATACTGCTCTTGAGGAGGTTCAACATGTGCAGAACAGGTTTTCGAACCGCATCCAGGCCGGCGATGGCCGGTTCCCTGGCATGGCCGCTATGCAGCCTGTGGATTCTCGCGGGCGGCGCCGTGGCGGCTGATGTGCCCCGGGTCACGGTAGACACTAGATCGATTACGCTTCAGCTCGGCGACCGCCCCGTCGGGCGCTACCGATATGCGGAGGTGCCGTTTAAGCCTTACCTGCAGGAGCTGCGGACACCGTCAGGCATCAACATCCTCCGCGACGCCCCCTTCGACCACCTGCACCACCACAGTCTGATGTTCGCCGTGGCGGTCGACGGGGTAAACTTTTGGGAGGAAAAAGAAGGTCACGGCAAGCAGGCGCACCTGGCGATTCGCGATGTCTTCGCGGGACCGTCCGGGGGGCTGGCCTGCGCATCATTCAAGGAGGAACTGGCCTGGCGAGCAGGCGGCAAAGGGCTGCTGCACGAGACGCGGATGATCCGCGTGTTGGCTGATCCGGCGGGCAGGGCCTCGCTGGTATCGTGGACCGCCGAGTTCCGCGAACTGAACGTTGATGGGCGAACGGCCGGGGTCGGCTGCCCGGCAGTGACCCTGGGCGGCGAGCGGTACTACGGGCTGGGCATGCGTTTTGTCACCTCGATGGACAAGACCGGGCAATTCTTCAACGCCGACGACGCCAAGGGCGTTGAGGGGACCAACGACAAGCAGTCTCGCTGGTGCGCCTACACCGCCGAGGCCGATGGCAAGCCGGTTACCGTGGTGATGTTCGACCATCCGACCAACGCGCGGCACCCGGCCAACTGGTTCACGATGCTGGAGCCGTTCTCATATCTCTGCGCGACGCTCGGTCTGCACCACGAGAAGCTGGCTCTGGGCCGGGCGGCCTCGCAGCCGGCCGATTCGCAGGCAGCTTCCACGCCCTTCAGCCTGAGCTACGGGGTGGCGGTCTGGGACGGCAAGCCGCAGCGCGATGAGATCGAGCGTGCGTACGCACTCTGGATAAAGACGGTTGCGTCGAAAGAAGCTCCTGAAAACGCCGGCGCAAAGGCCCCGTGATTCCCCTGGTTCTGCACCCGGTCACCGGTCGTGCCCGGTCGAACGATTCCACGCCCGCCTCCACGGAACCGAGATTGCACGGTTCGACGCTCTGGCTTAGACTCTCGTCGTTTGTTGAGTCTGCCGGCGGCGAGCCGGCACCTTCGCGGTTCATTTTTCAGGAGGCTCAAACATGAGCCAGGCCGAGCCTGTTGACTATGCGCCGGCAGTCGCCGAGACCCCGTTGGGTTCGGGCATGGGCGTCCGCCTTTCAGTGATGATGTTCCTCCAGTACGCGATCTGGGGGGTGTGGGCGCCGATCCTGAACGTCTATCTGGCCGGCCTGAAGGACTTTCAACTGGCTGATGGAACGCCCAACAACGGGCGGATCGGCCTGATCTACATGACGCTGCCGATTGCCTCGATCATCGGGCCGTTCATCGCGGGGCAGATCGCCGACCGGTACTTCGCGGCCCAGCGGTTCCTGGCAGTCAGCCAGTTGCTGGGGGGCGTGATCCTTCTGGTCGTGGCCCGGCTCACCGGGTTCGCCGAGATCTTCATCGGGATGCTGCTGTACAACCTGGTGTACGCCCCGACCATCGCAATCAGCAACTCCATCACGTTCCATCATTGGCCGAACGAGCGGTTCACCCGGATCCGCGTGTGGGGATCCATCAGTTGGATCGTGATCGGATGGGTCTTCGGGATCCTCTGGCTGGAGAAGATCGGCCCGCGCTTCGGCACGCCGGCCATGGTGCACTGCATCTACTTCGCTGCCGGCCTGTCGTTCATCTACGGCCTGATGGCATTCTTCCTGCCGCACACCCCGCCGAGCAAGCAGCAGGGTGGCAACCCGCTGGCATTTCTGGAGGCGGTCCGGATGATGCGCGTCCCGGCGTTCGCGGTAATGGCCATTGTTTCGTTCTTCGTGGCCATGGAGCTCCAGCTCTACTTCGCGCTGGGCGGAACCTTCCTCAACAGTCTCGGAGTCCCTGAGAGCCGAGTCGGTCCGGCACTGACCGCCGGGCAGATCTGCGAAATGGTGATGATGGTCATTCTGCCGTTCGTGCTGCGCAAGATCGGCTTCCGGCTGACCATGGCGCTGGGCATTGCGGCGTGGGCACTGCGCGATTTTGCGTTCTCGATCGGCCAGCCGGCACCGCTGGTGCTGGGCGCGATCAGCCTGCACGGCGTCGGGTATGCCTTCTTCTTCACGGTGATTTTCATGTTCACCGATGCCATCGCGCCCAAGGACATCAAATCGAGCGCCCAGAGCTTCCTGGCCTCGGTGACCATCGGCTGCGGCATGCTCATCGGTTCTCTGCTGGCCGGACCGATCTCGACCGCCTGCGACAACCAGTGGAGCAAGATCTTCCTGGTGCCGGCGATCCTGTGCGCGGTCTGCTGCGTCGTGTTCTGATCGGCTTTCGCGACAGGCGCGATGAGGCAGCGGTTCAGGCTTGAGGCTGACCTGACAAGAACCAGACGGCCGCCGGCGCCGCCCGGCCTTTATCTGTCTTGTCTGGATTGCCCGACTTTGGCCTCGTTTGGCGCTTGGCGAGCTGGCAGCTTTTCTGTCTCTTATACACATCTCCGAGCCCA
>JAUCQB010000219.1 GCA_030372985.1 Phycisphaerae bacterium
TTGAGGATTAAGACTGGATACAGGATTTATTGAAGATGTGTTATTAATATTAGAAGATAAAAATCATTTCAATCCGGCCGGGCTTATTAATACGCCGCTCCCTTTGCGATGACAGGGAGCGGCGCATAATCATGATCAAAACAAACCGCTCTACCCTTTGTATTACGGCGCCGCGGTCCCTGCCGGGAACAGCGTGTGGTCCCAGGCCGGGTCGCCGTCCCACTGGACCGAGCCATTGTTATAGCCCGTGTACAGGTCGTACGGCGTCGCGGTTGTGCGGCCAGTGTTGCGGTCAAAGGACCGGTACTGCAAGCGCTTCGTTATACCCATGTACGTTACATTGTAATACGAGTCGGCCACCTCCTCCGGCTGACTGTCATTCATTTGCAGGTTCACCGTAAAGGTGCAGAGCGGCATGCCGGAAGGGTGCGTCAGGGTCAACCCCGTGCTGGTGAACGTCCCTTCCATGTACATGTCAATGGTACCGGAAACAACCCCATTGGTGGCGGCTGCGCCGTCCGAATGCGGCACGCGATAGTTCCAGTCAACCCCAACCGGGTTTGCGTACGTCACGTCGTTCGTGCTATCCGCGTAGTTGTCCGGGTTGAAGTTGGTGAAGGTCTGCGTGTGTATAGCACGCAAAGCAACACTGTTAATCGTCAAGACCCAGTGCAGATTACCGCTGATTGCGCCGTTCTTGGTCCAGTTAAAGTCCGATGCAGGCGGAACGCCCCACGCCATCCGCTCGTACTCGGAGTTCAGCATATACGAGCCGTAATAGGCCTCGTAGATGTTGAGGAGCCGCATGTACACCGTGTAGGTCTTGGTCACGCAGGTGTTCGGCGCATTGCCGGTCACGACAATCTGTATCGCCCGGATGTTGCCGCCGTTCCATGTCGTGCCCCGCCATACGGTCGGCTGCGTGCCTGCCAGGACGTTGCCATTGTGTTCGTATCCGCCGGCCGTCAGGACTATGTCCTGCGTCCCGCCTGACGCGGTCGATACGCCATTGATGGTCATGGTCGCCTCGGAAGGCGCCGCCAGGGTCGCGCCCAGGTGGATTATTTCCTGGGTATGCGCCGAGCCGGTCTGGTTGCCATGCGGCACTATCGTATATTCGAGCTGATTCTCGTCGAACGGGTATGTGCCCGGGTTATTCTGGTCATACTTGTTGGTGTAGCTGTAGACCATATTGCCCTCTACGAAAGGCTGTGACGGCTCCGTCCCCGACGCCCTGTGCAGCGCATTGGTCATGGCCGACAAGTTCACGTTCGGCTGCGCCCCACGCGCCCAGTTGATCGTGTAGGTCGTGGTCCCCGTGCCGCAGTGATCGGTCACCAGTATAGTTATCGTGCCCGAGGGGCCGCTTGTCGTCACCGACACCGGCGAACCCGAGGTTGCGGGCGAGCCGTTTATGGTCAGGGTCGCCATCGGGTCGTTCACCGTCGCCGTCACGTTCATCGACGATGTGCAGTACGGTATGCTGTCCGAGTAGGTCAGCGTGCCGCTCGCGAACGCCGGGCTCAGGTTTCCGGCCGAAACAGTCAGGCCGGAGAGCGAGCTGTCTGTGCCGCCGCAACCTATTGATATGTGAAGCGTGTACGTGGCAGTCGTTATGCCGTCCTGCGCCGTAATTACTATTGTCACCACCGTGGTCGATCCCATGGCGCCGAGGGCTATGGTCCGCGTCGCGCCCGACATGCCGTTGATCGACACGTAAGCGTTCGGGTCATTCGCCGTCGCGGCCACGTCCACCGACGTCACATCGCTGGACTCCTCCACATGGTAGGTCATCGTGGCAGGGGTAAACGCCTGGTCCCATGTGCCGGCCGGGCTGGTGGCCAGGTCAGACAGGGTCGAATCGTTGTTCTCGGCCCGGTGGATGTTGAGGGTGTATGTCAGGGTGCTCGTCCCGTCCTGCGATGTTATCATTATAACCGCCACCGTCGTCGAGCCCGTCTCTCCCAGCGCTATCGTTGCCGTCGGGCCGGCCGTGCCGTTGATCGTCACGGTCTCAAGGGGATCCGTCGTGGTCACGGCCACGTCTACCGACGTAACCGTCATATCCTGCTCGATCGTATAGGCCAGCGTGCCGGACGTAAAAGGCGCGTTCCAGGTCCCGGCCGGGTTCGTCGTTATGGTATACGGGATACAGCAGGTCCCGGCCTCCTCCCGGTGGATATTGAGCGTATAGGTCTGCGTCGTCGTGCCGTCCTGGGCGGTTATCACCACCTGCGCAACGGTCGTGCTGCCCTGCGCATCCAGCGTTATTGTCC
>JAUCQB010000220.1 GCA_030372985.1 Phycisphaerae bacterium
GTGGACATCCTCGAGGTGAGCCAGGGCGCGACCGTCTTCCAGGAAGGAGCGGACTGGCAGCAGTCCGGCAACTACGTGGACTGGCTGGGTTCGGGCAACGAACCCGCCATCGGCACGACCTACACCGTCCGCTGGACCTACACAAAACAGATGATTGAAGGGACGGACTACGTGGACGGAGGCTGGTTCGGACGCTCGGGACACCCGGCGGCGGACGAATATTTCTACCTGGTCACCGTTCAGAGCGCCACCGGCGAGACTCAGTACGACTCGGCCAAGGTCGTGTCCCGCGACACCCTGACCGGGGAAATCAACCGCCTCTCCTGGCTGCCTGTCAGCGGCGCGACCGGTTACCGCATCTATCGCGGCACGCAAAATACGGTCCGCGCGGACTTCCAGCGGCTCAAGGACGTGGCCGCCGGAGTTACGTCATACACCGACGACGGCGTGGACGAGATTGTGGGCGGCAACCCGCCCGCCTCCAACACGAGCGGCCTGACCATGTCCCCTGTGCAGGTCGAACCCGGCAATCTCTCCATCATCAACTTCGGCCGCACCAGCATCGGCGACGAGCCGGTGGGCGGCTCCAACTGCAGTATCGACTACGACTACTACATCGGACGCAAGGACATCATCTACGCCACCACCCGCGAGATCAAACGGCTGGAAGGCGCTCCTGCGGACTGGCCGAAGCTGCCCATCGTCCCGGAAGGCACGCTCGGGCTGTGCAGCGTCGAGTGTCCGCCGAACTCGGTGGATCTGGCGGTCTTCAATTTCGGGCTGACCCGGATCACCATGGACCAGATCCACGAGATCATCAAGGACGTCGAGGACCTCAAGTACAACGACGCCCAGTTCCAAATGAACAACGAGCTGCAGAACCGGGACGCCCAGACCAAGAAGGGTGTCTATTCCGACGACTTCTCGAACGACGCCCAGTCCGACATCTATCACGGCGAGTGGAGCGCCCGCATCGACCGGGTCCGCCGCTTCGCCGCACCGGCCAGGGCCGCCTCGGCCACCGTACTCACGATAAATCCCTCGGCGAGCAACGCATTGTTCAAGGGCAGCCTCGCGCTGCTGCCTGCCACGGAACGTGTGCTCGTCGAGCAGACCGACTGGTCCGAGGTCAAGAACATCAACCCCTACGCCGTGTTCGAGAAACCCGCTGCGTCGCTCGAGATCACGCCGAACATCGGAAGGCGGGGCCAGACCGGGATCGCCGTGGTCGGGTCCAACTTTCAGTCCAACGCGAACAACGTGACCATCCGCTGCGACGGCCAGGTGGTGGCTTCGGGTGTCCATGCGGATACGGCGGGCCGCGTGACCGCGTCCTTCGTCATTCCCGAGAACGTGCGCAACGGCAACCGCATCGTGGAAATGAACGACGGTTTGTACTCAGCCCGGGCCAGCATTCAGATCAACGACCCGATGATCATCACCCGCATCGAGCGCATCGTCGAGGAGCGCATCATCCGCGTGCCCGT
>JAUCQB010000221.1 GCA_030372985.1 Phycisphaerae bacterium
AACCGGCAGAACAGCAGCACCAGCGTCAAGAAAAGACCGAAGCTGCCTGCCAGCAGACTCAGGTCGACCCATGTTGGGGTGAAATAGTCCCAACTCGACGGCAGGTAGTCGCGGTGAAGACTGCCCACGATGATGACAAAACGCTCGAACCACATGCCGACGTTGATCAGGATCACGATCGGGTACATCAGCAGCGCTGAGCGCCGAAACCGCCTGAACCACAGCAGTTGCGGCGACACGACGTTACCGAAGATCATGATCCAGTAAGCCCAGGCGTACGGTCCCGACGCGCGGTTCGCAAAGGCAAACCGCTCATAGGACAAGCCGCTGTACCAGGCCATAAACAGTTCCATCGCGTAGGCGTAACCGACCATCAGCGAGGTCACGATCACGATCTTGTTCATCAGTTCCAGATGATTGTCCGTAATCAGGTGCTCCAGCCGGAACATCTTCCGCATGACGATGACCAGCGTCGCAACCATGCCAAACCCGCTGAACACGGCGCCGGCCACAAAGTACGGCGGGAAAATCGTCGTGTGCCAGCCGGGTAGAATCGACACCGCGAAGTCAAACGACACCACGCTGTGAACCGAGAGCACCAGCGGCGTGGACAGACCGGCAAAGAGCAGATACGCCTTCTCGTAATGGCTCCAGGCCCGCGCACTGCCCCGCCAACCTAGGCTCAGCAGCCCGTACAAGAACTTGCGGAAGGGGTGCTTGGCGCGATCTCGCGCGACCGCCAGGTCCGGCAGCAGCCCCGTGTACCAGAACAGCACGGACACCAGGCCGTACGTCGAAACAGCAAAGACGTCCCACTCCAGCGGCGACCGGAAATTCTGATAGACCCCCTGGTCGTTGGGATACGGCAGCAGCCAGAACATCGCCAGCCAGGGACGCCCGGTGTGGATCAACGGGAATTGCAGGGCACAGATGACGGCAAAAACCGTCATGGCCTCGGCGAAGCGGGCAATGCCCGTGCGCCATTTCTGCCGCAAGAGAAAAAGAATCGCCGAAATCAGCGTCCCGGCATGGCCGATGCCGATCCAGAAAACGAAGTTGACAATCCCGAACGCCCAGCCGACCGGCACGTTGTTGCCCCATGTGCCGATGCCGTGCATCACGGTGTAGGCCACACTGATGACGAAAACCCCTGCCAGCGTACTGCTCACGGCGAAGGCCAGCCACCAACGGATGGTCGGGAATGACTCCATCGGCCGGCAGATGTCGTCGTCCAGCCGGCGAAGGTTCACTTCCCCGCTTACCAGCGACGCCGGGGCCAGAAGGGAAGGGTTCGCGCTCATGCGTGATGCCCTCCCTGCTCCTGTTCAGCCGCCAGGTCGGGATGCGGATTCCGCACCCGCGCCAGGTAGACGACGTTCGGCCGCGTGTTCAGTTCCTCAAGCACCAGAAACCCTCGTCCGGAGGCCTTCAGCCGCACGATCCGGCTGTTCGGATTATTGGCGTCACCAAAGACGATCGCTCCGGCCGGACAGGCCTGCTGGCAGGCGGTGCGGACCGCCCCGTCGGGCACGGCCTGGCCGCGATTCAACGCCGCAAAGCGGGCCTCATTGATTCTCTGCACGCAGAACGTGCATTTCTCCATCACCCCCACGCTTCGGACGGTCACCTGCGGATTGAAAGCCAGTTCTTGAACCGGATCCTTCAATCGCGGCTCGTGATAGCGGAGGAAGTTGAACCGCCGCACCTTGTAGGGGCAGTTGTTCGAGCAGTAGCGCGTGCCGACGCAGCGGTTGTAGACCATCTCGTTGAGCCCGTCGGGGCTGTGTGCCGTTGCGTTGACGGGGCACACCGATTCACATGGAGCGCTGTCACAGTGCTGGCACATCATCGGCTGGTGACGGATGACGGGATCGTCCGGGTCGCCGTCCTCGTAGCGGTCGATACGAATCCAGTGCATCTCGCGGCTCTTGCCGACCTGCTCCCGCCCGACAATGGCGATGTTGTTCTCAGCCTGGCACGCGGCCACGCAGACGCCGCACCCGATGCACTTGCCCAGGTCGACGGCCATCACCCACTTGTGTCCCCTGGAGTAATCCACAGGCGGGTTCATATCGACCATCCGGGGCCGGTGCCGTCTGTGCTTCACGAAGTCGGCTTCGCGCCGGTACTGCTCCAGTCTCCCGTCGAGCACAATCGGCCGGCCCTGCATAGAAAAGTGCTTCTGCGTTCGCGCGAACTGCCGGGTCCCGTCGGCCTTGCTCACTGTGGCGTTGACGGCCAGCCTCGGAGTGTCGGAATTCTCGACGCCGATCAGCGCGGCGATATTCACTCCGCCCGCCTCGTGTGCGATTCCGCCGCCGGCCGTGCGACCGTAGCCCAGTTGAGCAATCACCGCGCCATCGGCCGTCCCGTTCTGGACCACAACCGGCAAGCGGACCGTCCGGCCACCGACGGCCACCGAGACCCGATCACCCTCGTTCACGCCGAGGGCTTCCGCGGTCTTCCGGCTGACCGCCGCCCAGTTGTCCCAGACAATCTTGCTGATCGGGTCCGGCAGTTCCTGCAGCCAGCCGTTGTTCGCGAATCGGCCGTCATGCACCGAATGGTGCGGTACCAGAACCAGCTCATACTCTCCCACCTTGGCCTCGGTGTTCGCCATCGCTTCCGCCGCCGTGCGGTCCAGCTTCGGCGATTCCACCGGCTCGGGCCGGAACCAGCCGCCAATCCGCAGTTGTTCGTTCCATGCCCGCTCGGGGGCCTGCTGCCATCGGCGCTTGACGAACGCATGCCAGTCGGCGGCCTTTCGGATCGGATCGTCCGCGGCCGCCAGCCCCTGCGTCCATCGCAACAGTGATTCAACCGCCTGTCGCGTATCGAATAACGGGGCAATCACCGGCTGACACAGACTCTCCACTCCTGGCCGACAGATCGCGTCATTCCAGGACTCGAGGTTGTGGTTGCTCGGCAGCGCCAATGTGCAGAGCGACAGCGTCTCCGTCTCATGGAGATCATGCCCCACCGACAGCCTGGCTTTGCTTAGCAGCTCCCTGAATCCCATTCCCGGCATGTCGTACACCGGGTTGACGCCAAGGCAGATGACGACCTCCGCGCCGCTGGCGACCGTCGCCGCGACCTTCTCCATGGGTGTTACCGGCAGCGACGCCGGCCGGCTGTTCCATTCGAGCGTCCTGCCCGGTGCCCCCAGCACCTCGTTCAAAAGTGCGACCGCCGCGTGAGTCGCCGGAGGCAGGTGCGGACCGGCGACAACAAGAACCCGCTCCCTGTGCGCCGCCAGATCCTTCGCGATCGCGACCAGGACCTTCGTATCGAGATGGTGAACCTCGGCCAGCCTGCCAAGCGGTTCCGCATCGCCGGCGACCGCCTGCCGCAGTGCATTAGCCATCGCCGTCATCGCCGACGGCCGCAACCGCAAACGATGGTCGGCATTGGAGCCGGTCACGGTCATCGCTGACTCGATCACATGCAGCCGCGAGATCTCGGCGGAGGCATGGTCGTGCTCGTGCAACTCCCGGCCTGCCACAAACGTTCGAATGTTCTCCAGCACCGCGCCATCGCCGGCCAGGAAGTCCGAATCGAGGCTCAGAATGATCCGTGCCTTGTCAAACAAAGGCCGCCACTCGCCATCCGCCCCGTATAGCCTCGCCCACGTCGACCTGCGAGGGCCGTCGTGAGCCGACTCAAGAACAAGGTGCTGAGCCCGCGGGCACACCTTCAGGAACTGGCCGACCAGATTCCGCTCGGCCGGTCCGAGGGTGGAACGCGTCGCCAAGAGGACCGATTTCGCCTCCCGCAGAACCCTGACGATCTGCTCGTCGGCGGCCTGCCAGGTCACATCCTCCCAGGCGCCTGCTGGACCTCCGCTTGCCTTGCGGATCGGCCGGCGCAGCCGGTCGGGATCATAAAGCGACAACAGTGTCGCCTGCATGGCCGCGCTGCTGACGCCGGCGTTTGCCGGATGATCGGGGTTGCCTTCCACTTTGATGGGCCGCCCGTCCACGGTCCGGATGAGCATCCCGTAAGGGAATGGACCTTCCGTCCAGGTGGATGAGTAATAGAGCACCCTGCCGGGCTTCTGGTACTCAGGGCTGTCAACACGACTGATGATCTTGCGCTTGGGCTTCCGCTCGCACCCGGCCACACCGGCCGCCAATGCCACCGTCGCCCCCATGAACGCCTTCATCACCCCTCGCCGCGTGAGATCGCCAACCGGCGAGAAATCTTCGCTGTGCGTCGGCAGAGCCGCCTGCTTGAGCAGCCGGATGGTAGCATCGCTGTGGTATCTCTTCTTGCGATACTGGCTCATGGCTCCCTGCTTCACCGATGACAGGCCGTACAGTTGATCGGCGCCCGGGTCGCATCACCCCGCGCCTCCGCCGCCGAACCCGCCGGCGGAGCCTGCTTGTGGCAGTCCAGACACCAGGACATCTTCAAGCCATATTCCCGGCGAACGTGCTCCATCTTCTCGACCGGACCATGGCATTCCTGGCATGTGAGCCCGGCCGTCATGTGCCGGCTGTGGTCGAAGTACGCGAAATCCGCCAGGTCGTTCACCTTGTTCCAGACGATGGGCTCCTTCCTCTCCCAATGGGACAGCAGGATCGCAATACCCGGCTTGAGCCGCCCCTGCGCGTCCTTCGTTTGGACCTCCAGATGGCAGTTCATGCAAACGGTCACGGACGGGACCGTGGCGGAAGGCCCGGTCTCGGCCTCCACGTGGCAATAGAGGCAATCGATCTGAAGCGTCCCGGCGTGAACCTTGTGGCTGTAGGGCAGTGGCTGTTCGGGCTCATAGCCCGCCTCAAGGTTCGACGGCCAAAGCACATAAGCGCCGAAAGCCCCTCCCAGCACCACGGCGAATAGAAAGACTCCGATCGCAATGTAGACCCTGCGTTCGAACTTCCTGGTAAACATTCCGGATCAACACCCAGCCGCCGTGGCGAATAGCACAACTGCCCCGCACTGGGCGGGGTTTGGGATCTGCACCGTTTGTAAGAGGATAGGGCAGATGGGCTCAATCTGGCAACCCGAGGCGGGTTGAACTCAGACTTTTCTCAATGGTCCAGGGGTAAGCTGAGCTGGATCGACCACAGCCGGGAATGCGAGCCCCGGCCGGCGGGCTGGGCCGGGGTCTGAGGTCACGTCGAGGGGAATGGCGACCGTCGGCACTTCGGGCTATCGGCCATCCTGGGTAAGGGGAGTCTCAACGCTTGTGGTCAACCGAGGTCTCTTCCTCGTCGAGGACGGTACCTCCTCCCCGATACACGACCATGCCATGCAAACGAAGCCGGGTCGGATCACCGACGAGCCTTGCATCGATTCGGGCCTCCACAGTGCTCTCGTACTCGACCTCGTCGTCATCCACCTCGCTGGGTTGCACCAGCGGGACAATAATCTGCACCGGCTGGTTGCGCCTCGATTTGTCAAACAGATTCAAGACCAGATCGAATGATTCGCCCGCACCCGGATGCTCGATCTCGACGTCATACTCCACGAACAGCCGCCATTTTTCGCCGTCCCACCGGATCTCCGCGTCCAGATCCTCGATGTCGACCTCTGTCCTGTGACCGGACAAGTAGCCAAGTTCAGATCCGCTCGCCGATGCGACCGCCGAACCCAGCAGGAGACCCACTGCCGCCATCATTCGTGAGGTTGTCATCATCGCACATCCGCTCCTGAATGGGATGAAACTGAAGTTAGGCTTTCCTCATCCAGACAGACACCGCCCGCCGCTGAAGGTTAGCCGTCAGGCCGCGCAAGCCCCCGCAAAGACCAGGGGGGAGATCACCCTATCGGCCAAATCCGCGACGTTGTATCGTCCTGACTTTGACTCCCTTTTTGCCTTT
Source organism: Phycisphaerae bacterium (assembly GCA_030372985.1). Taxonomy (GTDB): domain Bacteria; phylum Planctomycetota; class Phycisphaerae; order UBA1845; family PWPN01; genus JAUCQB01. The sequence continues at coordinate 5,826 of JAUCQB010000221.1, forward strand.
TTCAGACCCACGGCCAGCCAGCAATCGCTCGTTCCGCGCCTCCCGCCACTTGCCCGCGCCGCCCACCCCGGCCGCGGGATCTGATCACGACCGCAACATAGGCCCAGCCACCAGCCAGGGGCATGGCTCAGGCCTCCCCGACGGCCAGTTGTTCCGCCTCCCGGGCCACCTGCCGGCCTCGCTCGACGTTCACGAGCGCCAGCAGGATACCGCCCACCGCGAAAAAGGCGATGACCGACAGAATCGGCGTGCGCCCGGGGAGCCCGGCCGCAAGCATGATCGTCCACACCGCCGGCCCCATGATCCCGGCGAACTTCTCCATCACCGCAAACAGGCCGAAAAACTGCCCCGACTTGTGCCGAGGAACCATACTCGCGAACAGCGAGCGGCTCAGGGCCTGTGCCCCGCCCTGCACCATCCCGACCCCCAGGGCCAGCAGCAGAAAATGGAGCGACGTGGTCATGAAGTACCCGCCGATGCTGATGAACGTGTAGACCACGAGCGTCAGGAAGATGCACGGGCGGTTGCCGATTCGCCCGGCAAGACCGCCGAACAGGAACGCGAAAGGCACGCCGACGAACTGCGTGATCATGATCGCGCCGATCATGATGGTGCGGTCGAAATGCAGGCCCTCTCCGTAAATGGTGGCCAGGCGGTAAATGGTCCCGATGCCGTCGTTGTAGATCAGGAACGCCAGCAGCATCATGAAGGCATCCTTGAACCCTCGCAGATCGCGGAGTGTGGCCCAAAGCTGCGAGAGCGATGCGTTGACGATATCGCCGAACCCGTGGCCGTCGGAATGCATTTGAACCGGCGGCTCAGGCACGCGCCGAAAGAGCGGGATCGAGAAGAGCAGCCACCACACCGCCACCGAAAGGAAGGCCACCCGCGTGGGCCAGGTCCCCTGCTCAGGTGACGCAGGCTGCCGGGCAGGTAAACCCACGATGCTCGGATCAATCCACACCAGTTGGATCGCCAGCAGCACCCCCCCGCCGATATAGCCGAGGGCATAGCCCGCGCTGGACACGCGGTCCATCTCGTCCTTCTTGGCGATGTGCGGCAGCAGGGAGTCGTAAAACACGAAGCTGCCGTTCACGGCGATGTTGGCAACAACAAACAGCAACGATGCCAACAGTAGATCGTTGTAGCCAATGAAATACATGAAACCCGTCGACGCCAGACCGATGCCCATAAAGAGCTTGATCAGCCGCTTCTTAACCGGCAGGAAATCAGTCATCGCCCCAAGCAGCGGCGCGAGCATCGCGATAAGGACCAGTCCGATGGTCGTCGAAAGCGTGAAACGCATCTGCGAGGCTTCCGGCGCCAGATGAGCCCCCGCCACGCTCGAATAGTAGATAGGAAACACGGCGGTCATGATCGTGGTCACAAACGCCGAGTTCGCCCAGTCGTACATCGCCCAGGCCCGCAGTTCGGGCCGGTGCAGACCGAGACGTTCCAGAAACCCGACGCGCGCCGCGGGATGTGCAGCAGCATAATCAAGACTTGGAGGCTCGGAATGGCCGGACCGGTCGGAACTCATGGGCCCGGACTATATCACCGCGGGGATTCCCTGTCACGACCGCAGCCACGATTGACACGCTCGCTCAGGCAGCGCCCAATGACGAATGTCGAAATCCGAATGACGAAGCAGGAATACTATACGCTGACGCGTTACGAACTCCGTCATTCGGGTTTCTGGTCTCTCTGGTCATTCGGATTTCGTGATTCGGGCTTCTTTCGTCATTCCGTCCAGCCGGCGTACGTTTCAACGAGCCGACGGGCGTCGCTCGGACTCTCATCTAACAGCTCCACCCGCCATCGCCCGACGGACAGCGAGCGAAGCTGCGGCAACAGTCCCGCCCCCGACTGAGCGCGGCGGTTGTACACCGTACTGCGTCCGGCCCGGTCGACGAGCAGCGGATGATCAACGCCGAGCCGATCCCTCAGGTGAAGGCGGTGCCGTCGGCACGGGCGGCTGCACCTCCGGCAGTCGTCGGTCTTCGAAAGCTCTGCGGCCAGACAATGGGCCATGTGGAACATTGGGACATGCTGATAGACCACAACTTCCAGGACCGTGCCCGGCAACATCGCCGCCAGAGGCGCCAGTTGGGCAACGTTCAGATCATAGGAGGCCGTCACACCGACCACGCCAAGTTCCATCAATGTTGCGGCCGTGATTTCGTTGGCCGCATTCAGCGAGTGGTCCGCGACCAGCGGGATCTGAGGAACATGCTCCCTCAGCAGGTGAAGCGCCGCCAGGTTTCGCACCAGGATCATGTCCGGGCCAAGGTCTGCCAGAACTCTCATCAGTGCCTCTTCTCCCGGTTTGCAGATTCGCGGGGTCGCCAACCCCACGGGCACGCCCGCGGCTCGGCATCGTTCAACTGCCTTGGCATCCTCGGCACCATCCAGGAGGTCGGCGTATACGGCCGATAACCGGCCAATGCCGGCCTCGGCATGCCACTTCAGGACGGCGTCCAGTTGCCCCAAGTCCCGAACCAGAATGCGTAGATTCGGGTTTGTCATCCAATGATCGGCAGTCTTGCCGCAAGCCCGATGGCCCATCTGATATCGAATCGCCATCAGCGCGTTGCGGTCGGCAACCCCATGACGTGACGCGGCGGCCCTTTGTTCAAGCAACAGCCGTACCGCTTCGCGGCGTAGCTGGTTCAGCACACTCTTGGGGACCATGAACGGCAGGCTTGCGACCGCGGCGCCTTTGTCCACCACCTGCACCGAGGCCAGCTCGAATGGGGTATCCCCCAGCCGGCTGAATTGTTCCTCGACAAGAGTGCCAGTCAGTGGATGTCGCCTGGCCTCCGCCAGCGGTTCCTGTGATTCGACTCGGGCCACGTGCCCGCGGTCATCCTCCAGCTCGATCAGCAAATGCCGCTGCGACGAGACCGACGCACGGACTCTCACGGGCACCCTGCGGACGGCGTCAACTCTGCCGTAGGTCTTCTCCAACTCGCGTCGGATGGCCGGGTCATCCGTCTTCCACACCACGCTGCCAACCGCCACAGCCGCCACATTCACGTCGCCTTGGCCGAACCGCAGTTCCACGCAGGTTGCGGGATGCCCTCCCGCCGAATGCTGTTGATCCGCCTTCTCAACCGCGTATACCCGCCCTCCCTGCTCGTCTGGCTCGGCCTCCCCCGCGTCGAACAGCACGCCGTCGCCGGGTTTGAGCGGAGAACGCTCGCCGCCGTCATCGCCGCGCCGCAATTCAACCAATACGCCTTGTCGAGTCTTGCCGATCACCCTGCCGACATCGACTCCCCTGCTCTTCGGAAAACGGCCATCCACCAGATCCTGATGCCGATCGCCGTCGAGAAAGCCGTGCGTGAACCCTCGCGAGAAGCTCTGCGTCAGCACCGTTTTCTGCTCGGGGCCGAGGCTGAACTCCCGTCCGGCCTTTGCCGCGTCAATCGCCTGGCGATAGGCGCCTGTCGCTGCCGCGACGTAGTGCGGGCCTTTGAGACGGCCTTCGATCTTGAATCCGCTGACGCCGGCCGCCAGCAACCGCGGAATCAGGTCCCACGCCGCCAGGTCCTTGGCGCTCAGCAGGTACGGCCGCCCGCCCGCCTCGCGGACCTCGCCGTCGACCACCAGCCGGTAAGGCAGCCGACATGCCTGAGCGCACACGCCGCGGTTGGCGCTGCGACCCCACAACGACTCGCTGGCGAGGCACTGACCGCTGTATGAGATGCAGATGGCCCCGTGGACAAAGACCTCCAACTCAACACGGGTCGAGCGCGCAATCGCGGCGATCTCGTCGATGGACAGCTCGCGGGCCAGTATGACTCGCTGGACGCCCATCGCGCCAAGCAACTCGATGCCCTCGGCATGTGTCTGGGTCATCTGCGTGGACGCATGAACCGGCAGAGTCGGGGCGATGGAGCGAATGAGCTGGAGCAGCCCCAGATCCTGCACGATGACCGCATCAGCCCCCGCTTCGACGATGCCCGCCACGAAACCGGCGGCCCGCTCCAGTTCTTCCGAAAAGATCAGCGTGTTGAAGGCCACGTACCCGCGCACATTCCGATCGTGGAGATAGCCCATCACTTCAGGCAGCCGAGCCAGCGTGAAGTTCGCCGCACGGCGACGGGCGTTGAAATCCTCCAGGCCGAAATACACCGCGTCGGCACCGTTGGCCACGGCGGCGCGCAGGCACTCGTCATCGCCCGCCGGCGCGAGCAACTCCGGAGCTCGGAGAGTCGGGGTATCAGCCGGCATCGGGTGAGGCTCCAGGGACATCGTTGAACCCACCATCCTATCAGAGCGAGCTCTCACTCGACGAGCCAGTTGTCGGCGCCATTGATGACCTCCTGCACGTCGATCGGCATGCCCGGTGCCCTGAGGCTGCCGATCTGCCGGTCGAGCATCTCGTTGTAGGTCGGCAGACGGACGTCCCGGAACACGCCGATCGGCTCCGGGAAATCAGGGTGTTGCAGACGGGTCAACAGAAACGCCAGCGCCGGCGAAGAACACCTCTCGTCGTGCACCAGCAGATCGGTCTCGGACACGCCGTTCTGTCCGATTCGCACGATCTCCGGCTGATAGCCGCCAGTCAGACGAATGCCCTTGTCCAGCCCTTTCCCGAAAACCAGCGCTCGGCCGTGGGCCAGCTCGATGATATGGTCCGCGCGAAGCCGACGATCAGTCGCGTAGCTGAACGCGCCGTCGTTGAAGACGTTGCAGTTCTGATAGACCTCGATGAAGGCCGCCCCGCGATGAGCCATCGCCCGCCCCAGCACGTATTCGAGATGATCCGGAATCATGTCTACGCTGCGAGCGACAAAGGTCGCCTCGCATCCGACCGCGAAAGTGCAGGGACTGAGTTGACCGATGAGCGAACCAAACGGCGTCGAAACGGTGACCTTGTTCGGTTCGGACGTCGGCGAAGCCTGCCCCTTGGTCAAGCCGTACACCCGGTTGTTCATCAGGATGATCTTGAGGTCCATGTTTCGGCGAAGAGCGTGCATCAGGTGGTTGCCCCCGATGGCCAGCCCGTCGCCGTCACTGGTGATGACCCAGATGTCCAGGTCCGGCCGCACCAGCCGAAGCCCCGAGGCGATGGCCGGTGCCCGCCCGTGAATGCCGTGGATACCGTAGGTGGCCATGTAGTACGGCAGACGGCCCGCGCAGCCGATGCCGGAGATGAAAACCACCCGATCGGGGTCCGCTCCGTTGGCGGCAAGCACCTTGCGAACCTGCGTCAGCACTGAGTAGTCGCCGCAACCGGGACACCAGCGAACTTCCTGATCGCTGGCATAATCCTTGGGTTTCCTCTTGCGATGGCCGTCAGTCGGGCCGCTCACCATGGCGCCACCTCCTCCTTCAATGCCTGCTCGACGGCCTCGAAGATGCCGGTCACCGTGAAGGGTCGACCTGTCACCCGGTTCAGACGGCGGGCGTTCACCAGATACTCCGCCCGAAGCAGCCTGGCGAGCTGGCCGAGATTAAGCTCGGGCACCAGCACCTTCCGAAAGCCCTTGAGCACCTCGCCCAGGTTCCGAGGCATCGGATTCAGCCATCGCAGGTGGACATGAGAGACCGGCAGGCTGCTGCGGTGAGCCCGCTCGACGGCCGTCCTGGCCGCCCCGTAGGTGCTGCCCCAGCTGATCACCAGCAGCTCTCCTGCCGACGGGCCGAGCACCTCCACATCAGGAATGCTCTCGGCAACCTTCGCCACCTTGGCCGCCCGGAGCAACACCATTCTCTGATGGTTGTGCGGGTCATACGAGATATCTCCGGTGACATCCTCCTTTTCCAGGCCGCCGACGCGGTGCGCCAGACCGGGCATGCCCGGCACCGCCCACGGCCGAGCCAGGTTCTCGTCGCGAGCGTAAGGCTTGAACCCCTCTTTCGGGTACTCGGTCGGAAGATGAAACGGCGGCAGCTCCGCCACCGTCGGCACATGCCACGGCTCCGCGCCATTGCCCAGATATGCATCGCTCAGAATGATGACCGGCGTCATGTACCTGACCGCCACCTGGAAGGCCTCATAGGCGGCTGCAAAACAGTCCGACGGCAGTTGCGGAGCAATGATCGGTACCGGGCATTCGCCATGACGCCCGGCGTAGACCTGGAGCAGATCTGACTGCTCGGTCTTGGTGGGAAGGCCGGTGCTCGGCCCGCCGCGTTGGACGTTGATGATCACACATGGCAATTCGAGCATGACTGCCAGGCCGATCGCCTCGGTCTTCAGGTCCAGCCCCGGACCGCTGGTGCCTGTGGCGGCAAAAGCGCCTCCGTAGGCCGCCCCAATCACCGAACACATGGCCGCAATCTCGTCCTCAGCCTGAAACACTTTGACGCCCATCGCCTCATGGCGAGCGAGCTCGTGGAAGATGTCAGTGGCCGGGGTGATGGGGTAAGACGCATAGAAGAGTTGCCGGCCAGCCCGATGAGCGGCCGCCATCAGGCCGAGAGCGATTGCCTCGTTGCCGCGAATCTTGCGATACAAGCCGGGCTGGAGTTGGGCGGGCTCGACATGGTACTGCTCGGGAAGCAAGTCGGTCGTCTCGCCGAAGTTGTGACCTGCTCGAAGGGCCGACTCATTTGCCCTGAGAAGCGCGGGCGAATCGGCGAACTTCTGCCTCAGCCACTGGAGCGTCGGCTCCAACGCCCGCTGGTACAACCAGCAGACCAGGCCGAGCGCGAAGAAGTTCTTGCATCGCTCGGCCTCCTTGCGGGTCAGGCCCGTCGTGTCGATGGCCTGCTCGGTCAGGGTCGCGATCGGAATGGCAAACACGCGGTACTTCGACAGGCTGCCGTCCTCCAGCGGGTTGGTCGCGCAGCCCGCGAGCCGCAGGTTGTGTTTGGCAAATCCGTCCGTGTTGGCAATCACAATACCGCCTTCTTCCAGGTCACCAATATTGACCTTGAGCGCGGCGGCGTTCATGACCACCAGCGTCTGGATCACGTCGCCCGGCGTGTAGATTTCGTTGCTCGAAAAGCAGATCTGGAATCCGGAGATGCCCGCGAGGCTGCTGGCCGGGGCCCGGATCTCCGCCGGGTAGTCCGGCAGGGTCGCCAGGTCGTTGCCGAACACGGCGGTGGAAGTCGAGAACCGCGCGCCGGCCAGTTGCATGCCGTCGCCCGAGTCACCGGCAAACCGTATGGTTGCCTGCTCGAGCACCTGGACGACCTTGCCGCGAGAGCCTGCCGGCGGCGGAATCGGAGGCGGTTCTGACATGAAACCTCTGTGCTCCTTGAGAACCAGAACAACGCCGACCGATTGTAGTCATTTTTCCTCGTTCTGTCCTGCCCTGTCCACGCATGGTTGTTTCATCAAAGGCCCGTGGAGAGCATCAGGGAATTCGCGGGGTTTTTGGCGCAACCTCCCGCTCTATTGTGCAGGGCCGGCTTTCCTGGTAAAAACGCATCGGGGTGTCTGTTATTCCGGCGGTTTGACGAAGGGGAGGTAAACGGGACCGCCGAGGCAAATGGTCTCTCCGCGGTCGGCGGATGGAGCGTCGTGGCGATCCGCACATTTAAGAGGTTCATGTCACGACACACGATAGACCAGGAAGATCTGGGCGGCTTGCCGCAACAAACGTGATGACGTCATCCCGCGTCATCCCGGTGCTCGTTTATCTGGCGGTGGCCACCACCCTGGCTCTGGCTTTCCTGGGCAGTACGGATCTCATCCGGATGGAGCCGATCATCGCCCTGGGCGCCACACACATGATCGAGAATGGCAGTTGGTTTGTGCCCCACCTGTACGGCGAGGTCTACGCGTTCAAGCCCGGCCTGGCCTACTGGCTGGCCGCGATGGCCGGCTCGGCGTTGGGCTGGTCGGAATTCTCGCTGCGCCTTCCGACCGCCGTCTGCGGCCTGGTGCTGGGCCTGGCCATCTGCCTGGCCACCGGACGCCTGATATCCCCCCGATGCGGCCTGGTGAGCGGGTTGGCGGCAGCCACATCCTGCCTCTTCTTCGAACAAGCCCGGACCATCGGTTTCGAGATGCCCATGGCCCTCGGCGTCGGTGTCGCCGTTCTTGCGGCCATCAGGAATCTGGCAGAGGGGGAATCGAGCCTGGGATGGTGGATGCTTGCCTGCCTGGGATTGCTGATCGGCTTCATGTCCAAGGGGCTACCCGCCATAGCGATCTACCTGACCGGCTTGTTGACCGCGGCCATCGCTCTTCGACAGCTTCGGCTCCTCTGGCGCTGGCAGCACATCGTTCCGCTGGCGTTGTTCTTTCTGGCAGCGGGAGCCTATGGTCTGCTGGCCTATCGCCAGGGCGGGCTGCTCGTCTTTCACCAGCACCTCGTCGAGCTCCTGTTTCGCGGGACGCGATGGAAACCCGCCATGCTGCTGCACGCGATGCTCAAGCCGGCCGTGATTTTTGTCGCCTACCTGCCCGGCTCAGCACTGCTTTTGTTGCGGTTTGCCCCAAGATCATCAGACGAACCCGACTCCACGATAACCAGGGTTCGGATCGCCGCCTGGAGTTTCCTGCTCACCGGGGTGGCGTTGTTCATCCTCTCGCCGGTGAACAACACGCGCTACTACCTCCCGCTGATAACGCCCCTGGCGGTGTTGGCCGGAATCTATGCCCACTCGCATCAGCTTCCCGTGGCTGCATTCCTTCGGAAGAACCGCCTGCTCAAGGCCATGGCCGATCCGGCAACATGGATGGTCATCGCAGGCTGTATCTACTGGATGGTTTACATCGGAGCGGTCGAGCCGCGACGAGCCTACAGCAATTCGCTGCGGGACATCGCGACCCGGTTCGCCGACCACGTGCCACCGAGCCAGACCGTGTACGTGGACTCACAGGATGGCTACAGCTCGCTGTTCTGGTACCTCGATCGCCCGGTGCACGGCGGCTGGGACATCGGCGAGCCACTGCCGCCGCCTCCGGCATATGTGGTCCTGGCCGAAGAACAGGCCAGGCTGGCCGTCTCCCTGCAACGTAAGGGCCTTGTGCTGGTTGTTCAGGAACAGGACCACGAAGGGGTACCGTACGCACTGTGCCGCGTTCAAGATGCCCCGTAACGACCGCTCCCCCACTCGGCCTCGAATCCCCGCCGCTCGGCCCAAGATCCACACCGCTTGGCCCGGAATCCCTTCCGGGCCACCATACCACCGCTCGGCCGGGAATCCTTCCGGGCCACCCTGCCCGACGCAATCCGCTCCGCATTTAGCGAGAATGAGGACTAAGAATCCTCATTATAGAAGGCCCCAGAATGGATTCCGGGTCCAGCGAGCAATGGATTCGGGGGCCGGCGAGCGACTCTTCCGCCAGTACCTTCTCGCCCTCCGTCGTGGCCACATCAGTACGTGCACTCGCGGGCGGCATCCGCAAAGACTTGCAGGTGCTCGGGCGGCGTCTCAAAGAAATGATCGCTGAGCGAACAGATGTACCCCCCGTCCTGTCCCACCGTTTCGAACAGCTTGTGAACCGCGTCTCGAATGGCCTGCCGGCTGCCGGTGGTGAGTGTGTTGAACTGGTCGACACCGCCGATCATCGCCAGGCGGTTGCCGACCTTCCGCTTGAACTCCCAGGGCTCCTGGTTCCCGCCGACGCTCGGCGGCGCCAGCGTCTCGGACGCGTCGCAGCCGTTGGCCACGATCATCTCCTCGATGCCCAGTGTGCCGCCGCAGGTGTGATAGGTGATCTTGAACCCAAGGTCATGCAGGGCATCGTGCATCCTGCGGTCGTACGGAAGGCAGAACTCCTCGTGAATCTGCGGCGATATCAGCGTCGATGAGCCCGCCCCGCCACCGGTCTCGACCAGATCGAACTTCGCCCCCTTCATCGACTCGATAAACCGCATCTTCTTGTCCAGCAGAACTCGCAGCAACGTGTGTACCCAGTCCGGCTGATCGATGCAGCGGTAAATCAACTCGCTCACGTCCGTCAGGCAACAGGCATGTTGCCAGCACCCGGCCTGATCGCCCCACACGAAACCCCGCAAGATGCCTTCGTCGCCGACCTCATCGTACGTCTGCGCGATCGGCTCGGGATCCAGCGCCGGCACGGGCATGTACTTGCGGATCAGGTCGATGTCCTCGTCGTGCTTGATAAGGTACTCAGTGATCCAGGTTGTCTTGCGGTCTCCGGCCGTCTTATACGTCATCGTGCCTTCCGGCGTCGTAATCGTGTGATGAGCGATCCGGTTGTCCGGGTCATCGCTGATCACTTTGACCTCGTCCACCCACTGTCGTTCGGAGAATCTGGCAAAGTCGGCGTCGACCAGCCAGAACTGCCCCATGAGCTGAAAGTACTGAATCTGGGCGTCCATGCCGAACTGCCGGAAGGCCTGCAGGGGACTGATCCCGCCCAGGCAGGTGTCCAGATGATACGGCTGCCACTGGTGCACCGACACCGGCAAACGATCGGGCTTGCCGCGATTCAAGGCACAGAGCATGCGTTCCTTGCTGGTCATAGGCGCTCTCCAGGCGTGCAACGCAGGAAATGGTAACACCGGCATAGGAGGTGTGCCAGATCTTCAAACGAAAAGCGGTCAGCCCCGCAGGGCGTGCTGTGCACGCCTCTGTTTCGTTCCTGCGTAACGCGATGAGTGTTGCCTATGCCACGGGCCGCTCGATGCCGACGATGACCTCCGAGCAGCCTGCGAGAAAAACTGTTGTTTGCGGGCACCCATTGTCGTAAGATGAGCGGAGGAGTCGAGAAGGGACTTCCCACACGAGTGCGTGCTGGAGAGCTGGCGGACAATCGTGAGTGTGCGGAGCCGGCCATCATGAGTCGCTGGATCTGGAGCGGTACGGTTCTGCTGCTGACCGTCGGGGGCAACGAGGCTGCCGGCGTCGACTTCACGTTTGCCATCTGGTCCGACACGCACTTTGGAGCCTACGACGGCGGCGGTTACCGCGATAATTCCGCCGGAGACATCGCCTCGCTGGCGGGGACACCTTACCCGCCGCAGATCGGCGGCACGGTGGGCCCCATCGAGTTTGTCCTGGTCACCGGCGACATCACCGATAACACCGCTTTCATGCAATATCAGGACAACGACGGGATGACTGACGACGACTTCATCTCGTGCATCAACCGCTGGTTCACGATGCCGGTCTATGAGATCACCGGCAACCATGATTCCTACAACGAGCCGGGAGCCACACAGATCCGCTCGGCCATTACCGGCCGTCACGGCGGCACCTCCTACAGCTTCGACCACCAGGGCGTGCACTTCATTGGCCTCGACGGTTGGACCAGCGACACCGAACCCTTTCACACTTCGGCGCTGACGTTTCTCGAGGCACACATGCCCCTTGTTCCCGCCCAACAGCCGGTCGTCATTTTCAGCCACTACACCCCGCGCGATCCGCCCCACGCGCAGTGGGACCGGTTCTTCCACGCCGTACAGGGACACAACATCATTCTCATGTGTCACGGCCACGAGCACTACCCGAGGGTGGGCGGGTGGCGAGGATACGACTATCTTGTGACCTCTGACTGCAAGGTCGTGCATGGAAACCAGGCCTTCTCGGTAGTGCGCATCAGGGGTGCACAACTGGTCGGCATCGGCTACGACTGGTACAACAACTCATGGCGCACCGACGCCCTGATCAACAAACCCATCACCGGAACAGGCCCTCATATCATCGTTGAGCCCGTCGGCCTTGCAACCGGCACGACGTGGAGCGTCGACCCGCCAGCCGATCACTTCGGCGTGCGTAACGGGGGCGGCGGAACGTTGAACTACGAGATCATCGCTCATGCGGCCTGGATCGGCGTTCAGCCGACGTCCGGAAGCAGCACCGGCGAGTCTGACGACATCAGCGTCATCTACCACGTCGAGGGGTTGCTGCCGGGAAGCTACCAGGCGACCATCGAGGTCTGCGACCCGCTTGCGCTCAACTCACCTGTCATGCTCGACGTTCAACTGCAGATCAGGCCCGTGCCCGGCGACCTCGATGTCGATTTCGACGTTGACCAGGAGGACTTCGGGCGGTTCCAGGCCTGCGTCAGCGGTGCGGGCATCGCTCAGCATGCGTCGCAGTGCGCCGGCGCGCGCCTCGACAGTGACGACGATGTTGACGCCGGCGATGTCGCCATCTTCCGTCGCTGTCTGAGCGGACCGAATGTCACGGCCGACCCCACCTGTGCCCAATGAGGCCGGCTCGGGCATCGCTCATTTGCCAAAACCGCCAAAACACCCATAATGTCGGTAGCAGAGACGTTTGACTCGGCACGGTGCCTGCTGTTTGTGCGAGTTCGCTCGAGCAGGAAACATCAGTGACTGGCAAAATCGGTGCGGACAATCTGGGTGACCCGATTACCGCCCATATCCATGGCGATATGGTCACACTCCGGGAAAACCAGACCGCGGCCGACGCGGTGCGCGCCATCCGTCAGATGAACATCTCCGACAAGATCATCTATTTGTACGTGCTCGACGGGAACGACCGTCTCGTGGGGGTGGTGCCCGTACGACGGCTGCTGGGCAGCGAGCCCGGTGCGGCCATCGAGTCCATCATGGTCTCGCCGGTCATGTCGGTTCAGACCTCCAGTTCCATCCTGGAAGCATGCGAAATGCTGCTGAACCACCGCTTCCTGGCGCTGCCCGTTGTGGATGCCGACAACCGTCTGCAAGGCGTCATCGATCTGAGCCAGTTCACCGACGAAGTCCTCACCAGTGCCCAGCAGCAGATGGACAGCGCCTTTCAGTTGATCGGCGTGCATGTCGCCCTGGGACGCCGCGTCTCGTCCTGGAGAAGCTTCCGGGACCGTTTCCCCTGGTTGCTCTGCAACATGGCCAGCGGGATTATCTGCGCTTTCATTGCCAGTCGGTTTGAATTGCTGCTGAGCCAGGTGGTATTGCTTGCGATGTTTCTCACTGTGGTGCTGGCCCTCGGCGAGAGCGTCAGCATGCAGTCCATGACCATCACGCTTCAGAGCCTGCTGGGGCGCCAGACCGGCTGGCGACAGATCCTGCTGTCGGCGCGCAAGGAACTCACCACGTCCGTCATGCTCGGACTGGGCTGCGGCGGCATCATCGGCCTCACTGCCTGGGTCTGGCGGGGCGCCTCCTTGCAGGCCATTGCAGTCGGCGGCGGCATCTGCCTTTCCATTATCACGGCCTGTTTCCTGGGCGTGGCGATTCCGACGGCCATTCACAAAATGAAGATCGACCCGAAGGTGGCCGCCGGGCCGATTGTCCTGGCGTCGGCCGATATCGCCACCCTGCTCTATTACTTCAACCTCGGCCAGTGGTTATTGCTCAAGTAGATCTCATCGGGCGACAGGATACGATCGTAGATCACCACGTCGTCAATCCTGCCTTCAAAGCTGTCCTCATTGCCGGGGCCTGCGGCAATGATGAACTGCTCGGCATCCGTCGGGGGCGAGGCCATGCGGCTCGACACTTCCGGGACGGGGCTGCCGTTCAGGTGCACGCTCACCGCGCCGCCATCCCGGACCATGATAACGTGGTACCAGACCCTCGGTCTGATCTCTGTCGTGCCGGCGACCGCCTGCGAACTCGGCTCACCGCCGCGTAAGACCAGGTGCCCCGGCGACCCCGCAGTCCCGTCGATCGACAGAAGCTCCGCCACCTTGCCGCCCGCCCCGCTCTCGCGACGGCAGAACAGGTACCCCGTCGTCGCCCGCGCGTCGGCCGGCATGTAGTTGCAGAACCACATCGCCAGCGTGCAGCGATCCTGGATGCCTTTGATCGAAGCCGTCATACGGCCACCCGCAAAGTGCGGACACGGATTGACCGGCCCGTTGGCCGGCCGTGGCTCGAACTCGGGGCCGTCCAGATAAAAGGCAATAGCACCTTCGTACGCCGCATGGTGACCGTGGCCGGAGACATCGCCCGCGGCCGGACCGCTGAACTCATCCATCGGCCACCACGCCAGCGGCTTCGACGCGAGGATCGCCTGCGCCCGGGCATCCGACGGATCGGGCAGCCCGTCAATGGCCCGCCGAGGTCGCTCACTGACTCTCTCCAGCATCGACAGCAGCGCCTCGGCGATCTTCGGCTCGGCGTCGACTTCGAGTTGTGCGGTCCGGGCCGGCCAGGTCGTGTAGCCGCCCAGCTTGTGCTGCGCCGGCGGTGGGATGTAGCCCTCTTCGCCGTTGGCCAGGGTGACGTTGAAGGTCGGCCGGAGCGGGCTTTGAGCCTTGATCCTCAAGCCCGTCAGGCCGAACACCTCGCACGGAGTCGCCGTGATTCCCAAATCACCCATTCGGATCACTTGCAGCTTCAACTCGCGGCTCGGCCGTTCGGCAAGGAATACCTGCTCGCGGGCATAGACTTCCTTCTGATCTTTGGGCTTGCGGCCCTGCATTTCAGCCACGATGACCTTGGAGGCGTCGAGGCGCTTCTGATCCGGCTGACGAACCCCCAGCGTCAGCTTTGTCTCGATCATCGTCAGATCGACCGAGTCCTGGTAACGAATGCCGCGATACGTCTCGAACACAATTCCCGAAAGCGCCTCGGCAATCGTGCGATGGTCATGCTTGGCCAGCGGCTTGCTGTAATCCCCCCACCACTGATCGCCGCTGGTGCCCTGCGACATCATCAGCACCGGCGGCGGCTCACTGCCACGGGCGCCGAACCGATCGATCATCTTCTCGGCGAACTGGCCATAGTAGTCGGCCGAAACCGGCGTCGCGCCGGCGTAATGCATCGAGTAATTGGCCAGCAAGGCCAGCGGCCGACCCTCGACCGATTGCACAGACACCACACTGACCTCCGAATCCACCGGCCCGGACGGCCCTTCGTAATCAGGATTGTTGGGACCCGGGTGCATCATCGCTCGAATGGTCGGCTCGCCGAATGGATCCATTCCGATCCTGTCCGGCCGTCGGATCCACCGCCGGCAGTGCGTGTGCTCGGGATCATTGACCGTCGCCCAGCCGATCTTCGCCGGTGCGAGCCTGCCCGCCGCCCCCATGATGCACTCGGCAATCCACGCAGGCAGCTTCGCCGCATAAGCTGTGTCCGCGTCTGTGCCGAGACAGCCCATGGCCGACGGCGCACTATGGGTGTGCGTCGCCGAGATCATCATCCGGTCGGTTGCGATGCCGGTTCGCTTGGACGCCAGCTCCTTGGCTTCGTCGAGCAGTTCGCGAGGCAGCACGCAACTGTCCACGACCACAATGGCGACCCGCTCCCTGCCGCTGCCCAGCACCAGGCATTTGGCATGGAGGCGGTCGTTCACCTTGTCGGCCGTCCGCTCGAGGAAGCCGCCATTGATAATGACCGGCAGATCCGTCGGGGTGATGTCCACAGCGTGGGCCCCGGCCACGAGCCTGACCGTCGGATTGGCTGCCTGGCCATCGGACTGAGCGGCGACGACCAGCACCATCACCACCGGAAAGAGCCGGCCCAGGACGAGGCTGCAACCCACAATCGAGCTTGGTTGGGTATCCATGCGATAGGCCTCCATCAGCACACGACCATCGTATCATACGACCCGGGTAGTCGACAGGGTATCTCTTTGCCGGAATATCCGCCCATCGAAAACTGGCATGCGGCCGACGACAAGACTCCCTGAGGCTCAACTCGGAGCGACCACTCCTCGCGGCGGCAAAGCCAATGAACCCGGCCTCCAGGACACAACTGCAGCCTTGGTCGGGCACGCCGCTCCGCTGTGGCCAAGACCTTCCTCAACCGGCTGCGGCAACGTTGACAATGCCGGCCCCGGAATCCTATCATCGGGCCCGGCTCGTGACCGTCGACGGGTGTGTCCGCAGCCTGCCGACGGAAAACCACCGGCAATAGAAGCCTGCCGCGAACCTGATCTGCCCCACTGGATTTGCGTGGCCCTGCGAGGTTTGATCGACGGCATGAGGGGTCTGGAACGGTCCGGCCGGTGCGAGAAGACAAGAAAACACCGTCCAGCGGTGACCAATTGTCTCCATCGGCAGGCAGCGGCACAACAGGCGTGACGACCGGATGAGATGACAACAATGACTGCACCACAAGTCACCGTCATCGGCGCAGGCATGATCGTCAGGATCCAGATCCTGCCGACGCTGTTCCACATGCAGCGAACCGGCCGCATCGGCGAGATCCATATCTGCGCCCACCGTCCCGCTCATATCGCCGATCTGAGATCATCGCCGACACTCGCCCGAGCATTCCCGGGCCAGGGATTCATCGCCCATCCGGAGCCGGACATGATGCGGGCTGATTCGGTCGACCCGGAGCTGTACCGAGAGGTGCTCAGGTCGGCCCCCCGCAACAGCATTGCAGTCATCGCGACACCGGATCACATCCATTACCCGATGATCTGCGAGGCCCTGGACACCGACCTGCACGTCTGCACGGTCAAACCGCTGGTCCTGCGGCACGATCATGCCGAGGACATCACCCGCCGATCGCACGAGCGCGGCCTCGTCGTCGGAATCGAATACCATAAGCGTTTCGACCATCGCAGCCTGATGGCCAGGCAGGCTTACCGGGCGGGGCGACTCGGCGAGTTCCGGCTCGGCCAGGCGTTTCTGCACGAGCCCTACTACTACCGCGACTCGAACTTCCAGAATTGGTGCACGTGCGAGAATACCGACATGTTCACCTACGTGGGCTGCCATTACGTGGACCTCGTCGCGTTCATCACCGGATTGAGGCCCGTCTCGGTCAGCGTCTGCGGCATCCGCGATCGTTATCCCAACGGCAACGATGGATTCCTCTGGACCGACGGGCGAATACGATGGGAAAATGGCGCGATTCTGAGCGTGGCCAACGCCATCGGGTATCCCTCCGGCGCCGCGGGCGGCAATGCGCAGGGGTTAACGATGTGGTGCCAGGGCAGAACCGACGCGACGCTGATTGAGCATTCCGACGCTTACCGAGGCGTGGCATACCACTACACGTCAGCCGGCAACGAGCCGGGCGATACAGCCTATGCCGAGCCCAATCCTGACTACTTCCAGTTGCTTGACACCGGCGGACCGGGCCTGACCCCCGTCGGTTACGGTCACCGCAGCGTCGAGTACATCATCGAGGCTTGCTGTCGGGCTTCGCAGATCGCCGGCCTGGACGAACGCCGAGCACTCGTCGCACAACTCGATCGCGAAGGAATCATGGCCACCCCCGCCAACAGCAGCTACAACGAACTGGTCATCGAGGCGGCACGCAAGAGCATCCTCGCCGACGGCCGCGAGGTCCTGATCCGATATGACAACACGCCCGCCGTCGCGTTTCGTGAATACTCACCCGATCGAATTTCATCGAAGGAGTAACCCATAGAAATGGCAACAAAGGAATTTCCGCTTCAGCCTCGCGAGGTTGAGCCGATCCATACGAAACATCGCACGATCCGCACGCCGATCCCCGTGCCCGACTCCGTGCCTTTCTTGACGCGCCTGCGTGAGATGGAACCTCGCAGCATGGGTGGCCAGCCTCCGGTCATCTGGCACGGCGGCGAGGGAGCCACGGTCCGCGATCGCTACGGCAACCGGTGGATTGATTTCTCCTCCGGTGTGCTGGTGACATCCTGTGGCCATGCCCACCCGGCGATCGTCAAGGCGATCAAGGACATGGCCGACCAGGGGCTCTACCACGCCTACTGCTTCCCGACTGATGTTCGGTACAAGCTGGTTGAGGAGTTGGCGAGTTGGCTGCCGCCGCCGCTGAAACGCGTGTTCGTCCTGACGACCGGCTCCGAGGCCTGTGAATGCTGCATCAAGCTGGCCCGCACGCAAGGGCTGCGGGTGGGCGACAAGAACAAGAACATCTTCGTCTCGTTCGACTACGGCTTCCACGGCCGGACGATGGGCGCCCAGTTGGCCGGCGGAGCACCTGCGCTCAAGGCATGGCTCGGCGGTGACGATCCGCACTTTGTGCAGGTGCCGTTCCCCGACGGGTTCCGCCAGAAGGACACCAGCTTCGCCGTTTTTGAGGCCGCGCTAAAGGCAAAGGGCGTCGACCCGAATCGCGTTTGCGGCGTGATGAGCGAGACCTACCAAGGCTGCAACGCCACGCTGATGTCGCCCCACTACGCACAGGCACTGCGGGCCTGGTGCGACACGTACAAGGCCGTCATGGTTTTCGACGAGGTGCAGGCCGGGTTCGGGCGAACCGGTGCGCCCTTCGGTTTCTCGCATTTAGGCGTCGTGCCCGATCTGGTGGCCTGCGGCAAGGGCATTGCCGGCGGAATGCCGGTTGCGGCGGTGCTCGGCACCGACGAACTCATGAGCATCTACGGTCCGGGTGAAATGACCAGCACGCACTCGGCCAACCCCATTTGTGCGGCCGCCGCCCTGGCCAACCTGCAGGTCATTCGGCGGGAGAAGCTGGTCGAGAACGCCGCCCGCCTGGCACCACTGATGGCCGCGGCCGTCCGCAAGATCAAAGATGCCTCGAAAGGACGGATCGGCCATGTCGATTCGACCGGGCTGGTCGGCGCGCTGCAGTTCACCAAGCCGGGCACGACCGATCCGATGCCCGACTGGGCGTGGGAGGTCGTCTGGAATTGCGTGTGCAAAGGTGTGCTCCTGTTTGCGCCGGTGGGCGTTGGCGGCTGCGCCATCAAGCTCAACCCGCCGCTGGTCATCAGCGAAGAAGCCTTGCGCGAGGGCCTGAGCGTGGTGGAAGAGGTCGTACACTCCTGCTGACGTACAGAACGTCGTTCCCTGGGTAAAGGCATGAAAGTGAATTCGATCGCACAAACAACCTCATCCGAGGCCTTTCGCCGGCATCTCACCGATCTGCTGGTCAAGATCTGCGCGATCGACACCGTCCCCCGAGCCAACGTCGCCGCAACAGCCCAAGCCGAGTCGCAAGTCTTCGACATCATCGAACAAGAAGTCAAGGGGTACGACCTGAAGCGATCACACTGCGTGCGGCTGCCGATCAACCCCTCGATTGCCCAACACCCCTTCTTCTCCCAACCCTACTACACGCGAACGCCTGAGAACTCGGCTGGCCTTCCGGTCGAGGAGTGCTATGCCGACCGGTGCAACCTGGTGATCCAGATCGACGGCGATCAGCGAGAGCCCAAAGGCGTCGGACAGGCACTGAATGCTCATATCGATGTCGTGGCCCCCTACTACCCGCCGCGAGTCGATGGAAATGTAATCTTCGGCCGCGGGGCCTGCGACGACAAGGGCAGCGTGGTGGCCATCGTCGGGGCGCTCAAGTTGGTCGGCGAACACCTGCGGACACAAGATCGCAGCCTCAACCGCGACCTGACGTGTATGATCGTGATCGACGAGGAACCCGGCGGCAACGGCTCGCTTTCCCTGGCCATCGACCGTCATCTGAAACGCCGTTACGACAGCATGATGGTGCTTGAATGCGCCGACGGCGGGATCTACCCGGGCAACCGCGGCTGCGTCTGGTACAAGATTGAAGGCGAACTGCCACGCGCCAACCTGTTCGAGTCGGCGTTGTACATCCTCGACGAGCTGGAAAAGGAAGGCCGGGCGATCAGAGCCGAGTCGGACCATCCGCTCTTTCCGCATCGCCCCGTCCAGACCTGTCACGGCATCATCGGCAACTGCGGCGAGCACCCGTCGAGAATCAACGGCGACGTGAGCTTCGAGATCGTCTTTGACTCCGGCGCTTCTGCGACCAGTGTAACCGCCCTCGTTCGCGACCTCATCGAGGACGGCCTGAAACAGTACATCGGCCTTTATGGTGACAAAACCCAGGTCGTCGACCCCGCAACCGGAAAGCCGAAAGTCGACCACCACTACGATCTGACCCCGACGCCCCAGGGATATCTCGTTCACGTCTGGGGTTCGACCGGCCACATGGGCTCGATCCTTGAAAACGACGGTGCGATCATCAAGATGGCCGCGATCGGGCGAGCATTGATTCGCAGTCGTCCGGCCATCGAACGGGCGGTCGGTGTGGCCATGCGGCTGCGGCTCAGCGGCTGGCCGGACGAGTCACGGATTCTGATGGAAGGCGGACAGGGGTTTCTGCCCACGCACTCGATGGGCGATGTGCAAGAGCGGCTTCGGGCGGCCGCCGTGCGGGGCGGCCAGCACTACTTTGACCTGGTCGGCATAAAAGCCGATGCGGGGCGTATTCTGCAGGTGACCTTTGAGAAACTGCACAACGCCGCCTTTGCCGGCAATCCGGATTCGCCGGACATGCTCAACGCCATCGAGGCGGCCAGAACGGCGGGCACCTGGAAGAACGGCCCGATTCGCGGATGGGATGTCTCCTGCGACGCCCGCATCTTCGCGTGCGAGTATCCGGGCCTGCCGGTGATCACCACCGGGCCGGGGCTGATCCGGCACGCGCACAGCGACCAGGAACAGATTGACATGAGGGACGTGGCCAGGGCCAGCGAATTCCTGGCGTATTTCATTCTGAAGCAAACGGGCACAGTGTGAGTACCCGGCAGGTATCACGGAGGCAGCGGCATGGACAAGCTTCGTCTGGGCGTCATCGGCGCGGGTTCGGTCGTCCGGGAGATCTACCGGCATCTGTACTTTCACAGCGACTATTCTCACCTGCTGTCGATCGAGGCCGTGGCCGATCCCAACGAAAAAGCATTGGGTGAGTTCGCCGACCAGTACGGCATCCCCGCCAACCGGCGGTTTGACGATTACCATGAGATGATTCGACAGGTGAAACTCGACGCGGTCCAGGTCAATACGCCCGATCAGCTTCACCGCGAACCGACGGTCTTCGCCCTGGAAAACGGCCTGGATGTCATGGTGGCCAAGCCGCTGGCCTCATCGATCGCTGACGCCCATGCCATGATCGAGGCCGCCCGGAAAGCCGGCCGCCTGGTCACCGTCGATTTCCACAAGCGGGAAGACCCGCGAATCAAGGAAGTCGCCACGCGATACCACAGCGGGGCCTACGGCAAGTTTCAACTCGCCGTTCTGTACATGCTCGACAAGCTCTGCGTGGCCGACCCCAATTACCGCCCGCAGTACTTCACCTCGCCCGACTTCTGCGAGAAGAACACCCCGATCACGTTCCTGACCGTGCACATGGCTGATGCTCTGGTACAAATGGTGAGCCTCAAGCCGATCAACGTCCGCGCAACGGCCTACTCTCAGAAGCTCCCCTCTCTGCGCCCCGTGCCCTCCAAGGGATACGACATGTGCGACGTCGAGGTACTGCTCGAAAACGGCGGCGTGGCCCACATCGTGACCTGCTGGCACCTTCCCAACACCGCTCACGCCATGACCGTGCAGTCGTCACGGCTGATCTGCACCGATGCGATGATCGATCTGGCCATCGACATGCCGGGATGCCGCGAGATGACCGAGAACGGAATCCAGGAGCGCAACCCACTGTTCCGCAACTTCGAGCCCGACGGCTCGGTCAGCGGCTACGGGATCGACCATCCGGGCAATCTCTATCGCAAGATCCTGC
Organism: Phycisphaerae bacterium; assembly: GCA_030372985.1. Lineage (GTDB taxonomy): Bacteria > Planctomycetota > Phycisphaerae > UBA1845 > PWPN01 > JAUCQB01. The sequence continues at coordinate 27,104 of JAUCQB010000221.1, forward strand.
GAAGTCGCAACAACCAGATGTCGCCGCAGGAGCGTGACGAGATGACAGGCCCCTTTGCGATGGGCTTCTACGCAACGGTGATCTGCGAGGCGGCCGGCGTCAGCATCGAGAAGGGTCGCAGCATTGACGGCGTGACCCGCGGCACCGAGGTTGACATCGCCAAGTTGCTTCGCCAGCGCATCGGCACCGCCGCCGACCGGTACATGTGAGACCGCACAACGTAGAGCAGCGTCTGCAAAACGGCCCGCTCTTCTGATTTGTCACTTGCCGGCGGGGACGGTGAGTAAGGGTTCTGCCTGACCCTTGGCCGTCGATTGCAGCGAGAACATGTACGTCAGCAAGGCGAACGTTCGCTTGGACGACCAGTCCGACTTGTCGACGTAGAACCAGTACCCGTTGTAGAACACCTGCGCGAAGGGGTCGATCTGTGGAAGACGGCTGTGCTCGACGCGCAGCCATCGGGGGGCGTCTTGCTCGTCCGTCGGTGACGGGCGCGTGGAGGTCTGGCGGCCTTGGACGTGCTCGGCGGGCACGGAAATGCTTTGGGCGAGCGCGTACATGCACCCGTACAAGGATCGCGTCTGCATCGCAATCTCGTTCGGCTCCATCCGCATGGCGTGTCCTGTCAGCCTGACCTTCTGCGAGGGCTCGGACGAAACACCGAGAAGCTCCCTGACTTCCTTTGCTTCAGTCTCAAGAGCCGCGGGAACGGGCGGCAGATAGAGATATGTTGCGTTCTCGCCGGCAGCGGATTCGATGCCGAACCGCAGGCATCCTTTGTCCTGGGCCCTCTTCAGGATCTCCGCAAGGCGACGGAAACGGCTGATGTCGGGGGGCTCAGCGTGCGCCAATTCGTGGATAGGGGCGTTTCCAACGTCATTGATCTGCTGGACGCAACATTCCAGCACCCGATCGATGCTCCAGCCGGACTGGGAGAGGTAGATGATCGTCGCCGGCGGGATCGGGCCCATCACGCGGGTCGCGAACTCCTCTCCGGTGACAGGGTTGTAGGTGATCGTCGGGCTGTCCGTGTAGTCCAGGTTGGCGCCCCATGTGGTGCTGCCGGGCACCGGCTCGCCGCGCATGCCGTACACCGCCCGGAGCGCGGGGTTGTTCCAGACATCCAGGTCACTCTTGTAGTTCGAGTAATGTCCCCCGGCACTCAGTGTGTAATGGCTCAGCATCGAACCGATATCCACGAAGTAAATCGGCTCGCCGTAACGCAGGCGGACGATATTGAGCAGGATCTGCTCCTTGGTCGATTCGGCGCCGGCGTCGTTGAAGTTGAATCGGTCGCGGCGTACGGTAACCGGCCCGCTCGTGGTGCACCCGGCCGCGAGCAGCGAAACTGCCAACATGATCAGCCCTGCGCCCGGCGCGCCCTTGCGGCGACTCCTGTACGTGAGGTGAAGCATGTCACTGCATCTCCAGGAAGCATGGACCATCGTTCACCGACGGCCCCGCGTTCAGACGAATGCGTTCAGAACAAGGGCCTCAACGAGACTACTCACGCCATTGCCGATACCCGTCACGAGAGGTTGCCACAGCGCCTCGGCAGTGCTCGACAATGAGGCTTCGCAGCCGCCGGCGGTGGCTTGAAGGAGGACGCCGCCGCTGAGCAAGCTCACCAGACAGCGGAGGCGCCGGGTACCACCAAGTCTCTTCAATCTCGACCGAAAACTGGACTTCATGGCGTACCTCCACGTGGTTGCCTGGACGAGTCGGTTTCGCAGACACGACAGCTTCATGCGATCAATGGTGTTAGAGATAGTTTGGTTTCTCGCTGCCGGTGTGCTCGACCCGCATTACGGCTTCACCAGTTCCCAGGTCTTGTCCGGGTTGTACTCAGTCATGGCCTCAACCAGCTTGGCGGTGTCCGGTCCGAGGTCTTTCTGAGACAACTTGCCCTGGTGGCTGATGACAAACGTCATCACCCCGGACGCACGATAATCGGCCGGCCAGGCGACCATGGCAAAACCGGCGATCATGTTGCCGTTGATGATATAGTCGTACTTGCCGCCGGGTGGGTTGGCGCCTTGGCGGGTGAGGATCTTGAAGTAATAGCCCATTCGCGGAGCGCCGGGTTTGGAGTCCTTCACGTCGCCGAAGCTGTCGGGAAGCAGCGCCTCCAAGGGGCTGGGCCGCTCGTGGGCTGCTGCATCCCGCTCCCAGTACAGGCCGTCGCGCTTGCCCGCGGTGCTGACGATTCGCTGCGCATACTCGCGCACCTCGTCACCGTCGCGATCCACGGCCGCATAGTCCGTCTGCATCCGAACGAACTCGTGGCACACATCGATCACCGCCAGCTCGTTCTCGCCGATGCGCCGCGCCTGCAACTCCTCAAGGCCAGCGTCCGTATCGAACCGCCAGCCCGCGGCTTCCTTCACCAGCGGGATCGGTAACGGCCAGAGTTCCCGACCAACGATGAGGATCACCTTGGCGTCCTCCTGTTTTTCAATCTCCAGGTGCGCCTGCGCCTTATCATAGAAGGCCCGCCGATGCTGGCGCTCCTCGGCATCGTCGATTCGCTTGAGCTGTTCACCGTACCGGTCACCCAGCATCCGCACCAATGCGGCCGAACTATTGTCCTTGCACGCTTCCAGCAGCGTATCGACGGCGGCCTGTGTTGTCGGGAAGACCTGTTGGGCAGGCTTTGAGTCCGGAGTCTGCCCACCGGCTATGGCCGTGCCAAATATCGCTGCCAGCAGCATTCCGATGTATCCTCTATTGATCACGTGCTGTTTCTCCTGTGTGTGTTGAACCCGGAATCGAAGGATCACCACCACGGCGTCTGCCAGAACGTGCTCCGCTGAATCCGGAGCCACGTGCTCTAGCGCCGGCCGCGTCCACCGCGTCCTAGGCTGCTACGGCCGCGCATGCTCGTGTGGCTCGCACGGGCCCCACTTGACATACTCCCGAACGAGCCGCCGCTACGGCCGGCCGCGCCTCGGGGGTCCGCCACGCCGCGGCGATCCGCTGCGCCACGGGGGTCACGCGCTCCGCGCGGGTCAGCCACCCCGCGAGGATCAGCCGCGCCTCGGGGATCACGCACCCCGCGCGGATCATAGCGACCTCGCGGATCGGCAGCGCCGCGCGGATCGTACACGCCGCGGGGGTTGTAGGGGGCTGCCGGACGGGCGTAGGTTCCGTAGGGGACCGGATACACGCCGTGAGCCACGTAGCCTCCGTGCCAGTCGCAGTGGTCGTCCGCCAGAAGCGCCCCCACAACCACTCCGGCAGCGAATCCGACCGTCGCGGCCGCGGCCGTATAATTGGGGCTCGTTTGATTGACGACGACGACGTCCGGGTTGTAGGTGGGCACGTACACGACCTGGGGGTTGGCCGGGGCAATCTTGACCGCTTCCTGCTCGACGACGACCTTCTGCTTGTCGTTGGTTTGCAGTGCCCCATTGGCCATCGCCGTCGTGCGCACCTGCTGGATCGCCTTCATCACGTCGGCTTGTTGCGCGAGGACGGCCTTACCGAGGTTGTCGGTCCAGTCCAGGTTTTCATCCATGCGGTACAGCACATCGGGGAACTGCAGCAGCACGAACACGCTCGTGTTCCACTTCGCATCGGGCTTCGGCTCGGCCTTGCCGTTGTTCTTGCGCAGGAACCGCGCGGCCTGAACCACGTCCAGACCCGCGGTAGACGCCGGCAGAACGTGAGCCAGGAGCGCGTCCGGATAGAGGGCGATCGGCGCCACGAGCTTTTGCAGCTCAGCCGCGCCGAGTTTGACCGGCGCCTGCGCCGCCGTGTCAGCCGCCGCGGGCGCCTGGGCGAAGGTGGCCTGTGGCGCACCCGGCGCGACGCCGGATAACAGGATCGCAACAATGCACAGTGGTGGTCCCTTCATGATTTGCTCTCTTTCGGAATGGGGGCGGCGCGTCGGCCGCCCAGTTGTGTCGATCTCTTGATTCTGACCATCGCGCAGGAGACTGGTGACATGTGATCCTCCAGAGTCTTGCCGTCAGAAGGTCATCTGCATCCTCAGTCCGTAGACAACAGCCACATCCTGCTTCGACGAGCCGCCCGGATCGACGATCACCTGCAGATCCGGCGAGAGGTGGCACCACGGGGTGATTTCGATGTTGTAGTACGTCTCGACGCCCTGCTCGGAGCTCAGACCGAATGCCGGGT
>JAUCQB010000222.1 GCA_030372985.1 Phycisphaerae bacterium
AACCCGGCTTGGCCAGCACCTGGCCACGCTCCACGTCGTCACGCTTGGTGCCGCGCAGCAGCAGGCCCGCGTTGTCGCCCGCCTGGCCCTGGTCCAGCAGCTTGCGGAACATTTCCACGCCGGTCACCGTCGTCTTCTGGGTCGGACGGATACCGACGATCTCGATTTCGTCACCGACCTTGATGATGCCGCGCTCGATACGGCCGGTCACCACGGTGCCGCGACCCGAGATCGAGAACACGTCTTCCACCGGCATCAGGAACGGCTTGTCGACGTCACGCTGCGGCTCCGGAATGAACGTGTCCAGCGCCTCGACCAGCTTCAGGATCGCCGGCACGCCGATCTCCGACTGGTCGCCTTCCAGCGCCAGGCGGGCCGAACCCTTGATGATCGGGGTGTCGTCGCCCGGGAAGTCGTACTTGCTCAGCAGCTCGCGCACTTCCATCTCGACCAGCTCGAGCAGCTCGGCGTCGTCCACCATGTCGGCCTTGTTCAGGAACACGACGATGTACGGCACGCCGACCTGGCGCGACAGCAGGATGTGCTCGCGGGTCTGCGGCATCGGGCCGTCAGCGGCCGAGCACACCAGGATCGCGCCGTCCATCTGCGCCGCACCCGTGATCATGTTCTTCACGTAGTCGGCGTGGCCCGGGCAGTCCACGTGTGCGTAGTGGCGGGTCGGGCTTTCGTACTCAACGTGCGCGGTCGAGATCGTGATGCCGCGAGCCTTCTCTTCCGGCGCCGCGTCGATCGCGTCGTACGCCTTGAACTCACCGCCGAAACGCTCCGCGCCCACCTTGGTCAGCGCCGCGGTCAGCGTGGTCTTGCCGTGGTCAACGTGACCGATGGTGCCCACGTTCACGTGCGGCTTGGTGCGCTCGAACTTACCCTTGGCCATGGCTGCTTCTCAATGGTTATGCGGATGCGTTTGAAAGGATGGTGCTCACGAATGGAATCGAACCATCGACCTCCTCCTTACCAAGGAGGTGCTCTACCGACTGAGCTACGTGAGCACGTTGTACAAGCGGGTCAAACTGTCGCGGCAATCAATGGTGGAGCGGGAGACGGGAATCGAACCCGCGCTAGTAGCTTGGAAGGCTACAGTTCTACCATTGAACTACTCCCGCGCCGGACTGACCTGCTTGGGTACTGCGCCGTTGGCTGGTAAGGCCGCCGGTTTACTGCAATCTCCGCCAGGCCACGTGGACCGGGTGAAGCTGGTGGAGGGAGGTGGATTCGAACCACCGAAGGCGTAAGCCAGCAGATTTACAGTCTGCCCCCGTTGGCCGCTTGGGTATCCCTCCGAAGAGCCC
>JAUCQB010000223.1 GCA_030372985.1 Phycisphaerae bacterium
TTTTAATGATCCGGCCACCACGGAGATCTACACGGTTCGGAACTGGTCGGCTGCGTCAGATGTGTATAAGAGACAGCCCTACGGCTACGAGATCACGCCCGGCAAGCTCGCCGTGGTCGCCTCGGCCGAGGCCCTGCTGCGCTCCCTCGGTCTGGCCGAGCTGCGGGTGCGGCACCACGGGGACACGGCCCGCATCGAGGTCGCCCTGCCGGAACTGAGCCGACTGGTGGAACCGGAGACCCGCAAGCGCGTCGTGGATGGCCTCAAAGCTCTGGGATACCGTTACATAACCATTGACCTCGAGGGTTTTCGCTCCGGGAGCCTGAACCCTGTGCAGGTTGACCGCCCGGGGAGCTGAGAGGCCCGTCCAGACCATCGCGTCCGTTACGGGATGGAGAATGCCAACCGGGAGCCCGGAGGGCTCCAGCGGGCCGCTGGGGGCCTCTGCGGGGCGACGGACGGTGAGCCCGTCGCAGGGTCCCGGGATGGGCTCCGGAGGGCCTCGGGGCGCGGCTTGCGCGGGATGTCAGGGGGTTGAGAATATTCGGAACCGCCGCCCTGGGGGGCCGGGTAATACCCGGTGCGCCCCACAGGAGGCGGCGGCACGACAAGCGGTCTTCGCTGGGACCGTCGGTGCCCCGGGCCTCAGGCTCAGGCAAACGCCGATGATCCCGGACCGGCCGCTCGGTCCGAGGCATCGGCGTTCGTGTCTTCCGCAAGGGGAGGAGGCCCAGGATGGCAGTAGCGAAGCCGGCCCGCCAGCGTGCGCAGAAGCGGGCCCTGGAGGCGGATCTGGGGTTCAGTTGGGGGGTCGTGAACAGCCTCCTGCTGGCCCTCGGATTGGTGGTCCTGGCGGCGGGTTACGTGGCCCTTTCACGGGGTTCCATCACCCTCGCACCGGTCCTCCTGGCGCTGGGCTACATGGTGCTCATCCCGGGTTCCCTTCTCATCCGTGGGCGAAAGAGCGGTTCGGGCGAATAGCTCAGTTGGCAGAGCGCTTGCCTTACACGCAAGAGGTCACAGGTTCGAGCCCTGTTTCGCCCACCAGTGGGGTGCAGGAAACACAGGCAGGGCCGGGGGAAAAGCCCGAGGGCGGAACCCCGGCGAGGGCAAACGGAGCCGGGGTACGAGGTTCGGGGGCTAAAAACGGTCTTGACAGTGCGTCGGCGGGACTCCTAGACTTGTAGCGTTATTGGAAGACCTTGCCAACGCAGCAGATAACTTCCCTTGGAAGCTCGAACTCGTTGTACCTTGGGTTCGAAAGGAGGTGGCCTGCAAGCCAGACCTGATTGCTCGCAACCCAGCCTTGCCTGTACTCAGCAACAGGGTGATCCATCTATGGAGGTGCAACGATGACTGGTTTGGTTCGCAAGGCCTCGCTTCTCGCGGTGCTCGGCCTCCTGGCGGCGTCGGTCGCCGTGGCTGGGGTCCCCGATCCCACCCAGAGCGTCGTCCCGACGTACTTCGACCTGGTCGGTTGCAGCGGCGGCGTGATTGACCCCTACGGCGCCTTCACCGTGACGGTCAACGACGCGGCCGGCAACCCGGTCCAGGGCTGCGAAGTCAAGATCGTGTTCCAGTCCGACCTGAAGGTCTATGACACGATCAGCGGTCTCACGGTGGACTGCGGCAACCGCGCCGTCATCGCGACCAGTGATGCCACCGGCGTGGCGAACTTCAACATCTCGGGTGCCACCATCAACCCGAACGGCGTCGCCGCGGGCGCGGGTGCCGGCGGTGCCGAGATCTTCGCCTGCGAGATCTCCCTCGGCTTCGCGACCGTCGGCGTGTTCGACGAGAGCGGCGCGGTGGGCGTGCTCGGCGTCGGCGGTGCCGACCTGACGGGCTGGCTCGGCGACTTCGGCAAGCAGGGCACGATCGGCTACAAGGGCCGTTCGGACTTCAACCATGACGGCGCGATCGGCGGCGCGGACCTGAGCAAGTGGCTCCAGCGGTTCGGCTCGGGCGCTTCGTCGAGCAGCTGCGGCACGCTCTGCGCGTACTGATCCGGGAGACTTCTCCCTGACCGCTTCTGACGGAGACAACCCCGAAGTCCGGGGACGAAAGGAGATGGTGCAACGGCCGAACGGCTGCAGTCAGGAAGCAACTTTGACGAGTAGTTCCCCCTGACCCCCCTACAGTGGATTCGGAGGCAAGCATCATGAAGAAGGCGCTTCTCTTTGCTGGGCTTCTCCTGGCCCTGACGGCTTCGGTCGCGATGGCGGCTGGTGTCAGCGTCAGCTGGAAGAACTTCTGCTGGGGCGAGGAAGGTTCCTCGACCGACCTGACCTGGGCCTGCACCACGAACATCAACACCAACATCCGCATGACCACGTCCTTCAAGCTCGACGCCGACATGCCGGACTTCGTGGCGGCCGAGATCTACATGGAGGGCATGGTCCAGGACGCCGTCGTTCCCGACTGGTGGGAGCTGGGTGACGCCACGACGGCCGACTGCCGCAACGGCACGATCCTCTCGGCCTCGGCGGACGGCACGGTGCTCGCCAACGGCGGCGGGGACATCTGCTTCGACCCGTGGCAGGGCGGCGGCGCGGGCGGCATCGGCCTGTACAGCTACGACGGCAACCGGATGCACCTGAACGCGGTGTGGGCGTCGGCGACGGAGATCCCGCTCCTGGCCAACACCGAGTACTTCGCGCTCCAGTTCCGCATCTCCGGCCTGCGCACCGTCGGCACCTGCCCCGGCTGCTTGGTCCCGGCGATCTGGGGCCTGACCAAGATCGGCGTCTGCATGCCGATGGCGACGATCTACCTGGACGCCCCGTACCTGGGCGGCAACCAGTGCCTCACCTGGCAGAGCTCGACGCTGCCCTGCGCCGCTCCTGTTCCGGCCCGCAACACCACCTGGGGCCAGGTCAAGAGCCTGTACCGGTAGTCGTTCGTCCGAAGCATCATCCGCGGGCGGTCGCCGAGAG
>JAUCQB010000224.1 GCA_030372985.1 Phycisphaerae bacterium
CGTCAGATGTGTATAAGAGACAGACCTGTGGCTGACCAATGGAGAACAAATGATGGCAAAACAGCAAGTGGGCCTGATCGGCTTGGCGGTCATGGGCGAGAACCTGGCTCTCAATATTGAGAGCCGCGGCTACTCGATGGCGGTGTTCAATCGGACGTACAAGAAGACCGAGGACTTCATGAACGGCCGGGCCAAGGGCAAGAAGTTCGTCGGCACCAAAACGCTGGAGGAGTTCGTGGATGCCCTCGAGCGGCCCCGCAAGATCATCCTCATGGTCAAAGCCGGCCAGGCGGTCGATGATTTCATCAACATGCTGGTTCCGTTGTGTGACAAGGGCGACCTGTTCATCGACGGCGGCAACAGTCATTTCCCGGACACCATTCGCCGAAACAAGGACCTGTCGGCCAAGGGGTTCCTGTTCATCGGGACCGGTGTATCGGGCGGCGAGGAAGGGGCACTCAAAGGCCCGAGCATCATGCCCGGCGGCCAGAAGGAAGCCTACGACCTGATCGCTCCGGTCCTGACGGCCATCTCCGCGAAGGTCAACGGCGACCCGTGCTGCACCTACATCGGCCCGGACGGCGCCGGCCACTACGTCAAGATGGTCCACAACGGCATCGAGTATGGCGACATGCAGTTGATCTGCGAAGCCTACGACATCATGCGCAAGGCGCTGGGTCTGGATGCCAAGGCGCTCCATGAAGTCTTCAAGAAGTGGAATGCCGGCGATCTCAACAGCTACCTGATCGAGATCACCACCGACATCTTCAAGCGGATCGACGAGGAAACCGGCAAACCGCTGGTCGACATGGTGCTCGACACCGCCGGTCAGAAAGGCACCGGCAAGTGGACCAGCGCCTCGGCCCTCGATCTGGGCATCGCCGCGCCGACCATCGCCGAGGCAGTGTTCGCTCGGTGCATCTCGGCGGTCAAGAAGGAGCGCGTCGAGGCAAGCAAACAGCTCGGCGGACCATCGCAAGCCTGTAAGGGTGACAAGGACACGTTTGTTGCGGCCATTCACGACGCCCTGTACGCGTCCAAGATCTGTTCCTACGCGCAGGGCTTTCAACTGATGCGGGCGGCCAGCGAGGAGCACAAGTGGTCGCTCAAATATGGTGAAATCGCGATGATCTGGCGGGGCGGCTGCATCATCCGGGCCCATTTCCTCAATCGCATCAAGGAAGCCTACGACCGCAACCCGAATCTGGCCAACCTGTTGCTCGATCCGTATTTCAAGGGGATTATCGACAAGAGCCAGGCGAACTGGCGCAAGGTGGTCTCGACCGCGGCGGAGCTGGGTATTCCGGTGCCGGCCTTTTCATCGGCGCTGTCCTACTACGACAGCTATCGCAGCGAGAAGCTGCCCGCCAATCTGTTGCAGGCTCAGCGAGACTATTTCGGTGCTCACACCTACGAGCGAGTGGACAAGCCGGGCGTGTTCCACAGCGACTGGACGTAGTCGCGGCACGACGGCGGACGAGGGCGGGTTGCGCCTTCGGCGGCGCCGAACCGTGGAGCGTCAAGGGCCGACGAGGGCCTCGGCCCCACTGAACCCTGAACCGTGAACCCTAACTCTCCTCATGTGGCCGTTCCAGTTCGGCCGCCTCTGAGTGGCCCTCGTAGTGGGCGGCCAAGAACGGGACCCGGTTCAGCACTTTCTCCTGGAACATCTCCATGTACAGGTAGAACACCGGCGTGATGAACAGGGTGATCAACTGGCTGACCAGCAGGCCGCCCACGATCACCAGCCCCAACGGCCGGCGGCTCGCGCCGTCGGCGCCCCAGCCGAAGGCGATGGGTGCCGCCCCCATGACCGCCGCCAGCGTGGTCATGAGGATCGGACGGAAGCGGTCCATGCTGGCGTCATGGATCGACTGAACGGCCGTTTCGCCCTGCGCGATGCGCTGGATGGCGAAGTCCACGATCAGAATGCCGTTCTTCTTGACGATGCCCATCAACATGAAAAGCCCGACGAATGCATACAGTGAGGCCTGTTCGCCGAAGAGATGAAGCGCCAGCAGTCCGCCCACCATGGCCGTCGGCAGGGTCGAGAGCACGGTGATCGGGTGGATGTAGCTTTCATACAGGATGGCCAGGATCACGTACATGACAAAGACTGCCAAGACCATCAGAACGGCCAGGCTGCTCATCGTCTCGCGGAAGGTGAGGGCTTCGCCCTGGAACTCGGCGCGGATGGTTGACGGGACAATCTCCCGGGCGGCTTCCTCGATGAACTCCGTCGCCTTGCCGAGCGGAACGCCGGGCACCAGGTTGAAGTTGATCGTCACACTGGTGAACTGGTTCAAGTGGTTGACCGCCTGGAGACCGACGGTTTCTTCCCACGTGGCCACGGCGGAGAGCGGCACGAGATCCTCTCCATTATCGCTGCGCACGTAAAGCAAATCGAGGTCATCAGGGTGGGCGCGCATGGAATCCGCGACCTCGAGAATCACCTGGTACTGGTCCTCGGGTTTCTTGATCAGGTAGATGTAGTTCTGGCTGTAGGCGTCGCGGAGCAGGTTCTCGATCCGCGAGGCCGAGACTCCGTAGCTGGCCGCCTTGTCACGGAGAATGTTGATCTTGAGGCTCGGCGTGTTCCGGTAAAGGTCGGGAATGACTTCGCTGAAGATGGTGCCGCGCTGCCGCATCATGTGGGCGATCATCTTCTCGCTCACGGTGTAGACCTCGTCGGGGTCGATGCCGGACAGCGAGTAGGCGAACTGCCCTGCCGCGGTGGCGGCCGCGCCGGTCGAGATTTGAAGCACCGGGTACGGACGCACGGCAACCGTGACCCCGCGGAGACTCGCCGACAGGTTGTCTCTGATCTGCCGGACGACCTCCTGGATTGGCGGACGCTCCTTCTGGTTTTTCAGGAAGACCATCAGCGTTGCCTGGTTCGATGCCCCGCGACGATCGCCGCCGGTCATCGAGTACATCAGCCTGATGGCGTCGTTGTCCTTCAGCGTCTCCTCGACCTGTTGCTGGTAGCGACGCATCTGCTCGGGCGAACTGCCCTCCTGGGCGATGAGCGGACCGCGGATGTAGGAGCTGTCGCCGAGCGGCAGGAAGGCCTTGGGGACGACCCTCAGCAATTGGACCGTACCGGCCAGACAGCCGACCCAGATCAGCAGCGAAAGCCAGCGGTGTTTGAGAAAGAACCACAGCGAGTAGCCGTAGGCGCCGAGCACCCGCTTCTCGATCGCGCCGATCACTCGCTCGACCCAGGTCTTGCGGAGGCCATGCCCTCGGTCGGCAAGGGCCCGGGCACACATCAGGGGCGTCAGGGTGAGCGACACGACGCCGCTGGCCAGAATCGAGACGATGATGGTGACCGCAAACTCGCGGAAGACCCGGCCCATCAGTCCGCTCATGAACATCATCGGGATGAACACCGATGCCAGCGAAAGGGTCATCGACAGAATCGTGAAGCTGATCTCCTTGGCGCTGTTGATCGCAGCCTGTGTGGCCTTTTCGCCAAACCGCTCCATCCGCCGGACGGTGTTCTCGAGAAACACGATCGCATCGTCGACCAGGAAGCCGATCGCCAACGTCAGGGCCATCAGTGACAGGTTGTCCAGGCTGTAGTCCAGGATGTTCATCACGATGAAGGTCAACAGTAGCGACAGCGGCAGGGCGACGACGGGAATGAGCGTATCGGTCACTCGGCCGAGGAACACGTAGATGACCGCTACGACCAGCACAAATGCGATGAACAATGTCTCTTTCACGTCCCGGACGCTGTCCTCGATCGATATCGAGCGATCGTACATCTGCCCGATGGTGACCGACCCCGGTAGTCCCTGGGTGATTTGCGGCAGGAGGGCCTTGACCTGCCTGGCGACCTCGACGGCATTGGAGCCGGCCTGACGAAAGACGGCGACGACCACGGCGGCTTTGGGCGCCTCGCGTCCCTTGGACCAGAGACGCGTGCTGATTCGCTCGTCCTGCACGGAGTCATACGCGGTGGCAACGTCCCTGAGGTAGAGCGGCGAGCCGTCGCTTACGCCGATGATGAGATTGTTGTATTCCTCCGCGCTGTCGAGTTGTCCCTGGGGTTCCAGCAGAAGCGTGCTGGTGGGGCCGTCGAGCTGGCCCGCGCCCTGGTATGTGGTTCCTGCGCGGATGGCGTCGGCCAAGTCGTCGATCGACATTCCGCGGATCGCCAGGGCGGAGGGGGCTGCCTTGACGCGAACGGCCGGCTTGGTTCCATACACCATCACCTGGCTGACGCCGCTGAGGATGCTGATGCGCTGAGCAACCTGTGTGCTGGCCAGATCGTAGACCTGTCCTCGTGTCAGGCTGTCGCTGGCCACGGCCAGGTAGAGGATCGGCTGGTCGTCCGGATTGGTTTTCCTGAAGGTCGGAGGCGAGGGCAGGTCGACGGGCAGGTTGCGCGTGGCCTGGGTGATCGCCGCTTGCACGTCCGTCGCGGCCTCATCGAGGCCCTTGGACAACGCGAACTGGAGCACGAGATTGCAGTATCCCTGGGTGCTTCGGCTGGTGATCAGCTCGAGCCCGGGAACCTGCATGAACTGCCGTTCCAGCGGTGTGGCGATGTTGGCGGCCACCGTCTCGGGGCTGGCCCCCGGGTAGCCGACCGACACCTGGATCACCGGATAGTCCACGGCAGGCAGGTCGTTGACCGGTAATTGCAGGTAAGCCAGAACGCCGAACAGAATGGCGGATGCCGTGAGGACTACGGTCATCACCGGACGGCGAATAAAGCGTTCGGAAAGACTCACGGCATCGTCTCTCTTCTCTTAGGACCGCCGGTTTGCGGGGGCAGTGGTGCTCTGGTGTGCTTCCGTCCGGTTGTCGCCGGCATCGGTCTCGTCCTGGCGGACCTTGTCGCCGGGTCTTACGGACATGTGTCCGCTCGTGATCACCTTCTCGCCTGGCCGCAGGCCTTGTTCGACAACCAGCATTGCGTCCTGCCGCTGACCGGGCACAATCGCGCGGATCTCCGCCGTCTCATCGGCCGTGACGACGTAGACGTACGCGCCTTGCTGGCCGATTTTCCGGGCTTCCGCGGGAATCAGGACGGCATCTTCTTTCACGGCCAGCACGAGGCGGACATTCACGAACTGGCCAGGCCAAAAATGATGGTCGGAGTTGGGGAGGATGGCCCTGAGCTTGGCGGTTCCGGTTTGGCTCTGCACGGTGTTGTCCAGGAACACCAGTGTGCCTGCACGCGGGCCGGCGCCGTTTCCCGAACGCCGGGTCGTCGGGTTGGCATGAGGCGGAGCCGACAGGATGCGCGTCGGGTCATCCGGGATGTCAACCTCCACTCTCAGGCCGTGACCGGAAGACCTGTCCGGCCCCGGTTCCATCGCGACCATCAATTCCCTGACCGTGCCCAGGTCGTTCTCCGTTATCGTGAACTCGGCATAAATCGGGTCCAGCCGCTGGATCATCAGCAGGGGAGCGTCGTTTTCCTCGACCACGTTCCCCGGATGGATCAGGAGAGCTCCGGCTCGCCCGTCGATCGGCGAGAGGATTCTCGTGTATTCCAGGTTCAGCCTGGCGGTCTGCACCGAAGCCTCGCTGGCCGCGGTTCTGGCTTCCGCGATGGCGACCGCGTTTTTCCTCTGGTCGTATTCCAGCTTGCTGACGGCGTTCATGGCCACCGCGCTCTCGAACCGGGCCAGTTCGGCGCGAGCCAGCTCCAGTAGTGCTTTGTCCTGAGCCAGTCTCGCCTGGGCCGAGGCCAGTTCGGCTTCGAACGGGCGGGGATCGATCTCGAACAGCAGATCGTTCTTCCGGACATCCGCGCCGTCCCGCACATGAGCGGCGATGAGCTTGCCTCCAACCTGCGGCACGATCGCCACGACCTCCAGGGCCACGATTCTGCCGATTCGTTCGAGGTAGATCGGTACGCCTCGAGAGATCGCGCTGGCGGTGGTCACTCGCGCCGGGGGCCGTGAGGGGGGTTGTGTTCCCTGCTTGTCGCCCGGCTCGCACCCCGGCAAGCCGCCTGCGACCGCGGTCGCGATCAACAGCCTGGTGAATCGTCCGATCCATCGGACGGGCCGGGTCGACCGAGAACGATGATGGAACGTATGTGACATGCGGTTGACCGTACCGTCCAGACGGCATCGACGCAAGCCTTCCCGGCGACAGGTGGTCGGCACGGGGTGCGTGGCGGTTGAGGCGGCTCTTTCAGAACCCCGAGCGCGACCGAGGGGCCAAGCCGCAGAGCGGCCAACGCCACACGCGGGCCGCTCCCTTACGGTCGCGGTTCTGAAAAAGCCACAGCGTCTCCCCGCCTGGACCGTCACGGACCCAAGTCGCAACTATTCCTCGTTTCTCTTCAGGGGATCCTTCGCCAGTTGATCCAAGGAGAGATTCATCCGTGTTGTTGGGCAGCCTCTGCGGCGCCTGTCACACATGCAGGTGATCTGCCCGCGGAAGAAGCGGACGACGAGGACGGCCAGGAAGGTCGTCGCCGCCAGCAGGATGGCGACAACAAGGACGACGTCGATCCAGCCCGTCGCAAGCAGTGTGGTATGGTGGTTCATGGGCAATACCTCCGCGGCCGGCTACCCGATGAGGCGGCCGATCTGATAGACCGTCGCCGCGACGATGAATGCCAGCACCGTTGTGTACACCATCGCGAACAGGGCCCATCTCCATTTGCCCGACTCTCGCCGGATGACCATCAGCGTCGCCGAGCAGGGAGAATAAATCATGACGAAGACCATCAGGGCCAGTGCCCTTGCGGCTGACCAGCTCGGGTCGGCCGCCAGTTTTGCGGAAAGGCCTTCCGCCCGGCGAGCGCTGCTGTCATCCTTGGCGTGGATGATGCCCATGGTGCCGACGACAACCTCTTTGGCCGCAAAGCCGCCGATCAGGGCGATGTTGTCTCGCGAATCGAACCCCGCGTAACGAGTGACGGGTTCCATCGCCGATCCGATCCGCCCGGCGATGCTGTGTCGGAGCTGATCAGCACCGTCGGCGGTATTGAGTCTGGGAAAGGACATGGCCGCCCAGATCAGCAGGTTGACGGCCAGAATCACCGTCCCGGCCTTACGGATGTACTGCCAGACCCGCTCCCAGGTGTGCGTCAGCACGCCTCGAAGGGTGGGCATGTGGTAGGCCGGCAGCTCCATCACGAAGGGCGTCTGCTCGCCGCGGAAGACGGTCTTGCGCAGGACCCATGCGGCCCCAAGGGCGATGGCCCACGACGCCGCCCATAGCGAGAACAGGATCTGCGGCTTGTGACTCGCGAAAAACGCCGCGATCAACATCAGGTAAACGGGAATCTTCGCGCCGCAGTTCATCAGCGGCACGACCAGCA
Organism: Phycisphaerae bacterium; assembly: GCA_030372985.1. GTDB lineage: Bacteria > Planctomycetota > Phycisphaerae > UBA1845 > PWPN01 > JAUCQB01. Next base: position 7,298 of record JAUCQB010000224.1, read on the forward strand.
TGGTCACGAGTCGGTCCTTCTCCTCGCGGAGCGTCCGTGTGGCCATGACGGCAGGCACCGCGCAGCCCCCGGCCCCCAGTCCGCCGCCGACAATCATCGCCAGCATGCTCTTGCCTTGCAGGCCGAAGACCCTCAACAGGCGGTCGAGAACGAACGCCACCCGGGCCACGTAGCCCGTGTCTTCCAGTACGGCCACGAAGGCGAACAGCGTCGCAATGAGCGGGACGAAGGCCAGAACACCGCCCACGCCGCCGATCACGCCGTCGTGCAGCAGGGAATGGAGCAAGGGCATGTCCGGTTCAAGGCCCGCGACCAAACCCGCCAGGACGTCGTCAAATAACCACTTTACCCAGTCGGTTGGGCTCTTTCCGAACAGCCATTTCCATTCGTCGGCGACCTTGAAGATCGCCGCAAAGAGTGAATAGACCACCGCGAGCACGAAGGCCGGGCCGAATATCCGGTGGCAGACCACCGAATCGATCGTGTCCGTCAGGTTCTGCCGCGATTCGGCCGTGGAACGGACACATTCCCGCACGATCCCGGCGACGAAACCGTAACGGCGCTCGGCGATGATGATTTCGGCGCTCTCGCCGAAATGGGACTCGATGGCGGCGATCGCCGTCTGAGTCGCCGACTCGATGGCGGCGGCGTCACTCGCCAGTTGGCGGACCTTTTTCAGGATCTGCTTGTCGCCCTCGATCAGCTTGACGGCCACCCATCGTGCCGGGTATCGCCGGACCAGCGCCTCCTCGCGAGCGACGACCTCGGCGACTTTCTCGACTTCGGTCTCGACCTCGTGCCCGTAGCTGACCGGTCGGACCGCTTGGGTTGCGGGGCCGAGGGCGGTGTCGGCCGTTGCCTCGATCAGGGCGCCCAGGCCGATGCCGCGATTGCCGACCGTCTCGATCACCGGTGCTCCCAGGAGTACCGACATTTTGGCGGTGTCGATCCTGATTCCCTGTCTTCTGGCGAGGTCCGACATGTTCAGGGCAATGACCAGCGGCCTCTGCATCTCCATGAGTTGGACGGTCAGATACAGGTTGCGCTCCAGGTTGGCCGCGCTGACCACGTTGACGACCACGTCCGGCTTTGACTCAATCACGAAATCCCGGGCGATCAGTTCATCCAGCGAATAGGCAGTGAGCGAGTAGGTTCCGGGCAGGTCGACCAGCGTGACCTCGCGGCCGCCGTGCGAGGCATGTCCGGTTTTTCGCTCGACGGTGACGCCGGGGTAGTTTGCGACGCTTTGCGTCATTCCGGTCAGGTTGTTGAAGATGGAGGTCTTGCCCGAGTTGGGGTTGCCCGCGATCGCAGCGATGACGGATCCGGTTCTGGCCCGGCCGTGGGGACCGCGGGGCTTGCCGGTTTGCCTGTTTGCCGGAGAGGGCGGGCTGCTCGCCGAATCGTGATACGGGTGATCGTGAGGAGGCATCGGTTGCTCGGTCACTCCTGGGGACTCCTTGTCCGCGCCCCCCGTCCTTCAGTGTCGGCAGCCGTCGAACGTCCGATGTTGTCCAGGATCTCCACCTGGATGTGTCGGGCTTCCTTCACGCGGATTGCCAGATCATAGCCCTTCACCGAGATCTGGAGCGGATCACCCAACGGGGCACGTCGCTTCAGAAGCACGGTGGTTCCTCGCGTGATCCCCATGTCCAGGAGCCGCTGCCTGACGGCCCCGCTTCCTCCAACGCGAAGTATTCGCCCCGTCTGTCCCTCATGAAGGTCACTCAATACGCTTGGCACGCGGCCGCCCCCGCCATCTATAAATCAAGTCCACGATAGCACTTATGGTTCCAGAACCGCAAGGCTCCAGCGGTGCGGTCCGGATTCGGCTCCCGCAGCACCGATCGTTCGTCGGCTGGAATGATTCCACGGCCTGCGGTCACGCGGCTCCATTATACGCCAGGGTGGTCTCCCCCTGCGAGATCATCCCTGAACCGCCGGCCGGCTGGATCGAACATGGGGCAAATCCCGATAGGGCGGTGGCATTGATTCGAGTTGACTCAACCGCCGGGTTTCTACTGCGGCTTGTGCCGTTTGCCGCCTCGGCTCGGTCACCATGGTTTTTCGCACAGGCGGCTCCAGAACAGGAGAAACGCATGACAACCAGCATGAAAACTGTTAGAATCTCATAGGAGGAGGGTGTCGCCGTTCACTCTGGGGGCGGTAGATCCCTGTTGCGATTTCGGCAGTTCGAACCGATGCGGTAGCCAGACCGGCTGACCGAGGCACTGTGGTAGCCGTGCGGTCTGCGACAGCTCACCGCAAGGAGGGTCGAAGGTTGTTGTCCCATTTCACACAAGGACTTCGGATGCTTAACAAGATCAGCTCGGCGACGGTTCTTTATCGAGTGTTGGTTTGGACGGCGGTGACGGCCGGATCCCTGGCCGCCGGCGCCCAAATGGCACGGGCCGACGAATATCGGGCCTTTTGGGTCGATGGTTGGGGGGCAGGTTTCCTTAACCAGAGCCAGGTCGACGACCTGCTTGGCGTGGTTGGCGACCCGGACAGCAAGGGCACGATCCGCGACGCGAACTGCAACATGGTGATCGTTCAGGTGCGTCGGCGTTTCGACGTGTGCTATCCCTCAGGTGTGGGCGAGCCGTACATGTCCGGGCTCTCCCCGTCCAACTTCAACGCACTTCAGGCCATGATCAATGCAGCCCACGATACCACCGGCGGCAAGAAGCGGATCGAGGTTCACTGCTGGAGCGTCGCCTTCAAAACCGGCAACGGGCAGGTCTACCTGCAGCATGACGACCCGGCGGACCCCGAGAATTACTGGCCGACCCGTGTGGGCAGCACCAGCGGCGTTGAGAACGGCGACGGGGCCTTCGATCCGGGGCACCCCAACTGCCTGGAGTATCTGGTCAACGCCCACATGGACCTGGTGTCCAACTTCGATATCGACGGCATTCATTACGATTACATCCGATTCGAGGGCAACACCGAGGGATACAACCCGACCAGTGTGGCCCGCTACAACCAGCGTTACGGTCTGAGCGGCGACCCGGCGTCGAGCAGCGCGCAGTTCAAGCAGTGGCGGCGCGACCAGGTCACCGCCTTCGTCCGCCAGATGTACGCCCGAGTTCAGACGGCCAAGCCCTGGGTCAAGCAATCGGGCTCCTTCGTGACCTGGAACCCGTCGCCGGCCTCCTCAACCCGCTCGGCGTTCATGGGCACACGCCCCTACTACGACGTCTACTCCGACTGGGACAGTTGGATGGAGGAGGGCATTGTCGATATGGCCGTGCCCATGACTTACTACAACTGGGCCAGCCTGCCCAGTGACTACACCCGCTGGATCAACTTCGAGAAAGATCGCAAGTTCAACCGCCACATGATTATCGGGCCTGGAACCTACCTGAACTCGCTCAGCAACGCGATTCTCGAACTGCAGATGACGCGCGACCCGTCCCCGGCCGGCAATTATGCCAACGGGTTCAGCGGCTATTCCTACCGCGTGCCGTACAGCGGCGGGACGTGGGCCGGATTCAGCCCCTCTCTGGTTGCGCAAGTCACACCGACCTGGGCGGACATCCCGACCATGCCGTGGAAGACCAATCCGACGACCGGGCACATCATGGGCACGGTGACCCAGGTCCCGGATGGCGCCTGGGCCGATCATGCGACGGTCAGCATCACCGGGCCGGTCAGCCGCAGCATGTACGTGGACGGCACCGGCTTCTATGCGTTTATTGATCTTCCGCCCGGCAGCTACAGCATCACCGCATCGAAGGCGGGTTACGCAGACGCAATCTCCTCGGCCGACGTGGCCGTCGGCCAGGTGACCGGCAACATGTACATCCGCAATCTGCTGCTGGGCGGCAATCCGGTGCCGGTCATCTTCAACGTACAGGCTTCCAACGTGACCAACAACGCCGCGACCATCACCTGGACGACCGACCTGACCTCATCCTCGCAGGTCGAATACGGCCTGACCCCTTCCTACGGGTCACTGACGCCCCTGAACAGCACTCCGGTCACGTCGCACTCGGTGCAGTTGAGCGGCCTGGCCGCGACCACCCTGTATCACTACCGGGTGATTTCCGCGAACGCCAACGGCAGCACCACGTCGAGTGATTACACCTTCACGACCAGCGGCCCGCCGCAGATTTCCGACGTGCAGGCCATCAACGTGGGCTCCAACAGCGCCACCATCACCTGGACGACCAACGCCCCGGCCGACAGCCAGGTCCGATACGGTCTGACCTCCAGCTACGGCCAGCAGACGACCGTAGATCCGGCACTGGTCACGAGTCACTCGGTGAACCTCACCGGCCTGGCGGCGAGCACGCTTTACCACTACCAGGTGGTTTCGACGAACGCCTACGGAACAGCCCAGTCGACCGATTTCACTTTCACGACCGGCGTGCCCGTCACTGAGATCGTCATCGACAACACCGACCCCGGCTGGACAAACACATCTCCCGACGGCGCATCCTGGATCGCCGGGACGGTCGCACCGATGAAGATCGGCACCAACTATCTCTACACGTCCGGCTCCGGCAGCACCTCTTCCATCACCCGGAGTTGCCGCTGGACGCCGACCATTCAAACCGCCGGGCTGTACGATGTGTATGTCTACTACCAGATCGGCGCCAACCGCAACGAGGCGGCCCCGTACACGGTCGTCTACGACGGCGGGCAGGTGGTGAGCATCCAGAACCAGTATTCGGAGACGCCGAACCTGGGCGGCTGGTTCCTGGTCGGCGAGAACCTGCCCTTCGCGGCCGGCACGGCCGGCTATGTCCAGGTTGCGAACAACAGCCTGGATACCAAGTACGTCAGCGCCGATGCGGCCAAATTCGTCCTCAAGTCGGGTGATACACAGGCCCCGAGCGTCCCGACCAACCTGACGGCGACCGCGGCCTCGACCACCTCGATCCAGTTGAGTTGGACCGCCTCGACGGACAACGTCGGCGTCACCGGTTACAACATCTACCGCAACGGCGACCTGGTGGGCAGCTCGCCGACGGCCGGTTACCTCGATGCCACCGGGCTGGCTGCGAATACGGGCTATGATTATGAGGTTTCGGCGGTGGACGCGGTGCCGAACGAAAGCGGCAGGTCGGCGCCCGTCGGCCGCGCGACTCTCTCGCTCCCGCCCAGCACCTCTACGGTGACATGCAACCGGTCCACCGGCACGCCATACCCGACGGGTGAGTTCCAGTTCACGGCGGTCGGAGGATTCGGTTCCGGCACGGTCACGCGTTATCGGTTTGCCTGGGATCAGAGTGCCGGTCACACGTGGGGAACAGGCGTGGAGACAGACTGGACCAGCGGGGTCCTGTCGGTCACCGCCACGCAGGTGGGCAACTGGTATCTGTACGTGAAGGGCTACAACTCGGACGGAATCGAGAACGGGACCGCGGACCTTGGGCCCTACAACTACCTGCAGTTGCCCGCCAAGGCCACCGCCCCGACCCCGGCTCATCAGGCAACGGGCATCTGGACCCACACGGCTCTCTCCTGGACGGCCGGGGCGGGGACAACCTCGCACAAGGTCTACTTCGGCACCGTCAGCCCAGGGAGCTTCCGGATGGAGACCACCGGCACGGCGTTCGATCCGGGCGTGCTGCTGGCGGGGACGACTTACTTCTGGCGGATCGATGGGGTCAATGCCTCCGGCACGACGACCGGTGACGTGTGGGAGTTCATGACCCGGGACACCGTTCCGGCGGATCTGGACCGCGACGGTGACGTCGATGCCGCCGACGGTGATCTTCTCGAGGCGTGCGTCTCCGGTCCCGGTGTGTCGCCCAATGGCGGCTGCGGGAACCGCGATCTCGATGGCGACGGCGACGCAGACCAGACGGATTTCGGCATTTTCCAGCGTTGTCTGAGCGGGGCGGACGTGCCGGCGGAGCTCGACTGCGGCAGCTGATCAGACCGCGGCCGGCGTCGTTTGGTCGCGTCAGTTCCCCTTCGTGGCCTGCGGCCAGGGAAGGCAGGTCTCCGCCCTGCTTCCTCGATGCGACTTCGCAGGGCTCCCACCGTGCCCTGCCCTTTTCACGGACATTCCCAAACTGCCCTGGGCCCTGGCGCTTGCGCGCACCATGCCCTGACCTTTGCCTGAGACGGGCAAATCGTTCATGATGTAGCATGTGCCAGGGAAGGACAATTCCTTCCGGACCACGACGGTGTCCGAAGGGAGTGCCTCATGCTGAACAAAGTACTGGTTCTCTCCGCATCGGTGGGCGCAGGACATCTGCGGGCGGCTGACGCGGTCCTCAAGGCGATCAATGAGTTGAGGGCGGCCAAGGAAGCTCGGCACGTCGATTCGCTCGACTACACCAACAAGGCCTTCCGCTCACTGTACTCAAAAGCCTACATCGAACTGGTGAACGCCGCCCCGGACGTGCTTGGCTGGCTCTATGACCAGTTGGACAAGCCCTGGAAGAACGAGCGGCGGCGGCTGGCGCTGGACAAGCTCAACACCCGGCCGTTCGTGAAGATGCTGGAGGAGTATCAACCCGATATCGCGGTATGTACGCATTTCCTGCCCGCAGAGATTATCTCGTGGCTGAAGGCCAAGAAACGATTGCGATGTCGCCAGGTGATCGTCGTCACCGACCTGGATGTCCACGCCATGTGGCTGTGCCACCATTATGAGCATTACTTCGTCGCGATGGACGAGACCCGCGAACACCTGGTCACGCTGGGCATCCCCGCCGAGAACATCACCGTGTCCGGAATTCCCATCGACCCGGTCTTTGCCCGGCCCAAGGACAAGGTGGAGACACGGATCAAGCATGACCTTGATCGTGACAGAACGACCATTCTGATTTCCGCGGGTGGCTTCGGCGTCGGGCCGATCGAGCACCTGATGACCTCGCTTTTGAATTTGAGGCACGCGGTCCAGATTGTCGCCGTTTGCGGGCGAAGCGAGGAGCTTCGCAGGCGGCTCGAACGTCTTGTCGCCCGGCGGCCGGCCGGCGACCCTGTGTCCGTCAGAATAGTCGGTTTCACCACCGAGATGGATGAGTACATGGCCGCTGCCGACCTGGTGGTGGGCAAGCCGGGCGGACTTACGACCTCGGAAGCCCTCTCTCGCGGGCTGGTGTATGTGATCGTCAATCCGATACCGGGCCAGGAGGAGCGAAACTCGGATCATCTGCTCGAGGAGGGGGCGGCGATTCGGTGCAACAACCTGCCCGTGCTCGCTTACAAGATCGATCGTCTGCTGGGCGACCCGGGGCGTCTGGCGGCCATGAGGGCCAACGTGCAACGTATCGCCCGTCCGCGCGCAGCCTACGATATCGTCAACAAGCTCCGTGAGCTGGCGGCGGAGTAGCTCCGTCGATCGGCTTATCGCTTCGGGATCAGGCGTTCCGCCACTTGAACTGCATCTCGACCTCCTCCGATCTGCCTTCCCGCTCGTGCTCAACGCTGATGGTCGCATGCGGAGGGATGCGGACCCGCACCCCGGCGATCTGGATGCGGAACGGTCGGCCTTTCTCCAGGCACACGGCCATGCGGCGGAGTTTGGCGGTGAACTGACGGACAGGGTATGCCTTCTCGATATCCCGATCTGAGCGTTTGCGTTGTTTAGCCATGTGATGATTGTCCTCCTGGCCTGACCGGCTCGATGATGCCGGCGTCCTGGAAGTGCTTTTTATTCCCCACTCAACGACGGCCCTTTGAAGTCCTGTCGCGGCTTTGCAGGACGGCCTCGGCCCCCTTCTGGCTGATCGTTTTGATTTCAGGGGCGCTAAGCACTTGGCCAAGGACGAGGATGTCATCGACGCTGCCGCGAAGCTGCTCCTCGCGGCCGTGGTCGGCGTCCTCGCCCACGAACAGGTTGCGTGTCATTGAGATGGGCTCGCCGGCCGGGACGCGACCGCTCCCGGCCGGGGCTCCGTCCAGATAGAACGCGATCTGGCCGTCATCGCAGGTCACGGCCAGGTGATGATACTTGCCGTCGGCGAATCGAAGGGGTTTGGACTCCACGGTGATGCCCTTGCAGATCAAACGCAATCCGGGAATGACCTGGCCCTTGGGGTCGCAGTCGAAGACCAACTCCGTCGTCTTGACAGGACCGTGGTCAGCGGCGGAACTGAAGAGCCTGGCAGGCTTGCTCTCCTTGTTCTTCGCCATGAGTGCCAAAGTGAACTGTGTCCCGAGGTTCCGGGTGCCCTTGATCTCTATCGTGTTCAGCGGGCACCACGTAGAGCCGAGCGGACAGCCGGCGCTGCCGAACGCGGCCAGTTCGGGATCGGCCTTGGGGCGGATTTCGCCGTGCTGGACGGCTGGCTGCTTGCCGTCTTGCGTGAGAGAATCGCTCCAGCCGTCTTCGAAGGTATACAGAACGGCGAGGGTTGGACCGGCCGCCTCATCGACGATCTGAAGCTTCGGGCCGGCGGTGAAGGAATACAGAGACGCGTTTTCCATGACGAACCGCAAGCGAATCGGAGCGTCGGCGACCGGCAGCTCGCTGCGGTTGTTCCAGGTGACTGTCTGGTCGAGGCTGTCGCCGGTCAGAGGCTTGCAGTCGTCGCGTGTGTATCCGGACAGGGGCTTGCCTTCGGCGTCGAGCGGTTCCACGCGAATGGATCCTCCCGCTCGGCACTGGTAGTTCAGGCGCAGCGGTCCGGCGGTTTTGGCAAGCTTCTTGGTCAAGATGATTCCCGTCTTCTCCCCCGCGTCGAGTGATGCGAAGCCGTCCTTGCGGAGCATCGCCAGTCCGATGGAACCGTGCCAGGGCGCCGGCGCGGCGTGGGTGCAATCGAAGCCCCCGTAGTAGAGCCAGAGCTTGCCGTCCACAAGCAGCGGGTGCTGCGGTGTGTAGTGCATGCCGTCGTCCCACGTGCCGTCCTTGCCGAGTTCGAGAATCGGCGGGCGCTCACCTTCTTCTCGGAACCAGCGGACGCCGTCGCGGCTGGTGACGAGTTCGAGATGCACCGGCCCGTCGAAGTAACCTTCGTCGTCGGTGGCCCGGAAGACCCAGAGAAAGCCCAGGTACATCGATTCGTATGCAAAGGCGGACAGGCCGTAGAAGTGCGTCCGCTGGATGCCCTTGGCCCATCGGTCATCGAAAGTGTCGGGAGCGAGGACCAGTTGTGGATCGGCCCAGGATAAGATGTTCTTGGAGGCGGTCCGGGCGACGGCCCTGCGGCGCATGCCGCTGACATTGACGTTGTTCTTGACGAAGCCGAGGTATTGGCCGGTGTGGAAATCCCACAGGAACTGGCTGACATCTCCGCCCTTGCTGAAGACTGGTTTGTCGGATGCGTCCGTCCAACGCAGGCCGTCAGGGGAAAAGGCACAGACATAGCCGTTCCTGGCCGGGTCGCCGTCGAAGTTGATCATCTTGTAGCGACGGCCGGGGTCTTTTTCCCACGGCGTATGGATGACCGACGGGATGTGGTCGCGTTTTCCCCGTCGGATGAAGATGTTGTTGTCCTTGGAGCCCCTGTACTCGACGACGCCGAGGTTCGGCTTGTGCCACTTGATGCCGTCGTCGCTGGTGGCGTAGAGCAACCGGTAGGCGTCGTCGTCTCCGGGCAGGGCGTGATACCACATCCGAAACCCGCGTCCGGATTCATTCGGCAGCACGGTCCCGTACAGATAGATGTTCGTTCCCTCCCACGGCCGGTCGTAGGTCAACACCGGGTTGGCTGGGTGCTTCTCGAAGGCGTGATAGGTGCGGACCACGTTCGTCTTTTCTGCTACACAGTAATCATCGACCAGAAGTTGCCACGGGCCGGTGAGGTCATTGAGCGACTTGGTGCCCGAGGCCGCTGGGGTGCGAGGCGAGAGCGATCCGATGAGTATTGGGATGACCAGCAGGCGGGAGCAGTTGCGCATGGTGTCCTCCTTGGAAACGCACATTGAGACAATTCTATGGTGTGTGTCATGACGCGCCAACGACGCCGCCTCGTTTGCCGTGTTGTCCCGGCCGAGCGGCCTTGTTCGGCAGCCGGATTGTTCATGCTGCGCGGCAAACAACTGCCCTTCAGAACGGTGCAGCCCCCGAGCCGGGTCGCAGGATGACCACGGGAGTTTCAGTCGACTGGTGAGAGTGCGTCCACCAAGAACCACATGCAGTGCCGTGGACGCTTGCGAGTTGGGGTGGGGGGCATATCTCTTGTGCGGATGGGCGTTTGGGTGTAACTTGTAGGTCTTCAGTGCGGGTCCTTGCCCGCGACCGCGAAGACGAACAGCCGGCAGCGAAAGACCGGAATACGAATGGAGAATCAGCGCAATGAGCAATCCCCTGACGCGACGACAGTTTCTGGGTAACAGCGGCAAGACGATGGCCGGTATGGCTGCCGGTTTGAGCGTTCTTGGCCCCCGATCGATGCTTTCTTCCGCCCGGGCGGCCGATGCCAATGACAGACTCGGTATCGCTCTGATCGGGTGTGGGGGCATGGGTCGCCACAAGCTCGGCAATTTCCTGGATACCAAGCAGGTTGACGTACTGGCCCTCTGCGACGTGGACACGAAGCAGATGGACGAAGCCGAGAAGATGATTGCCGAGAAACTGAAAAACGAACCGGCGGGCCAGAAGACGCCCCAGCGTTTCAAGGACTTCCGCAAAGTCCTCGACATGCAAGAGGTCAAGGTTGTGATTATTGCGACACCCGACCACTGGCATGCGGCTCCGATGTTGCTTGCGTGCCAGGCTGAGAAAGACGTGTACGTCGAGAAGCCATGCTGCCACAACGTTCGCGAGGGCAAGGCCATGGTTGCCGCGGCGGCGAAGTATAAGCGAGTTGTCCAGGTCGGCACGCATCAGCGCAGCTATGAGCACATCCAGGCCGCCCGTGACTTCGTCCGTAACGGTGAACTCGGCGAGATCAGCGCCACCAATACCTATACGTACGGCAACGAGTCTCCTGACGGCCTCGGCAGCGATCCGGATTCCGATCCACCGGCCAGTGTGGATTACAACCTGTGGCTCGGTCCGGCACCGGAGCGCAAGTTCAACAAGCGCCGCTTCCACAGTAGCTGGAGATGGTACTTCGATTACGGCTGCGGGATGGTGGGTGACTGGAACGTCCACCTGCAGGACATCGTCATGTGGACGCTGGACACCCCGTACCCGACCTCGGTCTGCTCGATGGGCGGGCACTACATACTGGCCGATGACCGCGACACGCCCGACACCATGGTGACCATCTACAAGTTCCCGCCCTCCAAGCTGGCACCGAAGGGGCACGTGCACACCTACACCCTCCGCAAGGCCAGCGGCAAGCCGTGGCACAAGGGTGGGATCGGCATGGACTTCCACGGCACCAACGGCTTCCTTCACATGACCCGCGGCGGGTGGGAGGTCGAGCCCGATCTGGAGGACTGGAACAGACCCGGTTCCGAGCCGCGGATTGACCCGGTTAAAGAAATGGGCGAATATCATAAGAAGGATGTCGAGGGGCACAATGTCCACGTCGAGAATTTCCTTGAGTGTGTTCAAAGCCGGGAGAAGCCCATCGCGTCGATCGAGCAGCACTACACGAGTGTCGTGGCCTGTCACCTGGCAAACGTGTCTCTAAGGGTCGGGCGCCAGATCTTCTGGAACCACGAGAAGGAACTGTGCTTCATGGATGAGAAGATGACCATCGAGGACAAGGAGGCCAACAAGTTCCTGGGCCGTGAGTACCGCAAGGGTTTCGAGTTGCCCGAGGTCTAGAGAGAACGCGAAGCACGAAGTCGAATGCCCGCGGGTTGCGGCCCGCGGGCTTTTTCTGCGCCTCAGTCGGTCTAGCGGCAGCGAAACATTATGGTTTATCCGATGCGGCGGCCCGGCCAGACCATGGAAAGCCAATGGCCGCTGAATCTATCGAGAGGACGCAAAGGTGGTCCTTCCCTTTGTGCAGACCCCTGGCCTTTCGCTTGAGCGAGCCGGCACCTTGTAAGACGTCCGGTAAAGTGGAAGTTACGCCGTTCGCATGCGGAGGTTTTTGTCGAGAGGCTTTCTGTCCGGCGCAGATAGGTTGTTCATCCGGCCCCGAATGGCTATCGAGCACCGATGCAGGTCACGGGACGGTTCTGCATCATCAAGTCTGATAAATCCTTGCCACGTTCCCGGAATACCCCAGAGGGATCTGGAAAACGAACGGGCGTTCTGTATATCTTTCACGCACCTCAACCGGACCGTCTGATGTGACGACTCTATCTCGGGTTGAATTGGATTCCTGAATTCATAAACACAGGTGATCGAAGAGCGGTGTCTGGGCACGAGTTTGCAGGAATTGAGGGGCTCGACGCCGGTCCTGTTCAAGACCCGGTGGTCGTGAGTGCGCCCGCCTCCAACGAGCGGACGGACAACTCGATGCCGCGCAAGGTCCTGATCGTCGACGATGACGCCGCGACCCGCATACTCCTTGATGGCCTGCTTGCCCATGCCGGATACGAGGTTTTCACCGCCGCCAACGGCAAGGAAGCGGTACGTATTCTCAACGATATCGGTCCCCAGATCGTGATCGCCGACTGGGAGATGCCGGTCATGGACGGGCTCCAGCTCTGCCGGGAAATCCGACATTCACAAACCGTTGGCTTTGTATATGCCATTATTCTGACATCCCACACCGACCGCGTGGTCGAGGCATTCGACGCCGGCGCGGACGATTTCCTGACCAAGCCGCCGCGAAGAGCCGAACTGCTGGCTCGCCTTAAAGCGGCCGCCCGCATCATCGACCTTGAAGCCCACCTCGCCAGGCAAAACCGGGAGATTCACGAGGTTAATGCGGAATTGACCTTGCTCAACCTCAGACTCAAGGACATGGCCATCACGGACGAGTTGACCGGCCTGGGGAATCGTCGCGTCATGATGGAACGCCTGAAGAACTGCTGGGAAGCGGCTGTCCGCAGCAACCGGTCACTCTCCTGCCTGGTGATGGATGTCGATCACTTCAAACAATTCAATGACAACTACGGCCACGATGTCGGTGATGTTGTCCTGAAGGCTTTGGCATCGACGCTGGCCGAGAACGCCCGCTCCAGCGAACCGGTATTCCGTTGCGGCGGGGAGGAGTTCGTGCTTCTATGTCCTGATACGGGCGTGGATCAGGCGGTCATCCTCGCGGATCGCCTCCGACAAGCGGTGGAGCAGCAGGAAATCAGCCATCATGGCCTGCTCTTGAAGGCGACGATCAGCATCGGAGTGTCGCAGCGAGATCCCAGCTTCCGCTGCGCCGATGATCTCCTTCGACGCGCGGACGCGGCCTTGTATATCGCCAAGGCGTCGGGGCGGAACTGTGTGCGTCTTGTCGGACCGGGTTGTGTTGACAGGACGGTTTGTGCCGTCGCGCCGGGCGATGCTACTGCCCAGAAACCGGCCTCCGTTCCCGCTCAGTAGAATCCTTCTATTTCGCCAATTCCTTCACACCAAGCCCCGGCGCATCGGTCAGCGTCAGCCGTCCCGCGGCCCCGCCCAGGCCGGTGAAAGGATCATTGGCGAGAAGGAGATGCCCGTCCAGGTCGAGATGGTCAACAAGAGGACCGAGCTGAGCGGCAGCGGCAATCCCCACTGACGTCTCGACCATGCAGCCGAGCATGATCTTGAGGCCTGCGGCGCGGGCGATGTGGATCATCTTCATCGCCTGACGGATTCCGCCGCACTTGCTGAGCTTGATGTTGATTCCATCGAAGAAGCCCACGCAGTAGAGGACATCCTTGACGGTGACGCAGCTTTCGTCGGCGAACAGCGGCCCCAATCCCGCTTCTCGCACTCTCGGCAGGGCGTCGTTATCGCCGGGCTTGGTCGGTTGTTCGACGAACTCAACCTTATAGTCTGCCATCATCCTGCATCGTTCGAGGGCGTTCTCCGAGGTCCAGCCGCAGTTTGCGTCGACGCGAAGCGTCTTATTCGGAGCCTCCCTGCGGATCATTTGGAGAGTCGTCTCGTCATCTGGCGTGCCCACCTTGATCTTCAGGATCGGAAATGCCGCCGCCTCGCGGACCTTGGCGGCGATAATCTCGGGCGTATCGAGTCCGATCGTGATGCAGGTCAGCGGCATCCGCGAGCGGTCGAGCCCGAACATCTTCCAGAGCGGCACCTTCAGGATCTTGCCGATGAGGTCGTGCAGGGCACCGTCGATGGCACAGATGGCCGCTGATTCACCTGGAAATCGCTTCAGAAGATTGTCCAGGATGGCGTCCAGAGCGAACGGGTCGTTCCCGAGCATGTCACCGGCCTTCGAAAGCATCGCCTCGACCGAGTCCAACGACTGGCGATAGTACGAGATCGGCGCGGCTTCTCCCCAGCCGACCAGCCCGTCATGCTCGATCCGGACCAGGAGCACCGTCTTGTCGGTGCTGTCAGACATAGGCATCCTCGCGATGTTGAAGGGGTGGCGCAGCTTGAGTTGTCGACGTTCCCAGGTCAGTTTCACGATGTGGTCTCCGGTTTTGGGCCAAAGTGTTCGCGATAGGCACGGTCGAAAGCCTCGTATGCACGCTCATCGAACAGGACGAAAATCACCTGCTCGATCTGCTGATTATCCTGGAGGAACGCTGCAACCTCCTGCAGGGCGATCCTGGCGGCGTCGGCCAACGGGTAGCCGTAGACGCCGCAACTGATGGCAGGAAACGCGATGCTTTTGCAGCCGTTTTCGACTGCCAGCCGCAGAGCGGTTTTGTAACAGCCGGCCAGGAGCTGGGTTTCGCCGGATTGGCCCCCGCGATAAACCGGGCCGACGCAATGGATCACGTGCCGGGCCGGCAGCCGGTAGCCCTTGGTGATCTTGGCCGATCCGGTGGGGCAGCCGCCGAGCTTTCGGCATTCCGCGAGCAGTTCGGGGCCTGCGGCTCGGTGGATGGCGCCGTCAACGCCGCCACCGCCCAGGAGAGAGGTATTGGCGGCATTGACGATCGCATCCGCCGCGACCCGCGTGATGTCGCCTCGTTGCAGAGCGATCCTGGTGCCCGGCGAGCTTTTCATGACATGCGAATATAGATACCCAGGTGTTGGTTCGTCAATGCGCGGGTGCGGTAGGGCCTGCGGCTTGCTTCCTGCCACGCTTCGCGCTGCCTGTGCCGAAGCCTCAGTTCGCTCGCGTGTTGCCAAGGCTTCGCGCAAAAAGGACCCGCCGGGATCGGATCGGTCCCGGCGGGCGTTGTTTGTGCTTGACGTCGCGACCACATGCCGTCAAGGATTACGGAGGACACGCTGCCGCATTGGGAACGCGACTCTTCACCAAAGACATGTCGGTCGCGTTAATCGTTCCGCTGAGATTGACGTCGAACCGTGCATTGCCCGGCAAGGCCGGATTCTGACCGACCTTGGACTTGACAAACGACACGTCGGTCGCGGTGACGACGCCACTATTGTTCACGTCGCCGATCAGGGCTCTGACCCAGCAGTCTGTGTCACCCGCCAGCGGCAGGCCAGCGGCCATGCTCTGCACGCAGGTGTCCAGATCAATTCTGTAACAATTCATATCCGGAAGCAAACCTGCGGCAAAGCCGATGGCCAGTGTGTCCGGATCCACCAGGGTCACGGAGGTTGGGGCATAAGAAAAGCCTCCCGGCCAATCGGTCATGGTGATCCCTGCGGGATTGGTCAGCGCGACCGCCTGATCGAAGTCAACTTCGATCAACTGGATCCCGCCCCGGCGGGTCTCAGAGATCACTGAACCGTCGGTAGCCAGCGGATTCAGAACGATCGCCAGCGGTCCAAGCCCAGTGTGGTTCCGGACGCTCCGCCAGGCGATGGCCTTCGGTGGTTCGGGTATCTCCGGCGCGACGTAGTAGTCCTCCGTCTCGCCGAACTGATAGCCGGCCGCAGGGCCTGACCCGCCCCAGCCGACTATCCCTGCCCCCGATTGCCACGGCTGCTCCGACAAGGTGATCCGCAGCCACAGCGGCAGCCTGTCACCCGGGGCCCCAACGGGATGCCACGGGAGGAACGGGGGCGTGGTGAACGTGTAGATGCCCGGTCCTGCAATCGTAAGCATCTGGTTCTGGACCGCCCATTCGTCCGCTGTCCCGTTCGGGCACGGCATGATGTCATCCCAGTCGCCGTCCCGGTTCCAGTCGCACCAGGCGTTCACGTAGAGCGGAGCCGTCGTCAGCCCCGTTACCGTGACGATATAGTTGAACTGAGCCGGATAGCAGTGCGGGAAGACCAGCGGCAACAGCAGACCGTCATCGGCACCGTCCTTGTCCGGGTTGTCCGTCGGCGGAATAATATTATTGACCGGGTCCTGGTCCGGACCGATATCCGCCTCGTTCTCCAGCGTGACCGCGTTGCCCAGGAAGGCTACCGCTGTCGGCTGCCAGTGGATCGGCCCGTACGGCGGAGACCCCGCTGCGAACACGGTCGGGTAATTGGCCTGCACTCCGGGAGGCCCTCCGGGCGGGTAGGCTGTCATGGCAAAGCCGGAGCTGTTGGTGCTGTCCGGAGCATCGCCAAGATCGTGCTTCGGCTGATCCACGTTCAGCATGTAATCCTCAGTTTCGCCATCCTCGAATGTTCCTGAGCCATCCCAGTTGTTCGGTACGGGCTGTTCGGTGATTGAGACCCGCATCCAGACTTCACCGGGGTTCGGGCCGATCAGGAACGCCGTGCCCGCCGCCATCAACGCCGAGACCGGACCGTCAAAGGGATTCGGAATCTGGAAGTTGACGAGCACGTGTTCCGGCGCGTTTGCCAGCGGACACGGCGACGCGCCGCCCCATTGACCGTTCTGGTCCCAGTCGATCAGGACGTTCAAGTAGCCGATCGTATTGCTCGGCATGTGGTTGTGTACTTCGACATCGATGTTCGCGCCCCAAACCGCAGTCTGACAGGGCTGGCCGAGCGAGCCGGTTAGAGATGCGATGCAGGGTTGAACGTTGTTCGCTGCATCGATGGTATATGCCGGCGGCATGAGCAGGCCGGCATCGCCGTCCTGGAAGCACTCATCGGCGTCATAGGGGTTGAACCCGGGACAGAGGCCCGCGTTTCCATCAAGCTCCATATCGAACTGTGGTCCGAGCCAGGCGCCAAAGTTCGTGTGCCGGACCACCGTCGCCGGTCCCACCGTAAGGCAGGTGGGGAACTGGCCGACAACGCCGCTGGCCGGATAAGCCAAGACGCCTTCTGGAGCGTCGCCGAATTCCAATTCTTCCGGGTGCTCTTCGCAGATGTCCGCCACGCCGTTCCCGTCTGCGTCGGTACAGTCTGTGCCCACGCCTTTCCACGAACCCAGAAGCTGCTGCTCGCAGGTAATCTGGTCCGTCACTTGGCACAGGATAATGCCCGTCAAGTCGGTATAGCAGCAGGCTCCCACCTCTCCCTCAGTGGTGGACAACTCGAAAGCCAGGTCCCAGGATTCTCCCTCCGGGTATTCGATCGGCTGACCCTGTGCCCAGCTCCAGTTCAGTGCAGGCGGCCAGCCACCGGCGCCGGTTGGGTCAGAAACGGCCCAGATTCGAACCGCGTCATCCTGGAAGAAATGCGGTCGAGTTTTCCAGCCCCACGGATAAGGTGGCGCCACTTCCTTGTAAATCGCCGAGATGCTGATCCAGTAGATGTTGCCTTCGGGGCCAGGCTCCTGATAGAAGTACTCCTCGGGATTCAGGTACTGGTTGAACTGGAAGCACGCCTCGTTGTCGATCTGCATGCGGGGATCGTAGTCGTAGCCCGCAAAATTCCAGGTGAAGCTGGTGCAGTAGTTCTCCCAGATCAGCTCGCCGGGATGACTGAAGCGTTCGTCTATGCCCGCTGGCACATCCTTCCAGATGCCGATATGAAACGCGTCGGGCATCTGGGGTGGATCCGGCTGGGTCCAGCCGAGGAACGAGCCCCACCAGTGGATGTCGGTTACCGGCCGCTGATCGGTGCAGCGCCAGTCATCGGCCACGATCGGGGGGCCAAAGTTGTACATCGAGACCTCATCCCAGCCGTAGAAAACCGGTGGCGGATTGTGAGACGGCCCGTCCCACAGCACTGGCGGCTGGCTCCACTTGGTGACAAGCGGCGGTTTCTGCTGAATCTTTGGTGTGACCACGATGTTGTGCCAGTAGTTCCAAAGCCCCGCGGGGATCACTGCGCCGGGTGGGGGTACCGGCAACGGGCCGCCGACCCATGTCGCGTTTTCATCCACGATGAACTGCATCGACTGCACGATGTTGAACACGGGGTTGTTCATGAATCCGCTGGCAACCGGTGTCGTCGCTGCAACGCTGGCGACCATCGGATTGATCATGATGGTGGTAGGCGTGTTCCATGGAATCGGCTTGCCCGGCCCGCACTGCCACTGCCACGATCGAATGGCCCCGACGGCATCCTGAATGCCGAAGGAGACGTTGTTGACCTGGCCGGTGATTCCCCATTGGGGAGCAGTCACCGTCACGGTAATGATCGTGTTGGTCAGATCCGGGTCCAGACCGTACTCAAACTTCCACGCGCTGGCATATTCGCCCGGAGACTGAGGACCCCAGGCCATGACCAGACCGGCATCTTCCGGGTCGGCGCCGCCGCCACCGCCGCCTCCATACACGTAGAGCTCACCTTGGGGCAGTATGGGGGGGATGAACGGAGATGACGGATACGGCTCCCCCTCGACCAGAAACATTGTCCACTGGGACATGTAGTCCGACCACTCCGGCGGAACCATGGATTTGACCATGCCGGCGCCGCCACCGCCGCTCAAAGCGTCCCGCCACTCGATCTCTGAGTCGATCAGGAAATAAGGCGTACCCAGCACCGGACCGACCCCGATCAATAGCAGGAAAACCGTTCCTGCCGTTAATGCTGACTTGATTGAAGATCGCATCGCGCACCTCCTTTTAGAGTTGACATGACACTCTTGACCTTGACATGCAATATTGTGTATAGTCTGGTTCGTCTCGTGATGGCGTCAGGGGATGGCCTTTGGCGAGCCGCGTAGGCCGTGGTGCCGCTGGCGATGGCGCGTTGCCTGTCCCGGGTGCGCGGGAACACCACAGTCGGTAGTGGCCCTTCCGACAGTCAGAATCAATCGCCGGAATTGCCGGATCGCCTCGCACGGCAACCCTCCTCCCCTGACCCGGACGGGCGTCTGACCGCGCTGGCCATAGCGGGCGCTGTTTCTATGGAGAGTGTTAACAAGCCGGGCGGTTCGCAGGCCGCCCACCGTAAAATACGCCTGCACTCGCCGCCCGCACACACCTCCAAATATGGTAGAACCGTTATACAATTGCCGAAACAGATTTGAGACGCCCGTACATCCGCCATTAGGCTAATACCCTATTCCTTAATTGTCAATGAAAAAGACCGAAATGGTGTTGATATTCTTGATTCTCTCCTGACCGCTGCACGACGGTCGTTTCCGGGTCGAAATGCAACTGCCGCAGGCGACAGGCTGGTCTGTAAAACCTGACATATTGTGATATAAGAACCGGAGCAGCCCAGCCCTCTTGTGGTCCGGTTTGGACTGCTCCGAAGGCGGCAAGTTCAATCAGGCTTATACCGACCAAGCTTCGGGTCTCGCACAACGCTGACGGTGGTCGGCGAAGAGCG
This sequence comes from Phycisphaerae bacterium, assembly GCA_030372985.1. Taxonomy (GTDB): domain Bacteria; phylum Planctomycetota; class Phycisphaerae; order UBA1845; family PWPN01; genus JAUCQB01. The sequence goes on from JAUCQB010000224.1 coordinate 26,727, forward strand.
GCCTGCCCTGCAGGGGTCAAGATTCGCTTGATTCAGTAATAACCATTCCATAGACTGAAATCGTCGCGGGGGAGGACTGAACAGTATCAAGGACCTGCTTGTACCCGCGGAGGCGAGGTCTCACTGATGACCAGATCATGTATCACCGCCGTCGCCTGTGCGGTTCTGCTTTCTGTTTGCCGTGCAGTCGTGGCGGCGCCGGACTACTGGGACCCTCGCCTGGACCAGATTTGCCAGCTTGAGCTGATCGATGTGGCCTCGTTGGTGCCTGAGGGCCAGGGCTACTGGCGATTGTGCGAGGCTCGATTCCAGGATGAGGTTGAATCGGGCGGCAATCACAATATCTACGTCAAGTGCTTGCGAGCGGACGGAACGGGAATTGAGAACCAGAAGTTCTTCTCGGCCTGGCCGTACGGCAACACAACCGTCGACGAGAACGTCTGCGTCGGCTCGAACTGGGCCTGTGCCTACACCAAGGGGCCGGGTTTTGACGACTACTGGGGAAACGTGGCGATGTGGGGCGGCAATTGCCCCCCGAACAACTGTGGCTGGCCGTATTCCGCCTTTGTATCGGAGACCAGCAGTCCGGCGGGGCTGGTGGGGCCAAGCGACAAGGTGATCGGCATGGGCATGCACAACCCGCTTGGCACACCGTGCAATGCGCACGTTAACTTTCTCCTGATCTTCAAGTGGACCATTTCACCACCGAAGTCGCCCGCGATCTCGCGATCGCCTGCGAGTTTCATCCGCTCGGTCGTCGAGGGTCAGAACCTTCCGAACGACACCTTCACCGTCTGGAACTCCGGCGGTGGAACGCTCAGCTACACGGTCGGCGACAACGCCGGCTGGCTCGATCAGATACCTTTCGCCGGCACGGCCACAACAGAGACCGACACGATCACGATTGAGTACTCGGTGGGCGGTCTCGCCCCCGGCGGCTATGAGGCAACGATCACCATTTCTGATCCTGCCTCGACCAACAAGACCGCCACGATCGCGGTCAGCCTGATCGTCGAGGAGGTCGTGATTCCAGGCGACTTTGACAACGACAAGGACGTGGACCAGTACGACTTCGGGCGGTTCCAGGCGTGCTTGTCGGGCTCAGGTCACGAACAGAAGGATCCGCTGTGTGCGCCCGCAAAGCTGGATCCCGACACCGACGTCGACAAGGATGATTTCGCGATCTTCTCAGCGTGTCTGACGGGGCAGGATATGGAGGGCGATCCTGACTGCGGCCTGGGCATCTGACAGGAGTCCGAATCCCCTGCCAAGCATGCTGTTGCCCGAGCCTGAATCCGGCCCTGTCCCATGTCCGCATCATGTCGGTCCGGTATTCTCCCGGCGTCCGTGCTCCGCCGCAATCCACGGCAAAGGCGACATCCGCAGAGCTCGCTGCAATAACCTCGCTTCAAGAGCGTTCTACGCAATGAGCAGCCGCAGGCCGGGCGTGTCGTTCGTGCTTGTGCGGCGGGATAGGGTGCACCGACGTCTTGTCGGGGCGAATCGGGGTTTTCAAGATTTGCTTGAGGAGAGTCTGCAATGATGATTCGCATGACTGGGTTGATGGTGGCATTGGCCGCTGGCATTGGTTGTCTTCTGGTGGCTTCGGCGGCATCGGGACAGGATAAGACCAGCCCCGCGGCCGCTAAGTTGTCCAGGCTTCTTGACAAACATCCTGAAGCGGACGCAAACAAGGATGGCACGCTGACAGTCGAGGAGGCACAGGCCTATTTCCAGGACAAACGTGGGCCGGGCAAAGGCGGATCGGGGCTGGGCAAGGGTGGACCCGGTCCGGGTCCGTGGGGCAAGGGTGATCCCGCCCAGATGCTCAAGATGCACCCCGAGTGGGACACCAATGCGGACGGTTCGCTCAGCGAGGAGGAGATCCAGGCAGGCCGTTCCGCGATGTGGGGTATGAGCCGTGAGGAGGTCGCGGCCAAGATCCTTGAGAAACACCCCGAGGCCGATACGGACGGTGACGGCAAGCTCAGCCCCGAGGAATGTGCCGCGTTTCATCGTGGCAGGCCCGGAGCACCGCCGATCGCGCCGTGGGCGGGTCTCGATCGTCTCATCGAGCAATTCACCGAGGCAGACCTTGATGGGAACGGCCAGTTGAGCAAGGACGAACTCATCAAGTTCCGTCAGAAGTTCGGTCCTCCACCGGGGGCGGGGGCCGGCATAGGGCTGCGATTCGGCCAACGCGGTGACCGGCCGATTCCGGAGGCGGCCCGAATCAGGATGCTTGAGAACCATCCGGACGCTGATACCGATAAGGACGGCAAGCTCAGCGACACGGAGATGAAGGCTTTCTGGGAGCAGAACCGGGGCAAGCTCGGGCTAGGCAGGGGCCCGGCAGACAAGGCCGGCAAGGGCATTGGCGAAGGTAAAGGGCGGCAAGGAAAGGGGCCCAGGGGTGGTCAGGGTGCCGTTGAGCCGTAGAAGGGGACAGCCACAAAAGGGGACACTTGACTCTCTCGTCAGAAAGCCGAATGTCCCCTTCTTGTTTTACGTCGCTTGGGCTCCTCAACCGGCTTGGGCCGGCGGCATGCCCAACAGGAAGCGAGTGACTGCCGTTCGCCCGGTGAGGTCACCCATGAGCAGTACCAGCGCAGCGTGGTTTTCGGCGGTGTTGGGTCCTGTCCCTGACAGACAGGTCGATGATCGTCGCTGGTGTCTGGAGACCACTTTGGGGTAGGGTGACTCGTTGGCTTCTGCACCCCCATGATCCGGAGGGACGACAGCCGGTTGCCATGAAGGCACATGCGAATTATCCAGGACCGGGATTGCCCCGTCGGGGTCAATCCCGGTCCAGGAGAAAGACAGGTTTACCGGCGGCGACGGGCCAGGATTACTACGAAGGAGAGCGCGAGCAGAGCGGCGCCCGGCTCGGGCGTGATCACGAAGGCCATGTCCAGCGACTCCTGCGTGATCGGATCGCGCAGTTCCTCCCAGGGCGTCTGCCCGCCCGGGACATAATCAGCCCAGACGCCATCGTCGTTCCAATGCATCGATGACGTCTTCCAGCCCCATTCGCCGTAGTTGGACTCCACACTGATATCCAGCCAGTAGATCGTCCCCGCCTGCTGGATGAACGGGTCGACGATGGTCTCGATGTTGTACTGGTAGGTCTGGTAGTGGTCAGGCCTGTTCCACATCGGAATGTTCGGATCGTACCAGCCCTGTTCCCCGGTCCCCCAGGGACGGACGGCTACCTCCTCAGGGTAGAAGATCCGCTGCCAGAGCAGATCCCCCGGCTTGCTGAACTCCGGCCCGGTACCATCCGGGTCGGGAATGTCCGAGTGGATGCTGACCTGGAACCACCGGATGGGTCCGACCACATCCTGGTACCACGAGCCCCAGAAGTGCACGTCCGCAACAGGGCCGGTTTCCGTGCACATCCAGTCGTCCGCCAGTACTTTCGAGTAATTGGCCTTCACGTCCCAGCCGTTGGGATCCGGCAACTGCGGGTAATGCATCTTGTGCAGATCGCCGACGTCCCAATCGGCCAAGGCCGGTGCGGCCAGTAGCAGCGCGGCCGCGGCGCCCACAACGATGGGAATCTTCATCGCTTTCCTCCTTCCATTGAAATGGTCCATACGCGCAAAGAGGAGCATGCCGTCGGGCATCTCCTGCGCCATCGTCCATGTTTGAA
>JAUCQB010000225.1 GCA_030372985.1 Phycisphaerae bacterium
CCCTGGTCAAGTCGGGCGTGGTCTCACCTCTCGGGCAGGCTTACTCGGTACTGGCCAACGGGTTCCCGAATGACATTATCCCAGTCCCTCCGTATGTCCCGGATCCGACGCCCGCCCTCTTCGCGGATGACTTCTCCTCGGGAACGATCGCACACCCATGGACGATCAAGGCAGGCAAATGGGCCGTCGAGAACGAGTATCTTCGCCAGAGCCGGGTGGATTACCCGTGGGCCGGCGAGACGCTCGCGCTGCAACATACTTACACAGACTTCAACGCCACGTTCAGAATGCGGGTCAACAACGCTGTCGATTCGAACCACTGGGCCGGCCTGCTGTTTCACGCCGCCTCGCGGTTTCATCATCATTCCCACTCCGGCTACTTGGTGTTCATGCGCCGCAACGGTGCGATCGGGCTCCACAACAACACCGACGGCACGATGCAGGAAGTCGCCGGGGCCGTCGCCGACGCGACTCAGTGGCAGAACATTCGCGTGCAGATGGCCGGCTGGCGCATCCAGGTGTGGGTCAACGATGCACTGATCATCGATCGCACGGATGCGAATCACCGGTTCTCTCAAGGCTACACGCTTCTCCAGGTGAACAAGACCGACAGCAGCTTCGACGATGTGAAGATCTGGAATTCTCCCGACGCTGAGCCCGTCGTGGCGGGCAGCACAATCAGCGCCACTCGCCTTATCGCCGACGACGTCACGCCCTACACCGTCAGCGTCACCGCCGAAGATGCGGACGGAGTCGCTGATATCGTCGACATGCGCATCCTGCTCCACGATGGCACATACGGAGCCGATTACGCCCGCGGCTACCTGGCTTGGGGCATGACCGATGAGGACATCACCCGGGACGGGGGCGAGTGGACGTTGATGGGCGATGCCGCGGGCGGCGGCCGGTGGGCTTGGCGGCTCGACGACTGGGGCTCCGACACGTACATCAGCCCGCAATCCGCATCCATGAACGTCAACGGCAATCAGCGTATCGTGACCTTCGGTTTCACGGTCAAGCCGGCGTGGGCCCCCGCAAAGAACCAGAGACTGCGCGGCCGTGTGCGCGACGCCCGCGGCGGCATCAGCGACTGGCTGCTCTCGCCGGACGTCTATCAGATCGCTCGTTCAGCTCCGGGCGACCTGGACGCGGACCGCCACGTGGATCAAACGGACTTCGGCCTCCTGCAGGCCTGTCTGACTGGTCCGGGCATGTCGCAGAACAGCCCGGCATGCCAAGACGCGAAGCTCGACAACGACGATGACGTGGACCAGGACGACATCGCGATCTTCAGGGCCTGCCTGACCGGCCCGGGGATCCCCGCTGACCCGGCCTGTGCGGATTGAGATCAACGTTGATCACTCGCGGCGAGCCGACAGTGCACAGAACCTTAAGAGGAGAAGGGTAGACAGAATCGGCCCACACACCGAAACCGGCCGATGGTGATCGGTCCGAGATCACGTCACATCCAAAGCCATCGCCGCAGGACATCGGTAATGTTCTTGAACAGCGGCAAGAACGCGTGAATGACCACGAGGATCAGGAGCGTGCGCCACAGCAGATTCTTGTGCTTGTTGCCGATCCATCCATAGCAGGCAAGCCCGAATGCCGGCACCGTCACGATGAAGGCATCTGCGTAAAGGGAACTGAACTGATCTGCATGGCCGAACGTTGGGACAAAGACAAGAATGAGTATGATCGAGACCGCCGACGGCCACCATGTCAAACGAGGGTTGCTCGAAGCGTCAGCCTTGGCGTATTCCAGCGTCGGCGGCGGCTGGCTCGTGCCATCATGTGGCCGGATTTCATCCTTCATCCTTCCGCCTTCATCCTTTTCTGAACCCTGATCTTTCTGTTCACCTTCAGCGCTGCATCCGCGATATCGGTGATTTTCACGTCGTTGTATCCAATCACGATTGACTCAAGACGGTTGTTCAGCGGCTTGATCCATTTGGCGGGCAGGCGGTCGGCCCCCAGCATGGCCCCCAGCACCGACCCGGCGGTGGCGCCGGTACAGTCGGTGTCCCAGCCGCCCATCACCGTCATGCAGATCGTCTTGCCGAAGTCCATCCGCCCGTGCAGGAGCCCCATGATCACCAGGCAGGCGTTATTGATGGTATGCACCGAGTGATAGTGGCCGTATCTCTCGTGGATCGCATCCAACGTCTCCTGCCAGTCGCGGTTTTCGCCGGCCCATTCGATGACGTCGCGCACTGCCACCGCCAGGCGGCTGCCGGTCGGGATCTCTGACAGCCCGATCTGGATCACCTCTTCCACGTCATTGCACACCGCCGCGGCCGCGATCATGGCCGCAAACAGCATCTCTCCGTAGATCCCGTTCTTCGTGTGTGACAATACCGCGTCGCGGTGGGCGAATTCGGCCGCCAGTTGCGGCATCCCGGCCGCGCAATAGCCGAAGCCGTCGGCGCGAATCTGGGCCCCGATCCACTCGCGGAAGGGGTTGCGATAGATCGGCACCTGATCGAGCGGGAGACCGTTGACCAGATTGCGATATGCCATCCGTTCGGCGGTGTAGGTCATGAAATAAGGCAGCCGCATCTGCCATTCGTGGGCGACGTTAGCGGTGGTGAACTTCGGACCATAGGTCTTGAGGGAGTGAACACCGAGTATGGTGTAATCGGTATCGTCATCGCGTTCCATGTGGTCGAAGTGGCCGAAGGTGCAGTAGGTCACCCCGGCCGGATGGAACGGCTTGCCTCCGGCCCGGATCGTCGACGACTCAAAGTAGTAGTCCAGCGGGAAACGATGGTCCTTCTTGAGCGCCTTGAAGATCCGGTCGCGGTGCCAGTCTTCTACCGGTTTTCCCAGCAGGCAGCCGGCACACCGCCCGAGAAACGCGCCGCGCAGCCGATCACGCAGCCTCGCGGTTGATGTCGGGGACTTGATCCGCCGTGGTCCGGGCGGGCGAAGCCGGCGAATACCTGCCAGGTCGTTCGGCTCGCACTTGGCCAGGCGCGGCTCCGGTTTTAGAGCCATCAGGTCATCGTAGGCCGCGTTGAGTTTGTCAACGGCTTTCCCGGCCCGACGGATCCGGCGATCAAACCCAATCACACGGCATCCCTCTTCGCGCCTCTGGCGGATTTCCTCCTTGAGCAGAGCGATGAACTCATCCGGCCTATACATGGCCCTTCTCCATACTGGCGGGGGCGATAATCGTGTTGCAGCGGGCAACGACCCGGCAAAGGCTCCGCACGAATTCCTGGCAGGTATGATAGACCTTAGTCGCGCAACCGCAAAGACTTATGCAAAGCTGTCACGGTCTTCTGGCTGACGGGTGTCGAGGCATTCCAACGCTTCGCATAATCCGCAAAGTCCGCCCAAACTGACATCGCCGGCTCCCAGAGCATAACGACTTGCCATTTAAAGGCTTGCGAGCCTTTGTCGTTCTGAGTTCGCTCGGAGCGAATGGGCACGCCTGTTGCAGTTTCTGCCTGGCAGAGCTGCCCGGAAGGGAGAGCGAGAGCCGGGGAGACGTAAGTGATGGATGCAGCCGCGCTCTATTGGTATTTTGCCCGCAAGACCAAAATCATCGTCTTGACCATCCTGATGTATGCCGCCCTTTGCTGAGATCTGCTCACTTGTTTGCGGGACGGTCTGGGCCCGATCATGCGCACGATAACCTGAACGCGATTGCCGAGTTTCGCCGTCCGTCCAGCCCGTGAACAGGCCCGGGGAGTGTTTCTACGAAGGTTCCCGGGCATGCGTTGCGTTGCCCGGTTCGTGGGCCAGGACGACCATCCCGTATCGGTCGGCCCGGGCGACCATCTGCTCCACGTCGATCGCCAGCGTGATCCCGGCTTCGAAGACGAGCGCTGTGGCGCCGTGGCGATGGAGATTCTCGATCGTTTCCGGGCCGACGGTGGGCACGTCGAAGCGCAGATCCTGGTTGGGTTTGGCGACCTTGATCAACGTCCAGCCGCCGTGGCGGCAGAGTTGGCCCGCTCGCTCGATCATGCGATCGGTGCCCTCAATGGCCTCGACGGCGATGACTTCCCGCTCCTTGACGGCGATGGCCTGCCCGATATCCAGTCGGCCCATTTCCTTGGCGATGTGCCATCCGAACTCGATGTCCTTTTGCAGCGCCTTGGAAGGTTGGTTTTTGGTGAGCACCCCGGGGACAGGCAGGTGTTCGCGACAATACTGCACGGAATCGGTCAAAGTAATGCCCTCCCGCTGCATGTGGTCGGCGGTGGCGCGGAGAATGGTGTCGTTTCGCCGGTCGGCCACCTCGAAGAACCACAACCGGATGCTGGTCCAATCGGGGACGTATCGCAGAATGCGGAACCGTCCATACATCTCTGATTTGATCACTGACCCGGCCATGATCGCTTCATGAACGCCCGACTTGCGGAACAGACGAATCCACCGGCCGAGTCTCACGATTCCTGACCAGTAAAAGCGGTCGGCCAGCGTGCGAAGCTCGGGATTGGCCAGGCCTCTGAGGGCGACGATCACAACCGGTCGGCCGGCCCGGCGAGCGCCGTCGGCGACGAGAAACGGAAACCGCCCCGCGCCGGCGATGATGCCCAAAGGATTGTCCAGACGTTCGTTCATCCTCCGCCGACCTGCTTCATGAGTTGATCCAGGTCGCGCCGCAGGCGCTTGATCTCGTTCTTGAGTTGTGGAAGCCGTTGGACAATGGCCACCTGCCGTTTGCACTCGTTGATGGGAACGGCCGGCTGTCCCAGCATGATGAGACCCGGCTCCACGTCGTTGGTCACACCAGCTTTGGCTCCGATGACTGCGTTGTCGCCGATGCTGATGTGCCCGACGACGCCGGCCTGTCCGGCCATGGTCACATGACGGCCGACGCCGACCGAACCGGCAATGCCTACCTGGGCAACGAAAAGGCAATCCTCGCCGATCTTGGTTCCGTGCCCAATGGCAATCAGGTTGCTGAACTTGGTGCCGTTGCCGATGACCGAACTGCCGAGCGTGGCCCGGTCGATGGTGCAGTTGGCCCCGATTTCCACGTCGTCACCGATGATCACGTTACCGACCTGGGGGATCTTGACCCACTTTTCGTTGACCGGGGCGTAGCCCAGGCCGTCCTCGCCAATGATCGAGCCCGCGTGAATGGTGACCCGGTTGCCGAGTACGCAGCCCTCATAGATCACGACGTTGGGCATCAGCACGACGTCATCGCCGATCGTGCAACCTCGCGCGATGTATACGCCGGGATAGATGGTGGCGTTACGTCCGATTCGCACGTTTTCGTCGATGTGAGCGCCCGGAGCGATGTTCGGCTTCTCGCCGATGACGGCTGAAGCGTGAACACAGGCCTGTGCCGAGCGGCCCCATTGCGGGTGCTGCCGATAGCCGTGGATCCGGACGATGGCCGCCGTCAGCGCCGCATAAGGGTCCGGTGTCCGGAGGAGGTTCATCTTGCGCGACACTTTGACGTCAGGACGAACCAGCACGGCCGAGGCCCTTGTCGCCGCCAGTTCCTTCTCATACTTGGGGTTTGACAAGAAGCTGAGTTGTCCGTCGCGGGCGTCTTCGAGGGTGGCCACGGAGGAGACGACCACGGAGCCATCTCCATCCACTTCACAGGGAATACTTTGAGAAGCGAAGAACTCGGTCAATTGCGTGAGGGTCAGGCCCATTCAATCCTCACCTGTCTGGCGACTCCCCGTCCGTCGTCGGAAACGACTATAATATGGATTGCCGAGCCGGGGGTGTCAATCACGCGTTCGCCCGGAGGCATGGGCGCAGGTCCGCGGGACGACGGGACAAGAGCATGATCAACCCGGAAATAGCGGCTGTCTTTGACGAGATTGCAGACCTGCTGGAGCTGACCGGCGGGGACCGGTTTCGCGTTAATTCTTACAGAAAGGCGGCTCGCTCGATCGAGGATCTGACGGAAGACGTTGCCGACCTGGCCAATCGCGGGGAGCTGAAGAAGATCCCGGGTGTGGGCAAGGGGACGGCCGAGCGGATCATGCAGTACCTGAAGACCGGCAGGATTCACGTTCACCAGGAATTGCTGGAGTCGATCCCGAGAGGCTTGCCGGAGCTGCTCACCGTGCCGGGTCTGGGTCCCAAGAAGGTGCAAGCCCTGCATCGCGAGCTGGGCGTCGGCAGCATGGCCGATCTGGAGGCGGTCATCGCCGACGGCCGGGCGGAGAAGTTGCCCGGATTCGGCAAGAAGAGTGTGGAGAAGATCGCCGAGGGGCTGGCGTTTTTGAAGCGCTCGGCCGGCCGCACGCCGCTGGGTGCCGTCTTGCCGCTCGCCGAGGGGTTGAGAGATGCCGTGCGCGAGTTCGCGGGCGTCAGACGCGTCGAGATCGCCGGCTCGGCACGACGAGGTTGCGAAACGGTGGGGGACATCGATCTCTTGTGCATCGCCGAGGACGGCGAGCAGGTCGTCAAGTCGTTCACTGAGCTGCCCGAAGTGACCGGCGTGCGCGCAGCCGGCGAGACGAAGGGGTCGGTGCTGGTGGCCGGTCCGATCCGCGGCGAGATCCAGGTCGATCTGAGAGTCGTTCCCGAGGAGTCGTTCGGGGCGGCGTTGCAGTACTTCACCGGGTCGAAGGAACACAACGTCCGGCTCCGCGAGCTTGCGGTCAAGAAGGGCTGGAAGCTGAACGAATACGGCCTCTTCGAAGGAGACCGCCCGATTGCCGGAAGGGAAGAGGCGGAGATCTACGAGAAGCTCGGCCTGCGGCCGGTGCCGCCGGAGTTGCGCGAGGATCGCGGCGAGATCGAGTGCCGAGGCGAGACTCCGCGCCTCGTGTCGCTGGCGGATCTCAAGGGCGACATGCACGTCCACTCGACCGCCAGTGACGGACGAAGCACCATCGAAGAGATGGCCGAAGCCGCCCGGCAGCGAGGTTACAGCTATCTGGCGATCTGTGACCATTCGAAAAGCTCGGTGATCGCCAACGGCCTCGATGAGGCCCGCTTGCTGCGCCATATCCAGGACATTCGAGCCGCGGGCAAGCGCATCAACGGCCTCACGCTGCTGGCGGGCATCGAGTGCGACATTCTGGCCAACGGAAAGCTCGATTATTCCGACGATGTTCTCGCCCAACTCGACTGGGTGATCGCCAGCATCCACTCGGCCCAGCAGCAGGATCGCGCCAGCCTGACGCGGCGTTCGATCGCGGCGATGGAGAACCCGTACATCTGCTGCCTCGGGCATCCGTCGGGTCGCCTGCTCGGCCGCCGCGACGCGATGAACCTCGATTGGGACGAGATCTTCGCCGCTGCCGCCCGGACGGGCTGTGCCCTGGAGGTCAGTGCCTCGTGGCAGCGACTCGACCTGAAGGACGTTCACATCCGGCAGGCGATTGATGCCGGCTGCCGGTTCGCGATCAGCACCGACGCCCACTCGACGGAGCAACTCGACCAGATGCCGCTGGGCGTTCAGACCGCCCGCCGGGGCTGGGCGACGGCGGACGATGTCCTGAACACGTGGCCTGAGTCCCGACTGCGAGAATGGATTGCCGCCAGGCGAAAGGCGGGCAGGTGAGACATGTCGCAGGTGGTCGTTCGTTGCATCGGCCGTGGACACCGAGCGCACAACCTGACGGTCCGACAGCAGATCGCCGGTGGTTGCTGCGGGTTGACCGGGGCCACGCCCGTCACTTCATATCGATGCCCTTCAGCCTGGCTTTGAGCTTCTCGGCCTGGTCACCCGAGTGCTCGAGGGCGGTGTGGTAGTCGATCCACTCCTCCGTCACGAGTTTGTGCAGCGAGTCGACGTACGTCACGCAGCCGATTTCTTTCATCGACTGCTTTTCCATCTCTGCGACCGCTTCCGTGTACCGCCGTTCGCGGATGTACCGGCGGGTCAGCGGGTTGGGGCGGAAAACCTCGTAGGCCGGTACCACGTCGATACCCGGCTTGATGCACGGCAGCAGCCGCTGGTTGATGATCGCCGCGAGGTTGTCGGCCAGCGTTCCGAGGATGCGCTGTTGCTCGATGGTGTCGTAGTAAGCCAGAACGCGGTCGAAGGCCTGCCCAACACCCTCGCAGTGCAGGGTACCGAAAATCAGGTGGCCGGCCTGGGCGGTCTTGAGGGCCGCTTCGAGCGACTGTCGGTCGCGCATCTCGCCCGCGAGACCCGCGTCGGGGTCCATGCGGACGAGGTTTCGCAGGGCGATATCCTCGTTCGGGATTCCGTCCTCGCCGATTTCGATCTGGACCACGATCGACTTTTTGGGGGTGTACACGTACTCGATCGGGTCCTCAATGGTCACGATCTTGCGGTGGAAGTTTCGGTTCACGTGGTCGAGCATGGCGGCGATGGAGGTGGTCTTGCCGCTGCCGGTCGAGCCGGACATGATCACGAAGCCGCGGGCGTTCTCGCAGATGTCAATGTAGTTGTTTGGCAGGTTGTATTGCTCAAAGTTTTTGATTTCCTCGAACCGCCGAATGGAGATGCTCCGCCCGATAAAGCTCTCGACGATGTTTACGCGGAAGCGGCTTCGGTCCAGATGGTAGGAAAAGTCAATGCAATGGTTGCGATTGAACCGTTCCTGTTGGGCCTGGTTCATGATCGCGTTGGACAGGAGGACGACGTCCGTCTGACTGAGGGGGCCGGTGGCGACGCTGCGAATCACGCGGGCGATGCGGTAGTCCGGCGGTCGCCCGGGGTTGATGTGGAGATCGGTCGCCCGGGCGTGCCCCTGGCCACCCTCACCGCTGGCCTGCCCCATGCCTCGCAGAAGGCGGTCCATGATCTCCCGGGCATTCTGCTCGGTAATATGGAGATCGACCTGGGCCCCGGCCCCGACGGCCGGGGCTTTCTGCCCTGCCGTTTCGGCCGGTGAAGACGGACCGGACGGAGGGGGCGCCCCTCCCGCCGGCGGCGGATACGTCGGCGTACTGGAATCGCGACCGGCAGGAGTCCCTGGCTGACCTGTACGGCTACCGCTTGGCATCAAATCACCTCACTTCTGGTATCTGCAGGCGCATCCCAGTGAAGCGTTGACATGTAGCCACCGGCAGGCTGCCGACCCAACGCAATATGACGACACACTGCCGACATTGGCCGCTCGACCCGGAGCGCCTGCGAACCCTTCCTGCGAAATGTGTTCTTCGTGCAGTTTATCCGGTCCGAGGCGAGGAGGCAACTGGGCCGGAGACGCTTTGTCGGTTCCCGCGGTGTCGCGCCAGCCTGCCGGCCGCGGATTTCGGACGAGCGGGCCTGAATGAGGTCCCGCCGGCACAGATGCCAAGCCGTGGGGCAGCATCGGAGGCATCGTATCCCGTGGGCTGGACTCCAAGGTATTTGAGAGCATCGTGACCGGGAGACCTGCGCCCAGCTCCGCCTTCGAGCCATTCCCTTTGGGCTGCCTTTGGAGTCGCTCCGAGACAAACTCGGAAAACACGGGCATGGCCGGGGCCTGTGTTGTATAATGGTGATGCGCGGCCCGGTGGACGGGTCGGGCACTCCGATCAGGCAAGGTTGGTCCACATGACGCTTCAAACGAGGTCATTGCAGAGGTCTCTGATCACCTGTGTGGTGTTGTTCTCGTGGGGCACACTGCCCGCGTGGGGCGTGCAGATGACTCGGGGCCCTTATCTTCAACTCCAGACTCCGAACTCGGTCAGCGTGGTGTGGTTCACGGATAGCGCTTGCACCGGCGAGGTCGAATGGGGCCTGACCACAGCCTACGGCAACCTCGCTGAGTCAACTCAGCCTGGCACCCGTCACGAAATCGCGGTGATCGACCTGTCTCCGGATACGCTCTACCACTACCGTGCCCGCGGCGACGGCATACCCCTCAGTGGTGACGGCACTTTCAGGACCGCCCCGCCGGCCGGTGCGTCGGTCGTCTCATTCAGCTTGGTCGGTGATTCATGCAGCGCTCCGAGCAACTGCACGGCAACATACACCGCGATGCTGTCGCAATCACCTAACGGGTTCTGCGTGACTCTGGGAGACCTGGCAGGTCGCGGGGAGGACAACATCACCGATTACTGGCAATCGCACTTCTTCACGCCGGCCGCGGGCTTCATCAAACACATCTGCATGCACACGGCGATCGGGAATCACGAGTTGTACGATGAGACCGCCACCTACGTGTATCCCACCCGATACCTGGCCAATTGGTCACCCCCGACGACGAGTTCCGGCAGCGAATTCTACTACTCGTTCGACAAGGCCCACGTGCATTTTGCCTGCGTCGACACGTTCTGGTCTTCGTACGCGTTGGGGTCGGCGCAGTACAACTGGCTCGCCGGCGACCTGGCCGGCACTACCCAGCCGTGGAAGATTGTCTTCGGGCACAATGGCCCTTACGTCAGCGAGGACGCAAGCTCGAACGGCAGCACGACGATGCGAACCAGCCTGGTGCCGCTTTTCGAGCAGCGCGGCGTCGATCTTTATCTGCACGGCCACTACCACAACTATCAGCGGAACGTCGTCAATGGCGTCTGCTACATCGATCAGGGCACCGGTGGCCAGCCGTGGTCGACCAAGCATGCCGATGACAGCCAACCCTACGTTCGGGCGTACGCGGACCAGTACTACTGCTTTACGCGCCTCGATATCCAGGGTAATCGTCTGCTCGGCCGGTGCCTCAAGACATCGGACGGCACCGTTCTGGACGGTTTCCAGATCGACAAGCCGCCGATCACCATGCCCTGGCAGGACACGTTCCCGGCGACCGGCCTGCAACTGAACTGGATCGCCCCGTGGAACTTCGAGAGCCAGTGCGGACTGGCGGCTCGGCCCGGCAACCCGAGCGGAGATGGATACGTATTCGAAGTCGCTGATACCAGCGGCCACCAGTACGCCTACCCGATGCTGGCGAATGAGTCGCTCACCAATCAGAGTATTGAAGCCCAGGTGTACTACGACAGCAGCACGTCTGTGAAGAACCGGTTTGGCATCGGCCTGCGAGGCCGATTGTTCTTCTCTGCAGCCGAGCGCAGCTACTACGCACTCGTATTCGTGCGCAACGACAGTCTGGCGGCCGACGGCCATTGTGTGCTGGTGCGGCGCCAGGATGAGACCGAGACCGTTCTGGCAGATTGGACCTGCCCGGATGCGAGCGGCTGGCACAAGATGCGGCTTTCCATAGAGGGACAGGAATTGAGCGTTTGGGTCGACGACCAACGGCTGACCGCGACCCCGATCCGTGACAGTGCGCTGCCCAAGGGCCGGCCGTTCATCTACAACTACCGGACTGACGCGAGCGGAGCCAAGACCCTTGCGGACGATGTGACCATCGGTCCGGTGGTCGAACCCCCGACGATTACGCAGCACCCCGTTTCTCAGACCGTCTATCTGGGCGAGACCGCCGTGTTCAGCGTGACCGCGAGCGGCTTTCCACCCGTCAGCTATCAGTGGCAGAAGGATTCGGTCGATCTGACCGAGGCAGGCCATTGCTCGGGCGTCACCACGGCTTCACTCACGGTGTCGAACGCGGATGGGTCGGATGCCGGTTCCTACCGCTGTGTGGTGAGCAATTCGGAGGGCAGCGCGACGTCCAACGCTGCATCGCTGACTGTCGGGGGGCCGAGGCCGGTCCAGGCCGATTTCGACGAAGACGGCGATGTCGATCAGGAGGATTTCGGACACTTCCAGTCATGCCTGTCCGGATCCAGCTCGTTGCAGGGCGATCCCGAATGCCAGAACACCAAGTTCGACGGCGACAGCGACGTGGACGAAAGCGACTTCGCCCTGTTCCAGCGGTGCATCAGCGGCGAAGGGGTCTCGGTTGATCCCGACTGCCTGAAAGACTGACCACCGGGCGTTTCTCTCGGTGCTGACTTATTGCTCCTCGGCCTGGTCATCGGCTGCATCGTCGGCTTCGACGGAGTGCTCGGCGAGCCAATCGTGTGGAATGTAGAAATCGTCCGGGTCGTGCATCATTTTGGCCGTCTGTTGCGCCTTCGCTGAGTCATCGGTCGGAGGCACCGGCGGGGTGCCGCCCACGCACCACGAGAGCATCGTGGCCGCGTCCTGGTATCCGATCGCCATGATCGAGGAGTGCAGCTCGGCCACCTTGTGCCATTGGTCGTGGAGCATCTGGCGGGCGGTCGCGGTGACGTCCATCAAGTCTTTGATGTCGGCTGTGTGACGCAAGCCGAGAAGATGACCAAGCTCGTGGCTGGCCACGTTCGCCAACACCTGGGCGATCTGCTCCTGTGTCGGGAACAACGCGCTGAACAGCGAGAACGTGTCGGTGTAGATGATCGCGTTCTGTGTGCTGTCACGGTTGAACGGATCGACGTTGTCGGCCAGCCCGAGATAGCGGTCGCTGTATGTCCCAAAATGAATGGTGGTGAGATTGCCGGCCGGGATGTTCGGGTCGCCGGCAAGGTAGAACTCGATGTCGAGCCCGGCGTAGTCCTCGCGAACCATTGCCAGGATGGACTGGATCACCTCCTGGGTTTTGCCTTCGAGCCGGGGGTCGATGGTGGCCACGTCAAACGGCGGCACATTGACCGGTGTCTGCCGTCCGATCCGAACTCCTGAGGCGCCGATGAAGTTCAGCACCACGAGCTGCGGGTTCAATGGGGGGATCCCCACGTTCGGTGTGACCGTGACGCCGACGTTGTAGAGACGATTCGTTTGCGAGATTGAGCGCGTGCCGGTGGCGACGTAGAGCGTGTCGACCGATTCGTGTAGGACCAGGTCGATTCGCCCGGGCGCAATCGTTCCTCGCGAGTAGTCCACGTAACCCAGCAGGTTGAATCCGCCGTCAAACAGACCGAGCACGATATCGCTGCCGGCGTTGGCGGCCAGTTCGGCCACCACCCGATTGCCGGCCTCGACCGGTCCAAGCGTGAAGACATCGAAGTCGAAGTCGTCTCTGGCCGCGACGTCTCCGACCAGCACCACCTGCCCGTCAAAAACGATCGTGTTGGCTTCAGCCATGCCGTCGTTGGGTTCAACCTCGTTGATTCGTGGTCCGGAAAGCGGCTCAGGTGCCGGGAACGACAGGACCTGATCTCCCCAGGTGCTGAAATCGAGCGGCAGGCAGCCGGTCAGACATGCCAGCACCACGATTGAAAGTGTGGCATCCCACCTGAATGACGCAAAGCGCAGCACGGTTTTCCCCCCTGCAACGTGCGATAGCTGTCGTACAAAAACACGCCTGGTTCTGCGGCCGAACCTGCCGCAGTGCGGAGGTGGCTCGCTTACCCCGTGAGCAGTCTGCTCGCAGTCAAAACTTACGATTCACCTGCGTCTTGGGGCAAACAGAACAGGTCATTTGGGTAAACTGCGCGGGCAGCGCCGCCCGAGGTCTGATATAATCCTCGGTTGTGCGCTCTCAAGCGGCCTCGATGTATCGGTCGCGGCCGTCACGAACTGACCACACGTACGGATAAGGGTTGGCAGTGCGGGAGGTTGCCAAGGGATGCACGTGAACCAGCTTCGAGAACTGTTTCCGATAACTCAGAATTATAATTTTCTGAACGCCGCGGCGGTGACGCCGCTGAGCCGTCCGGCGTCGGAGGCCGTGTGCCGGTACGTCAAAGAGATGTGCGAGCATGCCGGGATCGGAGCGGACCTTTACCGGAATGCAGAGCGCATTCGTTCGCTGGCCGCCCGCTTGATCGGGGCCACGACCGATGAGGTTGTCTTCGTGAAGAACACCACCGAAGGTGTCGGCTGGGTGGCCGGCGGGCTTCCGTGGCAGGCCGGCGACAACGTCGTGATCACCGCGGTGGAGTTCCCGGCCAACGTCTACCCATGGATGGGGCTTGGCAGGCAGGGCGTCGGGCTGCGGATGGTGAAGGAATTTGACGGGCGCGTGCCGGTCGACGACGTCATGGCGGCGATCGACGAGCGGACACGCGTGGTGAGCGTCTCAGCCGTCCAATACGCCAGTGGTTTTCGCATGGATCTGCCGCGGCTGGGGCAGGCTTGCCGCGAGCGGGGTGTCTTTCTTTGCGTGGACGCGATCCAGGCCTTGGGGGCCTTGCCGATCGATGTTCAGGCAATGCAGATCGATTTTCTCTCGGCCGACGGGCACAAGTGGCTGTGCGGGCCGGAGGGGTGCGGCATCTTCTACTGCCGACGCGAACTGCTTGAGAAGCTGACGCCGGTCTTTGCCGGCTGGCTGTGCATGGAAGACGCCCTGGACTTCGGCAACTACCGCTTCGAGTATCTGCGTTCGGCCCGCAAGTTCGACACGGGCAGTTATAACCTCGCAGGTATCTGCGGTCTGGGGGCATCGATCGAGATGTGGCTGGAGGCAGGTATTGACGCAGTGGCGCAGCGCGTCCTTGCACTGACGGATCGACTCGTGGAGGGAGTAAAAGCCAAGGGCTACCGGGTGGTTTCCTCCAGGCTCCCTGGTGAGGCCAGCGGCATCGTCGCATTCGTCTCTGACCGCCACGACCACGAGGCGATCCGGAAACGTCTGCACGAGGAGCACCGGGTCATCATCGCTTGTCGCGAAGGCCGCCTCCGCGCCAGCCCGCATGCCTACAACACGCCCGAGGAGATCGACCAATTGACCGATCTGTTGCCGGGGCATTGAGGAGAGCGGTCAGCATTCGGCTGTTCGCAGGGCAAGACGCAAGTTGCTCGACGGATCACTGAGAACTCACAACGGACTACTTCCTCTTGTCCCCATTCCCGACAGTGATCCCCAGCACATTGGCGACCGGTCGTTCTCGCCCGTCGCTGGGTTTGTTGAGGATCTTGTACTCGTTTGTCTGCGAATTGCGCATGACCATGACCGAGCTGCCGCCGCCGTCGAGATTGACCGCCGTGTGGCAGCCGAGGCGGACCATCTCCTTGGCCAGTTCTTCGTAGCTCATGCCGATCGACACGCCCGGCCGGCGGCCGTCGACTACCAGGATGGTCAGCTTCGTGTTCTTGTCATTGAGGCCGATAACCGTTCGTGGGTGCTTGGCCTTGCTCTCATGAGGGACAGGCTTGCCTTTCTCCACCAGCATGACGTTGCCGGCAATGACTTCGGCCGCATCGGCCGGCGGCTTGTCGATCATCTCGATCGAAACCCGTCTGTTCTTGCGAACGACCAGGCAAGGGGTCTTCTTCCTGGCAACCGACCAGGCCTTCCCGTCGGTCACCGCCGGTCCGATGGCGCCGGCCCAGACCTCGGGCCGGTACGACGGTCGAGTCGTCGAGTTCGCGGGCTTGGGAGGGATGTTGAAGAAGTCGCCGTTGACCGCTAAGTCGAAGCGCTCGCGCGCCGCCAGCTTGGTTGGAACCATGAGTGTGGTCTCCCACTCGCCGGGCCCATCGGGATCAGGCCCGCCCGGGGACACATCGACGCGCACCTTCGGGTTGGCCAGATCCACCTGGGCGATGAACAAGCGCATGGGCGGATCTTGACGAGTCTCCTGCCGATAAGAAATGGCCGGAAACGGCCGCTCGCCCGGAAACTCGGCCAGGGCGATCCAGGGCAACGTCGACAGGGCGACGATGACGATGCTGATGGTTTTTCGTGTGCTTCTCATGGACCTGTCCTTACCACCGCAAGCGCTTTCGTGGCAGACCGGCGAGAGTGAGCATCTGCCGGCAGGATCATGGGCGATACTGGACTCGAACCAGTGAGCATCTTACAAAACTGCGTTTTCGACAGCGCCAGATGGGTTCTAAAATGGAATATTTTACACAAGTATTTTCAGATTCCTTAGGGATTTGTTCGCATGTCCTTGGCCTTCCTGTCAAGAATGCTTGTGATGGGCGCTTACCCTGAAGAAGTGTTATCTGCGGATGCAACTTGCCTCCTTGGCAAGTGGTTAGAGCGAGGACATGAGGCTGGCCACGCCGCTTGTCCTGGCGGTCCCACTCTCCTCAGTTCGCGTTTTCATTCCTGCTCATCGGCCCAATCACCAGCGACACCCTTAAATGAGTCAACCATAAGGCATTAGAGTCAGAAGTACCTGAATCTCACAGCTTCAGGGCAACCATTTGGCCTTCTACTCTCCTGGCTGCGGAGCCGGAGATCCTTGGCATCGATGGTGGCTGAGGGCCGGTCTTCCCTCTGAGCCAAACCTCCCGTCTTCAGGCTGATCAGGGTATCGGGTCGCAACGCTGTCGTCCAGTGCGATGCCTCCGTGGAGGCGGGCTGGCGCCATTTGGGTGCCCTCCGGGGGTTCCCACCTCTTCCGATGGGCGGTATTGAAGAGCACGGGGCGCGTGGCGCTTCAGTCACCTGTGTCGGTAGACCTCTGGCTGGTGAACGTCCACTCAATGCGGCTGTGAGCCGTGGACTCATAGCGGGAGCATACGAAGCTGGAAGACTCGTAGCCCGCGGGGGATTCCTGTGCATCGGGCCACGTCAAATTGCCTGAAATCCCGCCGTCGGAGAAGCGTCCCGAAATCGTCCAGTCATAATAGCTGCTCTGGAACTTCATGTCATAGGCCCCATCCTGGTACCAGTGCCCCTTCCATCCCACGCTCCCGAAGGTAAACTTCACGACGGTCACGGTTTGGCCGGCGTTGTTGCTGGCGTTCTCGGGACACGTGGTCTTAGCCGAAATCGAGTTCTCTATGACGGTGGCCGTCCCACCGCCGATGACGGGAACTTCCGTAGCCTCGCCGTCGGGTGAACTGATCGAGCCGCTGACCTCGCCGTTCTCGCGCAGCGTGATCTGGACCTCTATCCGCTGAACGTTGACCAGGGCTTCGCCCGCGAATTCCCCCTCAACAGTCAACGTCCTGGTGCCGGTAGCGACGTACGTACGCGGAAAGTCCGCTTCCGGTTCCTCCGGCGGCTGAGCGGGCTCACTCTTGAATTGTCGGGCCCCGGCATCAACCTCCAAATAAATCTCGTACTGCGAATCGTCGCCCTCATCTTGCACCGAGACTGTAACGGGCTCCATCGTCCCCGCGGTGAAGTACACGTCGGCCAGCTTCTTGCCGTCACTGCGCATCAGCTTGCCAGAACCGTTGTACTTGATGGCACCCTGGTTCAGCTTCGCCCACTCCGGATCTTCTTCAATCCGGTGAATCATCTGCCCTTCCACTGTGATCTGCCCGTTCGGTGCCGACGAGAGGGTCATCTCCAGGTCGATGGTGGGGAAGAACATATCGATTATGGCGGCGCCGGCGTTGGTCGCAAGGGGGATTAACACCGACGCCTGCGCGTCGGCAAAGGCCGCCGGTACGTGCCAGGAATACAGGTCCGGAGGGTCACCCCACTTACGCCGGATGTACCCGGTCAGCGTCTCCTGGACCATGGGAATTTCTCCAACCGAGAACGTCGCGTGGTATGTCGCATCCCGCAGAATCATGTCGCTGAACTTCGGACGAGCATTGGGTGTTTCATCGTTGGCCGGCAGCACGCCGCTGGGGGCATCGTAAACAGTGTCGCTCGAGTAGAACCTCGTGTTTGTGAACTTCGCCAGGTTGTCGAACAACGCTTCGAGGGTTTCCCCCGTGATGCTTACAGCAGGGTCCGGGCTGTTCAGCCCATAGTCGGACACCGAGGCCAGACGAACCGTGTCCTCGACCGGCTCGGTTTTCGGATGGGAGTCGTTTCGCACATGAGCCGGTTGGGTCATGTCGGCCACCAGATGCAAGGTCTCTCCCAAACCACGGAAGGCACGTGCCAGAGAGCGATTTCGATCGCTTGCTGCATTCTCCATCGCGGAGCGATAGTTCTGGAGTGCCGATTGCCAATGGTCCTCGTTGTCCGGCTGATTCAGGGCCCAGGTCTTGGCGTCGACATTCGGATTGCCCAGACCATACCAATCCGGAATCGTATCAGTCAGGTACGCGACACCGCTTGCGCTGAACGGGTCGTAGAAGTGTCGAAGGGCCATCGTCCACTCGGGTTCGTCCGCATAGTAACCGCCTTCGCGAATCCACACCGACGTCGAAAACGTCAGATCTCCTTCGGTTATGCTCCTGCTTCCCGGTTCGGTCACACCCACACCGGTGCATTGATGGCCGGTAACCCAGGGAGAACGTGCATACTTGGGCCTCGATCCGAAGTTGCGCACGAACAGCTTGACAGCGCTCTCGTTGATCGCTCGGTGGGCCGTTTGATGATGCCATCCCCAGGCCGGCGGACCGAACAGAACGGCGAGAGAGGCCGCAAAGCCGATCGAACGCTGCATACTTCTTCGTGTGTCAGACATATCAGTATCTCCCGCGACACGCCTAGAACTTCACGAACAACCAGGCGCCGTCGACTTTCGCCACGGTCGCGTGAAACACGATACCGTCGTACTCGACTTCGACATCGCCGATGCGGCGAAGGGTGTTGTCGTAGGTTCTGTCGTCCTCGGAAACCATCATGAGTTGCGCGGACTCCAGCGCCGCCGCCAGTAGCGGCATCAATTCCGGAGTCTCCGCGAAAATCGCTTCGTACGCATCTCGCGACTCCGGCGCCACCAACTGGATCGCGGCCGGCGCGTCACGTGCGGCAAGCGCGCTCTTCATCCCCGTGATGGCGGGAGCGATCGCCGCTTGCTCCTCCGCGAGGCTCGGCAGTTCCGGAAGGTCCCAGTTCACCCCGTCGACATTGCCGTCCGGACCGCCCGCGCCATCCGGAACGCCCGGACCGTCACCACCGCCGGACGGACAACCGGAAGCCATGCAAGCCGCCACCGCACATAAGGCGAACGCTACTGATCGCATTTCAAGTCCTCCGTGCGCGTAGGGTGCAACGCATCCCGACATCACCCAGGTTCAAGAAGTCCCACCGTGCTGTCGGCCTCTCTCGACTTGTCCTCAGATGCGGCACTGCTTTCTTCAGATACTTGATCCTACCGGAAAAGGTGTCCTTCCGGCAAGCCTGAATCGTCGTGAGGCGTCTGGTGTCATCCGCTTTCGTCGCGGGGTGGTGTGGAGGACCGCGGATGAGAACAGGAACGACAGGCAGTCTTCCGGCCCGGCTGGAGGAGGTCCGGGGGCGTTTCGAGCGATGGCGTCGGGCTCGGCAGGGCCGCTCGCGGATCCCTGAGAGTCTTGGGGAATGCCATCATTTGGAGCCGGGTGTCGTCGCTGAAAGCGCTTCCAGATGGCCAGGAACGCGGTATAATGACTGGCCGTCGGTTCTTAAGTAGTGCGCCTGCACTACTCAAGCCGCCGTGGCGGTTCGTGTAAGTGCTTGATATCGAAAGACTTGCGGGTGTAATTCAGCGGTAGAATGCCAGCGTCTCAGGCTGTGCTTCTTAAGCGATTGTCTGACAATAACTTAAGAATCGCTGACTGGCGCTCTTCTGGCGGTTCGGCGAGAATCCACCGCGTTTCTCATCGCATGGGCGGTCGTTGGTCATCTGGATCAGCGAACCACGCGGCGGCACATCCACTTCATGCCGAAAGATAAGCGGGCCACGGTGGAGTCGATTCCGGTTGTCTTTTGATCGTGGGTTTTTATACGTGAAGACGAGGTGGAGGAGTATAGATATGCTGTCGCCTGCGTTTTGTAGTGTTGCACTCCTTTGGATGATCGCATCGGCAACGGGTGGCGAGACGAACCCAGGCCGCATCGGCATGGAAGAGGCCACCGAGCGGATCTGGCCGGAAGCCGTCCGAGCGCATCTCGAATTCCTTGCGGACGACCTTCTGGAGGGCCGAGGCACGGGCTCACGCGGACACAAGCTGGCGGTGAAGTACCTCCGCGCACAGTGCGAAGCCTCGGGTTTGCGCGGCGCTGCGGAAGGCGGGAGTTTCTTTCAGAGGGTGCCCCTCGTTCGGGCCACGGTTGAGGAGAAGGTAACGACGTTCGAAGTTAAAGCCGCCGATGGTACGAAACGTCTCGTTTACGGCACGGACTTCGTGGCACTTGACACACATCGGGACACGGAAGCAGGCGTTTCAGCCGGGGTCGTCTTTGCAGGTTTCGGGGTGACCGCTCCAGAACAGGGATATGACGACTATGCCGGACTCGACGTGACGGGGAAGATCGTCGCGATGTTCGGGCCGGAAGCGCCGTCTTCGTTTCCCCCGGCCGTGCGGGCCTATTACTCGGACGGCGACGTGAAGCGAGCCAACGCGGTGGCACACGGAGCCATCGGTCTGCTCGGCATCCTATCGCCAGCCGCCGAGAAACGTCTGCCCTGGGCCCTCTTTCTCCGGCAGGTGCGATTCAACTCGCTGCGCTGGCTCGATGCCAACGGTCAGCCGGGGGGGCTCGGTGACTCCCTGAAGATCTCCGGGCTTCTCAACCGCTCGGGTGCCGAGGTACTTTTCTCCGGTGAGAGACCTACGCTCGGCGAGGTGTTCGCGGGCGCGGAGAAGGGCGCGCCGCCGCGATTCGTTTTGTCGAAGAGCGTTGCGGTCAAGTTCCGCAGCCGCCATGAGAAGGTCGAAAGCGACAACGTCGTGGCGGTGCTGGAGGGCTCCGATCCGGTTCTCAAACGCGAATACGTCCTGTACTCCACGCACGTAGACCACCTGGGGATCGCGGACGCCGTGGATGGAGACTCGATCTACAACGGTGCGATGGACAATGCGGGGGGCTGTGCGGTTCTTCTGGAGGTGGCTCGGGCGTTTGGCGCTCTGCACGAGCGGCCCAGACGAAGCGTCATCTTCCTGTTTGTGACCGCTGAAGAGGCGGGGTTCCTCGGCTCCGATTACTTTGCCTGCCATCCCACCGTCCCGAGGGGACAGATCGTGGCCGACATCAACTTCGACGGAGCCACAACACTCACGCCGGTCAGCGATGTGGTGGCCTTCGGGTCAGAGCACTCTTCACTTCGGACTGCAATCCAACGTGCTGCCAACCGGATTGGATTCACGGTGAGCCCCGACCCTTTGCCCGAGGAAGGCATATTCGTTCGGAGCGATCAGTTCTCTTTCGTGAAGAAGGGGACTCCCGCGACCATGCTCGCTCTTGGATTCAAGAGCACCCGGCCCGGAGTGGACGCGCTCGCAGTCTGGAAACAGTGGCTGGTCACGGTTTACCATTCGCCAAAGGACGATATGACTCAGCCGATCTGCTATGAGAGCAGCGCGCAACTCGCCCGGTTTGCGTTTCGCCTTGGTCACGCGATTGCGATGGAGACCGAGCGTCCTCGCTGGAATGACGGCGACTTCTTTGGCAAGAAGTTCGGGGCACACCGATGATCGGTGGCAGAGCCCGAAGACCACGCAACGGTACATCCACTTCATGCCGAAGGACAAACGTGCCACGGTGGAGTCGATACCGTTTGAGTTCTGAGGCGGACTTGCTCACGCCGCCCCAGAACGCGCAACTTGTGGCGGTCTTGCCCCGACCTCCAACAAAGGGTTCCGCCAATGAGGTGGGGCGCTGTATAATGGTCTCAGACGGACTCGATGCTGTAGTGGGGGAAGGTCATCTGATAAACACGGGACCGAAAGCATCGCCTCGCCTTCTCTCCAGAAGGATTCGGCGGGGGCAAGGCAACGCGTTCGGATCCGGCGTGGGAACAGGAGGAGGAAAATGCGAAACAGAAGGCTCCTCTCGGGCATCGTGGTGTTACTGGCCTTTGACGCGGTTGACGCGGCTTTGGCTGTGATCGGCGGCTCCCCGGTCGCTCCGCCGCCGTTCTGGGCCACGTCGTTCTGGGGCGTGACGCCCCACATCGACCGTGCTTTTCCCTTTACGGTTCCTGCCGGAGGGCCGTTTCTGGTGGAGCAGTCCCAGGTCGCGCTCTACCATTACGCGAACTTGGCAGGTGACCGGGCCACCTTCACGATTAACACTGACAGCGGTGGCGTTCCAGGCACCTCGTTGGCCACGTTTGAGGTGACGGGAATCTCCACCACCGCGCAGGTTATGACCGCGCCGCCACAGGAAAGCGTAGCGCTGGAATCCGGCTTCACCTACTGGTTCGTCGGCAGGACGCCGTACGGCCAAGTCAACTGGAATCTCGGCGACAACACGTTTGGCACGGCCGCCTACCGAGTGGACGGCGGCGCTTGGACGCTTCTCCTCAACACTAACGTTTCGGCATTTGCTATTTTGGGATCGCCGGTGCCCGAGCCTGCCACGCTCTCGCTGTTTGCCCTCGACGGTTTGGCAGTGCTGCGATACAGGCGGCGATAATCCACTTCATGCCGAAGGACAAGCGGGCCACGGTGGAGTCGATACCCTTCGAGTTCTGAGCGGTGTACAATGGCCCAACATGGCCCGGCGGCGTAACCGGGTGAGGCCCAATGGCAAATCTCGGCTGGGACATCTGGGATGAGAGTTTTTTCTCTTTGGGCGGTATCTGTACTGATGGCGGAATCACTGCCGGCCTTGGATTTGGTCAAAGATGGCAAGCCCGTAGTGGTGATCGTCTGCGACGCCAATCCTACCTACCCGAGCGGCGGCGCGGGCAAAAAACGAGAACGCAACGCTGAGGACGCAAACCGGGGCGAGGCCCAAGCTGCATCCGTCCTTGTCGAATGGATCAAGAAGATGACTGGTGCGGAAGTGCCCGTAGTCAGTCAGGCTACGGAAGCCCAAGCCGCTATTTGGGTGGGGCGGGCGGCCATTCGAGCGGGCCTTAGACTGGATGATCTCGAAAACCCCAGTCGGGAGGGATTGCGGATTGTGTCGGATGGGCGGCGTGTATTACTCGCGGGGCAAAACGATACCGCCACGGTAAAGGCCGCGTGCCGCTTTCTGGAGGAGCTCGGTTGCCGCTATTTCATGGACGGCCCGCTGGGCGAGGTGTATCCACGCACCCGCCACCTGTCTGTGGACCGTCTGGCTATCGCCGAGAAGCCGGGACTGCGAATGCGCAATCCCAAAGGCCCCAGTTGGAGCGGCGAATTGTGGAAGATCTGGAACGGGGCCGGCGGCGAGGCTTTCAACCACGCCCATGCCTGGGGCCGGTATGTCCAGCCGGAGCTCTTCCACGAGCACCCCGAGTATTTCGCCATGGATGCCCAAGGCCAGCGCAAGCCCGGCCAGTGGCTCTGCACATCCAACCCGGAGCTTCGCCGGTACTTCGCACGTCGGGTGATTGAGGTCATTCGCGCCGGCACACGCCATCCCTCCATCTCGCCGCCTGACGGCCGGGGTTATTGTCAGTGCCCCGCCTGCCGTGCGCAGGACGATCCTCACATTCTCGAACCCTCCAGCGGCACGGTCTCCGTGTCCAAACGGTACACCGATTTCCTTGACGCGGTGGCACGGCTGGTCGCCCGTGAATGTCCCGACTCGGTGCTGAGTTTCTACTGCTATGCCGACTACACCCAGCCGCCGGCGCTGGGCCGCAAGCTCTCGCCCAATCTATGCCCGGTCATCGCTCCGATCCGCTATTGCCGCCTGCATCCGATCGGAGACCCCGGCTGCCCCGGCCGCCTGCAACAGGTCGAGATGATCGAGGGCTGGCGACAGGAAGCGGAACGGTTCGGATATTACAATTACATGTACAATCTGGCGGACGGCACGCTGCCGTTCTTCAAATTCACCGCTTGCCAAAAGGAGTTCCCATACTTGGCCTCTCGCGGCCTGGAAGTCATGACGCTGGAGGTACTGTCTAACTGGCATGTTTACGGCCCGCACATCTATCTGGGGTTGCGGTTGGCCTATGCACCGGACGCCGATGCCGAGGCGATCATGGAAGATTACTGGCAGAAGTTTTACGGCCCGAACGCCGCGCCTTTCATGAAAGCCTACTGGATGAGTCTTGACGCGGCCACACTGCGTCTGAAGACCCACGCCGGCGGGTTCTATGGATTGCGGGAAATCTATACGCCCGAGTTCCTGCACGCGTGCGGCGAACGGTTGCGCCAGGCCGCCCAGGCGGCCCAAAGCGATCTCGTGCTGGCCGAACGGGTGGCGCTGCATACCGAAGGCTGGAAAAACGCGGTAGCCATGAGGGAAATCGAGGAGGCAACGGCCCAAGGCGATTTCACCCGGGCGCAGTCGGTTTATGAACGAATGATCGAAAGGTTACGAACTCTCGCCGCCAAACGCTGGGCGAACGCGGAGTACGCCACCGCCTACCTTGAACGTTTTCTGGGCAAGACTCTTCAGGCGGCCGCGCGGGCGACTCAACCTCCCAGCAGGGTACTGCAAGTGCTGCCCGACACCTGGCGAGTTTCCGACGATGAACACGACCAGGGAACGGCCAAAGGCTGGTATGCCGAGTCTCTCGACGACTCCCAATGGCAAGTCGTTTCGGCCTACACACGCACCCTTAGCTCGCAGGGGCACAACGCCACCACGATCCTCTGGTATCGCAACAACTTTGCGGTCCCGGAAAAACATGAAGGGCT
The DNA here is from genome assembly GCA_030372985.1 of Phycisphaerae bacterium. Classification (GTDB taxonomy): domain Bacteria; phylum Planctomycetota; class Phycisphaerae; order UBA1845; family PWPN01; genus JAUCQB01. Next base: position 24,095 of record JAUCQB010000225.1, read on the forward strand.
GTTTCTGGCCTTCCTGGAAGCGGACGGATTGGCCGAAGTCTATGTGAATGGCCGGAAGCTGGAACCGACGGTGGACGGGCGGAAAACAGCGGACAGCCTGGCACCCAAACGGGTGTTCTTCGAGGTGGACGCGACGATGGCGGTCAAACCGGGCAACAACCTGCTGGCGGTGCGGGTGGATAACCGGAAGATCACCGAGCTGTTCCTGGGCGGAATCCTGCGACCTGTCATCTTGATTGAACGGCCCGTGTAGCGCGACCGCCTGTCTTCAGCGTCATGTTCTGGAACCACTCGCCGCGCCTGCTCACGCCCGCCGTCGCGACGCCGAGTTTCTTGTTGGTCTGATAGCTCCGAGCGCACTAACCGGCACTCAGAAGCAGTGCCCTTGCGTCACCGGTTACCATCCGGTGGCCGAACTTAACCTGCCCGGCGACAGCCTGATCACCGCTCCGAGTCATCTCCGAAGTGCCAGCTTCTCAAGCTGGACGTCGTGGGTTCGAATCCCATCGCCCGCTTTAAACCCCTATAAAACCATCACTTAAACCAAAGTGACGGTTTCTCTTTGCTCCTGCTGGGCGAGGAAAAGTCGTCTCTTTTCGTCGCTGTAAGTCCTTTTGTGGCGCTATCTGTCACTACCAACCGCCAGTGAACCGCCAGTAACCAGATGGTGGTCATCCATGCGCTGGCACTCAGTCGTTCGTGAGCCCGCATGCCTTGGCGATGGCAGGCCGGAGCTGCTCAAAATCCACCGGCTTCGTCAAATGCGCGGCAAAGCCCGCTTCGCTGCTGCGCTCCACATCCGCCTGCTGCCCGTAACCGGTGACCGCGATGCCCGGCAGCGTCTGACCCCGTTCGCGCAATTGCCGCATCAGCTCTAACCCGTTCCCATCTGGCAACCCCAGTCAAGGGAATCAGCCCGAAGCTTCACGACAGTAGAATGTCGAATCCTCCACGCGGAGCGTGGACGCTGTCTTGCCTTGCCGAGCGAACTCTATCACATCGGTCCCGATTCTGGCGAACCAGCCACGGAAGAGCGGATCGACACTCAAATTCGCACATTGCGCGCCCACCTTGTGTTCCGTTTGCCTGTTTGATACACTGGTCTGGAAACCAAGCAGAGGTCGTCATGCTACGTGCTGCTTCTCTGCCAATTGAGACCCCGAACGTCAAATGCCTATGAGCAGATTCCAGTGCAGTATCCGGTTTGTTTTCCTCGCCACATTCGGTTACTGCCTCTTCGGCACCCCGGCCCAGGGAGCACCCATTCCCGTTATTCTGGACACGGACATTGGCGACGACATCGATGACACCTGGGCCCTGGCTATGCTGCTGGGCATGCCTGAACTGGATCTCAAGCTCATCGTCACCGACTACGGCAATACCCCGGAACGAACCCGGCTCGTGGCGAAGATCCTCCAACGCGCCGGGCGCACAGACATTCCGATTGGGACGGGAATCAAGACCGGGGACGAACCCCTGGCCCAGAGGCGTTGGGTGGGCGATTTCGATTTGGCCGCCTACCCGGGCAAGATCCATACCGACGGCGTCGCGGCCCTGATCGAGGCCATCGACTCGCAACCAGCGATGATCACGCTCATCACCATCGGTCCCGTTCCCAACATCAAGGAGGCCCTTCGTCGAAACCCGCGGATTGCAGAGAAAGCCCGCATCGTTTGTACCGGCGGCAGAATCTACAAAGGCTTTGAGAACGGCGGCAAGCCCACGGCAGACTGGAATGTTCGAGCAGACGCGGCCTCCTGGCAGGCGATGGTTGCGGCGCCGTGGACGATCACCACCTCGCCGCTGGACGCTTCGGAGGAACTGGTGCTCCGCGGCAAATCGTACGCGACAGTGGCGGAGTCACAGCACCCGCTAGCTCGCATTGTCATCGAGAACTACAACCTCTGGACCCACCGCAAGGGCTATCCCAAGGATGCCAGCAGCATCCTTTTCGACACGGCGGCGGTCTACCTGGCCCACTCCGAGGAATACGCGCGGATCGAGACGCGAAGTCTGATCGTGAACGACCAGGGCCACACCCTCATTTCGCCCAATGGCAAGAACATACGTTGCCAGCTGGAGTGGAAAGACCGCCAGGCGTTCGACGCGTTCCTGGTCCAGACGCTGACGGCTTCGCCCAGGCCCGAACGTGGTGCCAAGCCGGAACTGGTCCAGGAGGTGTTAGCCAGCAAACGGCAAGAGGCCCGGGTATCGTGGTGGGGATTCGATCCCAGCGATTCCACGGCGTACCTCCAGAAGGCCATCGACTCGAAAGTGAAGCGGCTGATTCTGGACCGGCAGGCGTCGCCCTGGATCACGCGGCCATTGACCGGCGTGAGCAACCAGGAAATCGTATTCGAGGCGGGAGTCGAACTGGTCGCGATGGAAGGAGCCTTCCTGGCCAAGAGCGACTGCCTGCTCTCTTTCCGCGAATGCGATAACGTCGTGCTCCGGGGGGACCGGTCGGATGCCGGCAAGTCCGGCCTGATCCGCATGCGCAAACAAGACTATCAATCCGCGCCCTATGAAAAATCGGAATGGCGGCATGGGGTGGTCTTCCTGGGGTGCCGCAACGTGCTGGTCCAGGACGTCACGATCGAAAAAACCGGAGGCGACGGCATCTACCTCGGGGCGGGTTCGAACAAGACCCCCAACCGGAAGGTGACAATCCGGCGGGTCGACTGCAACGCCAACCACCGGCAGGGCATCAGCGTCATCACCGCGGAAGACCTGTTGATCGAGGAGTGCCGACTGCGCAACACAGATGGCACGGACCCCAAGGCGGGCATTGACTTCGAGCCCAACGTTCCAACGGATTCGCTGGTCAACTGTGTGCTGCGCCGCTGCGTTGCCGAATCCAATGCGGGAACCGGCTTCCAGATCTGTCCGCAGTTTCTGACCAGCCAGTCCAAACCCATTTCCATTCACCTCGAGGAGTGTGTCTCCCGTGGCAACCGACAGCATGCGATTCACCTGTGCGGCAACCCCAAAGATCCCCCGGTCGGACAGCTGCGGATCACAAAATTCCTCGCGGAAAAGGACGGTATGGCAGGGCTCTCGGTACAGTTCAATCCGTACGATGGCGTGCGTATTGACCTGGAAGACTCGACGTTTCGCGACTGCGCTGCGGCGGAGTCATTCTTCCCGCCGCTCTATGTGCAGGGTCTCGACACGCCAGGCCGTCCCGCCGGCAACCTCCACTTGAAGAAGCTCACGGTGAAAGACGACCGCGACCGTCCGATCCTCAAGATCCGCGACCGAAAAGGCAACGGAATAAAGGACATCACCGGGGAAATCATCCTCGAACGCAACGGACACAGCAAATCCATCGTCATAGACCACGCCTGGCTGGAGAGGATGTGCGAATAAGCGCGGGTTGTGACAGCGTCCCACACGCGATCTCGGAGTGAAACAGGTTGCTCTCGAAACAGCGGCACCGCATCGACCCTGATCCAGCGACGGGCTTGCTCACACGGCGGTAGCGAGGAGACTGGAGGCCATTGTGGAGGTTCACCCCGAAAAACGCAGCGAGCTGGAGCGGGCGGTCCTGGAGTTGGTGCGCGAGGTCATCCCCGGACCTTTCTTACGAGACCCTCGAGGCGGTGCGGAATCACAATGCCGTTTTCTGCTCTCGTTCCGGTAGAGGCTGAACGAACACCGCGAGCAGGGCAGTTACGAGATATATGTATCCACGTCCCGTTCAATTCCGCTGAGTACCAACCGACTGGATCCATCTCGAATACGGTTCCAGAACCACAGACAATTCGTCCGCGATGCCCGCAGCGGCACATCCACTTCATGCCGAAGGACAAGAGGGCGACGGTGGAATCGATACCGTTTGAGTTCTGGCGACGCAACCACGGTCACATGCACCGGTTGACCCAATTGTCCTGACGTTAGATACAAGCGACAGCAACAGACTTAACTGACGCAGCCACAAGGCGTTATAGCTGGAATCCGCCGTTCTTCATTGCTTCAAGACCGTCGTTTCGCCCCTTTTTGTCTGCCCTGGAGACGCCAACTCATTGGCTCGGACGCCGGCTGAGCAGCCTGTCTGCAGAGACGAGTCTCCCGCCTGATCGTTGACCAGGGTAAGATTCTCGTCATGGCCTGTCTGACTCCCGAGCAAATCGACTTGCTGGCCCGGAATGAGGTGACCGCCCAGGAGGCGGAAAGACTTCGCGGCCACATCCAGCAATGCAGCGCCTGCAAGTCCGCGCTGGACGCCGCAATGCTTGAGAATCAGCTTATCAGTGATGCCGTGAAGGTCTCCCTCCCCATCGTGAGTGAAGACCTTCATACCGACAGCCTCCTGGCCGGGAGCGGCCAGTCAGACTCATCAAGCCCTTCTCCAGATCGGTTCTCAGCCTGCACCACGACATCAGCACGTTCACCGGCGAAGAGGTGGTGCTCTTTGCCCTGGCCGAATCACCCCTCTTCCGAGAAACGAAAAAGAAACAGGGTTTCTGAATCGGGGCGACCCCGTTATCAAGTGCAGTGTCCCGCGTCGCAAGACAGGCGGAGGTGGATTGTCATGCTCTGTGCCTGTCCCGCGACGCCGGAGGCGATCGATCTATCGACCGATTGCCGGGACCCTTGTTTTTCCGGTTGTGATGCCGGGGCCGCCGCTTTCCGAACGACTTCGCGGAAATCTTTCCCTTACGAGAACGCATGTCACCTCTGCCCACGGCTGGTCCTTTCTTGTGAACAAAAAAACCGACGTGGCGGAACACCTTGAGGCATTCGACCACGTCGGCTTACTCGTCAACAAGCCTCCCGGCCTCCGCCGGGCTGCCCTTCATCCAGTCATCCGACCAGGACGTCGCGCATTCCGCCCGCAATTCGGGAGGACTCCCGTCCTGTGCCGACTGTAGAGCCACGGATCATGGAAAGCAAGCCGCTCAAACGGTCATGAGCCAACTCGGCATCGTGCTCCCGGCGATCATCGATGAGAACGATCGCGAGGGTTTATTAGTGACAGAAACCGTTCGGGCGGCGGCGCCAATGCGGTTTTCGACACAAGCATCAGGAGGTGCGCAGGCCGAGCACGCAGGTGGGGAGGCCCTCCTGACGGTAGGCTGTCACGGTATTTGTGGCGATCACTGATCCGGCACCACCAATCATTGCGGGGCGCACTCCCCTGGCTTGAGTATCGAACCCCGTCGATTCCGTTTTTTTCTTTTTCCATCCTTGTTTTTCTGCGATGATCTGGTATCATGAGGAATGAAAGCTCGCGACCTCCAGGGTGCCCAGAGTTTGTTCCTGCTGTTTCTGATTACCCTTCAAGCCGAGTAACTGTCCCCTGCAGTACCGACTGATACGGCGGAGTCCGCCGCGCGCGTCCGATGTGACGGTTGCAGGACAGCCGGCCGATTGCGCGGGTGGCTGTCGAACCATCGGACGGCCGCAGGCTTCGACACCGAACGGACGAAACAATCAAAGCTCACATGGAGGTACTGGTATGAGTGTCATCCAGTTTCTTCGGGCGGGAGGCCTGTTTGACACGGTGGGCCTCGCTGCAAAATGGGTCTATCGGAAGATTCGCTGGTGTCTTCCGGAGCCTCGACTCAGAGTCCGGCGATCCGGCAGAACGAAGGGCAAGAGCAGGAGCGACTGCGTGTGGAGGCCCGTGCCGTCGCGATGGTAGTGGATTCGCGTACTGTGATCTCGCCCGCCAACCGGCCTGCTTCAGGCGTTTCCTCCCGGTTGCCCGTTTTCGGGGTGCTGAGCGGCCACGTCGTAGCTACAATCTATGCGGAGCCCAGTCGGCCGGCTGTCGCTCCGCGCGTCTTTTACACGGTGACCTACATCGTTACGACGGAGACGCGCGGTGTTCAGGCTCCTGCTCGGCTGGTCAGACTCGCCGCCGCTGTTATTCATCGATCGCTTTCTGGAGATCTTCAGCGATGATGCAGCACGAAAAGGATGATCTGCTGGCACTGTTCGAGAACAGGCGCAAGTGGTGTCAGGGCGTCGAAGCTCGAGATCGGTGCGGCAGCCCTGTTTGTTACAGCGATGCAACGGCGACGGCCTGGGACCTGGTTGGCGGCATGTGCTGCCTCTTCGGTTGGGATCGAGCCTTCTCGCTCTTCGTGCAGGTCGGCCGGCACATCACCGGAGCACAACGCTGCCGAACACGCAGTAACCGCGAAATCGCCGCCATGGTTTCCCTGCAAGATTTCAACGACCGGTCTGACACGACATACGGTGTGATCATGGAGAGGCTGCGGACCATGCCTGTCTACTGCCCCAGACCTTCTCTGTCCGCCGAATCGTCAGGGAATCAGCCCAGTTCCACGTCCACGTTGTGCTCCCTGTGATCATCGATGAGTAAAATGGTCCCGTCGGGGCGTTCCTCGCCGTCGAATACGACGCGCGTTACCCTTAACGCGGCGCGTCCGCCTTCAGCAAACCGGTTCGCGTCGCGAATCGAGGGGGGTGTGTCAAGGGGCATGGCCTTGGCGCCGTTATTGCGGATGGTCATGTGGTGAACCGTCTCGCGGTAGCGGTAGTGGATCTTGAACGACTTCCACGAATCCGGAAGGACAGGCTCCAGACGAAGGCGGTCCACCTCCAACCGCAGACCCAGCAGCGACTCCGTCAGAAGCCGGTACATCCAGCCGGCTGAACCCGTGTACCACGTCCAGCCCCCTCTGCCGAGATGCTGGGGGTTGCTGTAAACATCGGCGGGGACGACGTAAGGCTCGACCTTGTAGGTCTGGACCGCTGCCGGGGTTGAGGTATGGTGGATGGGGCTGATGATCCTCAGCAGTTCCCAGGCACGCCCGCTATCGCCCACGGCCGCAAACGCCATGGCGGTCCACACCACGGCGTGTGTGTATTGGCCGCCGTTTTCCCGAACACCCGGGTTATAGCCCTTGATGTAGCCGGGCTCCAGATGGGACCTGTCGAACGGAGGATCCAGGAGCTGGATCAGCCTGGCGTCGCGGCGGACCAGACGGCTGTCGATGGCCTCCAACGCCGCTCGCGCGCGGACCGGGTCCGCGGCGCGAGAGAGGACTGACCAGCTCTGCGGGAGCGAATCGATCTGACACTCGGGATTCGTGGCGGAACCCAGCGGTTCGCCGTTATCGAAGTAGGCGCGCCGGTACCACTGACCATCCCAGCCGTGTTGCTCGATGTTCTGCCGGAGTCTGCCGGCCTCGGTCTCACAACGTTCGGCGAAGGCGATGTCGTCGCGTCGCCGGGCGAGCTCGGCGAACTGTTTCAGAACATCGTACAGGAAGAAGGCAAGCCATACGCTTTCCCCCTTGCCCTGTTCGCCGACACGATTCATGCCGTCGTTCCAGTCGCCGCATCCCATGAGCGGCAGGCCGTGCTCACCGAAGTTCAGCCCGTTCTCGATCGCGCGGACGCAATGATCGTAGAGCGTTGCAGTTTTCTCCGAACGCACCGGCAGGTCATAGTAGCTTTCCTCATCCAACCTGACGGGACGACCTTCGAGGAAACGAGCACGTTCGTCGAGCACATCGACATCGCCCGTGGACGAAACGTAGCGGCACACGGCGTAAGGCAGCCACAGGTAATCATCGGAAATGCGCGTGCGGACACCGCGGTCCAGCGGCGGGTGCCACCAGTGTTGAACGTCTCCTTCGCGGAACTGGTGGGCCGCGCAGCGAAGTAGGTGTTCGCGCGTCAGGTGCGGTCCCGCATGGATCAGGGCCATGACGTCCTGGAGCTGATCCCGGAAGCCAAACGCGCCGCCGGATTGGCAGCTCCCGCTCCTCGCCCAGATGCGACATGCAAGGATCTGATAGGGCAACCAGCCGTTGACCAGGAAGTCTACGTCCGAATCGGGCGTCTCCACGTGGACCGCGCCGAGCGTGTGATTCCAGAAGTCCCACACGTTCTGCAGGGCTTGACGCGCTCCGTGAGCATCGCAGAACCGTCCGATGAGGTTACGCACGGTGGCGACATCGCGAGCGGCCCCCAGAATGAAGACGATTTCTCGCTCGCAGCCGTTATCCAGTGTGAACGTGGTCTGCACGGCCGCGCAGGGATCGAGGGCCGAGCCAACCCTGCCCGACAACTCGGCCCGGCTCATGGCGGCGGGGTTTGCGGGCGTCCCGTTCCGGCCCAGGAATTCAGTGCGATCAGCAGTTGCCGTATGCTGAGATTCGCTGACGGCGAAGAACGCCACGCGCCCGGGAAACTCGCTGTTGTATGGGTTCCGGGCCAAGACCGCTCCGGTCTGCGGATCCATCTCGGTCACGACGTGCATCGCATTCTTGCACCGCTGTTCGCCCAGAACCCATTCCACGAAGCCGGTGATCGACAGGCGACGGGCCCGACCGGACGAATTGCGGATCTTCAAGCGGCAGAGCTTCACCGGGGCATCGGTGGCGACGTACGTCCACATCTCGGAGGAGACACCGTTCTCGGCATATTCGAAAACGCTGTAGCCGAACCCATGACGTGTCGTGTACGGCATGGGCCCGCGAGCGGGGAGCGGCGCCGGCGACCAAAAGTATCCCGTCTCCTCATCACGGATGTAGAACGCTTCGCCGCTGGCGTCGCTGACAGGGTCGTTATACCAGGGCGTCAGGCGGAACTCGTGGGCGTTCTCAGCCCACGTATAGGCACCTCCGCTCTCGGTCACGACCGTGCCGTACTCCGAATTGGCCAGTACGTTCACCCATGGGGCGGGAGTCACCTGGTCGGCCGTTGTGGTAATGATGTATTCGCGGCCGTCACGGGTGAATCCGCCCAGACCATTGAAGAAGGTCAGATCTCCTCGGCGCGTTCTTCTGGCCTGCGGAGCTTCGGGCCGGCGAGCACGAACAGCGACCAGCTTCGGGACGGCGATTTCCGCACGATGGCGGCGCTCCACCTGTTCGGCGAGAGTGCCGGCCGTATCCGTGATGACCACGCGGGCCACGGCCTGAATCAGGATTCTGTCCTCGGTGGAGATCTGATCGCTGCGTCGAATGAAAATACCGCCCGGGCGATCGATCGGATGGGCCTCGGCGCCGGCAGCGATCAGACCCACGATCTGGTCCTGAAGAGGCTGGCGATATCCTGATTGATCTTCGTTCAGAATAACCAGGTCGACGACGAGGCCCTTCATTCGCCAATAAGCATGGGCCTGGGCAAGCTGTCTCACGAGATCGATGTTGGACTGATCACTGATGCGCAGGAGCACAATAGGAAGATCGCCGGAGATTCCGTAGCCCCACAGGCCGGACTGTCCTCGCCGGTTGCGGGCTATGAGGCCGCCCAGGGCACGGCGATGCGGGTCGGCATAAAGGACGGCGCCCGCAAGTCGCCCATAGAGTTGTGCATCGGCCTCTGTGGCACCGAGCTGCCGCACGATGACCTGGCCGTGCGTCCACGCGAGATCGAACACACGGTCCATCATCCTCCTGTCTTGATATTTGTCGATCAGGGCCATCGCGGCCTCGCGGGTATCCGCCACACCGGTGACGAAGTCGATTCGGATCGTCTCATCGGGTTCCACGGCAACGACTTGGCGAATCGAGACGATCGGATCGAGGACTGTACCTTCGCGATTGGACAGCTTCGACACGTGCATTGCTGCCGGGTCTGCCAGAGTGCGGCCGCGCCCGATGAACTGGCTGCGATCGGTCTCGTAGGAGGTCTCGCCGATCGCCGATCCGTGAACCACCGCCAGATGGAACATCCACGGCGGGTGTTCCGCGCTCAAGCGAGGGCGGCGCGTGCAGAGAATCGCCTGGCGTGAACGCGCGATTTCCGTCTGGACGAACAGCTTGCTGAAGGCCGGGTGGGTCGCATCGGCCGCCGGAGGCGCCAGGACAACCTCGGCGTAGCTGGTCAAGTCAATCACGCGCCGCTTATGCCCCCGGTTCGCAATGTTGATGCGGCGCAACTCGATGTCATCTTCCGGCGAGACGGCGATTTCGGTGTGCGTTGCCACGTCATCGTCGCGACGGCGGAACTCCACTCGGGCCTCGGAGAAAACGGCTTCGTACGCCTTGCTTCGCTTGAGCGTGGGCTGGTGCGCAGCGGACCACAACTCTCCGCTATTCAGGTCGCGAAGGTAAGCGAAGGTCCCCCAGCAATCACGCGTCGAGTCTTCATGCCAGCGTGTAATGGCGAGGTCCTTCCATCGGCTGTAGCCACCGCCGGCGGAACTCACCATGACGTGGTACCGGCCGTTGGACAGGAGATGGGCTTCCGGCGCGGCGATCTGGGGATTGGTGACGACGCGGAAGGCCTCTTCGATTCCCGCGGGAGTCAATCGCGATCCCGTCGCCTCGCTATCGTGCGGGAAGAACGGGGCCGCATTCGGAACGCGTTCCTGCAGCAACAGTTCGGTGGCCCGAAACAACGGGTCGGACAGGAAACGACGCTGCATGGGGCGATCGAGCAGGACATGAGCTATCGACAGAAGGCTCATCCCCTGGTGGTGCGCCATGAACGAGCGCACGATCGCGCCGCGTTGACCGGGTGGTACGCGCGCAGGGGTGAAATCGACCGCTTCATAAAAGCCGTGGGCACCGAGTAGCCCGTCTCTTGCCAGACGCCGCAGGTTGGCACACGCCCTCTGCGGCGCAATCATCAGCGCCATGATGCTGGCATACGGCGCGACGACCAGATCATCCGACAATCCTCGCTTGAGCCCGAGTCCTGGTACGCCGAATGTGCGGTACTGATAGATGAGGTGAGCATCGGTGGCGTTGTATCCCGACTCGGAGATTCCCCAGGGGATTCCTCGCTGCCGGCCGTACTCGATCTGACGCTGGACAACGGCACGATACGTGCGATCCAGCAGAGTATGCTCAAAGGTGGGCATGACCAGGAGCGGCATGAGGTATTCAAACATTGAACCGCTCCAGGAGAGCAGCGGGTGTTCGCCCCCGGCGGCCGTCAGGAGCCGTCCGAGGCTGAACCAGTGTTCCTGAGGAAGCCGGCCCTGGGCGATGGCGACGTAACTGCCGAGCCGCGCCTCCGACGCCAGGAGGTCATAGAAGCCGGCGTCAAGGCGATGGCCCGTGACGTTGTACCCGATCGAGAGGAGATGGCGTGACCTGTCATACAGAAAATCGTAGTTGAGGTCCGCCATTTCCTGACAACGGGACGCGAGAGCCTCGAGTTCCGCCAGACGATCGCCGGCACGCCGGCTGGCCTCGATGATGGACTCCCGCAACCGGGTCAGCCAAGCGTTCTCCGCGGAGGGCACGCTGGGACCCTGTTCGGTCAGGTTGGACAGAATCTCGTCGATCGACAGCATCATCGTGGAATCTCGTTCCGCGATGGCGCGAAGCGTCGGAACATCATCCAGGATTTGAAGGGCCTTTCGAAGATCGCTCAATCGCTGGATCTGCTCGATCGATCCTCGCTGCCACATCAGCTCGCTCGGCGGGGGAAGCGCGCACCACGGTGCGATGAAGAGCAGATCATCCAGAGAATCACGACATTGACGCTCGAAGGCCTGCGCCCACCACCTCGCTTCATCGTCCGGGCCGGCGCTCAGCATCGCCGCCAGCTCCGCGCCTGCCACCGACAGACGTTCCAGGTGGATCTGCGAGGCCGCCAACGCTCGTGGAGGATTCTGCAGTTCACTCTCCAGCCGCTTCAGCAGAACCATGACTTCCGGTGGCGCTGCACCAGAACGTGAACCTCCGGATGAAACGGCCTGGCCGCCGATCACGTCCAGGAGAACCCAAAGCGTGTCCATGAGCCCTTCAAAGGTCCCCGGCGAAACGATCCTCGTGTCGGCCAAGCCCAGCAGCCCCGGGCCCAGGGTGAGCAGATGGCCCGCAAGGTTTCCACTGTCCACCGAAGACACGTAGAGCGGAGACAGCGGGTGAAGGGTACGCGTATCATACCAGTTGTAGAAGTGCCCTCGGTACCGCTCGAGCTTGCTCATGGTCGCGAACGCCTTGGAGGTACGATCGATGAGCTGCCTGGTGGAGATGTAGCCGAAGTCGTGCGCGGCAAGATGGGCCAGCAACGACAGTCCCATGTTGGTCGGCGATGTGCGGTGAGCGACGGCGGCGGTGGGATGCTCCTGGCAGTTGTCCGGCGGAAGATAGTGGCCCTCAGGCCCGACGAAGGTCTCGAAGAAGCGCCAGGTGCGGCGGGCGGCCATTCGGAGGAACGCACGGTCTTCAGTCGTCAGGCCAGATTTCCGGGATGCGATCGGACGGCTCAACCACCACGCCACAACGGGAGACAGAAACCACAAGCCCAGAATGGGCGCCGCCACGTGCAGGCTCTCCAGGCGTGCGACCCCCGCCATTGCCGCAACGACGATCGCGGTGACCGGCCCGACCCACATCGATCTGCACGCTCCGGTCAGACCGGTGTGGCCGTTCTGCTCGGCGTCACCGGCCGTCTGCCACTCAAGGAGTCTTCGTCGCGTCAAGAGCACCCGCACGGAGGCGCGGCCGATCGCGTCAAGGCTGATGAAAGCCTCGTAAGGCAGACAGATCAGCGCGATAGCGGACTGAGCGAGTTGCCTTCCCGTCGTGACGGCCACTTCTCGCAGGTGCAGAGCGGTCGGCAGGTCTGGCGATTTATGCAGGAGTCCGACAATGCCTGCAAAGACGACCGGGCTGATGATGATCCCGACGACAAGGAGAGTGCAGAGCAGGGCCAGACCCGGGAAAATCCATCCGAGCAGCAGAAGCGCCACCAGGCCCGCCGGCGCCAGGCTTCGACGCAGGTTGTCAAGGATCTTCCATCGTGAAAGGATCGAAAGACGGTTGGCGACGCGCCGGCCATCCGGGCCGGGAACGCGCGGGAGCACCCACGGCATGATCTGCCAGTCACCTCGGATCCAGCGATGCCGGCGACCGGCGTCAGTCGTGTAAGACGAGGGGTGTTCCTCGAGCAACACCACGTCACTGACCAGGCCGGCTCTGGCATGGGAACCCTCGAGCAAATCGTGGCTGAGAATGCGGTTCTCCGGGAAGCGATCGCCCAGTGCCTGCTCAAATGCATCCACATCGTAGATCCCCTTGCCGATGTACGAGCCTTCTCCGAAGAGGTCCTGATACACGTCGGAGACGGCACGGGTATAGGGATCAATGCCCGGCTCGGCGGCGAAAAGTCGGGCAAACCACGACCGGCCGGCACTGGGCAGACTCACGCCCACGCGCGGCTGGAGAATGCTGTAGCCCTCGATGACCCGTCCGAGTTTCGGATCGAACCGAGGGCGGTTGAGCGGGTGGGCCAGGGTGCCGGCAAGTTCGCGGGCCGCGTCGCGAGGCAGTTGCGTATCCGTGTCGAGCGTGATGACGAATCTGACGGCGGGCAGGATCTCGGTCTGGCCGACGATAACGCTGAACCGATCTTTCGCCCTGCCCCGCAAAAGTGAGTTGAATTCGGCGATCTTGCCCCGCTTGCGTTCCCAGCCCATCCAGACGCCTTCCTGCTCATTCAGCCGCCGCGGGCGATGGAAAAGGAAGAAGGCGTCTTCGCGGTCGGCTGCATACTTCCGGTTCAGCGCTTCAATCCCATCGCTTGCCAGGCGCACGAGTTCCTCATCGCCCGGCATCTCCTCCTGGGGCGCGTCGCGCAGGTCCGTCAGAAGCCCAAAGTGAAGGCGGGCGTCGCGATTGGCCAGAAAACGGAGCTCAAGCGATTCCAGCAGATCCCGAACACCCTCCTTGCTGGTAAGCATCGTGGGTACCACCACCATCGTGCGACAGTCCGGCGGGATTTCGTCAGAGAACTCCATTCTTGGCAGCGTCCGCGGTGCTACCAACCGGGTTGCAAGCCAGTTCGTCACCGACACACCCCAATGGCTCGCGCCTAGCAGCAACGGAATGGCCAACACCAAGAGGCCCCAGACCGGCAGACCCTGGCGCGAGGCGGTGAGCAAGGCGGCCGTCGTCAGCATCCCCGTCAGAGCCAGGATGCTCCCGACATAGAACAGCAGCGGTATGTGGCGACCGATACGTCGGAGGATGATTGTCGTCGAGGGCCGAACGCCGACAGCGCGTTCGAGCAGAGATCGGCCTCTGTCAATGAGGTAATACCCCACGTGGGCCGTGCGATCGTCGCCGCCGATGTGGGCGATCCGGTCGCGGGCAAGTTGGATCGCTCTGCGGGCCACCTCGTGCTCCGAGAGCGGGCTTTGCTTTGCGATATCCTCCACCACGTGGCGATAGCGGTCACGGGTGGCAAAATCCATGTCGTTATAAACGTCAGCCGGGTCGCTGCGGAGGGTTCGCTCGACAGCGCTCATCGTCTCGACGAATTCCTGCCAATCCATCGTCGGGAGAAAACGAAGACTGCCGATACTGTTGCTCATGGAGACCTGGTCGGTCGCCTGGTTCTGGCTTTCGAGTTGAATGAGCTCTTCGATCGTCTGGTTGGCCTCGGCGAGTTGTTGCTCAAGCCAGTTCATCGGCAGGGTCAGGCTCGGATTCTGGCCTCGCAGGTGACGAGCGAATTCCGCCACGAACGCGCTGGTGAGCGGCGGATCCTCACGGACCATGTCAGCCAAAGCCAAGACCAGGTTCCTTGGCTCTTTTTCAGCGATCTCCAGCAGGTGATCCGCCCAGGAGTTCGCGGCGTCACGATCCCGCCGACACGCCGCGATCCGCACTGCCACGCGGCGCAGGTTCTCGATCAGGGCGAGACGGAGCATGATCGGGATGGCCCACAGCTCGCCGAGTTTCAGTGTGGCGGTTGTCTGGTAGGAGGCCACGAAGCGGCTGAGGTTCTCGGCGTCCACGCGCCCATCCACGTGCGAAATCAGTTCCTGAACGATGGCATAAACGCGAGGATGACCGGCCAGCGGGCCGTTCAGGAGCCGCGGCAGTTCCGCGCTGTACGCTCGGGGCAGGTGCCGCCGCGCCGTTCGGATCTGTGACTCGATGAGGTAGAAATTGTCCAGCAGCCAGTCGGCGGCGGGCGTGGTGCGCCGGCCCTGCTCCGCCGAGTTCGCGACGAGTGTGTACGCATGGAGGAGCGCGACTTCGTTCTCGGCCAGACGAGGCAACAACCGGTCAGGCCCACGACGTTCATCGATCTCGTGCGAACTGGCGAGGGCGCGGGCGTGCTGCTTGAGTTGCTCGGCGCTGAGTAGCTCAGACCGTAGCGGCGGTTCAGCGTGAAGCTCCCCGTCGTGGCCGCGGGGGGCGCCGAACAATCGGCGGCGGATCAGGTCAATGGACGTTCTCTTGATCGCCGCTCTCAATTCCTGGGACCTCCCGTGGAACACTCCCCGAAGAATCCGTTTGATAATGAAAAAGAAAAGGCCACCGATGTGGCCTTCTCTTCAACATGCCGCGAATCAGTAGCGTCGGTTGCCACCGCCGTAGCCGCCGCCACCTCCGGTGCGGGGTGCTCGCGGCTTGGCTTCATTCACGGTGAGCGGACGGCCGCCGTGGTCCTGGCCGTTGAGGGCCGCAATCGCGGCCTGAGCTTCCTGGTCTGAGCTCATCTCCACGAAGCCAAATCCCTTGCTGCGGCCGGTCGAGCGATCGTTGATCACCTCGGCGCTTTGGACCTGGCCGTGCGGGGTGAACAGTTGCTCCAGGTCGGCGCTGCTCACTTCGTAGCCCATGTTCCCGACATACAACTTTTTGCCCATCTTCGTTCTCCTTTGAGAGGGCGTTGCGACCCGCGTTTTTCTTTCAAGGTCGCGCGTGAAAGAGGCCTGCGTTTCGGCCCAGAAAGGTTGGTAGGGCGATTGAGAAGGCGGTGCAGACCCGACGAAGAAACGTCGCATGTCCGACTCACTCGACAGACCGACCGTCTAAACTTATAGCATGCGGCAGGCAGCATGTCCAGACCATCGGGCTTTCCGCGGCCGCACGTCCGCACGCCTCGGACTCCCGGCTGTATCCGCAGGTGCAGCATGCTCACGTGGCTTCGAAGTCCCGAATTCCTATCGGCAGGCGGCGTCCGTCTCGATAAGCTGGTTGCGTGACCGGCAATCCCGACATCTCACGACGAGGTGTCCCGATTCGTCGGGTCAGGTGCTGCCGTTTCTTCCGCAATACCACTCTCTTCCCGCTCAAGCGAGACGACATTGGGCCCAGCCGCCTTGTTTTTTGTTGCTCGCGGGGCTCGCGCTTTCTCGGCGTTTTCTCCGCTTCCTGCTGTCGTGAGGCAGCCCGTCCGCGACCTCTCATTCGCTGTTGCCTGCCTGCTCACTGGCTGCAGGCTCGCCTCAGCCTTCCAGTAGAACGACATCGAGGGGTAGGTGCTACCCTCCCTCTTTGTTCAGCCTTGGCGGCTCCCTCATACCCGAGTAACATCAACCTCCATGACCATGATCCCCGACCAGATTATGGACGCGATCCACTTCGCCGAATACGTCATGGCGAAGGAGAAGAAGGACCGAATCGGCAGTTCCGCCGACACCGTCTACCCCATGAAGTTCTTCTTCTTCCACGGGCAGAAGGAGATCTTGGGTCTCATGGGCGGGCCCTCCCATCACCCCACCCTGGACGACAAGGATGTGAACGCTCTGCTCGTCAGGATGTGCGCCCTGGCTCTCGACGCCAAGGCAGTCCTGCATGTCATGGAGGGGTGGACCGCTGACCGATGCGCAGGCTGTGGAGCCAGCGTCACCGAGACCCGAGACGGGCGCTGCCAAGCCTGCGGGACCGAGACCGTCTCCCCTTCTCAGAACCCATACAAGCAGGAAATGCTGATCGCCACCTTGAGTGTCAAGGACAGCGAGAAGTCGTTCTGGTGGACGAGTCGATTCAACAGGGACGCCAAGGACAAGATCGTCAGCTTCAGCGACCAGACGGAATGCGCACCAATGGAGAGGCACCAGATGCCGCTGGTTCGGATTCCCGTGACCCTGGTGACATTTTCCCGCACCCGGCCCACGTCCAGCACCCCTAATCTCGCCAAATCGTTTCTGGTAAGGTCTGGAAAGGTATCCGGTAACCCCTCCCTTTCCCTCCGCCCGCCAAAGAAGACTCCCCCCTTTCAGACTCGTCGGAGCGCTTTGCCCCGCTGGCCTTGGCTTTCCCGCTGGGCGGGCTACGATTGGCCCCGTGGTCTCAATCGTCCAAGCGGATCTCGATCCTCTTGTCCGACCACACCGAGAGAAGACCATGATCTTCGACAGCCTGTGCCGGATTGCAGAACGGCAAAAAGTTCCGCCCGAACTGCGGAGGGCCGTTGAACAGGCCCGCGTCTTCCGTTTCGAGTTCAACCCCCACGAAGCCTTGCCCAAAGAATACGAGCCCGATGTCTTGGCCTGGCTCATGGAGAACCTCTACCTGCCCTTCCCCTGCATCGCCGTTGTCGGCTGACGCCGGCATTGTCTTCAACGGCAACATGGATGGGGATGTTGAAACGACCGCGCGGATCGTCCATCACAACGAGTGAAGACCAGTTTGCCGGTCTTGGGCAGGGCCTTGAGAGCCTTCACGGTCCTGATCCAGAGCATGGCGATCCTTGGAACACCCGTTTTCTGCCGGAAACTCACGAGCGTTCTGCCCGCCAGATCGAGGTCGTCCCATTCCGCTCTGGCAACGTCAACTGGGTAGTAGGCCGCATTCAGTGAGAGAAGCAGGATGGCTCGCCATTTGGAGTCGGCCTTGGCCAGCAGGGCGCGATAGTGTTTCCGCGATATCGGTTGCGGATTGACACCGTTTTGGCTGGGTGGACTCAAGGCTTTGCAGAGCAGCAGGGCGTGTGAGGTGTTGTCGATGTCTTGTCCTTGTTTGAGCCCGTAGTTCAGAATGGTCTTTACGGTCGTGAATCGAGCCCTTATGTAGGAAGGGGACGTTGCGTTCCTGTAAATCTTATGTTTGTAGGTCTGGATTGCGTCGGAGGACAGGTCAGCAACCGTCTTGGCATGGGTGATCCTGGAGAACTCGTTCCAGTAGTTCCGGGCGTCTCTCTTGGTCTGGTCCGTCATCGAATCGGGTCGTCCGAGATAGAGTTCAAGCAGGTGATCCAGCGGTATCGAAGGAGCAGGAGCCCTGAACTGCTCCAGTCTGTCCAGAGGAAGACCCGTTTTCTCTGCGGCGACTTTGGGATCGGCCAGAATCTTGGAACAAACAAGCTGCCAGAAATCCGCTTCAGGCAGTTGAAGAGTCGGCCTGATTTCAGGCGTGGGTTGGATGGGGCCGAAATCGTCATCCGAGGCTTTTGTGAGCCTCTGGCTCGGGCTTCCGACAGAAAGGCCTTCCTGATGGCCTCTGCCTCGCTGGCGGTCGCCTTGCGAGCCCTGGAGGTCGTCAGCGGGATCGTCTTGCTCTGGGCCTCCAATTCCCTGAGACGCACAACGGCCATCGGCAGGTCGGTCCCCAACCAGACGGGCGGACTCGTACCTTGGACGTAATAGCGATACAGAGGAGCCCCATCCTTGCCTTTTGCCTAGACGGTCGCGGCCAGTCCTGCGATGGGACGGCCCTTGGCGTCGAAGACTGGATTCGCTGGCCTGCCCGGCCGTTTTTGGGCACTCGAAGACATGGGCATACCCTCTGTCGGAAGGCCGTCTAACCAAGAGCTCCGGACGCGAAAACCAGCCCTCCGAACCCATCGTAATTCTTTTCATATTTTTTTACAACTGGCGAAAAAAGTGATGATTTGTTGGACTGTTTTGATTGGGCGATACTGGAC
>JAUCQB010000226.1 GCA_030372985.1 Phycisphaerae bacterium
CCGGGCCGCTGCTCTTGGCGGAATCCTTTCCGCATCCGCGAGAATGAGGATCGGAATCCTCCGCCCAGAAGACCCCAGAAAGGATTCTGGGGCCAGCGGTGCCCGACCGAGGCGAAACCTATCAGCCAGCCCCACAACAGGACGACCAGGAGGTGCGTCAGGCAGGTCTCCAGCCCCGAAGTCTGGTACTCGATGAACGTAGGCGAGGAGAGAAGCATCGCGGCCGCCGCCAGCAGACACAGACCATTGTGTTGCCGTATGCGGAAGAACCGCCTCAGCAGTAACACGATCGCGGCGGTGGAGATCAGGCCGAGAACGATCGCCAGCGGGTGGGGATCGAGCAATGTGCTCCCGGCCAGCAGTATCAGAAACCACAGCGGATGCGTATAGCCCTGGACTCGCTCGCCGGGGTTGAACACCGGCCCGTGTCCGTTAAGGCAGTTGGCCACATGGCGAAAGGTGATGAAGGCGTCGTCGCAGGCCCACGCTCGCCACAAGACGAACACGACCGCACCGATCGTCAGGATGATCGCCACGGACCGGCAGGGGACCGGCGATGATACGGCAGGCGGGATGGTGATGTCGGGCTGGCCGGATACTCGAGACATGGCGGACACGGTAGTCGACGGGGGGAGGGAATTCCAGAGTTGCGGTCGGCCGGCATGCAACCAAGTCGCCAGAAAAGGACGAATGACGAAATCCGAATGACGAAAGAAACCTCAATGACGAAGCCCCAATCGGCAGGCGGGAAAAGGGCGGCCCGGATTTCGTCATGGGTGCTTTGTCATTCATTCGTCATTCGGATTTGACCATTGAATCGTCTCGCCTCGCGAAGAGATAGGACGCTTGCGGTACGAGGGACCTGGGCCACCCGGGAAGAAAAGCTGCCGACGAGGGCGTCGGCACTACTTGGGGAAGCCGGTCTGGCGCGGTACGATCTGGCCATGCGAAGATACCGATTCCTCTGCCTGTGGCTGCTCATTCTGATCCTGGGGGGATGCTCGACGATGACCGAATATGACGTGCTCATCCGCAACGGTGAAATCTACGACGGTTCCGGAGGAGCGCCGTTCCGGGGCGATATTGTGATCAACGGCGATACGATTGCCGAAATCGGGCACCTGTCCACGGCCCGCGGTCGGACGGAGATCGACGCCCAGGGGCTGGCGGTCGCACCCGGCTTTATCAACATGATGTGCTGGGCCAACGAGTCACTGATCGCCGACGGCCGGTCGCAGAGCGAAATCCGCCAAGGCGTGACGCTCGAGGTCCTCGGCGAAGGCGATTCGATGGGTCCGCTCAACGAGAAGATGAAACGCGAGGAGACCGAACGCCAGGGTGACGTCAAGTACGACATCGAGTGGACGACCCTGCGAGAGTATCTCGACTTCCTGGTGCGCCGAGGGGTCTCGTGCAACGTGACCTCGTTTGTGGGGGCGGCGACGGTCCGCATCCACGAGATCGGCCACGAGAACCGCAAGCCGACGCCGCAGGAACTCGAGCGAATGAAGGCCCTCGTTCGCCAGGCGATGGAAGAGGGGGCCGTGGGGCTGTCGTCGGCGCTCATCTACGCGCCGGGCTGTTACGCGGATACCGAGGAACTGCTGGAACTGGCCAAAGTCGCGGCCGAGTACGACGGCATGTACGCCTCGCACCTGCGCAGTGAGAGCGAGCAGTTGCTGGAGGCACTCGATGAGTTCCTGAGTATCGCCCGGCGGGCGAAGATCCGGGCCGAGGTCTACCACATCAAGGCCTCGGGCCGTCGCAACTGGAACAAGCTCGACGAGATGTTCCGGCGGATCGAAGCCGCCCG
>JAUCQB010000227.1 GCA_030372985.1 Phycisphaerae bacterium
CTTCGGCTGTTCGCGGTCTTCGCGCGTGAAGGCAATCAGATGATCGAGCGCGCCCTCATAACGCTCCGGTGTCTTGGGGCTGATCTCGCCGGCGTCGGCCCGCCGTTCCTGGTACTCGACGAACCAAGCGACCAGCTCGTCAACGCTGACTGCGGTCTTACGCGCCGGCATCGCGGCTTCGGCAATGGCCTTGTTAATCTCATCGGCCCGGCCTACCGCCGCAAACAAGTCTCCGACGAATCTTTCTTTGAAGCGGCGTCCCTGGACGCACCACGACAGAATGAAGGTGCGGATCCCTGTGATCGTCGGGTTGCGGCCACGCTGATAAATGGTGACTCGTCCGCGGCGGCCGTTCGGCAAAGATGGGTCACCGGTCATGCGGAAGAAGCCATGCCGAAAGGCGTACCGCTCCTGCCAGTGAGAGTGGCGACGAACCGGACTGCATAATTGTGCTGCGCCAAAGCTCATAAGCATCTCGGCTACACAGGCAGTACGCGATGGCGATTCGCATTCACTGCTGTTCCCATCATGATGTGCGGACGAGCCTTGACGGCGTTTTCAGTGGAACCAGCGCGTACTGATTGACGCATATGACCTGAAATCCGTGCCTGATCCGATCCGCTGTTCTGTCCAGTTCGCGAAGGCCGTGACTCAGATCGCCTGCTCAGGTCATTTCGATGAGTGGGCTCGTTGAGATAGCAGGGGCTCACTCGGCCCGTCGGTTGCGGCGGTGAATGGCCTGGGTTACTTCATCAATGGGCCTGCAGTACAGCCGGCGGGACCGAGCAATGATCTCGTCCCGGTGGTGATACTTGGGGATAGCCGGCGGTGCCTGTGTCTCGATACGCACGACGTGACCGCGGATCCTCGCGACGGCCTGGCCGACGCCCAGGGAGGTCAAGTCCTCCACGCTCGCCTTTCCCCTGAGGTGTTTCTGGAACTGCTCAGCGTCGCGTACGCCCACCCGGAAGATGATCGTCGAGCCGACGACCGCGAGGGCGTCAGCTTGGCGGGCGCCGAACTGGTCCATGCACTGGTGAGAGAGGGTTAGGCTCACGTTGGACCTGTACATCTCGACGATCAGATCTTGGATCGGATCGGGGAGAAACTCGTGCGCCTCGTCGCAGTAGATGTGGAAAGGACGGCGCGAGTGCTCCCGCTCGCCGCGGCGCCCCAACCCCGCGAGGCAAAGCATGGAGAGGATCACGCGGCCGAGGGTTACCCGGACCTGCGGATCGACGTGCGACAGGTCGAGCAGCAGGATCTTACTAGTGTCCATCACGTCGTGAAGGCTGAAAGCGGAGTCGCCCTGGGACAACATGGTCCCGACGGATTCGGACACCAGCGGTTTGCTGAGCCTTAGCTGTGCGGGCCCCAGGTCCGCCTGACGGTAGTACCGGAAGTCCTCCCGCCAGAAGGTTTGCGACACTTCGTTGTCGATGAGGTCGAGCAGTTTGCTGCGGAGCTGGCGGCCCCGCACAGATTCCGAGCGGAGCAGGGTCAGAACATCGAGCAGGTTACCCCTCGGCAGGTGCAAGACGGCGAAGAAAGCTTGCCGGAGCAAGTGTTCTTGGCGGTCTGTCCAACAAGCGGTGCCGGAGCTCTTGAACGCGAGAACCAGCTCCTCAGCAATCCGACTGGGGCTTGCATTTACCCCACATCGCAGCGGGTTCCAGATCGGGACCCACTCGGGATCACCGGGGCTCAAACAGATCGTTCGTTCGATCTGGTGATCCGGCACCAGATGAAGCAATCTTTCGACCAACTCCCCATGTGGGTCGATGACGGCAACGCCGGCGCCTTGCTGGATATCGTTAAGAATCATCGCCTCCATCAACATCGACTTTCCGGTGCCGGGCAAGCCGATGAGATGGACATGCCTGCCCCGCATCGCTGGCGGGATGCAGACGGGCTTTCGGACCTTGCCATCCGGGCACACGCCGATGGGCGTGCCGATCGCCAGGTCGTCCTGCTTATCATGACTCGACCGTCTCGGTGAACTCGATGACATTGGGAACTCCTTTGGGTAGCGTCAATGTTTCCCCATATACGGCGGGCGAACTCCGTTGGCGTTGTCACTGTCGGGCGGCGCCGATGATGACGACCGAGGGCGTGAGCGGTCGCACATCCGGGCGGCCGGCGATGGGGCGCGGGTTTTCAGTGGACAGCCCGGGTCGCAGTATGGCGCAATGGCCTCGGTCTCACAGCCGAAGCCGGCGTAATCGGCGCGGTACGCCGAATCGACCTGTTCGGCGACCTCCTCATCGGTGATTACTCTCCTGCCTTCCAGGGGTCGATTCTTCCTGGCCCACGCCGTGAGCACGACCAGCGTCATGTCTCTGGGCAGGCCGGTCCTTTTCAACTGCACCGCCAGTCGGAAGCACGCGACGCGCTGGTTGGCGGTCACCCCCTCTTCCAGCATCCGGATGGCGCATGGCATTAGGCCGAAGGTTCGCCGGTATTCGCTGGCGAGCGGTGCGTGGGTCGGTATCGCGCTCGGGCCCGTTCGGACGAGCCCGTTGATCTCGATGATTTCGTCGAGGAGCCTTGCGGAGACACGGTGGACGTGTTCGAGCAGCCCCCACTGGTCGGGATGGGGTTGGCTTGGATTGGACGGATCGAGAAAGACGGTCCGACCCTGCCTGACCAAGGGGGCAAACAGCGGCACGTTGATGAAGTTGCCGTAGAAGTCGTCTCCGCGCAGGGCATCCTGTTTTGGGAAGACCTCGACGTGGGGGTGGCCGATCTCCGCAAGGATGTGGCGGACAACGAGCCTGGCACGGGCGGCAAGCACGCCTTCCTGCTGCTCGAAGTAGACCCAGGCGTGATGGCCTTTCGACTTACTCTTCTCCAGGTAGCTTGTGACTCCATAGTGTGCGGCCGACCGCACGAACTCCATGGGCGGACCCAGATCATCCTCATCGAAGTCGATGGCCAAGGCACGGATGCGGTCGCCGACGAGCAGGTACACCCCGTACGGCCGGCGTCCCTCGATGTGATCGAGCAGCACGCGATCGGTGACCGCCCGTTTGACCTGCCAGACACGTCCGGTCTGTGGATCATACGTGCCGTAGGCGTTCGGCAGCCCCGAGAAGCACGCACGGAAGATCGCGAGCCTCTGATCGGTTGTTCTTACTCGGCTCGTTTCCAAGTCAACCACTGCGCGAGTCTCCACGGGGCAGACAGGGAGACGGTCGCCCTGCCTTGGAGAATCTGTCTCCCGAAGAGAGAGCGGCTGCGTCGCAAAGGGAGTTTCGGCGATCGATGTGCCTGCCGGTCCCGGCTACCGGATGTCTGCATAGATGTCGATCAACTCCATCAAGATCTTGTCGGTGAATTGGTCCGGCGAGCAGCGGGCCAGTTCGGGCGGCATGTAGGGCAGACAGCGTTTGAAAAGAAATGCGGCGATGGCCTGCCGGGTGTGCCAGTCAGCCGGGTCCACCTGGCAGAGGAAGATCCAGCGCTTGTATTCCTGGCGAAGGCGAGCCTTGACCAGGTCCCTGAGCCGATCGAGCACGAGCCGGATCCCTGAGCCGGCGGAATAGGCTGCATCCGTCAGCGCCGCGTCATAGCCGCCGAAGAACTCGCCCTGGTAGGCCCGGGCCAGCAGCCCGACCGCCTCATCGTAGGCTTGAGACCGCGTCAACGTGCGCCCGAAGAGCGGCGCGTTCTCGTAGAGGCAGCGGATGAACGCGGTGATGATTTCATGGAAGCGATCCACCGTGTGAGGTCGATCCGGCGGGTACTCGAACCGCTCGACGGCCCGATCAATAAGCTCATCGATCCGGCGAACCAGGTTCTCCTCGGCAGTCTGCTCGATGATCCGCGCGACGATGCGTTCCGCACGATCCCGATTTGGATCAGAGGACGTCATGCCCGATACCCGGAGGAACGATCAGGTTCGACGGGCCTGCCCGGTGGTCAACAGCAGGAACCGGTGTGGATGTGACGCCGTCCTCCCGTCGCAGATCGTACGTGTCAAAACTCGGCCTGGCCGCGGTCCAGCGGCGGCTTCGTTCCTGGACGATGCGGCGGACCTCGGCGATGGGACGGCAGTACTTCTGGTGGGAACTGGCGATGATTGCATCGCGGAGGTTGTCTCTCGGGATCTTGAGCGCATCTTGCGTCTGGATGCGGACCACGTGTGTATCGATGCGGGCGATGGCGTGGCCGACCTTCTGGGTGATGAGGTCATCGACCTCGACAAGATTCTGCAGATCCTTTCGCAGGTACTGCGCGTCCTTGGTGTCGGTTTTGAAGATGATGGTGGAGCCCATACTGGATAACGCGTCGGCCTGATCGGTGGTGAACTGAGACATATACTGGTTCGCGAGGGTCAGGCTGACGTTGCACTTGCGCATCTCCACGATCAGTGACTCCAGGGTATCCGTCAGGAACCTTGGCGCCTCGTCGACGAATAGATGACAGGGAACGAGGCTTTCCGGATCCCGCTTGCTTCGGGGCAAACCTGTCAGGCGCAGGAGCTCCAGAATGAAGCAGCCCAGCAAGGAGCAGACCTGATCGCTGACCTCCGAGAGGTCCACGAGTACAATCAAGCCTCGATCCACCACTTCGTGAAACCGCAACGCA
This sequence comes from Phycisphaerae bacterium, assembly GCA_030372985.1. GTDB lineage: Bacteria > Planctomycetota > Phycisphaerae > UBA1845 > PWPN01 > JAUCQB01. The sequence continues at coordinate 4,591 of JAUCQB010000227.1, forward strand.
CACTCCGGCTGAGAGAGCATGAGGTAGGGGGTATTGGACATCAGGAGCTTGCCGAGCTTGTTCTTCGGTGGCCCGAGATCGTCCTTGCCGTACTGCTTGTACTCGGTAAGCCAGAACTGGCGGGCCGCCTCGTTCTCGATGACATGGAGGACTTCGTCCCGGATTGTGTCGCTCTCCTTGGTCTTGTTGCGGAGCATGTTCAGGACGTCGAGCAGCGTGCTGCCGGGCATGTTGAGGGCGGCGTAGAAGACCTGGCGGAGGAGGTTCTCCAGTCGGTCGCCCCAATTCGTGACGATTTTCTTGAAGGCGTTGACCAGATCGTCGGCCGTGCGCCCCAGGTCCTGGCCGGGAATCCTTTGGATTGGGTTCCACAGCGGTACCCAGTCCGGGTCGCCTGGGTTGAAGTAGATGACGCGGTCAGCGTGCTCCTTGGGAATCAGGCACAGGAGGCGTTGGATCAACCTGCCGTGCGGGTCGAGCACGATCGCCCCGTGGCCCAGGCAGATCTCGTACAGGAACATGTGCTCGATTAGCGTAGACTTGCCCCTGCCCGGCTTGGCGATCATGTGGAGATGGGTGTATCGGAAATCCTTGGGGATGCAGACGGGGATGTCCCGGCCGGCGTAGGAGCAGGTCCCGATCGGCGTTCCGGTCAGAAGCGATTCGTCCGGCGGCAATGGCTCGAGGCGGGCCACGGTGAGTTTGAGGTGCTCTGTGACCTCCGGGGGCGGCACATGGACAAGACTGACGAGTTCCCAGGAATTCAAGAGAAAGCCGGGACGGTAGGTCAGGCCCTCCAGGAACATCTGCTGGATCTGCGGGGCCGGCAGGACCCTGCGGTACTGCTCGTGGGTTACGCAGGAGAGGGGCCGCCCCCCGTGCTGGATGAGGCCGGCCACGACCGCTAGGCCCCGCAGGAGCGGCGCGGCGTATTCGCGCCCGTCGAGCAGACCTATACGCAGGACGGTGGCGTAGAACGGCTTATCGCTGTGGGCTTTATGGTCCACATCGCCAGCCATCATATTCAGTTGGCCGGAGGGGGCCTGCTGCAGGTAGCGGCCGGGGTCCGAGAACCCACTGACGAGCTTGACCTGATACTCGATATCGAGCAGCGTCTCGACATTCTGATGCCAGTTGTGGGCCGGCGAGACAGGGGCAAAGACGACCTGGTAAACACCGACCGCCGGCGCGGGGATCTCGGCCAGCGCGGTGATCAGTGTTGCGAACGTGGATCGCTTGAGTTCATCCGGCCGCGTCAGCAGGTGCGAATATGGCGGAGGCGGAAACCATTCGCCGAAGACCATCTGGTCCCAATCCGCCACGGGGACGCCGCGCAGCGGGTGGGCCGGGCAGGGAGTCAGCTCGCAGAGCTGGAACTGGCCTCGGAACGGCTGACGCACGACACTGAAATCATCTTGGTGGCAGAGGAAGTATATTCCCACCTTATGCTGGTTGCCGATGATCTCGAAGACGATGCGGTGGCCGGCCTGCGAGATCGGTTTGATGAACAGCTCGGACCGAAGCCAATCGCATTTCTGCTTGGGTGAAATCCACACCTTGAACCGCACGAGCTGGTCTGTCGGTACCGGCGGCTCGGCGACCCAGGGGGGCGCCGCTCCATCGGCGGCGATATCCCTCAGGCCGACGAGCGGCCAGTAGACCGGCTCCAGGGCGACCGGCATTGGCGCGATCTCCGGCCGGCAGCCCTTGCTCATCTCCTGGAAAAGGATCTGCCTCTTCCGCTCGGCCAGCATGTGCGGCCGGGCGCGGGCCAACAGGGCCTCCTCGATCGACATATGGGCTCCTCCATCCGGGGCCTATCCCCCTTCTCGTCGGCGGCTGTGGCAGCGCGGCGATTTCAGCGGCCGACGCGGCGGAGCCGCTGCATCATCCGGGCATGCTCCTGGAGGACCTTGGGCAGGTTGGCGCGAATCCGGCCGGCGCTGCCCTCGGTGAGTTCGGACGGCAACAGGTGGCCGTATTTGCTCAGGTACTCGTCAGGTGCGGCCAGCTTCTCCGCCATGGAGAGGCCGTTCCAGTACCCCCAGACCCTCGCCACGATCTCGTTCTCCGCGTATCGCCCGGCGAGCACCTCACCGAGCTTCCGGAGCACCGCGTAGAGGCCGCCCTCGTTCCCCGTCCGGGCCATTTCAAATGCCGTCTTGAGCCCTTGATCGCCGTACGCTCGGGTCAGGACGGGCATGAACCGACTGCGGTCCAGATCCGGGCCGGCCTGTGGCGCCCCATCAGGGAGCCTCAGGACCGTGGCCTCGACGAACCGGCAGAAGCAGATGATGTAGGTGAGGAAATCATCGTAGCGATCGATTCGGCCGGGGCCGGGCAGAAAGCTGTTGATGGCCTCATCGATGCGCCGGCTCACTTGATCCGTGGTCCGGTCGGGATCGATGCGGCTGAGCAATTCATCCAGTTTGGTCATGACCGGGGTCCTCCTCACAGTCGCCGGAAGATGGACGAGGTTTCACGAAGTCCGTTCAGATACGTGCGGATAAGCTCCTGATAGTTCTGGGCGTAGCGTTCGGGCTGGTCGGCGCGAATCGAGGAGGCCAGATTGGCCCCGCATTCGCGGATGAACTGCCGGATGATCTCGACCTTGACCTCCCATGCGTTCGGGGCAATGTGCCGGTCGAATACCTCGCGGATGTACCGCTCCATGCTTTCGAACTTGAGCCCGTCCGCGATCGTGTCCAGAATGCCGCGCATCGCGCCGTTGAGCCCATCGTGAGCGTCGTTGAAGGCGGAGACGATGTCACCGTGGCGGCGGCGATACTCGCGATCGAGGAGTTCCTTGCCGCGGCCGATGGCTTCGCTGCGGGAGAGCCTTGCCCCGTTTGCCACACAGGCGGCGAAGTGGTACGCATAGTAGTCTCCTACCAGATCGGCGAACTCATCAAAGGTACTGACGGTCGTCCGCTCGAGGCGGTAGCGCATGCGGGCTTCGTCATGGGGCACGCCGACCCGACGAGCGATCTCACGTTCGTCGAGGGCCGCCAGGATGGTGCGAATCGATGGCATAACCAACGCTCCTTTCGTTCAAAGGGTCCGAAAAAGATCCTTGACCCGGTCGAGCGACCGGGCATATGTCTGGCATATCGCTTCATAATGCCGCGCGAAGCGCTCCGGCGGCTGGGCGCGAAGGTCAGGTGGGAGATGCGGACCAAGGTGGTCGATAAGCCCACGGATGAACTCCACGCGTTCCGACCAGTCGAGCGGGTCCACCGCGACCCTGACAACGCGGCTGACGTGACTGGACTGGTGCTCGGCCTTAAATCGCTCGGTCATGAGGTCCAGCACGTACCGCAGGCCACCATGTGTTCCATGCCTCGCCTCAGCCCAAGCCCCGGCGGCGCCGCCTTCGTCGGCGAACGCCCGTTCGAGCAACGAGAAGGCCTCTGCGGCGATCATCTCGGGGTCACCCGAAGCGGGCGCGGCCCCGGTGTGGCGCACGAGCGTCCGGTAGAACGAGCAGACCGTCTCGCGGAGCACGTCGTACGAGTCGATGACCACGTGATCGAGGACGTATCCAGCCCGCGCCGCATCGATGGGCAGGGCGATCTTCCGGACGAGGGTCTCGCGATCGATCTCGGAAAGGACGGCCTGCACGGCTGCGGCCGCCTTGTCGCCCACCGGCGCTGCCGTCGCGGGCGGCTCGTCGAGACCGACGTGCGAGGCGAATCGGCCGAGGACGGCATCCATCAGGTATTGGGCATCCTCGCGGTCCTCCGGGCCGGCAAATCGGCCCACCGCAAAACAGGCCTCGATGGACACGAGCGGGAACACGAGCTTCAACTGGCGCACGGTCGGCGGGACCGACAGCATCAGTGCGAACAGTTGCCTGCCGAAGCTGGCGGGATACTCCTTGCGGGCGACATCATGTTTCAGCCGATCGCGCAGGAGATTGCTCGCCGCGGCGGCGTGGCCTTCCTGCAGATGCGCCTCCAGGACGCGCCAGAATCGTTCCTCGTTGCCGGTGCCGAGGTAAGCGACCGCCTGCTCGACGATCGCGCCGCCGGTCGGCGCGGGCGTCGCGTTGAAGAAGCCGCAACGCAGGCTTGCCGCCACGAGGTCCTCATCAGTCCAGGCCGCCTCGATGAGCTGGCAGATGTCCGCTACCTCGGTGACGCGGAGCCGGGTCCTGGCGGTGGCGACAGCGGTCTCGGCGGCCTGGGCCTCTGCGGGGGACAGGATCCGCAGGGAACTGTCATTCACCAGTGCCGGGCAGAGGAACCACTCGATCCCGCCGTCCTCGATCGCGGCAGCCAGCTTGGCTGGAAGGCCGGCCACGGCGCGGATATCGCCGTCCGGAGAGGCGATGTGGCCAGTCGTCACGAGATTCTGCGGCAGCGGCGCCCTCAGCGCAGCCGACAGCAGGGCCAGAAGGATCGCGGCGTCCGAGGAGAAGCCCTCGATGCTCAGGCCAGCATCCGCGATCGATGCGGCGCCCAGATTGACGACGCACAGTTCGAACGGTTTTGGCCTTCGTTTGACGACGAGGCGTTCGAGGAGCCGGTCCACCAAGGGGACGATGACCTCCTCGATGTGCCCCAGCGACTGGGGTTCAAACTGAGCTGGCCCGCGGACTACGAGGCGCTTGCGGCCGTTTTCGCGCCGGACGCGGGCGACGACGGTGGAGAGGACCGCGCGGCTGGCAGAGTCTTCTCGGAAGATGAGGACCGTTCTGGCCCTTCCGATCGGCGGTGTTTGCGTTGGCATGGGGATCAGGTCTCCGAACTTGCAGAATGGATTTCCAGTGACCAGGCCGAGCCCTCGGGCCGAAGGCGCAGGACTAGCTCGTCGTCAAACAGCCGAATCTCGGCCCTCGGCGCTGCGGGGCTCGTGGTAGCCGCGGCCATACGGAGCGGCCGGCCGAGCTCGGGACGGCTGGCGAATTCGCCGTGTTTCGAGATGAAGCCCTCCCACAGCGTGCACCCGGTATCGAGTCGGAGGCGATACGAACCGGGCGCGATATCGTGAACAATGGACTTCCCTCGCATGTCGAGCCGAGCGCTCGCGAACAAGGCCTGGTCGCGGTCGATGAGCAGTTCAATCGAGGCCGGTCGATCCACGGTCTCAGGTAGCAGAGTTGTCGCACGCATGGAATCCACGGCCTGACGGGCACCGGCCACATGTTGCATCCAGTGGATGAACTGACGATATCCTTGCCGATAGGATCGCTCCCGGCCCATGCGGCGAATCTGCCCGAACGCCTCCTGCATCGATACTCGGCGATCCGGCTGGTCCAAGGCGGCATCGATCATCGCCATAAAGAAGAGGTCGTCATGCATGATGGTGTCTCCCATTGTTGGACTCTGCCGCTTGGAGAATAACCCTTCGCACGCGGGGCCAGACCCTGGTGGCCTTCGCTGCCTTCACAAAGTCGTCATTCGCGGCGAGCACCTGGGCGACGTTTGCCCACAGATCCGGCGGCGGCGATTCCGGGTGCGTACGCCAGCGACTGCCTGCGAATCGTGATACGGTCGGGCGGCTAAGCCTGAACCGCTTGGCGAGGCGTTTCTCCTGGTAGTGACCGTCGTGCAGGTCCTGAAAGGCCTGGAGAATGAACTGCTCTAATCCGGCGCAGCCGAGCACTTTGATCGCAGGCCGTTGGTGATCGAGGTTATCCTTCTTCTCGTCTGCTACTGCCTTGGCGAGACCTTCGACGGTGATCACCACGTCAAACGGAGACCTCGGTACTGCGTCGGTCAGTGAGGCGGAGTGTGAATCGCCGTTGCCGTGTATCGGCACGTGACGCGGCACACCCAACCGCGAATCGATGATCGCCTGGACCCGCTCGCGCTCGCCCGGCCGGCGGGGATCAGCATCATCAATGTTGTCTTCGAGCCACTTGCGTCGTTGCCTGCCAGCTAGGCTGACGGGTATGTACACCACAATGGTCCGTCCGGGGAGCCGCCATGTATATCGGGAACGAGCCGGATTCGCGTTTCGCTGGACCTCCTCACACGATTTGCGGAACTGGCGGACGACATAGCGCTGCAGCAGTACCGCGGCGACCGCTTCTTCTTCCAGCGCGCCGGCCGACGGGTGGTCCTTTCTCCATTTGTCGAAAACCTCCAAGAAGCCCCGGTAGTAGTTGCGGCTATCAGGCCCTTTACGACGGTGACCAGCTCTGGCTCTTGGCCGTTCCAGGAACTTTGAGACGGTCAGGTCATAGGCGCGGTCTAGAGCTACCGGATCGCGACCACACAGCAGCCACGCCCATGACGTTTGATGCAGTCGGCCAAGGAAGGTTGCCAGGGACATCGATGGACTGTCCGCGGTCCGGAAAAGTGTGCGATGCTCATGAAACTCCCGGATCGCGGCGCGGTTTTCCTTGGCGACGATCCGGCGGATCAGGGGGACGAGTGCCAGGCGACGAAGCCCGGCCTCTCGACGGCCCACATGATTGAGAGTGAGGGTCGGACTCTGGTTCACGCTTGCTGCCCCCCTGGTCGAGATGCGATGCGAGCGATGTAGTCATCGAGTTCCCTGGCAAGGGACATCGCTCGTTCGCGGTCGCCCACCGCAACTGCCTGGTTGATGCGCTGTCGGGTCTCCTGAATTTGAGTCACAACGGACGAGACAAGACGAACCGCTAGCTCCGGCTCACAAGCTCCGGGGCTGAGTTGTCTTGCCCGCTCGAACCAAGTGAGGGCCCTGAACCAGTCTCTGTGGTTGATCGCGTCCCGTCCCTCTTGCATCGCGACCCGATAATGCCGAGCCTTGAGCTGCAGTTTGATTTGAACGAGGCGTCCGGCAGGGTGTTCCGGATAGGTATTCGCCGCTTCATATAGCAGGCTGCAGAGGTCATCAAGGCTCCGCTTGTCAAGGCTGTCCTCTATGGTGGCGTAGAGCTCTTCCGCCAGCCTGTTGCGGGCCTGCAGTTCCTCGGCCAGTCCCTTGGCTTCCGCGTGGTTGGGGTGTCGTTCGAGCAGATGCTGGCAGAGCCGCTGGGCATGATCAAACCGACCCTCTTCCATGCACTGGCAGGCATCCCGCCAAGTCGTCGCTGCCCCCTCTTGGCCGGCTTCGTCGGTGTCCGATGGAGTCACACTACTTTCAAGATCTTCCAACAGTTCGTTCACGTCCCGGTACCGCTCGGCGGGATTCTTGCAGAGACACCGGCCGACCACGCGAGTCTCGGTTGGGCTGGCGCCGGGAAGCGAAGGTAGCGTAGCCGTCTTGTGCAGGTTCTGGAGTTGTGCATCACTGCCCACAAACGGCGGCTGGGACTCCGGGTGAAGGAGTTCGTACAGGATGATACCCAAGCTATAGATGTCGGCGCGGGCGTCCACGTTCCCGCCGCGTACCCCTCTGAATTGTTCGGGGCTGCTATAGACCGGAGTTCCCCGCTCGAGTTGTCCTGTCGCTCTCCCCACGACGTGCATTTGTATCGCTACCTCACAGGCCATCGAGCTTGAGGCACTGAAATCAGCGATCTTCCAGACCCCGCCGACCAGCAGGACGTTCTCAGGCTTGAGATCCAGACCAACCAGGCCGGATTCATGGATCACTCGCACCCCCTCACAAATCTGCCTGAAACAGTCCTGCGCCTGCACCCGACGGTTCTGCCAGTTATCGCGATGATCGCGCAGCCAGTCGCGCAGCGAACCGCCATCGGCGTATTCCATCGAGAGTACCAGGAGTTCCGCCCCACCGAGCTGGATCGGATGGATGTCGTACACGCGAACGACGTGACTGTGGTCCCGGATTAGCCCACACAGGGATCTTTCGCATTGGAGCCGTGCGGCTGCGGCCTTGTCGCCCGGGGCAACCTGTACAACCTTGATGGCTACATCTTGATCACAGGCCGTATCGCGGGCGAGGTAGACGTCCGCCAGGCTGCCATGTCCGAGGTGCCTCTGGACACGGAATCGGCCCAGCTGTGTGTTCGGTTCGAAGAGCATTCGCCGAACGGGACCGCCGGTGGCCGCCGACATGAAGATGGCCGACGTGTCGCGCGACCGTCTCCGTGATCGACCAACAGCGTTCGATCCGGCAGATGGCTGGCGTGACTGTGGTCCTGGCTTTCGCATCCTTCCTCCTTGATCAGCGCCAGCGCCATTGGGCGTGGTTACGAAGCCGCTGCACGGCCAGATTCAATGTCTGGTGAAGCCGTCGGGGCCATTCACTCGCGACACTTTGTTCGCTCAACTGTTCATAGATGGAACGAACTTGACTATTGTGTTCGCGCCAGGAACCATCCGCTGATGCCCGGCCGGCGTCGAACAGCACCAAAGGTACGAGTGCGCTCTGAAGCCCCTCACTAAGGATCCAGACCGCAGGTCGGGCCTGGGGCCCAGCGCTACCGCCTGGGTTCTCCAGGGTGACAACATCGACCTGCCGGGCCCGCCTTTCTGAAAGCCACCAGATCTTCCTTGCCTTGGCGATGGGAAGATCAGCGGAGCCTTTTTCGGCCTTGACCTGTTCATACTTACCAGCCAAAGCCTCACCGGTAAGGGTGCCCTCGGAGAAAGGAATCTGCTCGGCACGTTCGACAAGCCAGAAACCGGTGAACGGCCGCCCCACAACCGTTGCGACCTCGATCAGCAACGGTATCGGATGAACAGACTCAGCGATCCAACCGTCGCCGGCGAGGATCTCGCTGGCTCGGGCAAGCCAGGACGAAGCGGTGGTATCGGTGGGCTCGATGCGAGCGTGAATGGCCTGCGCTTCGCTGAGACACCACGTTCTCTCGAGGATTAGTGCAAGACAACGCAGGGACGAGACGCACCGGGGATCGTCCAGTGGCAAGGTCTGCGCCAGCTCGCGGCGAGCGTACAGCTCGCCGAAGACATCTTCCTGTTGGGCTGCCCGCTGAGCCTGTATCGCCAGTGCCGCATACTCGAAGCCAAGATCCGTCAGCTCACCCAGCAGATCCTCGATATCCTGCGGGGGGCGGGCCTCCAGCCTTTCGCGGGCATCTACGATGAGTCGTTCAGCTCGATCCGAACGACGCTGTTGGTCCAACGTGGAGCGTACCAATGGTGGGGGACCGTGTGCAGCCCGGTAATAGTTCCCTTCGAGACGATGCTGGGGACGGAGTACATCGCCGTCCTGGGCACAGATGACCGCCTCGCCGGCCTCATTGACGAGCAAGAGCCGGCTGGAACCGTCGGACAGAATGTCGCCGGAAACGATGCCGCGCGGGCACCGACACGGCGAGTTCGCTGCCGCGGCCATGTCCGTCCACGTCTTCAGCAATCCGTCCGCCGCCCCAATCGTACGGATTGCGCCGTCGTCGGCCACGATGACATAGAACTCGCCTTCGTGGGCGGAGACGATATCCACCCCACTCCCATCGGCCTTGCACACGACCAGCGCGCCGCCAGCGGCCGGGTAAACCAGGGCATTCTGGGTGGGCCACGATCGCAGACGAACGAAGGCAAGCCGTGACGGTGGCTCAGGCACCGCGAGTGAGCGCAGCAGGGTGCCAGATTCAGCGTTCCACCAGAGGAGCATCCCGCAGGCGGAAAGCCCCACAATCCGGTTCTGATCCGCCGGCAGCACTGAGCATACGATGCTGCCGTTGTTTTCGCACACGGTCGGAGCAGCGGTGTCATCTGAGAGCTGCCAGGTGAAGCATCGTCCGGCGGTATCCGTGCTGGCCAAAATCGAATTCCCGACCAGACAAACAGACAATACCGGCGCCCCCTGGACGAGACGCCGCATGCGACGGGGTTCGCCGACCGGGCAATCGTCCGACACCTCCACGATCTCGATGGTACCGGCCCGGGTACCGGCGACGACGATGCGTCTCTCGGAATCCACGTCGAGCGCATAAACACTGTGGCAAGCAGGCAGAGTGAACATGCCTTCTTCCTCAGATCCGGTTGGGGAAACCAGGCATACGCCGGGTCGCCCCCCGCCGGTTCCCAGAATCAGATTTGCCAATACCTTTTGCTGACGCATTCTTGCTCTCGCTGTGATAAGGTCCGATCGGCTGAACAAAGACGGGCGGACCGCCCGTTCGACGCTCGCGATCGATAGCCATGAGGTCGGACAGTTCGGTGTCCACCTCTGGTCGATGCAGCCCCGTTGCCTCATCCCCACCAGTCCGCGGCAAGGAGGGAACGGCGACTTCATGAGACGTCTGTGGTCTCCGGTGGGGGAACATGCTCTCAGAAGCCGTCCCGAGGATCTGTTCGACAAGCTTGATCTTCTGCTCAAGCCGGCGGCACATCCTCATGTGCAGTTGCCCCTCCGCTTCCAGCTGATTCTCGGCCTCACCGTACTTGAGCTTGACCTTCTCCCCGTGCAGGCGCTCCCGGTTCGACTCGATCACGTCCCGGTTCTTGCCGTGTCGTTTCACCTCGGCCGCTGCCGCTGCCCGAAACTCGTGAAGCTGCCCGTATTGCACCTGCAGTTCACGCTGCCAGTGTTCCTTTCTGGCATATAGCGATTCCACAAAGTTGCACGCCGACTGACCATCGCTATTGACTCGAGGAAGCACGGCGGAGGCCTTCTTCACCTCCTGAATGCAGATGTCGACCCGCTTCAGCAGCTCCATCGCCTTGAGGGGGTCGTACTCGCCCTTGTTGTAGGGCATCAAACTCATGTCACTTGTCCCCCCCCGGCACTGATCCGGCGTTGGTGCTCCTCGTGGAGCCGCTTGCTTTCCTCGCGGGCCTCACGAGCGCGCGCCTCCTGCTCTTTGAGGAACTCAATGTCCCGTTCGTCTTCTTCCTTGGCCTTGAGCAGCTCCCTGTTCGAGGAATCACCGTGGAGGCGCCCCCCGGCATCCGACAGCTTGTCCAGATCAGTGTTCGCCGCATCAGACCTCTCGCGGAGTTCCGTCTCGTGTCCCTCAGCGTCACCGTGGACCTGGTCCAGGGCCTGACTTTCTGCGTCGAACTCCTTGACGCTTGTGTCTTCGGCGGAGTCCAGGGCCCGCTCGATCGCTTCGGCGGCCTCCGACGTCCCACCGAGGTCCAACTGGTCGCGGGTCTGACGCTCCAGTTCAACGTCGGATACGCTCTTGCCGATCTGGTCGCCTTTCTCGCGCATGTCCGTCTGGTGCTTCTCGATTCTCTCTGTGATCTCGCCGCGGGAACGGCGGTCGCTCTTACGTCGCGCCATGTTCATTGCCTCCTTTGGTTGTGAATGCGTCTGGTCCAGAGCCATGGATCAAGCGATCCAGCACACGAACGCATGCCTGAACGGTAGGATTGCTAACCGATTCGAATCGCTCGACCAGTTGACATCGCAAAGCTGCCAGGTGCGCGCTGACCACGCCGGCTGGCGGCGGCGCACTCATCAGCGGTTCGTAGCTATCTCGCCGGAAGGACCTGAACGCCGATTCCATTGCATGGCGCAGGTCCCGGGCCTCTTGGGCAAGTTCAGCCAAGAGGCTCGAACGTTGAGTTGACGGTCGATCGCCAAGGGCGCGAGAATGTACCATCAGCAATTGCGAGATCCGGGCGAGGATTCGATCACGGGTTTCATCAAACCGGTCCATGGACTCTCGCAGGTGATTGAGCTCCATCGCGGTCCGCTCATTAGCCGCCTCGACGAACCACGGGTCTCCAGAGAGATAGGGGAGAATCGCCTTGCCAACCGGGGGCGGAGGGAGGTTCCAGTCAGCTTCCAGGTTCGGCGTGCGGATCCTGCGTGGCCTGAAGTATCCCTCCGTGTGGAGATAGGCCTGGCCCGGCTGCAGACGCACGAGCTCATCCATCTCGACCGGACCGGCGGCGATTGCTCCGACGAGAACCTCGCGATCCTCGAGGTCGGTCAAACGGGTACTGAGTTTGGTGGCCGTGTTCTTGGTCACCTCCGGTGCAATGGCGGAGGGCAATTGGTCTAGAATGATCATCCCCGTGCCGCTGGAGCGCATTTCGGCCAGCATCCGGCACACGTAGGCGGAGGCGTACCCCTTCGGGTCGGCATTCTCTTCGGACGGCGAGGCATCCGTGTTTCGTCCGACGATATTGTGGGCCTCCTCCAACATGATGACGCGCCTGGGGCCAGTACCCGTTCGCGACGTCGTACCGATCCTTTCGGCAATCGCTGTCAGCAGGAACAGGACGAGCAACGAGGCCTGTTCCTGCGGAAGATCGCCTACTTCGATAATCGATGTACCCTCCATCAGTTGTTCGATTGATGGAATGTCCCGTTCGCACTGAAACACACGGCCAATCGTTCGGCGAGTCAGGACGCCGAGTCGCACATCCAAGGCCCCCCGGAGGTCGGAGTTGACCTCAGCTGAGTAACCTTTCGAGGTTAGTACCCGTTGGGCAGCCTCATGCAGATCGATCATCCGGGGTGGCCGCAGGGGGTCAGGATGCTCGTCGTAGGCCCACTCCATGGCCTCTGCCAGGAGGGCTGGCAGTGGGCCACCCATGGGCACGGCGCCGCGGAAGCAGGCCATCATGTTTTCGATGTGCTCATCCCGGGAGATCCCCTCCGGAATGAACAAGGGATTGAATCGCAGGGGCGAAAGCGAGTTGCCGGGTGTGTAGATTTGCAGATCCTGAGCCAGGCGACAGAGGCCGGGATCCGCATGATCCTTGGCGCACTTGAGCCGTCGATACTCAGCCAGCCGCTTGGGCTCAAACACCAGACAGGCGATCCCGCGAGCGCTGAGCTGGAACACCAGATCAATCCCTTTGATGGTCTTGCCTGTACCTGGTAGCCCAAACACGGCCATGTGCTTCGGCAGATTCTTGACCGCGATTCCGCGGGGAATTCCGTTGGTGATGGAATCGTTGTCTGCGATCGATTGCTCGTCATACCCCAGAATGATGAGGTCACTCGGGTCCGTCTGCGGCGGGTCTGTATTCTTGCGGATGCAGCGCGGCGATGCCTGAGAAGCCACCGGGAGGTGAAACGCTCCGACCAGTTCGTCCACCGTCGCCACGTGAACCAGCGAAGACAAGTCCTCATACCGGTCGGTCCTTCGGCCCTCCGAGAGCTCTGGGCGGGTTGGTATGGTGAGCACCCTGACCGGACGGCCGCTGGACTCAGCGGCTTCTCCGGCACAGTCCGCCTTCTTCACCCAGTCGAACAGTTGGTAGCTTCCCTTCTCGAACGCCCCCTCGGCCACCACAGAGGCCAGCAGCCGAGCTATCTGTCTTGTTTGAGCGAAGGCCCGAATATGAAACCGCAGGTGCGGCTGCGTCAGGGTCTCGTGGAATCTCCGTTGACGGCGAAGAACCTCATCGACCAGCAGGTCCTTTCGCTGCATGGGCTTACCGATCGATCGCGAGTCGTTCCCGCAACCGGCCCAGTTCAAGGGAAGGAGTTCATCATCCTCCGTATCCCATGTCTGATTGATCTGCTGCAAATCCGCCAAATACGCCGTGTGGTCGCCGAGTAGCCGGGTGACATCAGCTGGCTCGACACAGATCTCGATAACTGCGGGGCTCCCAATTCCATCCAGGACACTGTCGAGAAGCAGGCAGTCATTCTCAGGGGTCGCTTCAAAGGAGTTGATCGTCCAATAGGTCGGAAGCACCTTGGTGTTGAATTCGGGCGATACGGTTGGATTGAGAATCGACTGGCGCCGCACGACGTCGCACACGGCGACGAGGTGAGGCGGATAGGCAGGATTCATCTCGATCCGCTCCAAAGAGAACAACCTCTGGAGCGGGCCGTTGTTCAGCAAGGCCGCCAGACCGTCAGCCACCTCATCGTCCCCGGCACCGGCCAAGAGGTAGATAGCCAACCGTTGCTGAGGATCTCTGCCGGCGGAAGCAGGGTCGAAGACGAACCGGATAGCTAACGACACCGAGCCTGCCTCAAACCCAGCGAGGGTCCGCAGCAGATGCTCAGTGTCAACCCGTGCAGCGGCCTTCACATCTCCGCGAGCGCCCAGGTAGAGCGCCGGATCCGCAGGATCGGGCACTTCGGCGAGACGAAGAATCAGTAGACGGCGGTTCATCAGACGCCCTTGTTGCTTGCGTACACATCAACATCCGACTGATCGATCGCAACACCCTCGGCTTGGGACGCGGCAATGACGTAGTTGCCACAGACCGGGCACGCCGGATTGCGCTGCATGGCGATCCCGTACCAGCGAAGGATGCACATGCCATTGGTGCCGAAGCCAAGAGGTTCCAGTTGCTCGTAGCAGGTCTGGGCTTCACGCCGATTCAGCCAGAGGTACCACGGCGCGACGAGGTCTTCATCCAGCGACCGTAGCGTAGTCGGGTGTCCCCGCAGCAGGTGCTGAAGGGACAGCTTTACAACCATCTGGCTGATCGGGGCGATGTCGTTCGAGAGCCCCGGCTCGATCGGGACCGGGCCGTCGCTGTAGGCTACCGGTTCCGTCCATTCGACGGGGCGGGCCGGTCGCTCGCGCTCGTCATGGGACAGGTTCATGAGGAAGCACTGGTAGCACGGGCCGGACTCTGGATGAACGACCAGAATCTGCCCACCATAGGCCCGTCGGAAGGCGCCGAGCACGAGCAGCGGCTTGCAGTTTTTAATGCAGGCCCGGTTCAGGATGAGCCGGGCCTCGCGCGTGTCGGCAGCGCAAATCACAAGATCGCTCTGCCTGACGAGCCTGTCGACCAGATCCTTCGTATCCCAGCCGACCCTCCGGTCGAATGTTTCAATGATTGCGCCCGGATTCTTGTCCCGGATGGCATCACGGATGACTAATGTCTTGCGGCGACCGACGTCATGCAGTCCGGCCAAGTGCCGTACCACATTGCCGGTTTCCACGCGGTCATAGTCCATCAGGAGTTCGTGTCCCACGCCGGCCTTGATAAGTTCCAGGGCGACAGTTGAGCCGACCGATCCAAGGCCGGGAATGAAAACACATTTGTTTGCCAGCACAATCGTTTCAAAAAGACCACGCGTCCGGGCGGAAAGCTCCCGACTCATTTCCACGACATGGACAGAGTCGGCCTCCCAGCGCCCGTCCCGACGGACATATCCAGTCGTGTTCCAACGGCCATGTGCTCCGCCAGCGACGGCCACACGGTCGTCCGGCCCGCCGCTCGAGACTACCACCACCCGGACGCGATCGTCCGGCGAGCCGAACTCCATCACGCGGATGTCATTTGGGCCACGCGAAAAGCACACCGTGCCCGGCACGGTGCCGGTAGAATCTTCGGCTCCGATCGACGAATGGACGTCGCCGTCGTCCATGCAGCGAAAACGCAGAGCGAAGATTCCACCCCGCTCACCATGCCGGGCAACTACATCGTCAGCAAGCACAATCATGACGAGCCGCCTCCGCCTCAGGACGAGAAGCCAAAATCCTCGGCTGTGAACTTCGTGCTCCGCCCATCCGGATCATGCGGATTGACGACATGAATGCGCCCGGTTTTTTCGTCGTACCCTAGCGTGTCCGCGGTGGCGTTGCCCTCAGCGTGATCCTTGAGGGCCTGCTGAACGCGTTCCTGTTCTGACATTGACATGATTCACTCCTTGCGCACAGCGCAGTTGTTGAACTTACTTTCCACAAGAACACAACTTCTTTTCTGGCCATTCTCTCGCATTCCAGCCAGGGCCCACTGAACGAGGCTGCATCGGGCACCTGGCTGCGGATGGGATGGCCGGCGGCGACCGAGTGCGAGCCGAGCCGCGCAGACGGGCTCTTGCCGCAGGTGGATGTGCATGTCTGTGCAACATGGTCACCTCTCACTTACTATCGAGGCACCAGATACCGGGCTATTTCTTCGCCGGTCTTCAGGTGCAGTTCGTACGCCTCGAGCCAGAGTGACAGTTTGCGAAGTACCTTGACCCAGGTCAGCGATGCATCCCAATTCGGCGTATGACACACCGTGACACAGCCGTTGGGCCCGTTGCCCAGCGTGTGAAAAGCCCCCGAGAATCCGAGTGAATTGATCGTGCCTCCACCGTACATGCGCAAGGTCTCAGGGCGCACGATGTGGAGCCCCGGGCTCTCATGTGGATAATCGGGCGGCAAACAGAGCCGTACGTCATACTTCCGCCCTCCGGCGCTTCGCGCCTGGCCCGCGATATAGGTCTCGCCTTTCGGATCGCACACGCGGAAATGCGGCATATAGCGATGCAAGAGGTGTGCCTCGAATGCGAGGCGTCGGCACTGTTCAGGATCCCACGGCACCGGTACGGCCCCCTTTCGCTCGCTTACCCGAATGCGTCCGGACCTCAGCCTTCCGGGCTGTCTTCTTGCCGACCCGTCCCACGATACGCTTGCACAGCTCTTGGAGCTTGCTCTTGGAGGCCGGTGTGCGCGTACTCTTCTTCTCGGCCGTGCCCGTCCCCGCTGTGTCCTCCGGCAGTTGAGGCTTAGTTGGAGTCGGAGGCATGGACTCTCCTTTGTCCAGGCTGGCCAGACGGGAGTAGACTTGGTCCACGCGGAGGTCGCGGTTGCCGGCGAGGATTGTGTCGCCCACGTCCCTGAGTTCTCCATCGGTCGTGCTTTTCACATGAACAGCCAGAGCTGTGTGTGGAGGCGTGTCGTTCACCGCGACGTAGGCAGTGTGATTGTCGGCCAATGGAGCAGCGATCGTGACGATGCCGGTGGACGACCGGAGCTCGATCTTCGTCCGTGCGCTCTCTGGAAGCTGCCGGAGTTGCTCAGCCAGAGTGGCCAGGATAGGAGGCGCGGCCGATGTAGTGCGATCCACGGACGCGGGCATGTAGCGAATCCCCTGGAGCGGGAAACACAGGCCCTGCTCTCCGATCGCGGTGGGATCGAGCTTGCCGCTCGAGAGGAGCGCCATTCGGACGGGGCTGATACCCGGCAAAACATGCAACGCCGCCGGCACGTACACCCCAGCTTGGGGATCGAGGTACAGGAACGCACTGATCCTGATCCCTGGCGGGGATGAATCGACATTCCGCTGGGATCGATGAGGTGAGGGATCGGAGCCGTCGCTCCGGCACACCGTGGTAATGATCCCGCACCAGCGAGAACATCGGTTCTTTGACGTAACGGCCTTGACCTGCCCGAGGTCTCCTTCAGATGGGCGCTCTAGACCCAGGTAATGGTGTCCGTGCCAGTCTCCGGCATGCTGCAGCCCGGTCGATGGCTCGATGATGTCGCGAATGGCGTGGAAGAACTCCACATCATGCTGACAGTGAACCGAGCTGTGAATGGCCTTCGGTCCGGGCCCGGTCACGAGGAAGACAGCGGGACGGCCACCTTGGGTCCAAAGACCAAACAGGCTTCCGGCGGTTTCCTGCTCGCCCCACTCGGCCGACACACCTGCCATTACACGGAGTTCAGATTCGTAGATAATGATGTACTGGACGCCACTGTCGCGGGCGAGACAGGTCGTTGCGGCTCCGCACTCCGCGCTTGCTTCTAACGAATCACTCCCGATACAACCTGTCCGGCCATCAACATCAACAGCCTGCTGAAGCCGATCCCGTTTCTCGAACATGCTGTCATCGCCATACCGCCTTCGAACGAAGGACCAACTCATTGTTCACCTCCTCTTTCAGGGAGCTACCCTTGCTGTCCGCCGTCTCTGACGCGCCGCGTGATGCCCCCCCACACTCATTCTCTACCGACGCCTCACAAGGTGACAGGCGACGCGCCAGAGCATCCAGCAGTCCTACGATTCGCTCGACTGCGTCACATCGTTGGAATCGGTGCCGCCGAAAAGGATCCGCATGAATTTGGGCCAGTAGTGTCCGATAGTTGCCAGGGCCGCAATCATGCAATGCCGGTATTGGGATAGGGATACCAGTACGTCATCCGTAGGAATCGCGATCTGAAAAAGCATAGTTCCACTCTCGCGGTGCAGGTCGAAGCAGCCGAGCAACAGACGAAAGTTGGCATCGACAATGGCTTCCATCATGACCGCTTGCTTGTTCGCCGGAATCGGCATGGGTAACCGATAGGTGAGAATCATGACACTTCTATCCTCATCCACGTGTCCAAAGAATTGCAGTGTTCCTGCCTCTGTGGTTGGCAGAGTCGCCGTAACGACTGCGTGCTCCTCGTTCAGCGTGTAGCTGAACCCGTCCGCCTTGACGTGTTCAACAAGATCCTGAACGCTGAACGCCTGCATTGTGTCCGCCATGGTCTGCTCCTTCTGTAAAACGATCTGATGTGACGAGTGCTCAGCTGCGGAATCTGGACGCTCCAGCCGCGGCCGCACGATATCCTCGAGTTCTTGTGCCTCTGCCAACCTGCTCACCCCGTAAAGGGCCGCAGCCACTCCGTGCAGGAACGCCCCCTGCACGCCATCACCCGACTGCGCGGCTCCCTCAGCAGTTCGTGCGAGCGCCAGGACCAGGCTGTGTTTTCGGGTGTGTGGTCCTCGCTGCAGGAAGCGCCCGAAGTCCTCGGCAAACGTAGCCACGTGGCTTGCTGTCAGCCCTTGCATCAGCGTTCCCATGCTCATCAGCAGTCGCTCCTTCCAGTCTGTTGCGTCAGTCTCCGGATCCTGGAATCCGAGCGGCCAAGCGGCCGCCATATCAGCTCTTTCTATCGCTCAGAACGGCTCAAAGCAAGCACAAAAAGCCCATAAACGCTTACGATATAATGACTTACGAACGCTCCGGCGTCACTTACGAAGCACGGAGGCACGAGCGGCGGCTCACGGAAACGCCTGTGAGGTCGCTAGATGGCGGATGGCCACTGGACTTCCGAAGCCGACTTACGAAGATGGCTGGTGGCGCGAGAATAACTGTCGGCGAAGCGCAGGATTGGTCGCGGAGATACCCCATGGCGAAAAACCGCAAAGGAAAAAACAGGCGGACCCCCGCGGAACGCAAAGTCGAGAAGCTGGGCGTGGTGCTGGATCTTGACGCGACGCCCGAGAGAACGCTGAAGCACGTGTTGGCGCGTTACAGCAACGGAGGCGACACTTGGTCCTACTACGCAGTCGATTATGACAAGGATGATCACTGGGGCTACTACAACTGCCTGCTTATCTTCAGCGTCTTGGCCTTTCGTCGCTGTGATGGAGCTGGTAAGGGCGCACCACCGTCTGCCGAAGACATGGTTGCGCCGGCG
This sequence comes from Phycisphaerae bacterium, assembly GCA_030372985.1. Classification (GTDB taxonomy): domain Bacteria; phylum Planctomycetota; class Phycisphaerae; order UBA1845; family PWPN01; genus JAUCQB01. Next base: position 23,513 of record JAUCQB010000227.1, read on the forward strand.
GCACTCCACTTTTCCGATCCATCGTACGGTAACTTGGCCCGCCATTACTATCTCCGAAGGGACATGACCACACCGTACCACGGCTTGTCGACTGATCTCCGTGAGGGCATTCAAGAATTGTTTCCTGCTCCGTCTGAGGGGAAGCGGCAGCCCCGAGTCACGCTGACCGTCGCCGACAAGAGGAACGGCACATTCTACTTCTGGACAACACACGAACCATTCTGCAAGGATCTCACCGAATCTACGGGTACTGTTCGTCTCGGAGACCCCGCCCCGCCCACTTCGCTGCACATTGAAGAGCATCTGGGGCAACTCATCCGCGATATTACGATTGTTCTCAATCGCGAATACCCACCCAAAAGCAGACGTCGGGAAAGGACTGGCCGCACGGTCGCACCCGCGCCAGGCTCAGTACTTGGCCAAGGGCCCGTCGTAGCTCCTGATCTAGCTACGATACCCCACAGCGGTGCCGCGAAAGGGAGACTCAGCTCCCACATAATCCAGTTCGAGAGCCTCATCGACGACAGGATTCGGGATTTCGCCAAGGAGAGCCGCACGTTTGTCTTTGATGAGCTGGATAGGTTTCTTCAGAATACGAGTGTGAAGTCCGGGTACTTCCTAATCACCGGGGAGCCTGGGATCGGTAAGTCGGCCATTCTTGCCAAACTGGTGCGGGACAGAAACCTGCAGGTACACCACTTCAACATCATGTCAGAGGGGACAAATACGCCTCCGCGGTGCCTTGGCAATCTCTGCGCACGTATCATCAGGACCTACGGCCTCGGGTACTCCGCGCTACCCGATGGCTTTGAGAGGAGCAGCGCCTTCTTAAGTAAGCTGCTTTATGACGCTTCTGTGAGGCACAGTGGAAAGCTCCTTGTTGTTGTTGACGCGCTGGATGAAGTCGCAGATGAGGGCCGTGGCCGCGAACTCAATCCGTTGCGCTTGCCCGAAGCACTTCCACCGAACGTCTACGTCATTGTCACCTCGCGACGTATTGACGAGGCACTGCCGGGCACGTCCGTACGGCGTGTCCACATCGACTCACGAGGTGAAGATAACATTCTGGACATACGGAGATTTGTCGAGTCTTACCTGCCCAATGAGACGGTGCAGCGATGGATGGCAGCATGGAATCTGAACGATCAGGACTTCTGCGACCTTATGTGCAGCCGCAGCAATGGTAACTTCATGTACGTGTGCCATGTGCTGCGCGCTATAGCGCAAGGCCACTTCTCGGATACACCGCCAGGCCAGATGCCCTGTAGCCTCAAAGCGTACTATCAGTTTCACTGGGACGCTATGAGGCGACGATTGGATCCTACGTGTGAACCTCTTTGTCGGCGGGTTGTCGCCATTCTGGTGGCAGCACGGGAGGCCGTCTCTGCCGCAGAGGTCGCCCGTTGGACAGGGCTTGATTGCTGGCAGGTCAGCCAAGTGTTCGCGGAATGGGATGAGTTCCTGTGCAGGCAACCAGGCGACGACACCCGCTACCGGGTCTATCATTCTGCTTTTCTGGACTTTCTCAGCGAACACGTGTGTCGTGACGTGACGGCGCCGCACGGGATGATTGCTGATTCCTGTCTGGGCAGAGTTCGCGAACAACGTCGCGACGCCGACCGGCCAGGACCGCGTATCAGGAATCCGTATTCGATGTTGAGCAGCTATGAGTTGCATCATCTCGTCGATCACCTTGTCCTGAGCAGACTACCGAATACGTTCGACGAGCTTGAGCGTATTCTGACCGACCTGCCGTTTCTCGAGGCAAGGGCTCGCCAGGAGTCCGTGTTCGATCTCGTGGAAGACTACGCACGCGCGCTCCAGGCGATCCCGCCGGAGTGGGAAGGGCGATGGATCCTTGAGTTGCTCGACGAAGCTCTTCGGCGTGAAGCGCACTTTATACAGGCACATCCTGCAACCCTATTCCAGTGTCTATGGAACACCGGTTGGTGGTATGACTCGGAAGAGGCGGCAGCGCATTACCGGCAATTGGGCGTCGCCACGAATTCAGGGCGCACGCGCTTGCCCTGGACACGTTGTGGGCAGAGGTTATACGCACTCATGGAGCGATGGCGCGAGCTGACAGGGACCGGGCGCTACTGGCTAAGGTCCCTACGGCCCCCGACCATTCCGCTTGGTGCAGGACAGGTTGCGTACCTGCGAGGCCACGAGGCATGGGTAGCGTCCGTCGCCTTCTCACACTACGGTGCGCGCATCGCCACGGCTTCGTCCGATGAGACCGTGCGAATCTGGGACGCTGCGACCGGAACGCCGCTTGCGTGCTTCCGGTCGGATACCGGTATGATTCGAAGCGTAGCGTATTCTCCGGACGGAACGGAGATCGCGATAGGGGCGGTCGACGGAACCGTTCGGATTTGGTCTGCTGAGACCCGACAGGAATGGGGACTGCTAGCTGGTCGCGGGGGAGATGTTCGCAGTGTCGCGTATCTGCCCGACGGGAAGAGGATTGTGTGCGGCTCGGACGACGGGACTGTTCGTGTGTGGCAACTCGATTCGAATCCAACCTGTCAGAAGCTTGTTGGCCACGAGGGGCGAGTCTGGTGTGTCGCTGCTTCGCACAACGATCGAGTCGCCAGCGGCTCCGAAGACGGGACGGTGCGAATCTGGGATGCGAGGAGCGGCAAGGAGGTTCATTGCCTCCGCGGCCATCAGGGTGCCGTTCATGGCGTCGCTTTGACCCCGGATGGTCGGTTGGTCGTCAGTGGATCCGATGACAAGACGGTTCGCGTGTGGAACGCAGATGCCGGCGTCGAGTCTCTCTGTCTAACCGAGCACGAAGGTCCCGTCAGCAGCGTCGCAGTATCAGTGGTCGCCGGACAGATCATCAGTGGTTCTGCTGACCGGACTGTTCGAGTATGGGATATGCACAATGGGCGACAGCTTGCCTGCCACCCCGGATACGAGGCTGCGGTGACGTGCGTTGCAGCCTCAGCAGACGGGCGGTTGATTGCTGCCGGTTCGTCGGTTAGGGAAGTCCGGCTTTGGGACACCGCCAAGGTCCGAGCGTGTTATCTCACCAACGAACATCTGGACGAGATCACATGTCTCGCATTCTCACCCGATGGCCGATTCGTGGCGAGCGGTTCAGCCGATAAGACGGTGCGTGTGTGGGATGCTCTCCAGGGATGTGAACTTCAGAGGCTCGCCCGCCATCAAGGGCAGGTCGCCGATCTGATGTTCAGCACGGACGCCACCCATCTGGTCAGCGCGGGCTGGGATGGGACGGTGCGGATTTGGGAGGTGGCCTCTGGCCATGAAGTGCACTGCTTATCGGATCACGACGCTCCCATCGACACCGTGCGGTATGACGCTTCCGGTGAAGAAGTGATGTCCGGATGCCAGGATGGAATGTTGTATAGGTGGAGTGTAAGGACCGGTGAACTGTTGGGCAAGCGCCGCGTGAAAGGTATCGGGGCCATGCGATGCTTCGCCCCCTCGATAGGCGGTAGCCGTTTTGCAGCCGGCGGGCACGAACGAGTGGTGTGTGAGCGCACGGGTTCATCCGAGCCGATCGTGTTGTGCCTGGAAGAGACAAAAGGGCAGTCCGCGGAGTCAATCGCGTACAGCTCGGACGAGCGGCGGCTAGCGGCGGGGTTCACTGATCCTCTCACTTGCGGGAAACGGCTCGTCCTTGTCTGGGATATTGAGTCAGAGTGTCTTCTGGAGACGATTGACGGTGAAGGCGACGTGCGAGCGATCGCGGAAGGTGCTCCAGCATTTCCTTACCGTGCTATAGGCAGGGGCGATGCCACCGCAATCGAAGCCTCATCAACCAGAGAGCCAGTCGCTTGGTTGTCCACGCGATTGTACAGAATCAGGACGCATCCGTCCGGGCGAATGTGGGCCGGCGTAAGCGGAAGTGCGCTGTGCCTGTTTACGCTGGAAGAAGAGTGAGTCCAGATCTGTCTTGCCTTGGGCGAAGGCTTATCTGCAGTCGCCCAGGTGATCTTGATCCACCCCGGACCGAGAGTGGCAAATTGACAACTACACCCGGGCCATCGAACGCGTCCAGCGAAACCATCGAGCGGTAGGCCCTGGGCTGCATAGAGAGGCCAGATACAGCGCCCAGAATACGATCTATCTATTCTTAAGGGGTTGCGGTGGGCAACGCCACTCAACGGCTGTGCACACGGTGCGAGCAACCGAATCTGGTCGTGATGCGCAGCCCGTTCCCTCGTGACCAGTTGCGCCAAGCGTGAACGGATGGGATGGAGATGGTCGGCCTCTCCGCAGCCCGCCCCGCACCGGAGACCACGCGGCCCGGGGCTTCGTCTCGTTGTGTGGGCCGCCGGCCTGAAATCTAACGCCCCTATCCCGCCGCTTATTCCACAGGGCAGGCTTTGCCGAAGTGGCGTGCGATAAGGGAGCGTCGTTCATGGCCTTTCGATTAAACTCGCGTGACTACGAGATCATGGGGTCGGTGGCCGAGTACCGAATCCTCACGGTCCGACATATCACCACCCTGCACCAGCGGAACACCAGGGCAGTTCGCCGCCGGCTCCAGGCCCTGCGGGGACATGGGCTGATCCGGGTGGACACGCACGTCCTCGGTGATCGCCGAGGCCGGCCCGAAGGGCTGCTCTCCCTCTGCGAAGCGGGCGTCGAGGCCCTGCAGGAAAGCCATCTGCTGCCGCCCGACGTGCCGACCGAACACGCGACCGCTCAGGGGATTGGGTCCGTGCCCCATCTGTTGCTGACAAATGACTTCCGCATCCAGCTTGTGCAAATGGAACGGCTGGTTCCCGCGGTGACGACGCGATTCCTCTCACCCCTGTCACCGTTCCTGACTCGGTCGGCCGACAACCAGCCGTTCGTCCACGAGCGCATTCAGGTGGATCAGGCGACCGGACGGTGCCTGGAGTTCACCCCCGACGGCGTCGTGGCAATCACCCATAGCGAAGCGGGCAAGACGCTGCTGTTCTTCCTTGAAGTCGATATGGGTACCGAAACGCTGGTCAGCCGGCGCCCCGGAGGCCAGGATGTCCACCAGAAGATCCTGAACTACCAGACCCTCTATCGTTCACAGGCGTGTCGGCGCTACCAGCAACTGGTCGGGGCCCAGTTGCGGGGTTTCCGGTTGCTGATCCTGGCCAACAGCGAAAGCCGGAGCGCTGCCATCTGCCGGCTGATCCGCGACACCGGATCCCCGGAGTTTGTCCTGGTTGCCCAGCACCATCGCATGCAATCATCCGGGGTCTGGGCGGAGATCTGGACAGCAGGCGGGCTGACCGAGGCCCCACCCATCTCGATCCTCGGCAGCCGGATGCCCAGACCGGCCCTATGCCGGGCAACGCGGACTCGGCAGATCTGAAGGCATGAGCAGTTGCGACAAGTCCCTCCACAACGCATCCCATCTTTCTGCTCCCGAACGCAAGACGTGCTCCTTGTCGTCAAGGCCACCCCGAGTGCGAGCCACTTGGTTGAGCGATGCCCGGTTTACCGCCATCCGCCAGCCTTGCGCCCGATGGGAATCTGCCCTCCTATCTCGGGCCTGATGGCGGAGGAGCCTGGAGTGTGGCGGCCTCGCGTGACGACGGATGGTGCCGAGGGCAATCCGGCGTCGAAGCCCCGGACTCATGATCCCAAGGCTGCGGCAACAGTACCGAAAATGCCGCGAATGATGCCCAAAGTGTGCTCCGAACGGTGCCCTATATCGCCCAAGCGCGTCTTAAATCCGGCGAGAGGCATGGGGCAATCGTGCTTTTACGGTACACCCAGGATAACGATAACCCGCGGCAATCCATGGCGTTAGCCCGCGCTCCGAAAACCGAATATGGTAGGAAATGAGGTGTTCTTGTTGATCTGATCTGCTGATCTGGGGGAGCGGCGGCTCGGGCCACGGGAAGGTCGTGAGGTCAGGGTGTCATGCACAGGTTAGCTGTCGCCAAAGGTTGATCAAGTGGTGTGCGTGAAGGCCCTTCGCCGAAGGTGTGCTCGTGTCGGCTCGCTGATGCGTGAGCGAGCCGTCACGTGAACGGTGATCGTTCGGAGGTACTCAGATGAACAGACAGAAGCTGAATGCGATCGTGAACTACGTGCGTGGTCACGGCCGGTTGCCGACGGACAGGTTCGGTAACCATCTTTCCGCTGACGACATGATTGTATGGTTTGGACTCCGGGACCTGCTTACATTGGAGGAGCAATATCAGGTCAAGGCTGAACTGCTCGGCATGGCTGAGGCTGAGACGTTCATGGATCGACTCCGGCGGTCTGCATAATCGATTGTGTCGCGTAGAGTGGATGGTTGTGTGGACAAGCTGCTGTTCGCTCCGCCCCCCGCAGACCCCTTCTCGTAAAGCTTTCCCCTTTCGGGGTCGGCTTTGGCCTAAAGCTTTATCGAGGGGTCCGCTCTCCTGGGGGCTCCGCTTCGGTTCTGGCGCCGTGCCGGTTCGCTTCGCTCGGGCGAACCGTCACTTGAACGGTTGAGGCCCGGAGGTGGTCAACATGACCAGACATGAAATGACATCACAACAAGCATGCATCATCGAAGAGGGCATAGAGGCCCCGGAGTCGGCTTTGCTGAGGGTGGAGCGCAACAGCGGCTACGGTGGTGTGCCTGGCCTGGAAGATGAAGAACTGGCGAGTCCAGCGGAACTTGAGCGACAGGTCGTTTTGGCGGAGTGGGGTCCGATTCTGGCTTTACCTTGCCGGGGCTCTGACGGCGGTATTCGGCCGATCATCGACGAGAGCGGGCGCTTGGACTGGGGGGCGTTCGGCACCTGGGACTTCGAGCGGCTCAGCGGGCCATTCGACAAGGCGAGGTACAAGGCGGACAAGCTCCAGGAGCAGCTTCAATGGGCACTCATCATGTTCAGCATGGTGCAGGACAGGTTGTCAGTGCAGGTCAGGCTGGAAGTGGCCGCCCGCATCGGCAATGGGGTAGACCTGGACGACTTCAAGGACGCCGACGAGCACGCATACGCACGTTGGTACCTTCGAACCCGAAGCCTTCGCAACCAGATTCGCGAGCTGCGGACGGCCGGCGGTCGGGCCTGGTCCTGAGCCAGGGCTCCTGACGCCATCCATATCGGCAGGCCTGTCGGTTAGGCGGCTGTACCTGCGTGGCAGCGGGTCCGTGGCCCCTTCGGGTCACGGTGGTCGGCGTTCCCTGCGGTCAGCCGCCCGAACGCCAGAAAGCATGCGCGCCTCCTGGGTGCGGCTCGTTGGCACCGGTTCAACTGCTTGCAGTCGGGTCGCTCAGACGCGGGCGACCCGACGACAGAGCGGGCGCACCGGAGGTACGAAGATGAAGACAAACAACAAGCGGTTCCTGGTCCACAACCTGACCGACGGGATTGAGGCCCATCCGGACTTGATGATGTTGGCCGAGGCACGGCGGTTCGTGCGGGACTTCGCCGGCAGATTCGCCGTACAGGGGTATTACCTGACGGCATCGCGGGAGCGCATCAGCCCCGAGGACGTATCGCTGGAAGTCGTGGATGCCGGCGCCGGCCCGGCTTTCGCCGAGCAGTTCGGGCTGCCATCACTCTATGGGGGTGGTCACAACGAATGAGCACCAGACGCGACAGACCATCCGGCGGGCACTCGATGAGTTGGCCGCCGCCCTGGAAGCCGGTGAAAGCGAATGCCTACGGATCTACCTGGCGGGCATGGCTCGCTTTCATCGTTATAGCCTGGGGAATGTGTTCTTGATTCACATGCAATGCCCGCGGGCCTCGCACATCGCGGGCTTCCGCGCCTGGCAACGACTGGGGCGGCACGTCCGCCGAGGGGAAAAGGCGATTCGCATCCTGGCACCGGTGGTTTGGAGAGACCCGGAAGATGAGAACCGCAAGATTCACCTCGTGGCGTTCAGGACAGCCTGTGTGTTCGTCAGTCAGACCGAGGGCAAGCCGCTTCCCGGCTTTGCTGCCGTGGCCGGCGACCCGGGTGGCCATCTGGCGCGGTTGCAAGACTTCCTCCGGGACAACCGTATCTCGCTGGACTACTCGGATCGGACCGGCGCTGCCGAGGGGATGTCCCTCGGTGGCAGGATCGTGCTGAAGTCCGGCCTGAAGCCGGCGGAGGAGTTCGCCGTGCTCGCGCATGAAGCCGCTCACGAACTCCTGCACGCAAAGGCGGAGTCTCGACCGGAAGAGAACACCGTTCGCGAGACCGAGGCAGAGGCGGTAGCCTTCGTGGTCTGCCAGGCAGTCGGGCTGGACACCAATACGGCCGCCTCCGATTACATTCAGCTTTACCGGGGAGATAAGGACACGCTGTTGGCGTCGCTGGAACGGATCCAGCGAACAGCCGCCACGATCATCCATGGTGTTCTGGGCGTGGATCGGCACTCTGACAATCAGGTGCCCGACGCGATCGTGCCTCTTCCCGGGGTGTGAAGAGGCTCGCCGCGTAAGACGGCGGGCCCAAGGTGAAAAACATGCAAGCACAAAAACCAGTTGCAAGATTCCGCGCAGGTCAGGTGAGCTGCGCGTTGTGGGAGAACGAAATCACCGTCGGCGGCAAGCCCCAGGTGGTGCTCCGGGCCACAGTCGACCGACGCTACAAGGATCGACAAGGCGTCTGGAAGACCTCGCAGAGCTTCTCGCGGAACGAGATCCCGTTCGCGATCTACGTTCTGCAGAAGGCGTTTGAGTCAATGGTGAGCAAGCCGGATGAACAGGATGCGCCTGAGGTTGTCGAGGAGGAGCGGGTGATATGAACCCGCCCGATTCGCCGGCGGAAGCGTCGGGGAGGCCATCCCCGGCAACCCCTCTATCCGCGGATCTCGAAGTTCATCCGGACGGCCTGGTAGATCTTCTCGACCAATTCCTCGGAGAGGTCGAGGGTGATCTCCCGGGTCCGGCCGTAGCGGCCGTGGGAGACGACCCGCGTGCGGGCCAACCCGTACATGTCCAACTCGTCGAGGAGATCCCCGAAGGCACGGCCGGTCATCGTGCGCATGCCGGTCCGGTCGCAGAAGGACTTGTAGGCATCATAAGTATCACCGGTGCCGACGGGCGCGCCCTTGGCTCGGCTCGTCGCCTCGATAACGGCAGCCATGGCGGCCTGCAACTGTACGGGGGCCGAACGAAGCAATGTGAGGTAGCGGTCCCGGTCGAGTTCCAAGGCGGCATCATCTACGAGGGCCAGGGTGAGCTTGCTTCCGGCCTTCTCGGCCAGGTACGCGCTCTTGCCCAGCAGGGCGACCGCCTGGCGGGCATCGCCGTGGTCCTGGCTGGCCATGGCCGCGATCTTCTCGACGACGCCGGGGTCCACGCTGCCGGGAGTCAGCGCCTTCTCCACCCGGATGCGGAGGATGTGCTGGAGGTCCATGGCATCATAGGGCTTGAAGATCAGTTCGTTGAGTTTAAGAAAGGACTTTGCCCGCGGGTCCATGTGATCGGGCCAGTTCAGCTTGTTCGAGACGAAAACAAGGATCAGTTTGACCTGGATGCGCTGAGGGAGCCGACGCACGAGGAAGGTCAGGAATGCGTCGCGGTCGCGCCGGACGTTGTCTACTTCATCGACGAACAGAATCAGATAGCCTCGGTACTCGCCCAAGGCCGCCTCGATTCGGAGCATGAGCTCCTCGAGCGAGATGCCCTTCTTGTAGCGCTTGCTCGCGTTGAAAAGACACGCCAGGTCGTTCAGGGCTCGGAAGCATGGCCGCGGCGTGGACAGGTCCAGGTGCTCGTGCCGCACAGGTACGTTCTTGGCGCGGGCCATCTCCGTAAGCAGGTTCAGGAAGAAACTCAGCGTGAGCGTCTTGCCGGTTCCGGTCTTGCCCCAGATTGCCAGATGGCACGGGTGATCACCACGCAGCACGCCGGCAAAATGGCTGCTGAGCTCTTGAATTTCAGCATCGCGGACATTGGCATTGAAGATCTCTTCCAGGACCGCCAGCTGCTCCGACCGGATGAGTTGCTCGTCATCCAGGAAGCGCCGGTCCTTGATGATTGCGTTGCCGACCATGTGCTGGATGCGGCTGGCGATCTTGGATCGCACGGTTGTTGGTTCCATTGGAAAACCACCTCCGGATGCGTCCAGTGGAAGCACTGGTTAATAAAGTTTGCGCCTGCCAGAGGGAGTGACGTTCGGGTGGAACATGCCCGCCGGCTGGCGGGAGTCCTGCCGTTCTGGCATTTTCCCGGAGAGTCCCGGGACCCGTGAGGCCCTGGGAAGGTTTATAAGCGTAATGACCGTGTAGTAGTAGTTAGTAGTAGTAGAGAGAAGAGAGAGAAGAGAGAGAGCTGCAGTGGAAAACTACTCCCTCTGGCGCAAGTGTGCCTGGCTGTTCGCCGGGACCCGAGCGAACCGCCAGAGCGTGGTGAGCCGGAGGAATACAACATGCAACAGAGAACAGCAATGCCCCAGATTGACGTCGCGGAGGTCGTCGCCTTTCACTTCGTCATCCCCGACAAGACGGACGAGATGTTCAATGCCCACACGCATGGGCTGGAGAATCTCGGGCACAAGGAGTTTCAGGTATTGGTTCCTGGCTTCTGTCGAAGCGCAGCATGGGCGATCCTCAGCAACCATGCCGAGCGAGTTCTCAACCGCGGCGAGATGTTCCGACCGGGCGACACCGGTGAGATTGATGGTGTGCTGTGCGGCTACATCGAAGTCCCCGGCGATTGCCCGGGAGATGCCACCCGGATCAGAATCGTGCACCTGCCAGGCCGGTACTATCCGTCTCGGTGACGCGTGATGCCCTTCGTGTAGTGCGCGGAGACTGAAACCATGCAGTCTCCTCGCCCGCATATAGCAGTGGAGGGGCGAAGGGAACGACGGCTTGTCCACCCAGCGGCGGATCGCACACCAGCGGGCGACCCGCCGGCAAGGCGGTAGGCTGGAGGCAAGACAAATGGAACACACACCCAATATCGACACAGCGGCGATGGAGAAGCTGATGGCCGACAGAAGGCAGATGGCCGACGTGGTATTCGACCGGCTCCTTCTGTCGCGATATCACCGCTCTCTGGCTGACGACGAGCTTCTTCCGGACCCAGAGGGGAAGCAGGAAGCAGAGCTTGTGGCCGAGTTCTGCTATGAAATCGAAGACCATCTGCGGGCTCTGCTACGCGAGCAGCGCGGTGAAAGCCCGGAACAACTCCGGCGGAGGGAAGCGGCAAAGGAGACGGGGGACGACGGACTCTCATCAGATTCAACATCTGACCCGGCCCAAGAGCCGCGCCAACCGTAAACTATTTATACATGGGCCGCCATTAAGGCCCCATGTCGTTCGCAGATCCACTTTCGCTGTTTCCAATCGGCCAGTTCTTTGAGTCCCTGCTACCGGACTTCATACTGGCCTTCACGTTCTTCACCGCGTTGGTCTACGCGGTGCTTGGGAGGCGCTTTGACCACCAACGGTCGGCTGTGGCCATGGCCGCGGCCGTGGGCCTGGCCCTGAGTCTGGGCCTGGTCTGGTGGGAATCACAGACCGGCTTGTCGGTCAGGAACCTGGGCCCGCTGGCGATCGGCTTTGCAGTCATTCTCCTGGGCATGATCATGTTCCAGGGCATCCGCCAGACCGGCGGGTCCTGGGCAGGCGCCGGCATCGCCATGGGTGCCAGCATCCTGATTGCTTGGATCCTCGGCGTAGACTGGCCGATTGCGCCGGCGGTTGTCCAGTCGCTGGCGATAGTGGGCCTGCTGGCCGGCATCATCGCGTTCTTCATGCATCGGCACGTACCCTCATCGGGCTACCACTGGGCACCGGCCAACATCAAGCCGGAACTCGCGGGTATTCGACACGACATGAGCGATCTCTATGAGGACCGCCGGGTGGATCAGCGGGTCGGCGGCGCCCTCGCACACCTCCGGGCCCGGACTGATTCGCTGTCCGCCCACCGCGAGGAGGCCCCGGACTTTATGGGTCAGCTCCGGCAGATCCTGCCAGCCGAGGGTTGGCTGACGGAACGGCTCGCCGCCCTGCGGGCGCGGGCCCACGTGACCCGCAAGGCGCACCTGGATCGGATCGACGAACTGCGGCACGTGATTGGTAAGCTTCCGCGGGACGTCCGAAAGAAAGCCGAGGACGAACTGGCCGCCCGTTATGAAGAACTGAACATGGACAAACGGCTGGAGCGGCTGGATGCCGCCGTGGCCGAGAACGAGCGCCGTATCCGGGACCTGCTACGGGAAGCCGAGGCCGCGGTCGTTCACAATGACTATCGAAAGCTGGCTGACCTGCTCGACGCCGCCCGTAAACTTCAGGCGCACAACGGCAAGCTCTTCGCGCTGATCGATCGCGGAGAACACAAGCTGATCGAGGCGGCACAAAGGGTCGCCAAGGATGTATCCGCGGTGAACGATGCGTGAAGGTGGGCGCATCGCGGCTCGAAGACCGCCTGGCACCCTGGGAACCCCCGTACAAGTCCCGCGGGGAAGCGCAAGTAGGCCGGCTTCTTGATCGGTACGGGATACCCTTCTTCTACGAGAGTCCGTTGAATGTTCACGATGGTGAGCGCGAACGCACGTGGCATCCTGATTTCACCTTGTTTTCTTATCGTGGTCTCGTGCTCGAGTACGCCGGCATGCCTGATCGTCCCGATTACATGGCGGGCATCCGCAAGAAAGAGCGTGTGTACGCGCAGAACGACATCCCTGCCGTGTTCGTATATCCGCAGGACCTGCGCGGGCCCCGATGGCCGGCACAGGTTGTGGAGCGGATCCGGGATGCGTATCACGCACACTTCGGCCGGAAGGGTTACGAGTCTGGCGGGCATAGGTGGTACGCGTGCCGCGCAACGGCGCGCGCAAGGTACCGCTGATCGGGCTACCGGCGGAATCACGCCCTGAGGTCGAGCCAGGTCAGTAGCTCGACAGGCGTGTGCGCGCTCGATCCCGCGGCCGCTATGGCCTTCTGGCAGGCGCCGACGGCTTCGGGACAGGTTGCCAGGAGGATGATTCTGTCGAAGCCTGCGTTCTTGAGCTTCCTGATGTTCTCTTCAATGTCGGATTTGCCGGTCTCGACTTCCAGAGCAACTCGCGCTCCCGGCCGCTCGGCCAGGAGATCGACGATGCCGTCGCCGGGTACGGGGTACTCATGGGTGACTTCGTAGCCCTCGGACTCCAGGTACTCGGCAGCCCGCTGAGCCCAGAACTGATGCTCCAGGCTGGCGCGGAGGACGGCCCCGACATCGATGCCCATCTCGTCGCACAGGGACCGGCCGTGCTCGGTCAACTGGTACAGCACGACCTGACCGGAGCGCGTGGCGATGGTGGTGGCCTCGATGAAGCCGCCGGCGGCGAGCTGCTGGCGGACAGCGTTGCCTTTTCGGCGCGACAGATTCAGCCGCTGATATCGCGAGACGGTGGTGGACAGCGGCTGGCCGCCGCGTCGGCCAGGAACCGGATCTCTTCCCGAGACATCTCGGGAAGAGTCTTGGGAGGTTGGCTATTTGAATCATCAGATGAATCATCTACTGGATATGGTCCGGATGAAGTCATCTGTGATTCAATGGGGGATGGTGGGTGGGGATTATTCTCTTGATATTCATCCGGGGCCGGAACGGGAGTGATCGGTGCCCATAAGGCCAGCGCGGGGCTATTCGGTCCGGAATCACCGGAACAGGTCCCCATCCGGTCCCGAACCTGGTCATCCGAGACCGAGCCCTCTTGAATCGGAAACAACGGGACCCGGACCAGGAAAGGTTCGGGATGCTCGTCCGCCAGGCGGACGATCGCGGTGCCGATGGGCAAGGTGCTGAGGGCCTCCTTCTGTTCATCGGTCAGATTCATGGCTCCGGCGATGGTCTGGATGTCGCCGCGCAGCTTCTGGCTCATGGCCAGGGTGGCATATGAATTGGCGAAGGCGACCCTGCTCAACAGGGATGCGGACTGATCGACGAAGACATAGCCCATGCCGTACTGTCGAATCATTCGGATCGAGTTTTCCAGGACGGATTCCTTGGCCTCGGCGGCCTTCTGCAGCAGGAGGTTGTGGGCCTCCTCCAGAACAATCAGGTTGGTCAGCTTAGTTTGCGGCCCCTGGGCCAGGCGATAGCGGTACAGGTAGAGCGTGAGGGCTTCCGAGAACATGGTGCGGTCGGAATTGCTGGACAGGCCGTCCATCTCCAGGATGACGTTATGATTCAACAAATCGCGAACATGGCTGTTGTCATGGGTGTTGACCACGAATCCGAACTCGCCATAGGTCATGGCGAGCAGGATCCTCTCGGCCGAGGCCTGCCACATGGCGGCTCGGCCTCGAAGCTTATTGGATTGGAGCCAGATCAGAAGATCGTGAACCGTGGGCCACCGGGTCGGGTGTCCATCGAAGATACCGGCATCGCGGAACAACTTGTCCAGGCCGGCGACGAGGAGACTGATGACGCCCTCGCCGCCGAGGTAGGCAGCGGCGATAACGTCGATGATCAGCTTGATCCAGACGTTCGGCTCGCAGCCTGGCGGCGGGATCAACGGATTGAATCGGAAGGGAGAGACATCCCGTCCGATCGTGTAAACGTGAAGATCGGGTTGGACGGCCAGGAGATCGCGGTAGCCCCGTTTCCAGTCCAGGGCCAGAACGTTGATGCCCCGGGCCATCATCCCCTTCATAAGGACGAAGGTCAGGTTGGTTTTGCCGGAACCGCTTCGGCCGGCCACGAGGATGTGTTCCTTCAGCCTGCCGCTTTTGAGGAAGAAGGGGTAGAGCTCACGCTGGCCGTAAGAGACGTTGCCGACCTGAATGTCGCCGGCCAGGGCAAAGGTTCGCTCCGGCGGCGGGAACGGCGATCGGTCGGGCATGTAGTTCTGACCGAGATGGCGTGTGGCCAGCAGTTCGAGCATCTGCTCGATGTCGGCCTTGCCAGCTGGGTCCGACTCGGACAGGTACACCGCCCAGAGTCGATCGACTTTGGGGCCCAGGACAGGCTTGAGTTTGCGGCACAGTTCTTGAACACGAAGCATCATGGTTGGTCACCTCCTTCATCCCCGAGGATCTGCAGCTTTCGAAAAGCGGACAGATACTGCTGAGCGGATTCAGGCAGGCGTTCACGGATTCGGGACACGTCGCGCCAGAAGGTCACTCGCTCCGCGCGCTGTTCGGCGCGCAGGTCGTGCATTCGTTTTTCGTAGACGGCATAGGCTTCCTCTGTCGCGGGGTTAGCGTTTCGGGCGAGTTCGTTGAAGGCGTAGCACTGAGACCATGTGATCTCGAGCATGTTCTTCTTATAGATCGCCTCGCGTTCCCTTATCTGGCCCAGCACGTCATCGAGTGCCATCCAACTGGTGTGCTTGCGATCGAACAGGACGGCGGTCTCCGGCTCATGGTCGGGGACTGCGAAGTAGCCCTGTTGAACGAGATCTTCGACGGTCTGCGGACCGTCATCGATTCCAGCGACGGCTTCGCCGGCAGGAGAAGCGGGCTTGGCGGTCCAATAGGGTCGAACGCCGTACCGGGTTACAGATGGCGTACGGCCATATTGATGATGCCTGCCGTACAGGTACTGGTAGGCGATGGAGCCGTACGGAGTGCCTGCGGTTGGACTTGTTGTTGATGGATTCATGGGATCACCTCGGATGTGACTATTACAGAGTAGTGAATGCGCCGGAGTTTATATGTGTTGTGGTCCGGCCGCTGCGGGGGTGCTACGGGGCCGTGGTCACAAAGGTTTATATTCTCAGGCCTCTCTCTGGTCCCTTGAGGTGAAAACATGGGAAGGCCCTACAAATGCCCCTACTGCAGTTCTAACGAGACGGTCAGCAAGGGCGTTCGCCGCAATAAGACTGTCGGCGACCGCAAGGTGCGTCGGTGCAAGAGCTGCCATCGCAAGTTCACGCCGAAGAATCAGCTGCCGCTGACGGCGGAGGACTCGGATTAGCGGCAACCACGCGCGATGGACACACGATCGCGAGATCGTGCGCCTGGCGTTCGAACTAACCCGGGCCGTCGATGCCCTGGTCGAACACACCCGAGCGTTCTGTTACGAGGTCATGCTCTCGGCCC